>NZ_JACJLR010000060.1 GCF_016902345.1 Mediterraneibacter glycyrrhizinilyticus | reverse complement strand
AGAGATAGTTTGCGTTTTTTTACGTGATGAGCTTACCAGAAACGATATGGGGATGTAATAAGATTATAAAAGTAAGTGCTGCTCATGAATAGTTCATGAAACAACCCTGACTGTCGGACTCCCGTACTTGACGCGAAAATGGATATATCTTATAATTTAACTAAAGAATTGCATTATAATTATAGCTAATTTGCTGATGGCGATGCGGGGATTTCTGATATGTAAGTACCCGCTTTCATTTTGGACAGGGTCATTGTTTCCAGTGCGGAGGGATGAAAATGAGTTATGAATATTATTATAATAATGCACGGAACCGTTATTATAACGCTTGTTCTGAAATTAACAGCTGTCAGAACAAGCTGAATGATCGGAGAATACAGCAGCAGAATACGGTTAACCGTATTAATCAGCTCAAAACAGACATTAAGGATCATGAAAATGCTTATGAACAAATGGTCCAGGTCGTTCGGCATGAAGATGGCCTGAACAGTAAGTTTGCCGCAATCATGAGTAAAACAGACGATGCTTCCGCCAATTTTATCGGCATGGCTGTATCCAGCAATGTAGTGAGCAAGAACCTCACTCAAGTATATGGAGACGAGACAGCCAGGACGAAAAGCACATTGTCAGATGTGATGAGCACATTAAATACAAGGAAAAATACATTAAATGCGAAAATTTCCGATCTGAATTCGCAGCTGAGGGCAGCGGAAAACCAGCTGCAGAATATAAAAAGCCAGATCAGTTCCACTCAGGCGGATCTGGCAGAGTGGCGGCGCATAAAAACAAATGCGTCTTATGACATGGAATATTACAGGAGGAAGATGCAGGAAGCTGTGTGAGGAGCAGAGTATTTGCGGGGGATAAAGTTTAATGGCTACAATTGCATTATATGCGGGCAAAATGAATCAGATGTCCTCCTTGCTGGAGGGGGCAAAAAAGAGTGTAAGCGATTATCAGACAGAGCTTTTTTCGTTAAAGTCCAAGACGCTGAATGTAAATAAGAGCGTATGTGACCTGGATGATGTCATTCGTTCCGTGCAGAGTTCTACCCAGCTCCAGGAGCAGAAACTTGATTCCCTGGAAACACTCAGGCAGAATGTGGATAATTTTATAGCTGACGCGGTACGGATAGACGGTGACGCGGCGGAAGTAATCAATCGGAATAAGGACGAGTTTTATGATAAATACAATTATCTGAAACCAGACTGCGAGAAGAATCTGTGGGAAAAGATCTGTGATGGATTTGCGGCGGCGGGGGAATGGTGCAAAGAACATTGGAAATTTGTCGTAACAATTGTATTAGCAGTGGCCGCGGTTGTTCTGATCTGCACGGGTGTTGGAGGACCATTCGCGGCAATTATTCTCGGAGCTGCAAAAGGATTGCTTACAGGAGCGGTGACAGGAGGCCTTATGGGCGGAATCTCCAGTTTGGCAGCGGGGGGATCATTCTTTGAAGGCTTTGAAGACGGAGCCTTCATGGGAGCGCTGACAGGAGCTTTGTTTGGCGGCATTGGAGGAGCAGGAGAGGCTCTGGGAGCGTTAGGAAAGCTGGGGACGACATGTGAGGCGTTAGGAAGACTTGAAAAACTGGCAAAAATATCCGGCACAATATCACTTGGGATGGGGACGTTTGACCTGTTGGCATGGGGAGCAGGGCTATTCGCACCGGATAATGCTTTTACTGCATTTAATCAGCAGCTTCACTCAAACAGTCTCTATAATGCGTTCCAATTCGGGGCTAGTGCGCTGGCGGTCTTCGGCCTGGGCGGTATAAAGGGATTCTATGAGAAGACCCCTGATCCGGTATGCTTTGTGGCAGGAACAATGGTTCTGATGGCGTCCGGCCTGACTGTGATTGAGAATATCCGTGCCGGGGACAAGGTGATCTCGACGAACGCAGACACATTCGAGACAGACGAAAAGACTGTTCTGGAAACTTACATACGTCGGACAGATAAGTTGATCCATTTGGTTATCAATGGGGAAGAGATCATTACCACAGAAACACATCCCTTCTATGTGAAGGAGCGCGGATTTGTAGATGCAGGTAAGCTTTTGATTGGGGACTTTCTGCTTGATGTACATGGAAATATACTCGTGGTTGAAAATACACGGACGGAATATCTGGATGAGCCGCAAACAGTGTATAACTTCCAGGTTGAGGATTTCCATACATATTATGTGGGTGGACTCTTTGTATTGGTGCATAATGCGAGTGAGGCTTATAGAGCTATACGTAAAGCATCTCCTTCTCCCAAAATACGAGATATGATAAATAAAAAAACTGGAAAAAAAGTTGATCCAGTTTATGGATATGAAGTTGAAAAACTCGAAGCGGATCATATTATGCCACTTAAAGAAATAACGGAGCAGCCAGGCTTTGATATGTTAAGCCTACAAGATCAAATCGATGTGGCAAATACTCCGGAAAATTTTATAGGGCTTGGGAGGGCAACAAATGCTTCTAAAGGAGCTAAACCTATTAGTGAATGGTATGGGCATTCTAAATATGGACCAATTTCAGATGAAGTGAGAATGGAGTTGATTCGAAGGGATGAGATTGGCCGGAGTGCTATAAAAAAAGCGATACTGGAGAGGTTAAATAATGGAAACACATAGTAAAATTATCAATGGAATTAAGTTTTGTATTAAAGCAGATAACTTTTTAATTTCACAAGCGCAGGTTCTATTCAGAGCTATACAGTCCATTCCTCCTAATAAGATAAGGGATGGTTATAAAATAGAAATTGGTTTTTCTGTGTTTATATGTGAGTCAATTAACGGCGGTTATAAAATTGTTGTGCCGGACTATACGAATAGTCCCCTATTAAACACAACAGATGATCTTACGATTGCTCTATGGGTTTTGTTTGAGCAGACGGAATTATTAAATTATCTGGGGATTGATGGAGTGACCACAAGATTTGATGACGAAATTGTGATTGCCAAAAACGTATTAGAATATCCAACTATAAGTCTGCAGAGATATTCTGATTTGGGAAAAGACGTATCAGGATGGTGTATTGAAGCGATAGAAGAAAAATCAGATGGAATATTTCAAACCATTGAGGCTAAAGACTATGAAACGGTTTATGCATACCAGCTATTGCAAAAGAGGTTATCTTTGATAAAAGTGTTAGTTTTGCCATATGAATATATTGTTATATTTAATGGGGACGAAATAAACGAAATACTGAATGAAAAAGATGAAAGTATTTTTACAGTATCAAAAGGAGACTAATGCAGGTTATTATTGAAAACGCCACCCCTCTTCTATGTGAAGGAGCGCGGATTTGTAGATGCAGGCAGACTTTTGATTGGAGATCCTCTGATTGATGTACATGGAAATATACTCGTGGTTGAAAATACATGGACGGAATACCTGGATGAGCCGGAAACAGTGTATAGTTTCCAGGTTAAGGATTTCCACATATATCATGAAGGAGGAAATTGTATACTGGTACATAATGACTGTACTGTGACAGTATCGAAAAGTCGATATCCTGAGTCTGCTAAACATATTGAAGATGCAATTGCTGATGGACAACCTGACGGTGCAAAAATAACGTTCGAGATCACTGATTAGAGGAGAATTTATATGAATTGGAGTAGTGTGAAAAATGAGTTCTTGAACTCAACAAATAGCATAGAAATTTTTGAGAAGGATAATGTAACTGATAAATATAATACAATTATGGAGGCTATTGTAAATAATACAGATTCTATTGTGATAAATAAATATTTGAGATTATTAGGGTCTGGAAAAAGTTTGTATGAAAATATTTTTTCATTTAATTTGGAAGTAGAAAGAGCCTTTGGTGAGAAAAATTATATTGTGGCGTATGATGCTTTTGGCGGTTTTTTCTCTACCAAAGGGACCATTCATTATTTTGCGCCGGACACTTTGGAATGGGAAGATTTAGAAATGAATTATAATGAGTTTGTAAAGTGGGTGCTAAGCGAAAATTTAAGCGGTTTTTACTCAAGCTTTCTTTGGGATAAAAGCGAAGATATGCTAAATAATTTGAAATTAGGACAGGGAATCTTGATTTATCCTTATTTATGGGCTAAAGAGTGTAATATCAATACTGCTGTTAAGAAACTAGTTCCATACAAGGAAATATTGGAAATAAATGCTGAGTTTTATAGGAGTTTTTCAAATTCGAAATAGGAAACTAATGTAATATGTTTAGCAAATTTTTTGAATTTGTTGGAGAAAATGATATAAAAGACAGCAGCAGTATAGAAGAGATGATCACAACAGAAGGATTGACCTTTTTAGAGGCGTGTTATGAAAAATATTTAACAGTCATTGTAAAGGACAAATACGGTATTGATTTTAACGGAGAAGAACTTGAGAAAATATATAAAAAATATAGAGAATTTGAAAATTTTTATGGCGTGGGCAGAACAAGAATTTGGTTACCAGATCCCACAAGAATATCTGAATTTTTTGGAAAAGGGAGAGTTTGATTCAACGGTAAGAAAATATTATGTTATTGATGAAGAAAATGCGTTAGAAATATCAGAATGGTTTACTTCTGATAATATACCATTAATATATAAAAATTGTTGTGAGGAAAAGATGATTGAGAAATATCACCTGCCCATTCTAGATAGTTGTGGCTGCACAGTGGTACTGAACTGCGATTCCGGAGCAGATACTTATGGGCAGATTTGTTTAAGGACGCCTACAGGATATTATCACGAGGATCTTCAAGAAAATGTTTATGATGAAATGGAATTTGTTGCAGAGAAATTTACGGATATCATCAGTAATTTGAAGGATGCAGAACAACTGGAAGAAATGGGGATCTTTTAATTTGTGTTTGGACCAATAACCAGGATGTTGATCATGAATTCAAAAGGAATGGAAAACTATGAGATTCGATGCAGTGCCGACAGTTGGAGTTAATGAAGTTAAATTTGGAATGAATAGAGAAAAAGTTAGAAGTTTATTGGGAGCAGCAACAGAATTTTATAAATTTGATGATGATATCAATACGACAGATGACTTCGGATTTTGTCATGTGTTTTATGACGAAAATAATGAATGTGAAGCGATTGAAATTTTTGATGAAGCTGAAGTATATGTAAATGGATTACTCATTTTTCCAACTGACTTTGAAACGGCAAAAAAAGCGATTGGAGATTTTGAGCAAGACGATGAAGGATTAATTAGTTTTTCAAAATCGATAGGAATTTATGCTTCTGCTGGTGAAATGGAGAGTATTTTATTTGCAAAAGAAGATTATTACAATGATGAGGCATAATGCGAGTTCCAATTA
Source organism: Mediterraneibacter glycyrrhizinilyticus (assembly GCF_016902345.1). Taxonomy (GTDB): domain Bacteria; phylum Bacillota; class Clostridia; order Lachnospirales; family Lachnospiraceae; genus Mediterraneibacter; species Mediterraneibacter glycyrrhizinilyticus_A. The sequence continues at coordinate 11,674 of NZ_JACJLR010000060.1, read as the reverse complement.
AGTGGCAACACTGGAATTTTCAGAGATGTATGGAATATAGTTGGAGATTAACTATTGGGTTGAGATTTTTAGAAAGAAAAGACTATGAAATTTGAAATGCTTAACGATTTTGTGTATTCTGGTAAAGTTGACGAGAATTGTATCCGGAAATACAGCGGAAAAATCCCGCAAGTCTTGATGGATATCTTAAAGGACTCCTATTTCAGGGGGTAATGTCTCCATTCCTGTTTTGGTTACTGCGTTTGGGGATGTTATTACATAGGAGGAAGGCAAATATAATTGTTGACGGAGACTTTAATACAGCTCTAAAAGATTTTGAAACATTACATCCAACCGATGTAAAATCTATTTCAACCCCATGGGGGACAGGTAAAACAGGCAATATTGATAATGGTTTTGTTGCAACTGTTCGTCCGGGCAGTTCATATGGTAAACCTACATTAGAAGTTCGTAACCCACTTAATCGTAGAGGATTGGAATTTCGATATGAGTTAAAGGAGAATTTATGAATAAAAATGATTTTTATATGCAGCTGAAGAGGAATGAAGAGTATATTATCTGGAATCCGGAAAATATAACTTTTAGCAGTGCTAATTATACAGAAATAATAGAAGGCGAGGATTTAAAATTTGTAATAAATTGTGACGATATGACATTGGAGATAATTTTTTCTGGAATTATACTTAATTATATGTATTCGGAGCAGGGAACGAGAATGATGTCATGGTCGATTGCACAAGAAAAGTATAACGATAAGCTTTACTTTAGAAAAAATCCTGTTTATAAGGTTGAGAATTCATTATTAATAAAATGGATACTAATAGAATCAGGTGGTTTTTACTTTATAGGAAATTTCGATTTTTCTAGAAAGCAAAAGGAACACGTATTCACCAAACTCGAGCTTGGTAAACACGTGCATGGGAATGACAATAAGACGATGGTCAGGTTAGAAGATATAAAAACCTTCTTCTCCAAACAAATCGTCAAAAGGATCGTCTTCATTAAGAAAATAATCCATATCCAGAAGGTCATCCTCGCTCATATGGCGAATGTCCTCGGACGTCATTCCTTCCGGTGGATTTTCTATGTATTTTTTGCGCAGTTCCTCGATATCTGGTTTCATGGCAAGCATCCTCCTTTGAGAGGATTATATCATAACAGTACTATGCAGAGGAACGCATTCCACGAGATTTGGACATGACTTTCTCGTACATTTCTTCGAGGGATACGCGCTTATGGTTGTAATAGAGTTCCAGGAACTCCATTTTGTGATTACATTCAGGACAATACAGAGGATCATAACCGAAGGAAAGGAAAATAGACGTCCTCCATTGAGTGAAACTGCGGTATATCCTGTGTTTTTCTTTGGAAATGACACGGTGCAGTTTTGAATCAATCTTACGGTGTCTTGCATACAGACCACCATAGCGGATCATTTTAAAATATTTTTCCGGAATGTGACGGATGAGACGTTTGATGAAATCTATGGCAGGTAAAGTCTCTTCCACATACTGCTCATCTTCGTGGCGGTTATAGTGGAAAGTAACGGTATCTCCATCGTACCGATCAATCCTGGATGTGGCTATGACGGGCCTGCCAAGATAGCGGCCAATGTATTTTGTAACTACTTTCGGATCGCAAAGATTGGGTTTGGCATAGACATAGAAGCCATGTTTGTGTTGACTGTAACATTTCGCTTTTACTTTTTTAAAAGAAGGGCCAATCCTGCCTTCCAGTTCATTGAGAAGAGCAGTGCGGAACGCATTACGGAGATAGTTGTAGTTAAAATGTTTTACATGGCGCCAGAAGCCGTCATCACTGTAACCACCTTCGGAAAGGATGCAGTGGATGTGAGGATTCCATTTGAGATCCCTGCCAAAAGTGTGGAGGACCATGATATATCCGGGAGTGAAGTTTTTGGCATGGTTCAGATTGAAAAACATGCGGGATATGACACTGGAGACGGAATGAAAGAGACAGTTGAGGAGGGAACGGTCCTGAAGGAAGAAGTCGCGGAGATTTTCATCAATGGTAAAAACGCAATGGCGGTGTTGAACACTGATGAGCTTAAAAGACATACTGGCAGTGCGTTCCATAGCATATTTGTTTCCGCAGGTAGGACAAAAGCGGCTGTGACAGCGAAAGGGAACAAACTTGAAATTACCGCAGTGAGGGCAGGAGTACATGGCGCCGCCAAATGAGGGATCACCGCAGTTGATCATCTTATCAATATTTTCCATCTCAGTTTTTCTGGGATGAAGAGTATATTTAATTTCTTCATAATGGTCTGCAAAGATTCTTTGTAAGATATTCATAAGTCCATTATGCAAGAAAAAGTAACAAAAGGGAACCCCTAACCCCTCATGATTGAGGGGCAGGGGAGTTGAATAGGCGAAGCCTATTTTTTATTCAGAAACTGATCTTACTCATTACTGTATTGTTACTGAACAGGATGTTGTAGACATAATTTCTATGTGTGAACCAACATATAGAATTATATCTACTGAAATTTAGTAGGCAATCTTCGCAGCAGGAATTATGGTGCTTACAGCTGATGGATTAAATTATCGATTTATTAAGGAGGAATGACATGGAAGCAAAAGATCTGATCGCTGATTCACGTCTGGCGTTCTTGAATCAGGAAAACGAAACTGCTCTAAATCTGGCAAAAAGGGCAATCGCGCTGGAACCAAGGAACCCGGACGCTTATAAGTGCGCGGGCAATGCATGTATGTCGCTGGCGCGCTATGATGAAGCGATCAAAAATTATAGCCAGGCAGTGAAGTGCGACGGGGCGAATGGAAACAGGTATTATGATCTGGGATTTGCCCAGGCAACGGCAGACCAGACGGTAAATGCCATGAACTCTTTCGCCAGGGCAGAAGAGCTGGGATGCGTTCCGGAGAACTTGGTTCAATTATATAATGTGCTTGGAATTATCTGCTTTGACATCGGGAGATACGACGATGCGCTTGTCAATCTGAGCAAAGCAGAACAACTCTTAGGCGTGGATCTGGATATCATGCAGCGTAAAGCAGTGATATATGGCATCAAGAATGATATCCGCAATGGGTTACATACAGCCAACCAGATTAAGATGATCGCTCCCTCGGAGTATAAGGGATACCAGATCGCATTTAAGCTGCTGATTCAGGCGAAGCGCCTGGAGACCGCGGAAAAGGAACTGCAGATGGCAGAGAAATATGCCGGGCCGTCGGCAGATTACTATGCGGACCGCATAACATTAGAACTGGAGAAGTATCGGCAGGATTCCGATCGTGCCCACTTCACAACCGCTCTTACGATCATTGACAAAAGCTTAAAGACGCTCAAGCCTGTAGTAAAAGAGGTCATTGAAAGCTATATTAACGCGGCTGAGATTCACCTGCAGCTGGAAGATGCGGACAGGACGATCGCCTGTCTGAATGCTGCCAGGAATCCGGCAGATGCTTACAACAACGGATTTGAAGTCATGGAGATCCGGTCGGAGATACATGAGCTTTCGGATTATGATGTGGAGGACATGATTGCGGAAGACCGCATGAGGATTGAAGAGGAGCTGGGCGAATACGGGCTGGAAGACCTTGTCCAAAGCGTGGAGCCGGACGAGGACGGGAACCGGGAATACCTCACAGAGATCCCGGACGAGCCGCAGGAGGAAGAAGCGGCTTACCGCCTGGATGGACAGGAAGCGCAGTACACCCCGGATCTTATCGACCAGATTAACCGTCTGTATGTCGGGGCATTTACCCTGAAACAAGATTTTGAGAAGGTTATAGAATATGCCCGCAAGCTGCAGACCAGTGAAAGCCTGCAGCACAGGTATATGGGAAAATATACAGAGGCGAACGCCATGAAAGAACTGGGGATGCCGGACGCGGCGTCAAAGTACGAAGAGATCATAAAATTCTTCCGAAACGCTATGATCAAAGATCCCACAGACATGATGGCTGTCTCTTATCGGATACAGGCGTCTATTGACCTTGAGAGATATGATGAGGCAGAACAAATGTGCAGTCTCTTAAATAAAGACATAAGGCAGCCGTTGCTGCAGAAGATCCGGGAAGCGAAAGGAGGGGGTGATGTTCTATGACGCTTTCTCAAGACATTATCCTGGATGACAGTGCATTTAGCACAGCTTCACAGGATATGAAGGATCTTGCGTTGCGGACTGAAAAATTAAAGAGCAGGCTGAAGCAGATGTACCATGACCTGACAACAGCGCTGGATACCCCGGCGGGCAGGCAGCTGGAACTGACTGCAGAGGATGTGCTCATTCAGCCCATCGAAGATCTGCTGCTGGTGGTCCAGCATACTTCAGATACATTGACAGAGATTATCGGGACAGGGTATTATAAAAGTATCTTTATCAAATACGAAGAACTCAATCAGAGCATAAAAATGTAAAAAAGGGAGGATTTCACTATGGCAATGGGAAGTACAGGCACAGTAAACATTACTCCGGAGATGATGACAAACGCGATGAGCATCATTGACGAGTACAGGACACAGACAAGCAATCTTTACACCCGCTTAAGCGATGAGGTGGCAGGACTGATCCCGGCGAATTTCAGCGGGAGCGCGGCAGAGGGATTCCAGTTTTTCTACACGGATAAAATCGAACCTGCCGCGGGAGAAGGATTGACGAAACTGCTTGACGCCCTGTACCAGATCTGCGAGGGGACATTGAAGGCGATTCCTGCGGAAAATGGCCTGGATGATCAGCTTGGCGAAGGCAACAGAAAGTAGAAAGCGTAAGGAACGGAAAGGAATAGGAGGATAAAAATGGCTGGTTGTAGAATCGTAAATGCAGCAGTGGAAAGCGCTGTAAGTAATATTAAGACTATCTCAGATGAGTATAAGACACTGGGCGAGAATTTTATCGCGGATCTGAACAATGCGATCGCAGAGATGGAGGGCGAGGCAAAGGACGCATTACAGAACTTTATCAATACAGATGTAAAGACATTTGTGGAGGAGAGCCTTCCGAGCGCAGTAGAGGGAATGTCCACTCTGCTGGAAGCAAACAGGACGAATTTTGTTGACGTTGACCAGCAGATCGCAGACAGCATCAGTGGAAGTTAATTGAACAGACAGAACAAGAGCAGCCCGCCCATGCGAAAATGCAATATGGGCGGGCTGTATTAGGACAGGAGAGGGGGCTTATCCATGGCCTTTCGGATATTAAAAGACGAAGAATTATCGCTGCTTACCGGGCAGCAGAGAGAGCAATATGAGAGAGAACTTGACATCTATCAAAAGCGTGCTGCTTTTGTTGAACAGATAGAAAGATATGAGGACGCAGAGATCAAACCGTTCCGGCCGAAGCTGGATTTTACTGCTCCGCCGGGCCCCCCGGACATTGCGCCATACCATCAGCGCGAGTATCAAGTAAAGCTGCAGGACCCTGCGGCAAAGCCGGAGGTACAGCTTCGTTTTCACAAGATGGATGTGGCCCTTAAGCCGGAAATGCCGGCTGTAAGTGTAGATACAGCAGTAAGCAGGGAGCTCCGTAAGATTGATAATCCGGTGCCTGCCCTGCCTGCTGTTCCCAAGCCTTCAAAGGTCGAACTTTCGATCAGAGAATTCGATAAAGTACACGCGGAATTACCGGAAACCAGGCAGGCACCCTTAAATGCGCCCCGGCAGATCCGTATGGAGAATCTATCTGCCCATATATCGATCACTGCGCCGAAGCCGCCGAAGATGGCCGCGCTGCCGGAAAACCTCCCGGCAGACTTTCGGAAGTCCGCGGCCGGCCTTCCGGATGTAGACGTGCCGCGGCCGGTCTTCCCGGATGTGCGTATCCCTGCAAATCAGAGAGAGCTGAAGCTTCCGGACGTCCCGGCAGAGTTGAAGGTAAGGGCGCCTGAACCGGCAGTAATGCCGGAGATAAATCTGTCCGACCTGCCTGCTGTACAAAAACCGCGGGTGCGTGAGATCGGAGGATTTGGAGAAATTAAGATACAGCCGCCGAAGACGCCGGCCATCCATGTGCCGGAGACAAAAAGTGTATCGTTTATACAGCCGGAAGTCCGCCCGGAAGGGCTGCCGGTGATTGGAAAACCAAGTGTGGCAGCAAGGAACTTCCGGGCGCCGCAAATCCATGTCCGCCCCTTGGAAAGGGCAGAGGTAAAAGTGCCGGCGCTGAATCCGTTACAGCCGGTCCGGGTGAAAAAGGCAGAGCCTCCCGAGGTGAAAAGCGCGGCTGTAAGGCAGGTCCGTATCCCGGATGTCAGAGTGGAGATCTCTCCGCGCGCGGCGGTGGAGATACCGGACGGGCGCGCTGTGCTGGAAGGACTTTTTAAGAAAAATACAGAGAAGGAACAATAGGGGATATATTTATGAAAAATAATGAAATTCTGGTCTCGGCAAAATTTGAAGGAGAAGGGATCTCCGAGGAGCTCTCCTTTCTGGTCCTGAAGGATATCACTCTGAAAGCGCTGATCCAGGCGATCTATTACGGGCTCAAAAAAATGGATGGACATGAGAAAACCTTTGAGCTCCTTACAGAGTATCTGAAAACAAGAAAGGAACTGCAGGTATTATACAATTCCAAAGGTGATTTTAATGTCATTGATTTTACAGAGACAGTGGATGAAAAGCCGATCTATGACAAAGCCCTGGATGAGCTGGGGATCGTGACCTCCACCTGCCTGTATTTCACGCTGGATACTGTGGTCAGGCAGCAGGCGCTCTTTAAGCGTGTGGAAAGCAGCTATATCTTAAGGGATGGAGAGTCGCTGGAATATAATATCAGTACCCGCAGGTTGAATGTCATCGAGTCGTCAGTAATCGATATCCTTCCGCCGGGAGAGATCCCGGCAAAGGACAAAGGCTCTCTTTTTGATGTCCTGATCCCGACACTGCTCTCCACAGGCGGGATGCTGGCGGCACGTTTCCTTATCATGCGCATCTCCCCGAGCGCGGCCAGCATGGGGGATACCATGCTTTTAATGTCAGGGGCTATGGGGATCGTTGCCCTGGTCACATCTCTGTACAATTATGTAAAGAAGAAAAACGAGCACAGGGCCAGCGTCGGGGAATGGAAGACCAATTACGAAAATTATATCCATAGGATGATCAATACGATTAAAGAGTGGCAGGTCAGTGATATCAAGTACCTCAACAGTATGTATCCGGATATGGATACTCTCTTTAAGAACACGGCGGAGATCAACGGAGCGCTGTTTTCCCGGTCCCAGAATGACAATGACTTTATGCGCATCACGCTCGGGACGTCAGATGAAGTGAAGCCGCTCTTTGAGATACGCAGCGAGAAGAAAGATAATATCTTTTACGATATTTACTATAAGAAAATCGGGGACCGGATCCAGATCCGGATCCCCTCGAAAAAGGATGCAAAAAGACGGAGAAACCTGACCCCAGATGAGCGGGCGAAGGAAGATAAAAATCAATTCCTTCTCACAGACCTTCCGTATGTCTTTGCCAATAAAGGCGTGGACAGCGAGGATGTGAATGAAGTCGTGGGATTTAACTATCTTCGGAGTGACGACGGGACGAAGCCGCCGCTGCTCCTGGATCTGCGTTCAAGCGGCGCCCTGGGCGTCGTGTCCAATGACGACCAGACGTCGAGGAATTTTATTCAGCATATTGTCTTTGAACTGGCATATTATCATTCCCCGGAAGACCTTCAGTTTGTCTTCTTCTTTGACAGAGAGGAAGACGCGGCGAAGCAGAATGAGGTTATGAAGAATTACAAATATCTCCCCCACGCGAATGAACTGTTTGAGGGGATCTCACAGTTTGTCTTTGACAAGAACAGTTCGGGTCTTGTATTTGGCCAGCTTCTGAGCATTATGAATGAGCGTGTCAAAGCGGACAGTGAAGAAGGGGACGCCATGCCGCAGAAGCAGACCCAGATCGTGTGCATTGTTTTTGATGATTACAATATTAAGGAAACCGGTTTCTCTAAGTTCCTTCCGGAAGTGCCGAAAGAAGGGGAGCCGTATGTCAATAAAAACGGGCTGACCTTCATTTTCGTACAGCATGAAAAGGAACAGCTGCCCAAATACTGCGGCAATATTGTCGATATTGATAAGGATAACCCGAACGGAAGAAAGTCCAGCCTCAGGTACAACATTCTAAGCCGGGAGACATTGAATGTATTGAGCAGCGGCACGGAGGAAGCGGGCAAAGCAAATGATACGGATAAACTGATCGAGTACAAGCATTTCCAGAACGATTACATATTTAACGAGAAAGCATATGATGAGCGGTTTGAGCTGGCGTTCAGGCAGCTGAGCGCGATCTATTACACCCGCATTGCCGAAAACGGGAAAGTGCCGTCCATGGTCACTCTGTTTGAATTATACGGATATGACACGGAGAAGGTCAACAGCGGGAAAGTGAAAGAAGAGATCCTCCAGAACTGGACCGATGTGGAGGCAAATGACATTACCAAAAACCTGTGCGTGCCCATAGGAAAGAATGAGCACGGCGCGCTGAACCTCGATCTCTATGAAAAGGCAGACGGACCGCATATGCTGGTGGCAGGCACGACCGGATCAGGAAAATCAGAGACGATCATCACATATCTGATCGGGCTTTGTATGAAGTTCTCACCTATGGATCTGAACCTGATGCTGGTGGACATGAAAGGAGGAGGCTTCTCTGACCGCCTGGGGAACCTGCCCCATTGTGTGGGAGCTGTAACAGACACTGCAGGCGAGAGCGAAGGAACTTCGGCGGCCTACATGCTGAAACGATTCCTGGAGGCGCTCAACGCTGAGATCAAGCGGAGGAAGCTTTTGCTCTCCAGCCTGGGCGTGGACAATGTAGACGCCTATATCCGGGCGCTGCGGGTGATCAAAGAGATCAAGGCCATGGATGAGAGCCCGGAGAACAGGGAGGCGGCAGAGAAGCTTAAAAGGAAGCTGAACGAAAAGCAGACCGAGGCCCTGAAAAAAGACCTCTCTGAACTTGTCCCGCTCTCCCATCTTGTGCTGGTTGTGGATGAGTTCACAGAGCTGAAACGCTTCTCCTCAGAGAGCAGTGACGTAGACTTTATCGCAGAGATCACCACCATTGCCAGGGTGGGGCGTACTCTGGGATTCCACATTATCCTCGTGTCACAGAATATTGAGGGCGCGATCACGGATGACATCCGCGTGAATTCCAAGGCAAGGATCTGTCTTAAGGTGGCTACGAAGCAGGCGTCCAAAGAGATGATCGACAGCCCGGCAGCGGCGGCTCCGGGCATGCCGCTGAATGGACGTGCTTACCTGCTGGTGGGGACAGGATCGAGATTTGAGTATTTCCAGTCCGCCTATACCGGCGCGAACCGGAATCTCAATGTAGAGCCCCCGGTGCTCGTCACACAGGTCACGAATTCGGGAAGGTTCAACACGGAGTTCTATTCCTCCAGGCGGGACAATGAACTGGAAAAGAAAAACAGCGCACAGGTCAGCGAGCACGATACCCAGCTGGCGTATATTGTCAATACGATCGAAGAGATCAGCAGAGATATGGAAAAACCACGGCAGATCTTCCTGCCGCCGCTGCCTGAGCATATGGCAGACACTACAGAATGGAGGGATTAAAAATGGGCCTGAATAAAATGATCTGTACATTGGGTAAATTCGATATCCCGATCATACAAATGCAGCCGCCTTTTAATGTGGATCTGCTGGACGCCAATATCGCTCTGTTCGGCACCGCCATGAGCGGAAAGACTACCTTTTTGAAAACTTTGATCAACATTTTACATAAGCAGTACAATGAAAAGCAGGAGCAGATCTTTCTTCTGGATTTTGGCGGGGCCTTATCGGAATATCGGGAGTTCCCGCTGGTATCCGCATATTTTGACAATTCAAATGAAGAGTATGTGAAGCGGGTTTTCAAGATATTGGAGAATATCCTCAAAGAAAATATCGGGGAACTGAATGGGAAAAACTACCGGGACTGCGATATGCAGCCCATCCATACGACCTTTGTGATCGATAATCTGAACGCCCTGATCGATGAGCCGAGATATGCTGCATATCAGGAAAAGCTGGCGAAGCTGTGCCGCGACGGACTGTCCAAAGGGATCACGGTCGTGTTTACGGCTGCGGACACAAAGGGCATGGCGTCTTATCTTGCCTCTGCGAAGCAGAAGATCGCCTTTGAAATGCCGGCAGATAAATATATGGAGATTTTCAACGGGAAGACAGGGATGATCGGCAGCAATCCGGGACATGGCTTTGCAAATGTAACAGTAAAACCGGACGGGGTGACAGGCACGTTCCGCATGAATCTGCCGTATGAGATACAATGCGCGTCTCCATACAGCGAAGATGGGATCGAGGGGGAGACAGAGTCCGCATTTACAGACAAGCTTCACAGCAAATATTTATACAGGGAAGGAACTTACGGAAGATCCGTGAAAAAGTACCAGATCTTCCCGAAAGAGCTTACAAGGGAAGAGTATGAGAAGCTCATGGCGGGGAAAGAAGACGAAGCCGTGCCGGCTGACGGGGCTGTCAGTGTGGGGCTGGATTATGTGGACTTCCTGCCCGTCAGGGTAGATCTGACCAAATCCCATGTCCTGGCTGTCTACGGCAAGAAGGAATTTGGAAAAACAAATCTGCTCAACCTGCTGCTCGACGGACATTTGGAGAAGCATCCGGATTCACGGGTGGTCCTGTTCGACGACGGACGCAGGCAGCTGTCGCCCCAGGCATGCCGTCTCCCGGCGGGGACAGAGTGCGTGCGCATTGACAGCTTCCGGGAGAGAGAGCTGGTGTTTAATGACGGCACGGCAAAAGTAAAAAAACTATCGCCGCTGCAGCAGTTCTATCTGTATCTCAATGAAAATTATATTACGCTGGATAAGCGGTTTATGGCAGGGATTTACGGCGTCAGCAGGGAAATGTCCAGGGAATACGGAAAGATTCCCGACTGTAATGCGGAAAACACTCCGTTTACTGTCTTTGTGATCCAGAGCAAGCTTGCGTACTTAAATGCGTACGAAAATAAGTACCTGATCAACTCTGTGCTGCCCCAGATGGCGGCAGTGGCGGAAGAAGAGGGCTATGCGTTCATCTTCTCAGACGTCCAGAAAATATCAGACGCGGAGCAGAACCAGTTCTTTAACAATGTGCTTTCCGCGGCATTTCTGCTGGACAATATAGCAGAGTTCGCGGGCGAGCGCGGGCAGAAGACAACCTTTGGAAACATGGATGTCAAAACGCTCAAAGAGGATTATGCGCGCTGTGAATGCGGGGACGGTTATTTTTACGATGTGGAGGCAGATCATCTGCAGAAACTGAAATTCATCAAATATGAGTAAGGCTTTCTTTCGCCGGGAGATACATGAATGGCAACGATCGCTCTATATGCCGGAAAAATAAATCAGATGACGTCTTTGACAGGCGAGGTTAAAAAAAGTGTGGATGATTATTCATCCGAATTGTTCTCCCTGAAGTCAAAGGCTCTGAATATCAGGAAAAGTGTTTGTGATTTGGACGATGTGATCGGAATGATATAGGCGTCCACGGAGATCCAGGAGAAGAAAATAGAATCTCTTGAGAATTTTAGTCAAAAGACAGAAGAGTTTACAGCCGAGGTCGTGCGCATTGACGAAGAGGTCGCCGCAGTCATAAATCAGAATAAAGAGGATTTTTATAACAAATATAATTACCTGAAACCGGATGCTGAGAAAAACTTCCTG
>NZ_JACJLR010000059.1 GCF_016902345.1 Mediterraneibacter glycyrrhizinilyticus | reverse complement strand
CTTCCATCATGGCAGATGTAATAATGCTCATCTTCAAAGACAGCGTATGTCATGTTGGAATGCTTCCCGATGTCCTCTTTGTATGCCCGTGTCTTTCGTTTCTCATGGTTTATTTTGAAACTGGGGTTGAAAATCCTTGCCGCGCCGGTGGTGCTGGCGCTGGCCCTGTTCACCTGGGTGTGCTTCGGGCTGCTGTATGTGTCCAGCTTTATCTTTGGCCTGGCCTCCACCCTGGTGGCACTGCTGGGGATCGCAGTGCTTGTGACCTACTCACCGCAAAACGGCATCATCCTGTTGGTGATTGCCTTCCTGGTCAGCCCGGTGGGCCTGCCAATGGCCGCTGCTTGGCTGGTGGGCAAGGTGCAGGATCTGCGGTATGCCATCCAAGACGCAGTGTATAGCTGAATAGAAAACACAGGATTGCCGGGAGTAGTTGCCCGGCAATTTTTTTGACTTTACTTTCGCACTAATTTCAGTGATGAGATTAGCATGAAAGTAAAGTCCACGCACATCAAAGGCATATAAAAAATCAGGGTGTCGGAGCATACAACTTTCTCCGACACCCTGATTTGGTTCAATTTTCTGGTGCAGGCTTTTGTACCGTTACATATTTTTGATGTTGGCTTCTGGGCTTATCTGGGATGGTCATTTGCAACTGTCCATTGTCCAGCAGTGGACGCAAGTACCTCTTTGTAAATCCCTTTGTGTTTTTATACCCACAATGTTCCGCAATTTCAGCTTTCGAGCGCGGTTCTGCACAAAAGGCTAAAATCTGGTCTGTAAGTGTCACTTGGGTTCCCACTTGGGTCCTCACTTGGGTCTCGTCCTGCGGCCCAACCTTTTCCACCGCAATCGGGGCCAGCGGAACCACGGTGCGGAACACATCGCCCTCGATAAATTCCGGGGTTCCACCGGAATAGAGCTTCGTGTATTTGTAAGTATTCCGCATCCCGGACCCCAGCTCGTCCGCCAGTCCAATCTCACGGAACACTTTGGAAATGGGCGGGTTCTTGGCATACGGCTCAAAGGAGGAAAGGTGCAGAGCGCCGTGCCCGTGGGAACGGTTGGCATTTTCGGTGTAGAGCCGGTTACGCTCAATTACGAATTTTGCCACATAGCCGCTGGAGTAATCCCGGTGCGCCAGGCTGTTGGAGAAAATTTCACGCAGGATGCGGTCTCTGGCGCTGACGCTCTGGAGGCCCTCCTGCACAAAGGGGTCGCTGAGGTGCTTTTGACCGAACGCAATCAGCCGGTCATAGGTCTCCAGCAGATTTGTGATGATGACATCCCGGTCGTCATAGCGATCCAGGTTTTCCACCCGGAAAATGGCGTCCGTTTTGTGCTGCGGCAATACGGACAGAATCGTGCTGTCCTTCCCGAACAGAAGAATCGCCGCAAGGGTAATGCCTTCGAGCTGCCTTTCGGGGTCTTTTAAGATCAGACCGGCGCTGCGCAGCAGTTCTTCGTCTGACATGGACTTCCACGGATGGTTGGCCGTGCGGCTGGTGGTCATGGCTCTGGCGCGCTCCATCAGGTCAGGGCGCAGGTCGTCCATCTGGAAGCGGGTCACTTTGTTTACAAAATAGCTGCCGCTTTTCCGGGCGTACAGCTGGTACACCATGTCGGAGTTGTCGGTTATATCAATATCTGCTTCGTGACTGCGGTCAAAAATGCGCCCGTGATGGCGGCAGACCTGGCTGCCGGACGGCACCTGAATGACCAGCAGCGTGCGGCCATCTACTGTGCAGGCTTCCGGCTGCAAGTACAGGGGCGGATTGATTTTCTGCCCGTTGTTGATGGAAGTTACGAAGTCTTTTTTCATACGGTCAACCGCATCCGGGGCAACGCCCAAAATCTCCCCGTTGTCTTTGACACCCAAGAGAATGATTCCACCGTCCCGGTTGGAAAAAGAACAGACGGTATCGTAAACGTCCTTTGTAATCTCAGTGGTGGATTTCTTAAACTCCACCCGGATGTTCTCGCCGTCCTCGATCAGCTTCAGAAGTTCGGCTTCTGTCATAGGAGCAACAGCCCCCTTTCGATGTTGGTTTTATACTTTTTTATTATTATACGAGATTTTGCACGCAATATCAAACGCATTTCCGATGGAAGGAGGAAAAGTCATGGCCACCACCCGCATCATGCCGCTGCACGCTGGCAAGGGCCGCACCGTCGGCAAGGCCATCAGCGACATCATCGACTATGTAAAAAATCCAGACAAGACCGACCACGGCAGGCTTATCACCAGCTACCAATGCGACAGCCGCGTGGCCGACGCTCAGTTCCTGCTGGACAAGCAGACCTACGCCGCCCGCACCGGCCGGGTGCGCGGCAAGGATGACGTGATTGCCTATCACCTGCGGCAGTCCTTTGTGCCGGGCGAGATCACACCGGAAGAAGCCAACCGGCTGGGCGTGGAACTGGCCCGGCGCTTTACCAAAGGCAAGCACGCTTTCATCGTCTGCACCCACATCGACAAGTCTCACATCCATAATCATATTATATGGTATAAGTTTGATATTGCTCTCATCCGTGGCAGCTACGGCGATGCCGAAGGCAACATCTCGATGGAGCAGGAGCCTTGCTATCTGGAAGCGTTGCAGATCGCGCAGGCTGTCCACAACTGCGGCGGAAAGGTCATCGTGCAGGTAAAGTATGCGGCGCAGAACGGCTCTCTTGATCCGAAGAACGTCCGCATTCCCGGTATTCTGGTAGACGCTGTTGTTGTCTGCCCGGAGCAGGTGCAGACAATCGAAGGGGAATATAATCCCGCCCTGACCGGCGATCTGAAGATTCCGGCAGACAGCATTGCTCCGATGAAGCTTGACCAGCGCAAGGTGGTAGCACGCCGTGCCGCAATGGAGATGCGCCCCGGCATGATCATGAACCTCGGCTTCGGAATGCCGGACGGTGTGGCAAAGGTCGCTGCCGAGGAGGGGATTTCCGACTGGGCCAAAATGACCATCGAGCAGGGCATTGTAGGCGGTATCCCGGCCAGCGGTGCCATCTTCGGTGTGGCTTACAACGCCGAAGCCATGCTGGACAGTCCTTCACAGTTCGACTTTTACAACGGCGGTGGTCTGGATATGACCTGCCTGGGGCTGGCGCAGGCTGACCAGTCTGGAAACGTCAACGTCAGCAAATTCGGCTCCACCATTGCCGGTGCAGGCGGTTTCATTGACATTTCTCAGACAGCCAAGAAGTGTGTATTCTGCGGAACCTTCACCGCAGGTGGCTTAAAGACGGAAATCAAGGACGGTCAACTGCATATCCTGCAGGAAGGCCGGAACAAAAAGTTCCTCAAGCAGGTAGAACATATCACCTTCAGCGGTGAATTTGCCAAGGAGACCCACCAGCCAGTCCTGTATGTGACCGAGCGTGCTGTATTTGAAATGACCGCACAAGGTCTTGTGCTGAAGGAAATCGCACCGGGTGTTGACCTGCAAAAAGATATTCTGGATCAGATGGACTTTGTGCCGCTGATGCCCCAAACGCCCAAGACGATGGATGCCCGTATTTTTGAAGACAAGCCCATGGGCTTGAAAAACACATAAATCATAGGAGGTAAAGATCATGATCGAAGGAATCACACTGGAAAAGAAAGAAAACTACGCCATCCTGATGGTGGATGTCCCCAAGACTCGGAACGCCCTGAGCGTTCCCATCGTGGAGTACATGACCGAACTGATGGATGCGGTCATCGCAGACAAGTCCATGCACTGCCTTGTAGTGACCGGCGGCGGTCCAAAGTCCTTTATTGCGGGGGCGGATATTTCCCAGCTGGTCAAGATGACCCCGGAGGACTCCCGTTACTCCATCGAGGTCGGCCACAAGCTGTTCTCCAAGCTGGAGACCATGGATATCCCGGTGGTGGCTGCTATCAACGGCTATTGTCTGGGCGGCGGTCTGGAAATCGCCATGAGTTGCGATATCCGCATCTGCTCCGCCAACGCAAAGTTTGGTCTGCCGGAAATTAACATCGGCATGATCCCTGGATGGGGTGGAACGCTGCGTCTGGCACGGTTGATCGGCGAGAGCCGTGCTAAGAATATGTTGCTGCGGGGCAAGATGATCACCGCACAGCAGGCACTGGATTACGGATTGATTGCTGAGGTCTACGACGATGTGGACACCATGCGTGTCAAAGCCGAAGAACTGGCACAGGAGCTTGCCGCCAAAGCCCCCATCACCATGAAGTTCGATAAGCATCTTGTCTACGATGCCGCAGGCAAACAGCCTACCGACATTGCTCAGCGGGATGCCAATACTCTTGGCTTCCTGTTCACCACTCACGATGCAAAAGAGGGCCTGACTGCTTTTCTTGAAAAGCGTGCCCCCAAGTATGAAGGGAGATAAGGATCATGAAAAAGTTTAATATTTTCAGCGATATTCAGGGTGTAGAATTTCCGGCAGGACGTCGTGGCCGCGTAATGTACGGGGAAAATGGAAAGGTCAATGGTGAGTACTTCTGTCAGGGTTATTCGGTCATTTATCCTGGCGGCTCCATCCCGATGCACAATCATGAGACCATCGAGACCTATACCATTCTGCAGGGCGAGGGCGAAATGACGGTGGACGGCGAGACCCAGCACGTCATCCCCGGAGACAGTGTGTACATCGACCACAACCAGCATCACAGCCTGGTCAACTCCGGTGACCGCGATCTGCATGTAATGTATGTCTACGCCCCCAAGATGGTGGTTGATCACTGGGCGCAGGAACTTTCCGGCGAACTGAAATAAACGATATAGGAAAAAATTATGTCTAATGCAAAGAAAACCGCAATTGTGACCGGTGGCAGCCGCGGCATCGGCTTTGCAGTGGCCAAGCAGTTGGCCAGCGAGGGTTACAACGTTGCCATTCTGGATGTGAATGCACTGGAGGACTACCGCGCAAACTTCGCTCAGCTGGATGCCATGGACGCAGATTATCTGTACTATCAGGGCAGCGTCACCGACAAGGCCGCACGAGAAGCCTTCCTCAGTGCAGTGGTCGCTAAATACGGTGATGTGGATGTCCTGGTCAACAACGCAGGGGTTGCACCGTTGGTTCGCAGTGACATTCTCGAAATGACCGAGGAAAGCTTTGACCGCGTTGTAGGCATCAACCTGAAAGGCGCAATGTTCTTTACACAACTGGTGGTCAGACAGATGCTCAAGCAGCCTTATAAGGATGGACGCAGAGCGACCATCGTCAATATCTGTTCCAGCTCGGCTTATATTTCTTCCATCAGCCGCGGCGAATACTGTATGTCCAAGGCTGGCATGGCTATGATGACCCTGTTGTATGCTGACCGTCTGGCGGCAGAGGGCATCAATGTCTATGAGATTCGGCCCGGTGTCATTGATACCGATATGACCAAAGTTGTCCACAAGAAGTACAACGACCTCATCGAGCAGGGAGCGTTTCCTATTGCTCGCTGGGGCACTCCGCAGGACATTGCCGATGCCGTCAGCGTCTTTGTCAGCGGCAAACTGAGCTATTGCACCGGAAACTACCTGGATTTGGATGGCGGCTTCCATATCGCAAGACTGTAAGTAAGTCTTATTGGATTTGCTGCTTATAGCAGAAATTCCAAAATTAACCGTAAGAAGCAGGAAAAGATACGGCTTAGATATTGGAAGTTCTGATTTTAACCGTATAAGACAAGAAAAGACTACTGTTTTACAGTCTATAAATCAATTCACAACCGTAAATCGACATAAATTCCAGAAGTTATTATTTTAAGTTACTCTATAACAGGACAGTGTTTGTTGTTTCAGACATGTTTTATTCAGAAGTATAAAAGTAGAAAGGGAAAGCACATGGCAGGTCTTAGAGAGATGCTGTTACAGGAGCAGGACAGACTGGAGAAAATACTTGAGAAGACTTCGGAACAACTGAAGGATGCTCCTTCAGGGAAGCTGCGTCTGTCCAGCAGTAACAAATGCGTTCAGTATTATCACTGCGTGCCGGGAGAGAAGAAAAACGGACAATATCTTCCAAAAGAGAAGAAGAAACTGGCGTACAGACTTGCCCAGAAATCTTATGATGAAAAGATAATAAAACTTGCTGAGAAAAGACTGTCCCAGATCAGAAGGATTACAGAAGATTATGACGAGGAAGAAATTGAAAAAATTTTCCTGGCCGAACATCCTGAAAGACAGAAGCTGATCAAGCCGGCTGAACCTGTCTGGGAACAGCAATTGAGCAGGTGGGCTGCTGAAGATTACAAGAGAAAAGAATTTCAGGAAAATATGCCTGTTATATTAACTGAGAAGGGGGAACGGGTGCGTTCAAAATCGGAAAAAATCCTTGCGGACTATTTTTATCGGAACGGTATTTTATACAAATATGAACGTCCTTTGTATTTAAAACGTTTTGGCATAGTTCATCCGGATTTTACTTTCCTTTCTCGAAAAACAAAACAGGAGATATACTGGGAGCATGATGGCAGGATGGATGACCCTGTATATGCGCAGAATGCGATAAGAAAAATACAGGCATATGAGGAAAATGATATCTATCCTGGGGAGCGTCTGATCCTTACCTTTGAGACAGACAAAACGATTTTGAACACAAGGCAGATAGAGAGACTTGTGCGCAGATATCTGCTCTGAATGAACGTGAATCGATCAGCAGATAAATGTTCGGAAGCCATACGGGGGTTCCGGAGAGAACCATACCGGATTTTCAGAGAGAACCATGCGGGGCGGAAGAGAAACCATACGGGGACAGAAGAGAGGATGGTTGCCCTTGAGGGGGGGATATGGTATCCTGAATCTTGTTGGAGCGGACCTGCCGGGAGGAAGGCAAAATGAACGACGGAGCAGACCTGCCGGGAGAAAAGAAAAACGAGCGACGGAGCGGACCGGACGGGAGAGAAGTAAAATGAACAACATCTATGACGACGAAAGTTTTTTCAATGAATACGCACAGATGAGCCGCAGCCGGGAAGGACTTGACGGTGCTGGGGAGTGGCACCAGTTCCGAAAGATGTTCCCGGATCTGACGGGGATGAAGGTTCTGGATCTGGGCTGTGGATATGGGTGGCACTGTAAATATGCGGTGGAGCAGGGAGCGGAGTCTGTTCTCGGGATCGATCTGAGCGGGAGGATGATCGCAGAGGCGAAAGAGAAGAATGGGGATGAGCGGATAGAGTACTGTGTCTGCGGGCTGGAGGATTTTGAGTATCCGGAGGCTGCGTATGACTGCGTGATCTCAAACCTTGCACTCCATTACATCGAAGACCTGGAACCAGTATACCAGAAGATAAACCGGACTCTGCGGCCGGGAGGAATCTTTCTGATCAATATCGAGCATCCGGTGTTTACGGCGGGTGTAAATGAGGACTGGGTTTATGACAAGGAAGGAAAACCGAAGTTCTGGCCGGTTGATGATTATTATTACCCCGGCGAACGTATGACGTTGTTCCTGGGAGAACACGTAAAGAAATATCATCATACATTGACGCAGATCCTGATGGGGCTTCTGAATACCGGATTTGTTCTGGAGGCGGTGGAGGAGGCGATGCCTGATCCGGCTATGATGGAGATCCCGGGAATGCAGGATGAGATGCGCCGGCCGATGATGCTTCTTGTGAGGGCGGCGAAAAAATAGGGAAGATCGTAGGAATTCTGCACAAAAAAATTCGCGCGTGAATTGTCTGAAATTCACGAAAATTGCGTTGAGTATAAAAAATCCATTACTTTGAAATTAAAAAAGTGTTAAAATTTAAACAGAGTGACTGCCAGAAAGACCGTTACAGCGTTGTACCGGTCTTTCTTTGGCTATACTTTATTTATCTGAAGAACCCGACGCCCGTCGTATGCGGGGGGGAGGTCAGAGGATGTGTGGAGGACGCACGAACACAAAGAAAAGGAGGATTTGGATGCTCAGCAGAGGTGACGCGGTTGTTTACAAGTGCAGAGGACTTTACAAGGTGGAAGACATCGGAAAGCTGGATTTTTCTTTCGCGGACAGAAAGAAAAATTATTATACCCTTCAGTCTATGGATGATTCCAAGGACAGGGCGTATGTTCCGACAGACGACGAGACGAATATCAGAAAGCCGGTCAGCAGGCAGGAGGCGATGGAACTGATCGATCGAATGCCTGAGATTGACGTGCTGAGAGTAAAAAATGAAAAATTCAGGGAACAGGAATACAAGCAGTGTATCGCGGATTACTGCCCGGAGAACTGGGTGAAGGTACTGAAGACATTGTATACACGGACAAAAAGCAGGGGCAGCATCACCAGTATGGACAAGAAATATCAGATGCTTCTGGAGCATGCTCTCTACAGTGAGTTCGCGTTTGTACTGGGGATTCCGGCGAGTGAAGTGATCAAATTTATTGCAGACCATATGGGTGAAAAGACCAGCTGAACTTGCGCAAATGTCATGCGCGTGATATACTTCTCCTGAAAATATTTTATTTTTAGGAGGAGTTATTTTTTATGGACGCAGACCCTGCCGGGAACTCGGTAATTTTTCAATTGTTACTGCTATTGTTTTTCACGCTGATGAATGCGTACTTCGCGGGAGCGGAGATGGCTGTCGTATCGGTCAATAAGAACCGGATACGGAGCCTTGCGGAAGAAGGAAACAAAAAGGCGAAGGTGATCGAAGGTCTTTTCGATGATTCAACGAAGTTCCTTTCCACGATCCAGGTGGCGATCACATTTGCAGGATTCTATTCTTCGGCATCCGCAGCGGCGGGAATATCACCCGTACTGGCGGAATGGATGAACAGTGTGGGTATCCCATACAGCCAGCAGATCGCGCATAATGGTGTGACACTTGTACTGATGTTCTTTAACCTTGTTTTTGGTGAGCTTGTGCCGAAGCGGATTGCCCTGCAGAAAGCAGAGGCATTCTGTATGCTGACAGTGATGCCGGTGCATTATATTTCAATCATCCTGTCCCCGTTTACGAAACTGCTTTCTGTTTCTACCAAACTGGTCCTGAAGCTGCTTGGAATGAAGGCGGAAGACCAGGAGGAGGCTGTTACAGAGGAAGAGATTAAGGCGCTTCTCAAAATGGGGAATGAGAGCGGGACATTTGACGATGAAGAGCGGGAAATGATCGATTCAGTCTTTGCATTTGACGACAGGACAGCCAGGGAGGTCATGGTGCCCAGAAGGGATGTTGTTGTCATGGACATTGCAGAGCCATTTGATGAGCTGATCGATGAAGTGCTTGAGTCAAGACACAGCCGGATTCCGGTCTATGAGGAGAATATCGACAACATCATCGGAGTACTGCACGTCAAGGACGTGATGATCGAGATGAGAAAATCTGGAGTGGAAGGGATGGACATCCGCGGGATGCTGCACGAGCCGTTCTTTGTCCCTGAAACAAAAGAAGCGGACGAGCTGTTCCGGTCCATGCAGGAGACAAGACATCATATGGCAATCCTTGTGGATGAATACGGTGGATTTTCCGGTATTGTGACTATCGAGGATCTTGTCGAGGAGATCATGGGCGATATTAATGAAGAGTATGAGGAAGTTGTACCGGAGATTGTTCCGGTCAGCGAAGCAGAATACATTCTTGATGGAGGGATCCTGATCGAGGATCTCAATGGAGAACTCGGGCTGAAGCTCGAGACGGAAAATTACGATACACTGTCAGGCTACCTGATCGAACAGCTGGGGCATATCCCGGCAAAAGAGGACAGGGATGTAATAGAGAGTGAAAACCTTGTATTTACGGTCGAGGAAGTGAAGGACAACCGGATCACCCGGGTAAGGCTTAAGATCCTTCCTGTTCCGGAACCGGAGGAAGACAAAAAGAAGACAAAATGACTGAAGGGAGAAGTGAGAGATGAAGATGGTATCGATCGAGCAGGAACTGAAAGGAAATTCTTATCCGGGAAGAGGGATCATCCTGGGAAAGACTCCGGACGGTAAAAAGGCTGTTGCAGCGTACTTTATCATGGGGCGAAGCGAGAACAGCAGAAACCGTATTTTTGTGGAGGATGGAGAGGGAATACGCACCCAGGCGTTTGATCCGTCAAAAATGACGGACCCGAGCCTTGTTATCTATGCTCCGGTCCGCGTCCTGGGCAATAAGACGATTATTACAAACGGGGATCAGACCGATACGATCTATGAGGGGATGGACAAACAGCTCACCTTCGAACAGTCTCTCAGATCCAGGGAATTTGAGCCGGATGCGCCGAATTATACACCGCGTATCTCCGGAATTATGCACATTGAAAACGGGACATATAACTATGCCATGTCTATTCTGAAAAGCAATAACGGAAGCCCTGACGGATGCTGCCGCTATACGTTTGCCTATGAAAATCCTGCAGCGGGAGAAGGACACTTCATCCATACCTATATGGGAGACGGGGATCCGTTGCCGAGTTTCGAGGGAGAACCGAAGCTGATCGGAGTGGCAGACGATATGGACGAGTTCGCACAGATGCTGTGGGGCAGCCTGAATGAGGACAACAAGGTTTCTCTTTTTGTCCGCTATATTGATATTGAGACAGGAAACTACGAGACTAAGATCATCAATAAGAACCAGAAATAAGACCAAAGAGGAGCGGATGAGAAGATGAAAGAATTAGAACTGAAATACGGATGCAACCCGAACCAGAAACCGTCGAGGATCTATATGAGCGACGGGAGCGAACTGCCGATCACGGTGCTCTGCGGACGCCCGGGGTATATCAATTTTCTGGATGCCTTTAATGGCTGGCAGCTTGTTTCTGAACTAAAGAAGGCAACAGGACTTCCGGCGGCGACTTCCTTTAAACATGTTTCTCCGGCAGGCGCGGCGGTAGGGCTTCCCATGTCTGAGACGCTGGCGAAGATCTACTGGGTGGACGACCTGGGGGAACTGTCCCCGCTTGCATGTGCATATGCGAGAGCGCGCGGCGCGGACAGGATGTCTTCCTTCGGAGATTTCATCGCGCTGTCCGACGTGTGCGACGTGGATACGGCGCGCCTGATCAAAAGAGAAGTTTCGGACGGAGTGATCGCGCCGGGATATGAGCCGGAAGCGCTGGAACTGCTGAAGCAGAAGAAAAAAGGCAACTACAATGTGATCCAGATCGACCCGGAATATGTGCCGGCGGCGCTGGAGCATAAAGAGGTGTTCGGCATCACGTTCGAGCAGGGAAGAAACGAACTCAACATTGACGAAGATTTCTTCTCCAATGTAGTGACGGAGAATAAAGAGATCCCGCAGAATGCGAAGACGGATCTTGCGATCGCGATGATCACGCTGAAATATACACAGTCCAACTCTGTCTGCTATGTCAAAGACGGACAGGCGATCGGGATCGGAGCAGGGCAGCAGTCACGTATCCACTGTACACGCCTTGCGGGACAGAAAGCAGACAACTGGTGGCTGCGTCAGTGCCCGAAAGTGCTGGAGCTCCCGTTTAAGGATGACATCCGGCGCGCGGACAGGGACAATGCGATCGACCTCTATATCGGAGAAGAGTATATGGATGTGCTCGCGGACGGTGCATGGGAGAATACATTCAAAGAGAAACCGGAAGTGTTCACCAGGGAAGAGAAGCGGGCATGGCTTGACAAGATGACAGATGTTGCACTGGGATCGGATGCCTTCTTCCCGTTCGGGGATAACATCGAGCGTGCCCACAAGAGCGGCGTGAAATATGTGGCTCAACCGGGCGGATCGGTGCGCGATGACAATGTGATCGCGGCGTGCAACAAATACGGCATGGCAATGGCGTTTACGGGAATCCGCCTGTTCCATCACTAAAAGCCCGTCTGTTGAATCTGCATCTGCGGGAGGGACAGAGAAGGACTGCAGCAGGGAGGAGAGAGCCCTGCCGCGGGAAAGGTTGCTGTTAACAGTGACCGGGAAAGGATTAATCATATGGTAATAGAGACACGGAGCCCGGAGGAGACCTTCCGCCTGGGCAGAAAACTGGGAGAAGCCGCGCTGCCCGGGCAGGTCTTTACCCTGACGGGAGACCTGGGTACCGGAAAGACGGTGTTCACCCAGGGATTCGCAAAGGGACTTGGAATCGCAGAACCGGTCAACAGTCCTACATTTACGATCGTTCAGGTGTATGACGAAGGAAGGCTTCCTCTCTATCACTTCGATGTGTACCGGATCGGGGACGTGGAAGAGATGGAGGAAGTCGGCTTTGAAGACTATGTCATGGGAGAAGGAGTTTCCCTGATCGAATGGGCTGAGCTGATCAGCGAGATCCTGCCGGAAAAACGGACGGCAGTCCGGATCGAGAAGGATCTGGAACAGGGCTTTGACTACAGAAAAATTACGATTGAAGAACTGGGATGATACAGTATTCTGGCGGTGGTCCGGCCATAGAACCGGACCGCTGCATATTTTGCGCCGGATGTGACAGAGTGTGTCGCACCGGCGCTTCACAGCATGAAAGGAAACAGTAGTTATGAGAGTATTGGCAATTGACAGTTCCGGACTTACGGCGACCGTTGCAGTTGTGGAGGAGACACAGACTATCGCCGAATACACGGTGAATTATAAAAAAACACATTCCCAGACCCTTCTGCCGATGATCGCGGAGATGGCAAAGATGATCGAACTCGACCTGTCGACAATCGACGCCATCGCAGTTGCAGGGGGACCGGGATCATTTACGGGCCTTCGGATCGGTTCGGCGACAGCGAAAGGTCTGGGGCTTGCGCTTGATAAGCCGTTGATCCACGTCCCGACTGTGGACGCTCTTGCGTACAATGTGTACGGGTGTGAGGATATTATCTGCCCGATCATGGATGCCCGGAGAAACCAGGTCTATACGGGACTCTATACCTTTTCATCCAGAGCAGGTGAAAAGCCGGACTCCAATCTTGTGGAGCCGGTCTTCCAGGTAATGAAGATGCAGATGGCGGTCTCGGTGGAAGAACTGATCCGGAGGCTGAATAATTATGCCCGCCCTGTAGTCTTTCTGGGGGACGGCGTGCCGGTATACCAGGAGATGCTCTCCGCGGGACTGAAAGTGCCGTACTCTTTTGCGCCTTCCTATATGAACCGACAGAGAGCGGCTGTTGTGGGCGCTCTCGGAATCAAGTATTTTAAAGCTGGAAAGTTTGAGACTGCCGCGGAGCACAGACCGGAGTATCTTCGGATGTCTCAGGCAGAACGGGAGCGGGCGGAGCGGGAGAAGAAGGCTGTGACCGAGGTCCGGGAGATGACCATGGAAGATGCTGCGGCTGTGGCGGAGATGGAGCATCAGCTCTTCCCGGATGCCTGGAGTGAAAAATCGGTTCTGGAGACACTGGAACAGGAGCACACCATCTGTCTGACTGCATTGAAAGCGGGGCGGATCGCGGGATATGCTCTTGTGTATACTGCAGCAGATGAGGCGGAGATCGCCAGGATCGCGGTGGCAAAAGAACTGCAGAGGCAGGGGGTGGCCCGTGCCATCCTTCAGAAGCTGGAAGAACTCTGCGTGGAGAAGAGCATTTCGAAGGTGCTTCTGGACGTCCGTGAGAGCAACACGCCGGCACGCGCGCTCTATGAGTCCGCAGGGTTCCGGGAAGACGGGATCCGCCAGCGGTTTTATGAAGATCCTCAGGAAGATGCGATCCTGATGAGTCGTGGCGTCGGAAAATAGAGGGTGGGCGCTGAAACTTCCTGGATGGTGGATGAAAACACGAAGATGGCGGATGAAGACAGGAAATAAGGCTGTTTGGGCTGGAAAATGACATAAAGTCAAGGCAGCAGTTCCCAGTAGGAATTACCGGGAAAGGATTTTATAATATAGGCGTGACAAATGAACCATACTTTACAGGAGGAGATTGTATGCGCCAGTATCAGACGAAAGAAACAAAAGAGATCAAAAAAATAATCTGTAACAAATGCGGCAGGGAGATCAAAGCAGTGAACGGGCGCCCGGAGAAGGGGGTATTCAGCGTGGATCAAACCTGGGGATATTTTTCAAATAAGGACGGTGAACGTCACAGTTTCGATCTGTGTGAGTCCTGCTATGACGAGCTGCTGAAGACGTTCCTCATTCCTGCCGAGATCAAAGAATAGGAAATATTTTTACTCGGAAGAGTAAAACGGAAAATAGAGGAAAAAGATGTTAGATGTATGTTTGCTTGGAAGCGGGGGAATGATGCCGCTTCCCTACCGCTATCTGACGGCGCTCATGACCCGTTTTAACGGAAGCAGTCTCCTGATCGACTGCGGCGAAGGAACTCAGGTCGCGGTGAAAGAAAAGGGATGGAGTTTTAAGCCGATCGATGTGATCTGCTTTACACATTATCACGGAGATCACATCAGCGGGCTGCCTGGTCTGCTTCTTACGATGGGGAATGCGGACCGGTCGGAGCCTCTGACGCTGATCGGGCCGAAAGGGCTGGAGCGGGTGGTGACTGCACTCCGTGTGATCGCCCCGGAACTTCCGTTCCCCATCGTATATCGGGAAATCGAGGGTGCGGAACAGACATTTGAAATGAACGGTTACCGGCTGAAAGCGTTCCGTGTAAACCATAATGTGCTCTGCTACGGTTACACCCTGGAGATTGACCGCGCTGGAAAATTTGATGCTCAGAAGGCAAAAGAAAGAAATATTCCGCTCAAGTACTGGAGCCGGCTTCAGTCGGGAGAGGAGGTCAAGGCGGAAGAAGGTGTGTTTACGCCGGATATGGTGCTCGGACCTCCGAGAAAAGGGCTGAAACTGACTTACACGACGGATACCAGGCCGACAGATTCCATACGCAAAAATGTACCGGGCTCAGATCTTTTTATCTGCGAGGGAATGTATGGTGAGAAGGACAAGGCTGCAAAAGCGAAAGAATATAAGCATATGACTTTTTATGAAGCGGCAGAGCTGGCAAAAGAAGCGCAGGTGAAGGAAATGTGGCTGACTCATTACAGCCCGTCGCTGACCCGCCCGGAGCAGTATATGGGTGAGGTGAGAAAGATATTTCCTCAGGCGAAGGCGGGGAAAGACGGCATGTCGGCAGAATTGAAATTCGAAGATTGAGAGGCGTGGCTATGAAAGAAATCAGAGATATTAATATCCTTGCAATAGAAAGTTCCTGTGATGAGACTGCTGCGGCTGTCGTCCACAACGGAAGGGAAGTCCTTTCCAACATCATTTCGTCCCAGATCGATCTGCACAAGCTGTATGGCGGAGTGGTCCCGGAGATCGCTTCCCGCAAGCACATTGAAAAGATCAATCAGGTGATCGAAGAGGCGCTGAGCGAGGCGGATGTTACCCTTGATGATATCGATGCAGTGGGCGTGACTTACGGGCCGGGGCTTGTGGGAGCTCTTCTGGTCGGAGTGGCGGAGGCGAAAGCGATCGCCTTTGCGAGGAACCTCCCCCTGGTCGGAGTACATCATATCGAAGGGCATATTTCTGCAAATTATATCGAGAACCCGGATCTTGAGCCGCCCTTCCTCTGTCTGGTCGCATCCGGCGGGCATACCCATCTTGTGCGCGTGCGGGAATACGGAAAGTATGAGATCCTGGGCCGCACGAGAGATGATGCGGCGGGGGAAGCGTATGACAAAGTGGCGCGTGCTATCGGGCTGGGATATCCGGGCGGGCCGAAGATCGACCGCCTTGCGAAGGAAGGAAACCCGGATGCCATCAAGTTCCCGAAAGCACATATTGGGGATGCGGTCTATGATTTCAGTTTCAGCGGACTGAAGTCTGCCGTACTGAACTATATTAACGGCTGTAAGATGAAAGGTGAGGAGTTCGATCCTGCGGATATCGCGGCATCCTTCCAGAAAGCGGTAGTGGAGGTCCTCGTAGAGAATTCCATGAAAGCCGCGGAGGATCTCGGAGTCTATAAATTTGCCATTGCAGGCGGAGTGGCATCAAACACAGCGCTTCGAAGTGCAATGGAAAAAGCCTGCGCAGAAAGGGAAATCCGGTTTTATCATCCTTCGCCTATTCTTTGTACAGATAATGCTGCCATGATCGGCGCGGCTGCGTATTATGAATTTATGGCAGGGACAAGGCACGGATGGGATCTGAATGCCGTTCCAAATCTGAAACTCGGCGAGCGGCAGGAAGAAGAAAGCAGTGGTGCATTTGTGTATAAGCGATAGCAGAACTGCGGATGATATGTATTTGGAGTAAGAGATGGATAAGAAGTATTGTACAGCAATCGTGCTTGCGGCGGGAAGCGGGAAACGAATGGGAACAAAGACGCATAAGCAGTATCTTCTGATCGGTGGAAAACCAGTCTTGTATTATTCTCTCAGGGCGTTCCAGGATTCCGAACTGATCGACGAGATCATCCTTGTCACGGGAGACGGGGAGGAAGAGTACTGCAGAGAAACAATTGTCGAAAAATGCGATATGACAAAAGTGTCCCGCATCATACCGGGAGGAAAAGAACGCTATGAGTCTGTGTGGAAAGGTCTGCAGGAAACAAAAGGAACAGGCTGTGTCTTTATTCATGACGGAGCCCGTCCGTTTGTAGATGATGAGATGATTCGCAGGGCATATGCGTGTGTCTGCGAACATCGTGCATGCGTCGCAGGAATGCCGGCGAAGGATACGATAAAAGTAGTCGATAAAGATGGAGTTGTAGTGGACACTCCCGACCGGAGCAGGCTCTGGATCGTGCAGACGCCTCAGGTGTTTGAAAATGAGCTGATCTTCCGCGCGTATGAAATGCTGATCAGCAACGGGATCACGGCAGTCACGGACGATGCTATGGTTGTGGAGAAAATGCTTGGTTTTCCGGTCAGAATGTTTGAAGGCTCGTACGAGAATATCAAGATCACTACCCCGGAAGATCTGGAAACTGCAGAGGCGTTTTTGAGAAAATAAAAGGCAAAGCAAAAAGCACTTCTGAAAAAGTAAAAAACTGGTTGACATGTACCCGCTGAATGTGATAGAATAGTCAGCGTCGCAAAGGTGACATACAACCAGACTTATCATAGACTGATAAGAGATGGAGAGGTATCGAAGTGGTCATAACGAGGCGGTCTTGAAAACCGTTTGTCCGAAAGGGCGCGTGGGTTCGAATCCCACCCTCTCCGCTGAAACCGAAAGGTTTCTTGTCTTAACGGACACTTTGGAGAAGTACCCAAGCTGGCCGAAGGGGCTCCCCTGGAAAGGGAGTAGGTCGTTAGTAGCGGCGCGAGGGTTCAAATCCCTCCTTCTCCGTTTGATATTATCTGGAAAACTACTGGAAAAATCCGGTAGTTTTTGTATATTTGATGTAAAATTGTGGATAATATCAAGTGAATATACCAGATTTTGTAGCGGTTTGAAAAACTTGAAAAAAATGTAAAAAACAGTTGACAAACAGTATACGGAAATGGTAATATAGCTAAGCTGACTCGTGAGGGACGGCAAAGCAAAAAAGAAAAATAAAAAAGTTCTTGACAAAGCGAAAGAGATTTGATAAAATATCAAAGCTGTCGCAAAGAAAGAACGACAGGAACCTTGATAACTGAACAATAGACAA
>NZ_JACJLR010000058.1 GCF_016902345.1 Mediterraneibacter glycyrrhizinilyticus | reverse complement strand
GGAAGAGACAATCCACTGGAGAATTAGGGGCTTAAAAAAGCCCGAATTCTCTGGGATTGCCTCTTCCCTGCATGTCAGGGATTAAAAATCGGTATTAACCGACAGCCCCGTAGGAGTATGATCATGAGAAGCTAAGTGTGAAAAATCAAGTAATGAAGTAAAATTCTGTTGAATTATATTCAGTGTTTTTTGCTTCTTCTGCAATTCCTGTTTTTCTTTAATAGTGGCGACATGTTCAGTTTCCAGATTCTTGATTTTCTTCTGAATTTTCTCAGAGCTTGGGATTTTGGTAACACCGAGATCCTGAAGCTCTTTTTTTAATGAATCATGGAGCTGGTATTCTGCCTGGTGCCTGCTTCGATAGTCTTTCTGGTTTGGTGCTGATTTTCCAGCTTCGATAACTTTACGACAGAGCCGGTAAGAATCGCAATGCTTTTGGATGACTTTCTGTGTGTTTATTTCATTTCCGATTTCTTCAATTCGATGTTCAGTTGCCTTAATTGAATTTTCAACATCAGAGATATGCTGTTGGAAGTCTTCATAGTTCAGCAGATTATTTTCAGAGAGGTAATTAAATGTCTTGGCAGCTTCTTTCAGATTATTCAGTTTTGCCCAATGTTCAAATCCTTCTCGATTGCCTGTGGTGATATAGGTGGAAATATTGATATACAGGCGAGCCTCTCTGGACAGATGCTTCGGAGCTTTTGTCTTATAGCGATTTTTCTCTAATCGGAGCCGGACATTTTCTTCTGTGTAGTAACTTCCCAGTGATTTCATATAAGTGAAATTTATCTGTTCTGGTGCTCGGAAAGATAAATTCTTTCCTTGCCGGATTTCATATCCAGCCAACTGCATTTTCTGTAAAAATTCATCATAGTTGATAGAAGACCAGATCGCCTTATCAATCGAAACACGCAGTTTGGCTTTCCAGCTGGTTCCACGATGGTATTCCATATTTTCCTTATAGCTTTTCCCTTTTTCGCCGGTTGGCATACTGGTAGCAAGTCCGTTTTCCTGACAAATACGGTTGCTGATCCGGCAGATTTTATGATAGCTGCGTTTGTTGGAAACATACTTATGATTGGTGACGAAGCTGGCCGCATTGAAAATGATATGGTTGTGGATATGATCTTTATCAACATGAGTACTGATCACATATTCATATTTTCCTTTCAAGACTTCATCTGCAAACTGTTCTCCCAGACGATGAGCGGTTTCTGCGTCAATTTCCCCAGGTTTAAATGACTGAATTAAGTGAAACGCAAGATTGTCGCCTTTATCCATCCCGTTCTTTTTTGCATTTTCCCTTGTGAGAGCAAATTCCAGATCAGCAGTTTCCGGTGAGCAGCCAAAACTGGAAACCAGTATTTTTTCATCTGTCTTATCCGGGTTGGTAATATAGTCCAGAGCTTTCTTGTCAGTTACTTTAATGGGGAAGATCTTAATATATGCCATATTTCTTTTACCATCTCTTTCAGTTCTTTCATTTCTTCCGGATATAGCTCTCCGGTGGTATTCACTTTCTTTGCAATCTGATTGATATTCACGCCAATCTTGTGCATTTCTTCATATTGTTTTTTTAAAGGAGTGATATCAGTGTTGACGATGTAGCCGTCGATTGCCATTTTACGAAGATAAGCTCCCATGTTTTTTGTTTTTGATTGAATCATTTTCTTGCGAATCAGTTTCTTTTCTTCCGGTGTCACACAAAATAAGATTTGAATGTTTCTTTTCCTATTTGACATGTACAGTTTCTCCTTTCTCTGAGCTTTGCAGGTATCAGATTTTATGGTTTTCAATTTAGGGCAGGGTTCCCTAAATTGTTGGTTTTGCGGAAGTGTATATACACTTCCTGTCCTTGCTATTTACCGGTGGCAGAGCCGCCGGAAGAGAGCTCTTAGAAAAAGAGTCCTCTATGAATTAGGTATTTGACATGGAGAAAGTGGACATGGAAAAAGATAGGTAAGACAAAAAGTGAAAATAAAGAAAAGATTTCCAGAAAAGGAAGCCATGCGGGAACTTCTCCCATGGTCCAACAGCCTGCCGGCTGACTGCCACAGCAAACTGAAAAAATAAGAGTCAGATATTCCCCTGGTAAGTGCCGGGGAATTTCTTATTTTGTCAAGGTACTGATGATTACCTACTTACGTGTGACCTGGCTGGCGCTGTATTTTAAATGGCCGATCACAGAAGTGACGTTGACAACATGCATTGTGGATGTGATACTGGTCGTATGGCTGGCAAGGGAGTGCGGGCACAGGGTGCACAGATACTGTACGGTTTTCTGCCAGGATGACAGAGGCGGTCTGTTTGCAGTAGATATCGGGAAATTTGCCGGATACAGCAGGGGACTGACCGGATACATTATCATGCTGCGCAATATGCAGCGAGTTGTAAAAAATATGAAAGAGAGACATGTTTTGGAACGGTATATGGCTGAAAATAAAAGTCTGAATGGATTGGAGACTGAAATCCTGTCTGTGTATAAGATGCGGCCGGTCCGTCTCGGATTTAAGGCTGTATGCCGGGTAAAATACCGGAACGGTCGGACAGGCAAGAAAAAATATCTGCTGGTCAGCGGATATGAAAATGAGGCAGAGTTGATTTCAGCATTTGAAAGAAAGATGAGCAGTAGCCGTGAGGAGTGAATGCGGCAATTCATATCAGGGAGGAAAGTTATATGAAGCTATTATTTAAACAGAGATTTTTTTCATGGCTGGACAGCTATGACATTTATGACGAATATGAAAATACCGTCTATACGGTAAAAGGTCAGCTGTCATGGGGGCATTGCCTCAAGATATTTGATCCCCATGACCGGGAACTGGGGACGGTGAAAGAACGCGTCCTTGCCTTCCTTCCGAAGTTTGAGGTGTATGAGGGAAATCAGATGATCGGATCTATCAGTAAAGAGCTGACTTTTCTGAAGCCGCGCTATAATATTGATTTTAACGGGTGGCATATCGAAGGTGACTGGACGGAATGGAATTATTCTATTACGGACGGCGCAGGGAGAACAGTTGCGGTCATATCGAAAGAGCTCTTCCATATGACAGATACCTATGTTCTGGATATCGTGAATCCGAAAGATGCGCTGCATGTTCTGATGTTCACACTGGCGATTGATGCGGAAAAATGCTCGAGACAATAAGAAAATACCGGGGATGACCGCTGGATTTGAAGAAAAGGGGGATTAAAATGATCGAAGCAGAAGTAAAACTCCCGGTCGCAGAACTTACTGAGATTAAGGAAAAACTTTTGAAGACAGGCTTTAAAGAGACCGCAATTATTGAAGAACGTGATACATACTTTGACAATAAACAGGGAGACATAAGAACGAACGGAGAAGCGCTGCGGGTGCGTGAAACGATAGACCACCAAACAGGAAAGAGCCGTGCGCAGATTAATTTCAAAGGGAAGAAGCTGGATACATGTACGATGACCCGGCAAGAGCTGGAAACCGGTGTGGAGGATGGAGAAATCTGCAAAAATATTCTACGGGCGATCGGATATGCTCCGGCAGCTCCGGAGGTGATCAAGGACAGAACGATGCTGCAGAATGGCTCGGTGACAGCCTGTCTGGACTATGTGCATGGACTTGGAGAATTTCTGGAACTGGAGGTTTTGGTGAGCAGCGAAGAAGAGAAAGATGCCGCTCTCACTCAGATTGAAAACATTTTAAATAGTCTTGGGTATCAGATTTCCGATACGGTACGGACGTCTTATTTATCTATGCTTCAAAAAGGGTAAGATTCTTTCCCATAAACATTCTGAACCGGGTATCAACCGGGACTCCCCAACCCCCCGCCGCTTTCATATAGTATAAAGAACGCTAAACTAATAAGGTATACACAAATATGAAAGAATATGTTACTTCATCATTAGAAACACATTTATTTTTCGGGAGGATCATGAAGGAGCATGCATTGTTCCTTCAGGCGGGGGTTCCGGCGGGGGAGACAGCATACAGAAGCAGGGCGGACAGGTACCGCGAAGAATTTGAAAAAACACTGTGGCAGACCGTCCGTCTTGCTGACGGGATGGTCGGAGAAGATGTGCTGTGTTCCGGAGAATTGCTCACGGAATTTACGGTCATGGCGGAACAGCAGACAGCAGGACTGACAAAGATACCGATCGATTTCCGGATCACGCAGGCTGTCGATCCACGTACAAGGACTGTTATATGATGTTGCGGCTTCGGACGGGACAAGTACCGGATTCAATCAGGACAGCACGACAGACAACGAAATTGAATACACTTGGTATGCAGATACAGAGGGCGTTTTTCTCTTCCATGATATGGCGATATGGCAGATTCCAGGAGCAGCGAGGAAGCGACAAATATTCACGGCCTGTTCGGCGCGGTGATCGTAGAGCCGCCCGATGCCAGATGGTTTCATCCGGAGACCGGCGAGGAAATGGAAAGCGGGCTGATGGCGGATCTTTACCAACCGGGGAAACCGGCCTTTCGGGAATACACGGTATTCTTCCATGATGAACTGGAGATTCTGGATAAGGACGGAAATCCGCCTGTTGATCACAGGACGGGGCTTCCATCTTCTACCACGGCAATCAGTTATCGTTCCGAACCGATGAGAAACCGGATGCCGCTGACACATGATCCGGCGGACTCGGGAGAGGATACCTCCATGAGCTCATGGGTATATGGAGACCCGGCACCGTCGATCCTCAGGGCCTATGTGGGGGATCCGGCGAAGATCCGTCTGGTCCACGGCGGGATCAAGGAAACCCATGTGTTCCATCTTCACAACCATCAATGGAGGCTTGAAGCGGATCTGCTTCCGGAGTATCTGGAGGCAACTCCGTTCCAGCTCAGGACCAGAACAGATATCGTGGGACATCATGTGCATCTGGTCAAGTTTGATACGATCACATCCGATGGGGCGGCAAACGGCTGGAATAATATCGCGGGAGCCAGAAAATATGAAACTCTGGTGGAACGCTTTTTTGCGGATGAAGAATTGCGGACTGTATTTTTCCATGATCATCTGTTTGCAAATGCACATCAGTTTCACGGCGTGTTCGGCGCGCTGGTGATCGAGGAGGCGGGGGCGAGTTTTCACGATATACGCAGCGGAGAAGAACTGCGGTCCGGAACGAAAGCAGTGATCCGGAGAAGAGACGGAACGTCGTTCCGGGAATTTGCTCTTTTTGTCCATGACTTTGCAAATCTGTTTGACAAGGACGGAAACCCGCTGAATCCGCCGGCTGTTCCCGGAGGTCATGATGATCCGGCTGATAGACGGGGCGCATGAGGAGCAGCATGTATTTAATATAACAGGAATGTCGTGGAGAAAAGAGCCGGCGGACGAACGGTCTCCATTGGCCGCTTCGCAGACAACCGGTGTTTCGGAGGCATTTAATCTGAATATCAAAGAGCCGTATCAGCCGGGGGATTATCTGTACCGTTCGGGAAGTTTCGGATGGGATGTTGAATCAGGCATGTGGGGGATCTTCCGCGTGATGAAACAGTCTATCCGGTGTAGATGTAAGGAATTCTGCGGAAGAATATTAAAAGGCAGAAAGTAAAGTGAAGGCAGGTAGTCCGTGGATTACCTGCCTTACTATGAAAACCACCCTGTCATTATCGGAAGAATTCTCTCGCCGCCCGGATCAGATATTCTGTATCTTTCACTCCGGCTGTCTCATAGGGCGAGTGCATGGCGAGCTGCGGAAGACCGATATCCACGGTGTTCAGCGCGACCTGTGTGTTCGATATATTTCCCAGTGTGGAGCCGCCCGCCATATCGGAGCGGTTGACAAAGGTCTGGACCGGCACGTCTGCTGTTTTGCAGATATCGCGGAACATGGCAGCAGACACCCCGTCCGTGCAGTACTTCTGATTGGCATTAAACTTGATGACGATGCCGCCGTTTATGTAAGGACGGTTTGACGGATCAGCCTTGTCCGTATGGTTCGGGTGCACGGCGTGCGCGTTGTCTGCCGAGATCATCAGGCTGTCAGCGAGATGGATCAGGTAGTCTTCGCGGATGAAGCCGAGACAGTCATGGATCCGTGTTAATGTATCGTAGAGGAATGTGGAAGCAGCGCCCTGCTTTGTGCCGCTCCCGACTTCTTCATTGTCAAGGACACAGTGGATCGCCATATATTCCTGCCTGTCTCCTGCGAGGAATCCTTTCAGCGAAGCAAATGCGCACTGCAGGTCATCCAGTCTGCCGCAGGAGATAAACTCTTCGGAAGCGCCCCAGATGCTTGCTTCTTCTCTGTTATACAGGAACAGATCGTGACCGAGAATATCATCCTCATTTACCTGGGCCGCCCCAGCAACGGTCTTCATGAAAGTATTTTTTGCCGTCAGATCGCCGTACAGGGGGAGCATGTCCTTCTGCGCGTTATATTTATACCCGCTGTTCGCCTCGCGGTTCATGTGGATGGCGAGGTTCGGGATCAGTACGAGGTCCCGGTCTATGTTCACCAGTCTGGATACGAAAGTTCCGGAATCTGGATCCTTGACGATCACGCGTCCGGCCACGGAGAGGGGGCGGTCAAACCAGGGAGCGCAGAGCATGCCGCCGTAACGCTCAACATTGAGACGGATATAGTGACTGTCTGTTTCAAGTTCGGGGTTCTCTTTTATCTTGAAAGTCGGAGAATCCCCGTGGGTTGCTATGATGCGCATACCCTTAAATCCGTGTTCGGGTACGGTAAATGCGATGAGGGACGAGCCGTTGCGGGTGACGAAATATCTGCCGCCGGGCTGTACGTGCCATTTCCGGTTTTCCTGCAACTGTTCAAAATGTTCCTCTGACAGGATATTTTTCATATTTTCTATTGCGTGGAAACAGGACGGGCTGCCTTCCAGAAATTGTGCAAGATTTTTTGAAACTGTATGATCCATGGTGATAAAATGCTCCTTTGTGTGAAATATTAACTCGTATTTTCAGAATATAATCTGCCTTCGGCCTTGTCAAGATAAAGCCGAACTGTTACTTTACAATCCCTGACGGCTTGCGTATACTGGAAACCATAAAGGAGCTGATCATATGAGGATATTGATAGCAGAGGATGAAAAGGATCTGAATCAGATCATAACGAACCGTCTGAAGTCAGAACATTACAGTGTGGATTCCTGTTTTGACGGGCAGGAGGCGCTGGAGTATCTGGAGAGCGCTGAGTATGACGCGGTGGTGCTGGATATCATGATGCCGGTGCTTGACGGACTGAGCGTATTGAAGAAAATGAGACGGAGAAACGACAGTACGCCGGTGATACTGCTGACGGCGAAAGACAGTATTGAAGACCGGGTGGCGGGACTTGACGCCGGGGCAAATGACTATCTGGTGAAGCCGTTTGCGTTCGAGGAGCTGCTGGCGCGGATACGGGTGCTTCTGCGAAAGCCGGCGGAGACTCCGAAGACCTGTTATAAGGTGGCTGATCTTGAGGTCCATATGGATACGCAGTAGGTAAGGCGGGGCGGTAAAGATATTAAACTGTCCGGCAAAGAATTTGCCCTACTCCGGTATATGGTGCAGAATGAAGGAATCGTGCTCTCCAGAGACCGGCTTGAGCAGCATCTGTGGAACTTTGACTATGCGGGCGGATCGAATGTGATTGATGTCTATATCCGTTATCTTCGCAAGAAGATTGATGAAGGGCATGAACAGAAACTGATCCATACCGTGCGCGGCGCAGGGTATGTGCTGAGAGCAGAACAGTAACAAGGCAGTATATTTATGAAAAAGATTTCACTGAAATTAAAACTTACACTATTATATACGTTTTTTATGGCGCTTCTGACATGTGCGTCACTGGCGATCCTTTTTTCGCTGAGTAATCGTGAGGTTCTGTCGTCTACACAGTCGAAGCTGGAGAACAGGGTGCAGGAGAGCGTGGAGTATATTGCCCTCAGGAACGGGGAGATCCGGATCGACTCGGACTTCTATTCGGTGGCCCGGGATGTATATTTGTCGCTATATGACAGCGACATGTATTTCCTGTACGGCAGAGTGCCTCATGGATTCAGTCAGTAGCCGGAACTGGCTGACGGCGAGATCCGGACGATACAGGACGGGAACCGGGAATGGTATGTGTATGATATGTCATACCGCCTGTCCGAGGAACGGACGGTCTATGTCAGGGGGATCACTTCGATCACCGATGCTGAAGAAAGCTTTACGGTCACTGTGCGGTTCGCGCTTATTATACTTCCTTTGATGGTACTGGCGACTGCCGTCATCGGTTATCGCTTTACAAGGCGGACGCTGGCTCCTGTGCGGCAGATCACGGATACCGTCCGGCAGATACGGGCGGACGCCGACCTCTCGCGCCGCATTGGTTTTGCAGATGAAGGCAATGACAAAGGAAAAGACCGTGATGAGATCTATGTCCTTGGGAAAACATTTGATGAAATGCTTGGAGAACTTGAGTCGGTATTCCGGAGGGAACAGCAGTTTACATCAGATGCTTCCCATGAACTTAGGACACCGGTGAGCGTGATCCTCGCCCAGTGTGATGCGATGCTGGCAGAGGAAAACGCGTTTGCGGAAGAACAGCGCAGCCAGCTTGTTCTTATTCAGCGGAAAGCGAAGGGGATGGCTGATATGATCTCGCAGCTTCTCTTCCTGTCGAGAGCAGATCAGGGCCGGCAGCCTCTCCATAAAGAACGGGTAAATGTGAGCGAGCTTACAGAGATGATCGCAGAAGAACAGCAGATACTGGCCGATGCAGACGGAAGAGGGATACAGGTGGAGACAGAGATCACTCCGGATATATGGATGGAAGTTGACGAGACATTTTATATAAGGATGCTCGTGAACCTCCTCTCCAATGCCCTGCGTTACAGCGACAGAAACGGGAAGATTGAAGTGATTCTCGGGAAAAACGGGGATGAGATCACAGGAAGCGTGCGGGATCACGGAAAAGGAATTCCCGCGGACGCCCTGGCCCATATATGGGAGAGATTTTATCAGGCGGATGATTCAAGGACAGAAGAAAGCCATGCGGGGCTCGGCCTTTCTATGGTGAAATGGATCGCGGAGGCTCATGGCGGCAGCGTGTCTGTGGAGAGTACGGAAGGGGAAGGAAGTACATTTACCTTCCGGATCCCGGCAGAAGAAGCCTCTTCCGAAAAAAATGAAAAAATGTGAGATACTTTAATCTTGCTTTAATCTTTCTCTTTTATAGTGGTATCAACGAAACAGATATAACAAAAAATAAATAAATGATCACGAAGGGAGAAAGAAAAATGAGAAAATTAACAGTAGCAGCAATCATAGCAGTAATGGCAGCGGGAGTTTTCACAGGATGCGGAAATGCGGCAGGCGTGCAGGGCGACGGAACCGGTAACAGCCCGGCGGGGCAGACATCAGGACAGACGTCAGGGCAGGCATCAGGACAGGCGTCGGGACAGACGGAAAATACCGGTAACAGCGCGGCTCAGGGGACACAGAATAACGGAGGACAGGATATCGGCGAGGACGCAGCTCTTCAGGCCGCGCTGAAAGCGGCTGGCGTCAGCGAAGCAGATGCGTCGAGAGTCCTGATCTCGATGGACCGGGATGACGGAATGACCCTCTACGAGGTAAGATTCGATGCGGGCGGCACGGAGTATGATTACGAAATACAGGCGTCAGACGGGCAGGTCGTAAGTTCCGATCTTGAGAAGATCCGTGACGACGGACGCGGCGGAAATGCATCCACGGCAGTCAGCAGAGAACAGGCAATGGAGACTGCGCTTGCAAAAGTTCCGGGTGCGGCGGAGAAAGACATCAGGATCGAACTGGATTATGATGACGGAAGATACCGTTACGAAGGCGATATCATCTACGACAGAGTAGAATATGATTTCGAGATTGATGCGGACAGCGGCGAGATTGTGGAATGGAGCGAAGAGAGAAACTGACAGAAATAAGGGCCTGTAGATAAAAATTGCATAAAAAATTTGAATTATTCAGAAAAATCATATGCATAACTTATGTTGACAATCCTGCCCGGATTTATATATAATCAAATAAATTTAATCGGACAGGCATATGGCAGCAGCACAGAACAACGGCGTTCGTTTCGAAAGAAATGAGCGCTGTTTCTGTATATCTGCTGTTCTTCCGCCGGACTGCAGACGCGCAGAAGACAGGATCCGGTTAAGTTTGATCATAAACAGCATATTTTAACATGTATGAACAAAGGTGTTTATTCCGCAGACGGA
The DNA here is from genome assembly GCF_016902345.1 of Mediterraneibacter glycyrrhizinilyticus. GTDB lineage: Bacteria > Bacillota > Clostridia > Lachnospirales > Lachnospiraceae > Mediterraneibacter > Mediterraneibacter glycyrrhizinilyticus_A. Next base: position 7,999 of record NZ_JACJLR010000058.1, on the reverse strand, counting down.
ATGAGCACCTTTTTCGTTATCAGAAGGAGGAGTTTATTATGAAAAAAAGATACAGACAGGCGGCTGCGGTATGCATGACGATCGTTATGACTATGGCAATGGCCGCAGGATGCGGATCAGATAATAAGACTGCGGCTGCCGAAGATGAGAACGACAAGGTTTTCCGTGTCGGAATGGAATGCAACTACGTCCCGTTCAACTGGACACAGGAGACAGAAGAATTGTCAGACGGCTCAAAGGCGGTACCGATCTACGGATCCGATTTTTACGCCTACGGTTACGATGTTGCAGTAGCGCAGAAGCTTGCCGACGAAATGGGCATGGAACTGGAGATCCACAAAGTTGACTGGAGCTCCATCGGTACTTCTCTGGACGCCGGAGATTACGATGCGATCATAGCCGGTATGGGAAAGACCGCCGAGCGTGAAATATCCTATTCCTTTACCGAGCCGTATTACTACAGGGATAACTGTATTGTTGTAAAAAAGGGAGGTGCTTATGAGAATGTGACAAAACTTTCCGATCTTGCCGGAACCGGATGCAAACTTACCACTCAGCTTGGAACCGGCTGGGTTCCGCTGCTGGATCAGGTCGAGGGCGGCGTACAGGCAGGAAACTACGAGACAACTTCCGAATGCTTTATGGCGATTTCCAACGGAGTTGCCGATGTGTGCGTAGTCGATCTTCCGACAGCAGAGTCAGCGGCGCTGACTAACGACGACCTGAAAGTGATTACGCTGGATCCTTCAGATACCTTTACAGGAGACGATGAGATGGTAAATGTATGTATTGCCACAAGAAAAGACGACACAGCCTTCAGGGATAAAATTCAGGATGCCATGGACGCGATCGGATGGAATGACAAAGACGCCATGGACAAACTGATGGATCAGGTAATCAAACTGCAGCCGGCGTCAGAATAATATCGGACAAAGACAGGATAAAAAAGTAGGGAGGTATTCTGTATGCTTTTTAACATTACTGAGCCGGCAAATTCATTAGAATGGGTAATCTTTCTCGCTGAAAAATATTCAAATATGTTCATTCAGGGGACGATCCTGACACTGTACATAGCGATCAGCGGAACGATCCTCGGCTTCATTCTCGGATATGTGGTCGGTCTGATCCAGGATATCAGGATCAGAAAGGAAGATAATATCGTAAAGGCGGCCGTCTTCAAGCTTATCAAGGCGGTATGCCGGATTTATGTGGAGATCTTCAGGGGAACCCCGATGATCGTGCAGGCTATGATCGTATATTACGGTCTCCGTCAGTCGGGCGTGGAGCTTTCCTCTGTCGCTGCCGGAGTTCTGGTAACGGTTCTCAACACGGGAGCTTACATGGCGGAAACAGTCCGCGCCGGGATCAATTCCATTGACGCGGGGCAGAGGGAAGGCGCTCTGGCAATGGGAATGTCCCCTCTGAAGACAATGCTTTTTATCGTGCTTCCCCAGGCATTCCGCAACATACTTCCGGAAATGGCGAACACGTTCCTCACAAACCTGAAGATGACTTCCGTATTAAACGTCATCGCAGTACAGGAGCTTTTTATGGCTGCCAAGACGGCAGGAGCCAACTACTATAAATATTATGAAGCCTATCTTGTCATCGCAGTGATCTATTTTGTCCTTTGCTTTGTATTCGGAAGGCTTTTCCTCCTGATCGAAAAGAAGATGGAAGGAAAGAAGGATTATGTTCTTGCGGTAGAGTACATGGAGGCTCAGTAGAGATTAAGCGCGTACTGTGATCGGAAAGGAGAAACGGCAGTTATGGCAGAAAATATCATCAGCATTGAAGATCTGAGCAAATCTTTCGGAGACCACGAGGTGCTCAGGAAAATAGACATATCCGTAGATAAAGGAGAAGTGATCTGTATCGTCGGCTCATCCGGTTCCGGGAAATCCACCCTGCTCCGGTGTATCAACCGTCTGGAACATCAGACCAGCGGACGGATCCTTTATCACGGAAAAGAAATCAAAGACGTCCAGAGAGAGATCAATAAATACAGGGCAAAAGTAGGCATGGTTTTCCAGTCCTTCAATCTGTTCAACAATATGACCGTGCTGGAAAACTGTATGTGCTGTACCCGGAAGGTGCTCCACCTTTCTAAAAAGGAAGCCTTTGACCGGGCCATCACACACCTCAAGAAAGTAGGAATGGCGCCCTACATCAACGCCAGACCGGCACAGCTCTCGGGCGGTCAGAAACAGAGGGTTGCAATCGCGCGGGCGCTCTGCATGAATCCCGAGGTTCTTCTCTTCGACGAGCCCACCAGCGCTCTGGATCCGGAAATGGTGGGAGAAGTTCTGGAGGTCATGAAGGAACTGGCAGAGACCGGGCTTACCATGATCATCGTAACCCACGAGATGGCATTTGCCAGAGATGTGTCAACGAGAACGATCTTTATGGATAAAGGCTATGTAGCGGAGGACGCATCCCCGGACGTCCTTTTTACCGCACCGAAAAATCCGAGGACAAGAGAATTTTTGAGCAGATATCTGGCCGGCTGACCATTGTCTGCGCGTGAGGAGGATGACAGATGAAAAATTACGTCGTGACATTCGCAAGGGGATTCGGCACCGGCGGAAAAGAGATCGCGTCGAAGCTGGCAAAGGAACTCGGGATCCATTGTTATGAAAACCGGATCCTTACGCTTGCCAGCCAGCTGAGCGGACTGGACGAGCAGCTGTTTGAGGAAGTAAACGAGAAGATCCGCAGCCACGGAGGGTTCTCCAGTTTTCTGAAAGGACTGCCCCGTGCAAAACATTATATTGCCAGAAATGAGAAATTCGTATCGGATGACACTTTGTTCGAATACGAGAAACAGATCATTGAAAATCTGGCCGATACCGAATCCTGCGTGATCGTCGGGAAATGCGCCGACTGGATCTTAAGAGGACGGTCGAATGTGGTCAGCGTCTACGTGGAAGCTCCCCGTGCATTCTGTGTGGAACGGACTATCGCGAACATGGGAGTTACCGAGGAAGTCGCCAACGCAACGATCGCCCACACGGACAAATACCGGGCGGATTATTACGCTTACTACACGCACGGGAATTACTGGACCAACCCGGTGAACTACGATATGACGCTCAACAGCGAGCGGGTCGGGATCGACAACTGCATAAAAGTAATAAAAGATTATCTGCAGATCAAAGGACTGATATAAAAGACTGATATAAAAGACTGGAGGAACAGAACATGAAACTGGCTGATACAGGATATACAAAAGAAGACATCAAAGAACTTGCGGCAAAATATATGATCGATACATACGAGCGGTTCCCCATGATCGCGGAACGCGCCGAAGATATGTACATCTATGATGAAAAAGGAGAGGCTTACCTGGACTTTTATGCCGGTATCGCGGTAAACAGCGCCGGAAACTGCAACAAAAAAGTCGTAGCCGCGGTGAAAGATCAGGTGGACGACATCATGCATACTTTTAACTACCCTTATACGATCCCGCAGGCGCTGCTGGCAGAAAAAATATGCAATGCCATTGGAATGGACAAGATCTTTTTCCAGAATTCCGGTACTGAGGCGAACGAAGCGATGATCAAGATGGCCAGAAAATACGGAGTGGAAAAATACGGTCCGACCCGCTATAACATCGTCACTGCAAAAGAGTCTTTCCACGGACGTTCCTATGGTTCCATGAGCGCGACCGGACAGCCGGACAACGGATGCCAGATCGGCTTCAAGCCTATGGTTCCCGGATTTACCTACGCAGAGTTCAACAACCTGGAAGCATTTAAAAACGCCGTGACAGACGATACCATCGCGATCATGGTGGAGCCGGTACAGGGAGAAGGCGGCGTCCACCCGGCAACTCAGGAATTTATGACCGGACTGCGCAGGCTGTGCGACGAAAAAGGAATGCTCCTCCTTCTCGATGAGGTCCAGACCGGATGGTGCAGGACCGGCGCCGTCATGTCCTATATGAACTACGGAATCAGGCCGGATATCGTATCCATGGCAAAGGCAATGGGCGGCGGCATGCCCATCGGCGCGATCTGCGCAACAGCGGAAGCTGCAAAAGCCTTCACTCCCGGTTCCCACGGAACAACATTCGGAGGAAATCCGGTATCCTGCGCCGCGTCTCTGGCGGAGATCGGAGAACTTCTGGACCGGGATCTTGCCGGAAACGCGAAGAAAATGGGAGCTTATTTCATGGATAAGCTGAAGACGCTTCCCCACATCAAAGAGGTCAGGGGACAGGGACTTCTGGTCGGCGTGGAATTTGACGGGACAGTCAACGCCGTGGACGTCAAACACAAATGCTTCGAGAAGAAGCTGCTCATCACTGCAATCGGAAGCAGTGTGATCCGTATGGTTCCGCCTCTGATCCTGACGGAAGAACACTGTGACAAAGCGGCTGAGATCATCCGGGAAACCGTGGAAGAACTCACTGCATAAACGGAATGGAGGAAAAGCGATGCACACACATTCATTTCAATACTATCTTCCGGTAAATCTGATCTTCGGGCCGGGGAAAACCGAACTTCTCGGAGAGGAGGCAGTCCGGTACGGAAAAAAGGTTCTCATCGTTACAGGACGCCACAGCACAAAACGTTCCGGACTTCTGGACCGTGCAAAGTCCCTGCTTGAAAAAGCGGGGGCTGAGGTGACTGTATTCGATGAAGTGGAACCGAATCCGCTGGCGTCCACGGTCATGAAGGGCGCCGGGATCGTAAAGGAGACGGGCATTCATGTCATCGTAGGACTGGGCGGCGGGAGCATCATGGACTGCAGCAAAGCCATTGCCTTTGCCGCCTGCAATGAAGGACCGGTATTTGATTATATATACGGGAAGAAAACCGGAAAGGGCGCGCTCCCTCTGATACTTGTTCCCACTACATGCGGGACCGGAAGCGAAGGAAACTGTTTCGCCGTCCTTACGGACGATGAGACAAAAGACAAAAAATCTCTGCGGGATAATTCCGTGATCGCAAAGGCGTCCATTGTTGATCCCGAACTGATGAAGACCATGCCGAAAGAAGTGCTCTCTTCCGTGGGATTCGACGCTCTCTGTCACTGTATGGAGGCATACCTGAGCAGAACCTGTTCCTCGGTCACGGAGCTTTACGCACTGGAAGGGATCCGGCTGATCGGAGAAAATCTCATCCCGGTATACAACGGTCTTGAAGAGACCGGAGCATGGTGCGGGATCACATTTGCCAGCACACTGGGAGGCATGTCCATCAATCAGGCGGGAGTGACCGCGCCGCACGGGCTGGAGCATCCGGCAAGCGGCCTGCGCAATATTACCCACGGAAGAGGTCTTGCGGCGCTCTCGCCGGTCATCTACCGGCGTTCGGTCTCCTCGGCTCCGGACAAATTCTGCCGGATCTCACAGCTTCTCGGCGGAACAGATGAAACGGATTTCGTCAGTACACTGACCCGTTTCCTTGAGAAAATCGGTCTGAGGACGAATCTTTCGGCGGAAGGAGTAAAGGCTGAGGACGTGGACTGGATGACAGGCAACGCTTTCAAGGTATCCTCTGCCGGTATCCAAAACCATCCGAAAGTATTTACCATGGATGAAGTACGGGAAATTTACAGGGAAGCGCTGGATTATTGAGATTTCGGACGGGATGCGGAGCGGTATTAGACGAAGCACTGAAAACATTTCAATTTCTGCTGTACAGTGATATAATAAACCATCGGTGCGAGCTGTGAAATCAGCGTAGCTGATTTCCCCTGGCGAGTGGAGGAAACTCTGCAAGCCTTGGTAAGCTGATAACAATACAGTAGGAAAATCCTATCAGGTAAGGTCTAGCCAACCGCCTGTACCGAGTCCTTGGAGCCGAAGCGGTAACGTCAGGCTTAAGCGTAGGACAGGGAGCAGCAGAGCCGAAACGAAAGTGAAGTGATTGAGCTGGGAAATTAGTATGAGGTTGGATATGGTCGATGTGTTCTTTGTCACAGCAGACAACACTGACATGACCGGTATGGCGAGGTCGTGACGGCATCCCCCAGTCTGAGAGCTTGGCGAGGCTGCTGATAAGTATGTTATCGGAACAGCTGAGGTCCTGTCGTTTCCTCTAAAAGAGGTATGGAAACCAAAACAAAGAAATGCGTCAGGAATCCAAATGAATGGCAGGAAGTCCGACACAGCCATAGTATCGAAGAAGTCTGTGAAAGCAGATGGAGAAAAGGGCTGTGCACTTTATAGCTTCAAGTGATAAGAACTGTGCAGACGAAAGAGAGCTGATGAACATGGTGAACGAGTTGCTTGGAATACAGTACAATATCGCGAAAGCAAACAAAACTGACAGAAAGGTTCAAAATCTTGCGTCGTATATCAATGAGGACACTTTGAAAGCAATCCATAAAACGATGGATAAAAGAAAAGCGTATGGAATTGATAAAGTGACAAAAGAAGATTATGAACGGAATCTGGAGGAAAATCTGGCGAATCTTGTAAAGCGGATGAAAAGCGGAAGCTACCGTCCGAAACCAATAAGACGAGTCTATATTCCGAAAGAAACAAAAGGCAAAATGAGACCGCTGGGAATCTCCTGTTATGAGGATAAACTGGTGGAAAATGCGATTGCACAGATACTGGAGCAGATTTATGAACCGAAATTTTATAATGAGAGCTTTGGGTTTCGCCCAAACAGGAACTGTCATCAGGCAGTAAGGGAAATCATAGAGATGGTACAGTATCGGAAGACGAATTATGTGGTGGAAGCAGATATCAGAGGGTTCTTTGATAATGTAGACCACGGATGGCTGATGAAGATGCTGTCACATGACATAGCGGACAAAAGATTTCTTGAGCTAATCGAGAAATTCCTGAAAGCGGGAATCATGGAAAACGGCAAATATCTGGACAGCGAACGGGGAACCCCACAGGGGAACGGAGCCAGTCCGGTACTTGCAAATGTCTATCTGCATTATGTACTGGATAACTGGTTTGATGTAATCGTAAAGAGGCAATGCAAAGGCGAATGCTATCTGATTCGCTATTGTGATGATTTTGTCTGTTGTTTTCAGAATCAATATGAAGCAGAAGTATTCAGACAGAGGCTGGAAGAACGCTTCAGGAAATATGGACTGGAACTGGCGGAAGAAAAGACGAAGATTTTAGAATTCGGGAGGTTTGCCAGGCGGAACCGAAAAGCAAGAGGGGAAAGAAAACCAGATACCTTTGACTTCCTTGGCTTCACGTTTTATTGCGGAATGGACGGAAAGAAGGAGTTTTTCCGTTGTAGGGTAAAGACCAGCAAGAAGAAATTCCGCAGCAAGATCAGGGCAATGAAAGAATGGATCAAGACCCATAGAACAATGCCATTGGAGCAGATATTTAAAACAGTCAATGCAAAACTGCGAGGACACTATCAGTATTATGGGGTGACCGACAATACAAGGGAAGTGAAAAACTTTCTGATGCAGACAAAATGGCTATTGTTTAAGTGGCTCAATCGGAGAAGCCAGAGAAGAAGCTATACTCTGGATACTTTCTTTAATGGACTGCTTCGGACATTTCCATTGCTTGAACCAAGTATCAAAGCGAGTTTGTTTTACAGATAGAGTACGAAATATAGAGTGAAAAGCCGTATGCGTTAATAGCGCACGTACGGTTTTGTGTAGGGATATGGGGAGTAATCCCCATATCTACTAGAGAGATTGGATTTGTGTCTTAATATAACATATTGTTAATGATCGTTTTTATTATTTGATGTATTAGAATGTGTATAATTATGAATATTCTGCATATGATTTTAGAGAGAAAGCCCTATTGACTTTCCTCTTTGCACTTGCTAGAATGTAGGTACAAAGAAAGTTTACCGCTGACCAATATGCGGTATATAAATGGTTGGGTCGAAAGTATAGTCCTTCGCCGCAAGGCGAGGGACTTTTTCTATAATGAGGATAAATAAATGACTAAGACTTCCCATACCTGAAATGGGCTTCGCTCCTTGAAAATTCAATATTTCAGCTGACAAAATAGTGATTTATGCCCCTATAGCCTCTGGATGGAGTGCGTTAC
>NZ_JACJLR010000057.1 GCF_016902345.1 Mediterraneibacter glycyrrhizinilyticus | reverse complement strand
ACAGGAATAAAAAGTCGAGAGTTATACGCGTATTTGTATAACACGTATAACCCCCGATAAAATCCAATCTTCTTATATTTTTAAAAATCTTTCATGAAACAACCCTGTCCGACAGTTGTAAAATAGAAAAATACCTATAAACCGCAGGAATGCGGTATTTTTTTTGGCTCTTCGGGCATATTTGTGGGTAAAAAATGCTGGAATGCCTTGATTTTACTGGGATTGTGCGAAAAAATTTTTTTGCGACTTTTCTGTAGGTTGACATGGAGCCTCTGGCAGATGTGATTTGCCAGCCTTGCCGCCGCCACCCCTTAAATGCGGGCTTGGCTGGCAGCCAGTCAGGCTATCACATCGCCCACTCCATGTAAACCTACAGAATTTACCCACCATTATGCCCGAAGCCCCCTTTTTATCAAGGAAATATCGCCAATACTCTATTTTCATTTACACAAATTATACTTTGTGTTATAATAGAAATAGTCATATAACATATAGGTAAAAGGAGAAACACCATGAAAGAAAACGAGAATTATATTGCCATCTATTCCAGAAAATCAAAGTTTACCGGCAAAGGTGAAAGTATCGGAAATCAGGTAGAACTCTGCAAAGAATATATACAGACACATTATCCGGAAGTTCCACAGGATCATGTTTTCATATATGAAGACGAAGGCTTTTCCGGCGGAAATCTGAACCGTCCGGACTTCAAGAAGATGATGGAAACAGCCCACCAAAGGAAATTCAAGGCGATTATCGTATATAGACTTGACCGGATCAGCCGTAATATCAGTGATTTCTCCAGTTTGATTGAAGAGCTCTCCAGACTGGAAATTGCTTTTGTATCCATACGGGAACAGTTTGACACAGGAACCCCTATGGGGCGTGCTATGATGTATATCGCCTCTGTCTTTTCCCAGTTGGAGCGTGAGACCATCGCTGAACGTATCCGTGACAATATGCACGAACTGGCCAAGACCGGAAGATGGCTTGGCGGCACCACTCCCACCGGCTATGCATCCGAAGCCGTACAGAAGATTACCATTGACGGGAAGTCAAAGAAAGCCTGTAAACTGAAACTGATTCCGGAGGAGGCTGACATCGTACGACTGATTTACGACTTGTATATGGAGCATGATTCCCTGACAGCTGTGGAAGCTGAACTGATAAAACGTGGTCTCAAAACAAAAAATGGCAAACTATTTACCCGGTTTTCCATCAAAGCCATTTTACAGAACCCTGTTTATATGATTGCAGATGAAAACGCATATAACTATCTTGTAAAAGAAAACACCGATCTGAATTCTGATGAAGAAGCATTCGACGGCATCCACGGAATTATGGCATACAACCGCACCAATCAGGAAAAAGGGAAAGCCATTACCTATCTTCCTCCCACTGAATGGATTGTTGCGGTAGGTCTGCATCAGGGCATTGTTCCGGGTAAAGTCTGGATTTCTGTACAGGAGTCTCTGGAGCGGAATAAAAGTAAGGCATACCGAAAGCCCCGGAATAACGAAGCGCTCCTAACCGGTCTTTTATACTGCACATGCGGCAGCCGTATGTATCCGAAGATCAGCAAGCGAAAAACTGCTGATGGGAAGCCAATCTACACTTACGTATGTAAATTAAAAGAGCGCAGCAAGCGTTCAATGTGCAACAGTAAAAATGCCAACGGGAACACACTGGATATGGCTGTGATCGAGCAAATCAAGCTGCTGGAAGATGACAAAGGTTCTTTCATCGACCAACTGGAACAGAGCCGGAAATTTTATACCGGAAACAGAGCAGCCTATGAAGAGCAGCTGGCTTCCATCCGTCAGGAAAAAGAAGAACTGGAGAAGAAAATTGAAGGTCTGGTTGATTCTCTGGCCGATTTAGGCGACAGCACGGTTAGGAATCAGGTAGCACGGCGTATTGAGCAGTTGAATCAGAAATGCACAGAAACAGACGACCGGATCCATGAACTGGAAGCACTGACTTCCCAGCACGCTCTCAGCGATATCGAATTTGACGTGATGCGTCAACTGCTGTCCGTCTTCAAGACAAGCTTTGACGAAATGAGTATAGAACAGAAACGAGCAGCAATCCGCACACTCGTCCGCAAAGTTGTATGGGACGGTGTCAACGCTCATATTATCCTCTTCGGGGTGCAGGATGATGAAATTGAATATCCGCCGCTTTCCTATCAATCGAATGAAGCAGACAGCACAGAAGACGACTTAGAAGAGTTGGAACGGTTCAGTGATGTGGATTATGAAGATGAAATCGCTGACGGTTCAAAAACTCATTGGGGTGAGGATAGCAAATGAGATCCTGATGTATATCCGTACAAGGAGAAAAGGTGGAAAAGAAGTTTCCCTATACGAACCGATCGGAACAGACAGGGAAGGGAATGAGATTCAGCTCTATGATGTGATGGAAACAGATGAACCTGATATTCCGGAGAAAATAGACCTGAAAGAAAACATTCAGAAACTCTATGAAAAAGTAGAAAACGAGCTTTCCCAGAGAGAAAAGCTCGTTTTAAAAATGCGATATGGTTTATATAACGGAGAGCAGTATACACAACGGGAAATTGCCAGCCAGCTTGGAATTTCCCGTTCTTATGTCTCCAGGATAGAAAAAAGTGCCATCACAAAACTGCGGTCTTTTTTTGAATAATTTTTTCAAGAGAAAACACTTCGTTTACTGTTCCGGCTGTTCCGCCTCTTCCGCCCTTCGAAGAATATCATATTTCTCCGGGCATACGCTCAGCCCAACATACAGGACCTGCTTCGGATGAGGAGCGCTCTCCTGCTCCTCTCCGTTTTCGTTCACAATGCGTTCTACTATAGCTTCCAGATTCGTCCCGTCCGGCTTCATGATCTCGATCTGCTCCCCTGTCGCAAATTTATTCCTCTGCTCGATCCTGCACATGCCGTCTTTTATCTCTCCTGCGATTCCCAGGTAAGTATACTCCTTGACATAGGTATTGCTGTCATAGATCTGAGCGTCGTCATCCGGTTTTCCAAAGAAGAATCCGGTGGTAAATTTCCGGTACGTGCAGTTGGAAATCTGATCCAGATACCATGGCATATTCTTCCAGTAGAGTTCAGGATCCGCCAGATAGTCATCGATCGCTTTCCGGTATGTCCTGGCCACAGTCGCCACGTAAAGGGCGGTCTTCATGCGTCCTTCGATCTTAAAACTGTCGATCCCTGCGTCAATAAGTTCCGGGATATGTTCGATCATGCAGAGATCCTTGGAATTAAAGATATAAGTGCCACGTTCATTTTCATAGACAGGCATATATTCCCCGGGCCTTGTCTCTTCCACCACCGCATATTTCCAGCGGCAGGGATGAGTGCATGCTCCCCGGTTGGCGTCCCTGCCGGTAAAGTAGTTGCTCAGGAGACACCTACCCGAATAGGAGATACACATCGCTCCGTGGACAAATGTCTCAATCTCCAGATCCTCCGGAATATGAGCCCGAAGTTCACGTATCTCATTCAGCGAGAGTTCTCTGGCGGAAACCACCCGTTTCGCCCCCTGCCGGTACCAGAAATTATAGGTCCCATAATTTGTATTATTCGCCTGGGTACTGACATGTCGGTCAATCTCCGGACAGACCTCTTTGGCAATATCAAATACCCCCGGATCTGCAATGATCAGAGCATCCGGCTTCAGCTCTCTCAGCTCCTCGAAATACTCTCTAACGCCTTCCAGATCACTGTTGTGGGCAAGGATATTCGCGGTCACATGGACTTTCACTCCATGCTGATGTGCAAATTCGATCCCTTCCCGCATATCCTCCATAGAGAAATTCTTCGCCTTTGCCCGGAGGCCAAATGCCTCCCCGCCGATGTAGACCGCATCCGCCCCGAAAACGACTGCCGTTTTCAGCACCTCAAGGCTGCTCGCCGGTATCAGTAATTCAGGTTTTCTCTTCATCACATTTTCCTTTCTCAACATTGTAATTGATTCTCGCCGGCATGCCATCCTTCGCTGCATTTTGCTTTACACATACCGCCACTCCATCCCCCAGCGGAAGGATGGAGGTCACCAGCTCTTCTCTGTGTTTCAGCTCATAAAGATATTCTCTCATGCGGGCATGGATCGTCCGGTTCCTCCGCTCCACGGCAAACCTGGACTCGATCACATTACCGTCCTGCATCACATTGTCGGAGACGAGGCATCCGCCCTCAGACAGAAGACGCATCACATCGGGAAGATAATGGATATACTGTCCTTTCGCTGCATCCATGAAGATAAAATCGTATGATCCCTCAAGCCGCTTCAGCACCTGGGCCGCATCCCCCTCGATCAGGGTGATCCTGTCCTCTTTTCCCGCTCTGCTGAAATTCGCCCTTGCGATCGGGATCCTTTTCTCATAATTTTCTATCGTTGTGATCCTGCACTCTTCCGGTGCATATTCACTCATCAATAACGCAGAGAAACCTACGGCAGTCCCGACTTCCAGGATACTCGCAGGTTTTTGCAGCGCAAGGAGCACCTTCAGGAAGCTCTGCATTTCACGCCGGATAATTGGCACGTCTGATGCCCGGGCCTCCCTCTCGATGTCTTCCAGTATTTTGCTGTTCTCTGTATCTAGGGAATTGATGAATGTGACAATACGTTCATCTGTTATCATCTGTTACACATCCACATCCATAATGATCGGAATGACCATTGGTTTCCTCTTTGTTTTCTTCCATATATAATCATTCATCGCATCGCGGATCACAAGCTTGATCCGGTTCCAGTCTGTATGCCTTCCGGAGAGACATTTGTCAAGCGCATCGGACACCGCCTTTCTCGCCTCATCCATGAGCTGTTCAGACTCTCTGACATACACGAACCCGCGGGATACGATATCCGGTCCGGCAAGCAGGCGGTTCGTCCTCCGCTCCAGTGTGAGCACAACGATGATGATACCGTCTTCTGCGAGATGCTGTCTGTCGCGCAGTACGATGTTCCCCACATCACCAACCCCCAGACCATCCACAAGGATCGCTCCGGTGTGCACTTTATCCACGGTCTTACAGGATTCGGAATCCAGCTCCAGCACATCCCCGGACTGGATGATAAAAATATTCTCCTTCGGGATTCCCAGCGATCTTGCGACTTCTGCATTCGCTTTCAGATGGCGGTATTCCCCGTGCACCGGGATCGCGTACTTCGGCTTCACAAGAGAGTAGATCAGCTTCAGCTCTTCCTGGCAGGCATGTCCCGAAACATGGGCATCCTGAAAGATCACTTCCGCGCCCTGCGCCGACAGCTCATTGATGATACGTGAGACTGACTTCTCATTCCCAGGGATCGGATTAGAGCTCAGGATGATCGTATCGCTCGGCTGGATCGTCACTTTCCGGTGTACCCCCGCCGCCATTCTGGACAGGGCCGCCATGGATTCTCCCTGGCTTCCCGTCGTAATCAGCACCATCTTCTCCGGAGGATAGTTCTTCATCTCGTCAATCTCGATCAGAGTCTTGTCCGGGACATTCAGATATCCCAGTTCCGAGGCAGTGGAGATGATATTTACCATGCTCCGCCCCTCCACAACGACCTTCCTGCCGTATTTGTACGCAGAATTGATGATCTGCTGCACACGGTCCACATTTGATGCAAACGTGGCAATGATCAGCCTGGTATTCTGATGCTCTGCGAAAATATGGTCAAAGGTAATCCCCACCGTCCTCTCAGACTGGGTAAATCCCTTTCTCTCCGCATTCGTACTGTCTGACATCAGTGCCAGAACACCTTTCTTCCCGATCTCAGCAAACCTCTGAAGGTCGATCGCATCCCCGAATACCGGTGTATAATCCACCTTAAAGTCTCCTGTATGCACTACGACTCCGGCCGGAGAATAGATGGCCAGCGCAGATGCATCCTGGATGCTGTGGTTCGTCTTGATAAATTCGATCCTGAACTTCCCGAGATTGATGGACTGCCCATGACGTACCACCTTCCGTTTCGTGCTTCGGAGCAGATTGTGCTCCTTCAGCTTATTCTCAATGATACCCATTGTCAGCTTTGTAGTGTAGATCGGGATATTGATCTCCTTGAGCACATAGGGCAGCGCACCGATATGGTCCTCATGACCATGGGTGATGACAAATCCTTTCACTTTTGATATGTTGTCTTTCAGATACGTGACATCCGGGATCACAAGATCGATCCCCAGCATATCATCCTCCGGGAAGGCGAGTCCGCAGTCCACAACAACGATACTGTCATCGTACTCAAATGCCGTGATGTTCATACCGATCTGTTCCAGTCCGCCCAGCGGTATGATCCGTAATTTTCCGTTATTCTGTTTTTTCAAATTATGAAACACCTCCATTTTTATTATGTAAGCTTCTCTTTACTTCCGGGCATAAAAAGAACAGCAGTCATCGGGGCTGCTTCTGGGAACAGATCATTTTTCTTTTTTCATGCACTCTCTGCACAGTCCAAAAAACTTTAACTCGTGATCCAGGACATGGAATCCGGTCGCTTCCTCAATGTGATGCTCAAGGTCATCAAGAAGGTCATCACCAAAGGGAATCACCTTATTACATTTCCTGCATATGAGATGGTGGTGGTTATGCTTTGCCTCTCCTTTAAAGAGATGCCCGATCTCATAACGCACACAGCCGTCATCAAAACTGATCCGGTCCACAAGCTGCATATCCCATAAGAGCTGCAGTGCCCTGTACACGGTGGCCAGTCCGATATCCGGATAATCCTCCGACACAAGCTCGTAAATATCCTCTGCAGTCATATGCCTGCCGCTGTTCTCCTCAAGCACTGATAAAACAAGGAGCCTCTGTCGTGTGACCTTCAGACCTTTCTCCTTCAATCTGTCTTTCAGCAGTTCCTGAACTTCTTTTTGTTCCATCAGTGTTACGTCCCCCGCAGTAAAAATCTATTGTAAACATCCGTATCCGCCACGCAGCATCAGACGGATCTTACATTTCAATGTCAACATCTTCCAGCAGTTCCTCGAACACTTTCGACACTGCCAGAAGTTCCGTCTCATCTTCCACGATCTCGTAGATACTGTCCCCCTCACGTGTTCCTTCTTCTCTCAGGATCAGGCATTCCGCGTCGTCATCCTGTGAATCCGCGACCAGTATGTACGATGATCCGTTTATCTTTGTCTCCTCAAGTACAAAGAATTCTGACTCTCCGCTTCCGTCTCCAAAAGTAAATCTGACTTTTTCCATATAAATATCCCCTTATCTGTCCGTCAGCCGTCGATATTCCCTGCATCCCTGCCGATATACAGGGAATCCAGATATCCCTGCAGTATGAATACAGCTGCGATCTTATCGATATATTTCTTTCGGTCTTCACGCCTGACACTGCTCTCGATCAGCGTCCGCTCTGCTTCCACGGTAGTAAGCCGCTCGTCCCACATGATGACTTCAAGACCGGTCCGCCTCGTCAGCATGTCACGAAATTCAAGCGTCTTCTCTGCACGCTCCCCTATATCATTGTTCATGTGCTTCGGAAACCCCAGAACGATCTTCTCTACCCCGTATTCTTTTATCAGAGTTTCAATGCGCGCACATGTGCGCCGGAGTTTGTTCTCCTCTTTCCGCTCTATCGTCTCTATCCCCTGTGCTGTGAGTCCCAGCGGATCGCTCATAGCGACCCCGACTGTCTTTGACCCATAATCAAGTCCCATGACCCTCATAGCAACATTATTCCCAGGAATTGTGATCGATATACGCTTTGAGCAGTTCCTCGACCAGCTCGTCTCTCTCCACCTTCATGACAAGGCTTCTTGCTCCGTTATAGCTGGTGATATATGTCGGATCTCCTGACATAATATATCCAACGATCTGATTGACCGGATTATACCCCTTCTCCTTCAATGCCTTGAACACGATCTCAAGAATATCTTTCGCCGAGATCTGCGGTCCCGGCTCTACCTGAAAGAACTGGGTATTGCTTAAATCACTCATCTTAGTTCCTCCTTCTGATTCCTGCACTGTTGTGCCGTCATTTTCCGGCGCATTTTTGCCTCTGAATGTCATGAAGATCCAGAACTTCCGCGCCTCAATAATTCTGGGCAAGCCCAGTTACCCTATTTACAATTTTAATATAAGACCCTGCAAAATTCAATGAATAATTTGTGAATCGTTTTCAATTTGAACTTTTACGACACAATTTTTTAAATTCTCCTGTGCATCTAGTGCAATTTTTATATATTCTTTTGTATGCCCTACCTGGACTGTTCTTCCGTCGATCTCTGCTGTCTCTTCGATCAGCACTTCCACTTCTCTGCCGATGAAACTCTGCTCGTAAGCTTTTTGTTTTTTCTCGCCAAGTTCGATCATCTGCTGGCTTCTCTGAGACTTCACCTGCTCGCTGACCTGTCCGTCCATCACAGCCGCCCGGGTCCCTTCTCTCTTTGAATATTTAAATATGTGCGTCTCGTAAAAATCTACTTTATCCACAAAATCAAAAGACTGCCGGAATTCTTCTTCTGTCTCTCCCGGGAACCCGACGATCACGTCTGTCGTCAATGCAGGATCATCAAAATATTTCCGGAGTATCCTGCATTTTTCAAGATATTCTCCACTTGTATACCTCCGGTTCATCCTTTTCAGCGTAGCGTCACAGCCGCTCTGAAGGGAAAGATGGAAATGAGGACACATCTTCGGCAGGGCTGCAAGGCTTTCGGCAAACTCTTCTGTTATGATTCCCGGTTCCAGAGACCCCAGACGGATCCTCCGGATCCCTCTGATGTTGTGCACGGCCCGGATCAGATCCAGGAGATGTCTCTCCCCGTCAAAGTCGATCCCGTAGGAGCTCAGATGGATCCCTGTCAGGACAACCTCACAGTATCCATTCTCTGCAAGATCCTCCACCTCGCGCACCACATCCTCCGTTTTTCTGCTGCGCACTCTGCCCCGCGCATAGGGTATGATGCAGTAAGTACAGAACTGGTTGCAGCCGTCCTGCACCTTGATATAAGCCCTCGTGTGATCGCCGGGTTTTGTCAGACTCAGCTCCTCGTATTCCCGCGTTCTGCTGATATCATCCACGTCCCGGATCGGACCTTCCTCCCCTTCCTTCCTTTTCTCTCTTTCCTGATCATATTCCTCCAGGACTTTGACCAGTTCCTTCTTCCTGTTGTTTCCCAAAACGATATCGATACAGGGGTCCACTTCCTGCTTTTCCGCCTGCGCCTGGACATAACAGCCCGCTGCCACAACAACAGCATCCGGGTTCAGCTTTCTGGCGCGGTGGAGCATCTGTCGGGATTTCCTGTCCGCAATATTCGTCACTGTACAGGTGTTGATGATATAGACATCCGCCCCCTCTTTAAACGGGACGATCTCATATCCGGCATGCTCCAGCATCTCCTGCATTGCCTCTGTCTCGTATGCATTTACCTTGCATCCCAGATTGTGTAAAGCTGCTTTTTTCATAATATATATTACCTCATTTTTGCTTTATTGTTTCTTGACTTTTACCATATCTTCCCGTAGAATATACATAGGGTGCAGACCTAATTTTATCGGGTAGATTGAACCGATAAATATACTTTATTGTATAATTCAAGGAGGGATTTTTCAAATGAAAACAGTACAGATTTCATTAAACTCAATCGACAAGGTAAAATCTTTTGTCAACGAAATTACAAAGTATGACAATGACTTCGATTTAGTATCGGGAAGATATGTTATAGATGCCAAATCAATCATGGGTATTTTCAGCCTAGATCTTTCCAAACCGATCGATCTGAACATCCACGCTGACGGAGATGTAGACGAGATCCTTGCTGCACTGGACGCTTACATCATCAAATAATGATCTGATCTTTCAGAAAGAGCTGTCTCAGCTGAGGCAGCTCTTTTTCTGTTCTTTCTTTTTCTATGCGTTCTGTTCTACCCGGATCACTTCGGCAGTCTCTATTGCCGTCTTCATCAGCTCATCGATCTTCTCCGTCAGATTGAGTTCTGATTTTTCCATCTTCTCTATGCTCGGCTTTGTAACCGGATGTTTTGCCACAAAGATCGTACAGCAGTCCTCATAGGGCTGTATGGATGTCTCATAGGTGTTGATCTGCTGTGAGATGTCCACGATGTCCCGCTTGTCAAATCCGATCAGCGGCCGGTATACCGGAAGGGTGCACACCGCGTTTGTCGCTGCAAGGCTCTGCATGGTCTGGCTCGCCACCTGTCCGATACTCTCCCCGGTGATCAGTCCGAGACATCCATCTTTCTTTGCAAAATGTTCTGCGATCCGCATCATATAACGGCGCATGATGATCGTCAGTTCCTCATGCGGACACTGTTCATAGATATAGAGCTGGATATCCGTAAAATTGACCACATGCAGTTTGATCGGTCCCGCATACACTGACACAAGCCTTGCCAGATCCACAACTTTCTCTTTCGCACGCTCACTGGTATACGGCGGCGCATGGAAATAGACCGCTTCCAGTTCCACTCCACGCTTTGCGATCATATACCCCGCCACCGGACTGTCGATCCCGCCGGATAAAAGGAGCATGGCGCTTCCGTTGGTCCCCACCGGCATGCCTCCCGGACCGGGTATGATCTCAGAATAGATATACACTTCCTCCCGGATCTCCACGTTCAGTTTCACATCCGGATCATGCACATCCACCTTCATCTCCGGAAAAGCGTCCAGAATGGCCTCTCCCAGTTCGCAGTTTATCTCCATGGAGTTCATGGGGTAGCGTTTGTTCGCCCTTCTCGCTTCCACTTTGAACGTAAGGTTCCTGTCCGGATACATCTCTTCCATGTAAGAGACCACATCTTTTTTAAGCTGTCCGATCTCTGCCACTTTCACACGGACGACCGGGCAGACTCCCACGATGCCAAACACTTTCTTCAGGCTTTCCACCGTGTCTTCATAGTCATACTCGCCCTCGCAGTCCACGTACACTCTTCCGTGGCATTTATGGACAAGAAACTGTCCCTCCACGCCCCGGAGCGCATATCGGATCTGCCTGACCAGAGCGTCCTCAAACATATATCTGTTTTTTCCTTTGATCCCTATTTCTCCATATTTGATCAGAAATGAATGAAATCTCATGGTATCGTATTCTCCTTATAACTTCTGTTACAGTTCACATCGACTCAGGAACCCGTAACTGATTTCTTGTCAATGTCTTGTATATTTCCGGAGCATCGGTATACAATTATATAGCGTTTCCAGCGTATAGTCAATTTCTTCTTTTGTTGTAAACTCGGACATGCTGAATCGGAGCGTGGCATCCAGATATTCATTGGATGCGCCGATCCCTTTCAAAACGCCGCTGACCGAGGGGTGGTTTGACGAACACGCTGATCCGGATGACACATAGATCCCTTTGTCTTCCAGCGCATGGAGGAGCACTTCGCTCCGGACTCCTGCGATCCCGACGCTGATGATGTGCGGCGCACTGCCCTCGTCCGTGAATCCGTGGATCGTCGTATCCTCGATCTTCGAGATTCCTTCGATGAAATAATTTTTCAGTTCCCTCATCAGCGCAACTTTCATATCCATATCCCGGTAGATCATCTTTGCCGCCAGCCCAATCCCTGCCGTTCCCGGAACATTCTCCGTGCCGGACCGGATATTCTTCTGGTGGCCTCCTCCAAATATGATGGGCTGGATCTTCACTTTGTCACTGATATACAGCAGTCCCACTCCCTTGGGGCCATGAATCTTGTGCCCGCTGGCGGTGAGAAGGTCGATCCCCATGCGTTTCGGATAGATATGGTATTTTCCGAACCCCTGCACCGCATCTGTATGGAACAGGATGGACGGATCATATTCCTTGACGATCTTCGCCGCTTCCTGTACCGGCTGGACTGTTCCCACCTCATTGTTCACATACATGACGGAGACAAGGATCGTCTCCGGGCACAGCGCTTCTCTCAGCGCCTCCAGTTTCATCTTTCCCTTTGAATCCACGGGAAGATAAGTGACCCGGAACCCCTCTTCCTCCTCCAGATATCTCATGGCGTTCAATACCGCCGGATGCTCAATGGAGGTGGTGATCAGATGATTTCCCGCTCTTTTATTCGCTCTGGCGCAGCCGATCAGGGCAAGATTGTCGCTCTCAGTCCCACCTGAAGTGAAAAAGATCTCTTTCGCATTCACTTTCAGGATCTTCGCCAGAGTCTCTTTCGCCTCGCGGATGTAATGTTCCGCTTCCACACCTTTTCTGTGCATTGACGCGGGATTTCCATAATCCCTGCACATGATCTTATATACCAGTTCTCCCACTTCCGGGTAACTCATGGTCGTGGCAGAATTGTCCAGATATACTTCCATATTCCCTTTCCTTTACTCTTTTACTATTAAATTATGACT
Organism: Mediterraneibacter glycyrrhizinilyticus; assembly: GCF_016902345.1. GTDB lineage: Bacteria > Bacillota > Clostridia > Lachnospirales > Lachnospiraceae > Mediterraneibacter > Mediterraneibacter glycyrrhizinilyticus_A. The sequence continues at coordinate 6,669 of NZ_JACJLR010000057.1, read as the reverse complement.
TCCGATCTCCAGATGATACATCAGGATGGACAGTGCCGTAAGCCCCGCCGTCTCTGTGCGCAGGATCCGTTTTCCCAGCGTCACCGGGACTGCGCCGATCTCCTCCGCCTGTTTCACCTCATCCTCTTCAAAGCCGCCCTCCGGGCCGATGAACACGCCAACGGACTGGCCCGGCTGGAGATTTCCGATCACTTCCGCCGTCCTGTCTCTTCCCTCTTCCTGTTCGTAAGGGATGAGAAGGATATCCAATTCCCCCGCAAGACGCAGCGCCTCAGCATAAGTCACCGGAATGTGGACTTCCGGGACGATACCGCGTCCGGACTGTTCCGCCGCCCCTTGCGCGATCGCCTGCCAGCGCGTCTGTTTTTTTAACGCCTTTTTCTCGTCCAGCTTTGCCACGGATCGTTTCGCCGCAAAGGGAATGACGCTGTAAGCGCCCAGTTCCACTGCCTTCTGGACGATCATCTCCATCTTGCCGCCTTTGGGCAGTCCCTGGAACAGGATGATCCGGGATGGGAGTTCCGCATCAGACCGGGAAACCTGCTCTATCTTCAGCTTAGCCCTGCCTTCTTCATATCCCTCGATCGAACAGAGGTAGGCTTTTCCAGCCCCGTCACTCACTTTCACTGTCTCTCCCGGTCTCATACGGAGCACGTTTTTCATATGGCTGAGATCCTGTCCTTCGATATAGATCCTGCCATCCATGATCCGGGATGGATCTGTAAAAAACTGCTGCATCAGTCTTTCCTCGCTGTCACGCAGACCCACTCACCCTGGTATGTCACATCCAGCACGGTAAGTCCTGCCGCTTTCACCGCTTCGGTCACTGTCTCTTCCTTGTCGTCAATGATCCCGCTGGTGATATAGATCCCGCCCGGCTTTAGCTGGGACACGATCACCGGAGTCAGCTGTACAAGCACATCTGCAAGGATGTTTGCCACAACAATATCATAGCATCCGTATCCCACTCTGTCCTGTATCTCCTTATCGTCGATGATATTTCCGATCATCACCTCATAGCGGTCTCTTGTGATCCCGTTCACTTCCATGTTTTCATAAGTCGCATCAATAGCGCAGGGATCTAAATCCGTCCCCACTGAATACGCTGCGCCGAATTTCAGCGCCAGCATTCCCAGGATGCCGCTTCCACACCCCACATCAAGGATCCGGGTGGACTCTGTCACATATTTGCGAAGCTGACGGATACAGAGCTGGGTTGTCTCGTGCATTCCGGTTCCAAAAGCAGTGCCCGGATCGATGTGGATGATCATCTTGTCCTCATCGTCCGGTTTCACATCCTCCCAGGACGGAATGATCAGGATGTCGTCCACGTAGAACTGATGGAAATACTGCTTCCAGTTATTCACCCAGTCCACATCTTCGGTCTGGGATTCTTCGATCAGGCACTCTCCCACATCCACATATTCGGACATTTCTTTCAATTCTCTTTTCACGTCGGCAAGGATTATTTCCTTATCCTCGTCTTCTTCCAGATAAAAGCTGAGATACGCTGTCCCGTCGTCCTCCTCGATCTCCGGAAGGATATCCACAAACATCTGCTCTTTATCTGTCTGGGTAAGGGGGATCCTGTCCTCGATCTCCACGCCCTGTATTCCCAGATCCATCAGCATGCTGCTGACGATATCTTCTGCCGCTGTTGTTGTCTTTAACCGGAATTTATTCCATTTCATCTTTTTTCTTCCTCCTGACAGCTGTTTGATCAGCCTTCTTTTTCAAACCATATATTCAGATCTACGTTGGCATTGATCCCGGGTACTTCTCCTGTCTCGCTGTACTGCCATATGGTATACTCGTACGGATTCTGGGGGAGCTCATGATAGTCTGCGTACCAGAAATCATAATCCGTCAGTTCCTCCATATCAAGGGTAAATGCCATCCATTTCATATTGGCATAGATCATGGAATCATAGCCGGCGTGTTCCACTGTATCACAGAACACCTTGCAGTAATTCGTGAATTCCTGACGTGTATTGTCATCTGTTCTCGCAGTGTCCCCTTTGATCTCCTCCGTATCATAGACCACGGGACCGGTGATCTCATAAGGACGGATAAGATCCAGGACAAACTCCGCCTCTTCGACAGCTTCTCCCGGCGTGATCGCCTGGGAAAAGAAATACACACCCACATCCAGTCCGGCATCAAGGGCACCTTCTATGTTCTGCTCGAACATAGCATCCTGGACCAGTTCTCCAGTCTCCCCGTAAGCGCGGTATCCGGCCCGGATGATCACAAATTCGATCCCGCTGTCCTTTACCAGTTTCCAGTCGATATCCTCTCCCTGAAACTCCGAAACATCAATCCCCATTCTGGATGTGATCCCGTTCGCTTTATCGTTATACTGTTTAAACCCGGTAGTCTCATCCACAGTAAGACAGTCAAAATCATATGTATTTTTCGGTACGTCATCCAGCAGTTCGGCGCGATAACTGTTTTCTTTTACATCCTGAAACACAAAATACTCTTTTCCGTCTTTCTGCTCGATCTGGATCCCTGTCGTGCTGTCCTTTTCTTCCTCCTCAGCTGTCTGTCTTCCTGCCGCATATGCCGCGAGGATCACCAAACAGACAAGCACCGGAAGTATCGTTCTTGCTTTTTTCATAGTCACCTGATATCTTTTCCCTAAATTTTCAAAGTGTCATCCCCGGCCTCATTTCCTGCCTGGCTGCATTCTTTAATAGGATATAACTATTTTTCTCCACTTGCAAGTTCTTTTCTTCTCTCACTGACCAATCCGCATCTCATCTCCGGTTTTTATAATCCCTCCCCGGATCACCCGGGCAAACACGCCCTCCCTGGGCATGATGCAGTCCCCCATCTTCTGGTGGATCGCGCACCCGTGATGGCATTCTTTTCCGATCTGCGTCATCTCCAGGATCACATCTCCGCAGTACAGACGGGTTCCCACAGGAAGCGTCCTGAAATCGATCCCTTCCACCACCAGGTTCTCCCCGAACGCCCCGTCTTCCACCTCCGCGCCTCTCTGGCGGAATTCTTCTATCTTATCATAAGAAAGAAGGCTGACCTGCCGATGCCATTTCCCTGCATGAGCGTCACCCTGGATTCCGAAATCTTCTATAAAAATTCCCTCACCGACATTCGTTTTCTGTGTCCCTTTCGCCGGACTTGTACACACAGCGATCACTTTTCCCATTATTTATCCTCCGATCTGAGACATGTCTTTTGTCTCAAAGTTTTCTCTTTCTTCCTCTGCCGCACTGATCTTCCCGTCAAAATGGTGGGCGGCCGGTTTTCCGTATATTGCCTTTTCCATGTTTTCCCTGACCTCAGAGTCTTCTGCTCCTTCCCGGATAAGTTTCCGCAAGTCTGTCCCGCCTCCATACTGGAGACATGGCTTCAGGATCCCTGTGGACGTCAGCCGGACTCTGTTGCAGGTGCTGCAGAACTGATGCGAAACTGCACTGATAAATCCTGTTTTGCCGCGAAATCCCGGGAACTGCACATAAACCGCCGGTCCATTTCCAAGCCTCCCGCTGTACCGCTTTGGTTCTCCAAACACATTTTTCAGAGTTTCCATGACTTTCTCCTGTCCCGCCCCTGCATACTGCTTCCCAAAACCTATGGGCATCATTTCGATAAATCTCACATCAACCTTCTTGTCCTTTGCCAGTCCTGCCAGCCGGATCCAGTCCTCCTGGGGCTGTCCTGCCAAAAGGACACAATTTATCTTCACAGTGAGTTCAGGAAAGTCCAGCGCTGCTTCCAGCCCCTTCAGCGCCTCAGCGAGCCCCCCTCCTCTGGTAGTCTCAAAATATCTCTGTTCGTCGAGAGTATCAATACTGACATTAACAGATTTCACGCCATTAGAAACTAATTCATTTATATTATCCTTTAATAATATCCCATTTGTCGTCAGCGACACCTGTTCCACCCCTGGTGTCCTTCGGATCATCCCAACCAGTTCAGGAAGATTTTTCCGCACCAATGGCTCTCCTCCGGTCAGTCTGATCCGGGATATCCCCAGCGATACACCGATACGGCATATCCTGCTTATCTCATCAAATGTAAGGATCTCATTGTGAGGCACGCTCGGAACGCCTTTCTCCGGCATACAGTATACACACCTCAGATTGCACCGGTCCGTGACCGACACTCTCATATATTCGATCGTCCTTCCATATTGATCTCGCATGCTAAACGCTTTCCTCCTGTGATCTTTTTCTTTCGCTTCTCATCCCTACGCCTTGTCCGGCCGATTGCCACATTCTCCGGACTGCCCGGTCAGGATCTCAAGTCCATGCTGAAGGGAAGGGAGTACAGCTTCCAGATTCTCTCTCACCGCCTTTGGACTTCCCGGCAGATTGATGATCAGAGTACGGTTCCGTATCACGGAAGCTCCCCTGCTCAGCATCGCCCTCGGGGTGATCTTAAGCGATGCCAGCCGCATCGCCTCCGCGATCCCCGGCGCGTTCTTTGTTGCCACCGCCAGCGTAGCTTCCGGCGTACAGTCCCTGGGGGAAAATCCCGTTCCCCCTGTAGTGAAAACAATATCCACTCTATCTTCATCACATAATTTACAAAGATTTTTTTCAATTTCTTTTTGTTCATCTGGAAGCAGAATACTCTTCTCTACATCGTATCCCGCCTCACTGAGCATCTCGCAGACAAGGGGGCCGCTTTTGTCCTCCCGCTCCCCTGCATATCCTTTATCGCTCAAGGTCACGACCGCTGCTCTCCATTTTCTGTTATCCATAGTACACCACCCTTTTCTTTAAAGAATATCGAGCTCTTTTCTCTGCCCGCCGCGCGTCTCATTGTACACGTCGCCGCTTTTGCCCCCTGTTTTCTTTACAAGGCAGATCTCTCCGATCTCCATCGTCTTGTCCATCGCCTTGCACATATCATAGATCGTCAGCAGGGCAACGCTCACCCCTGTCAGCGCCTCCATCTCCACACCGGTCTTTCCTGTAACTTTGACCGTGCAGGTACAGTGTACTGCACAGTCCTTGGGTTCCATCTCAAAGTTCACCCTGCAGTTTGTGATCGGCAGGATGTGGCACATCGGTATGAGCTCTGACGTCCGTTTTGTCCCCATGATCCCTGCAGTCGCCGCAACACCAAGGACATCTCCTTTTGCCGCTGTCCCATCTTTTATCGCCCGAAATACTTCTTTGTTCACAAAGATCCTGCCCTCAGCGACAGCCTCTCTGACTGTATCTTTCTTCTCAGTCACATCCACCATGACCGCTTTTCCGTTCTCGTCAAAATGCGTAAGTCCCATCAGAGTTCTCCTCCTTTTGCTGTACAGAGGATCCGCTCAGCCAGTACTTCCGCAGGAGACTGTGGCTCTTCCCATATCATCCTGTATATCGGTTCGATCTTCCCCCGTTCTTCTTCCATCTCATCCGCGGTCTGTTCAAGGGACTTCCCCTTCCTGATCTTTTTCTGGATCACCTCAATCTGCTGGAGCAGTCTGCCACGCTCCAGTCCCCGCTCCAATCCTTGTTCCAATCCTTGTTTCATTCCTTGTTTTATTCCCTGTTTCATTCCTTCTTTCATTCCTTCTTTCATTCCCTGTTCTATTCCCTTTTTCAATCCTACTTCTACCACATAATCACTCAGATTGCACATCTGGTTCAACTCCTTTTCTATTTTTTGCTCCATTGGAATATGAAAATCCTGCTCCAGTTTTCTCATCTTTTCCCCGGCGTTCATTTCTACGGAAAACAAAATATTGAGCATCTTTGTCAAGCGGTTTCCTTTTTTTGACTTTGGGTTCAGGCATATCTGCACAACCGTCAGCTTATCGTAAGCCTCCATCCGGTCCGGGATTCCGGGAATATGGTCTTTTTTTACGATACTGTATTCCGACACGGCATTGCCAATGTGATCCGGAGCGTTCATGCAGATCCAGATACTGTATACCTTCTTGATACCATCATAGTCACTCCCCGAAAATTCCGTTCCTTTCTGAGCAGAGATCATTCTCGCGCCATAATATACGCCCCTCGATGGGATCTCATAGCCGGGATAGCTGTCCTTCTGCGCTTCCACGTTTATTATCATCTTGACCTTTTCCTTCTGCCCCGGCAGATATACAGAAAATCGGATGTCATAATAGATCTCGCCCTCTCCGGGCACTTTGTCTTCCTCAGACCCTCCGGAGATTTTCTCCGGTTCAGGCGTGTTTGTCATTCCCGGAGACACCCTTACTTTCGATATCCGGATATCGTCCCCGATACATTTTTCGATCTCTGCGATACGCATATGGGTGAATTCTTTTACTGAGTATCTCAGGATCCATGCAAGTATCACTTTATTTGCCAGTATCCTCTTACAATAAGCATCGTACTGACTTTTCCCCGCCGCCAGACCAATGTCTCCGGCAAGTTCATTTCTCATAAGCTTCTTCCTTTCCTCATTATAACGAATGTTGTCTGTTGTTACAAGCGGTTGATTTTCGCCTGTGAAATCAGGCAAAGAACTACCAGATCATCTGACGGCATAGAATGGCGATATGCCAGCCGTTTGAAGATGGATTTACTTTATCATATATACCAGGGGATTGCAAGAAACTCTCCTTTGCGCACTGGGGTTTCCCTGCCGTCCGATCCGACGTGCTTCAGTTCGATTCCGCCGCTGCGCGGCTCCATCTCACTGAAGGGCTCCGCCCTATGCATAAACAGAAAG
>NZ_JACJLR010000056.1 GCF_016902345.1 Mediterraneibacter glycyrrhizinilyticus | reverse complement strand
CCCATTTCAGCCTCACCGCGAAAAAATTTTTTGTAATAATTCTATTTTCGCAGTGAAGCTGTGCATTTTCAATAGATTTAGTGCGAATTATTTTTACCTGTCAAAGCTGAAAGTCCGGGGATTTCTCCCGGACTCTTCCTGTTATGCCTGATATTGATCTTTCTCATTCTGTATCTCTGCAAATGCGCATTATGCCGTTTCACAGATTCCTGCTAACAGCAGCATTTAAATGTCGCACATTCGGTTCCGCTGTTCTGTCGGGCATCTCCGCCTTCCACACTGATCTTTCCTGCATGGCACTGACAATTGTCATTGTACATGCATTTTGTCGCTTTGCAGTCAACGGAAGCACGGTCCGATGCGACTTCCATCGCATTGCTGTAACTTCCTTCTCTTCTCTCCTGAAAGCTGTCGCAGCAAGTCTCCTGTGCTGTTTTTGCTGTGTCCCCGCCGACCTGGATCTGGTCAAGGGCACATAGAAACTGATTGTTGTGCACACAGGTCTGTACAGTACATTTTAATTCTGGCATGATCTTACCTCCTCTTTTTACAGAATCAGTATCATTATGCCCGCCATACCCGCTCTCTATTCTGTCTTTTTCTTTCATTTCATATCTTCGTATCTCACACGCTCTCTGTCCGGATGTTCGCCTGACCATCCCGTCTGGGGCATCGTGACAAGCTTCCAGATATCTTCCTGCTCCATCTCAAAAGAGCAGAGATCCAGGTTCTCTTTCATCCGCTCCTGGGAAGATGCTTTGGGCAGTGGCTGGACTCCCCGCTGCACAGCAAATGCAAGGCAGATCTTTGCCGGTGATACCCCGTATTTTTCAGCCATGGACAGGATCAGAGGATCCTGCAGCACTCGCGTGCGCCCAAGAGGGCTCCATGCCTGGACGAGGATCTCTTTCTCCTGACAGTATTTCACCGCCGCCTCCTGGCTGTATCCGGGATGATACTCGATCTGGTCCACCATGGGTGGGATCTCACAGTGTTCGAGTATATTTTCGATATGATGGGGCAGAAAATTACTCAGGCCGATGGCGCGTACCTTTCCCTCCCGGTAAAGTTCCTCCAAAGCCCGCCATGTCTCTGCATCAAGCTCTCTCCAGTCTGTGCACCCCGGATAAGGCAGCGGCCAGTGGATCAGATACAGATCCAGATAATCTGTTTTCAGGCGCTGAAGCGACCTTTCAAAAGCTTCTTTTACATTCTTGTATCCCATCTCTTCTTTCCACAGTTTTGAAGTGATAAAGAACTCATTCCGTGGGATACCGCTTCGCCCGATCGCCTCGGCAAGATATTCCTCCGTACCGTAAAAAGATGCCGTGTCAAAGTACCGGTATCCCGCCCCAATCGCCAGGCTTATCACATCGGCACTCTTCCCATCCGCTGCTTTATATGTGCCGAACGCTCCCGCCGGAAGCTGAACTCCGTTTATTAAAGTAAATCCTTCTCCGCTCATCCGTTCTCTCCTTTCCATGTAGATCTCCATTTTCACTTTCCGTTTTTCCCGGTGCCGGAGAGATCCTCTCAAGGGATCCATCTTCTCCCGGGGATCATCAATGACAGCACTGCAAAAAATTCCCTCACCAGATAATTAAGCTGGAATACCGGATTTGACGATGCCGGGATCCTCAGGATCTTCCGGTATCCTTCCCGCCGTGCGATCAGCGCAGCTCTGAACATATGGAAATCATTGGTCACGATCCCTGTCACCGTATTCTCCGGATCGAGATACTTTCTGCTGAACCTGAGATTTTCCTTTGTGGAGGTAGACTGATCTTCGCAGATGATCTGACGGGGATCCACCCCATTTGCAGCCAGATATCCTGCCATCGCCTCCGCTTCTGAGATATCCTCTCCCTTTCCCTGTCCCCCTGACACGATCACTTTTGTATCCGGATATTTCTCGAGATAGGAAAGCGCGGCGTCGAGACGCCTTCTGAGGGAATTGGTGATGTATCTTCCTCTCACCTGCGCGCCAAGAATGATGATCTGATCCGCTTTTCTGTTCTTCTCCGGTATCATACCAGTCAGTATACCGGCTTCTGTCACAGCAAACAGAACCCAGGCCGCAGCAGCCGCACATTTCAAGATCTGATATACATGATCAGAAAACGGCGCACATCCAAGAATCAGATGTACGCCGCCTGTGATCAGCCAGAAGCCTGCAAACGTTGAAATCAGCCGCCGCGAATACCATGCCAGCAGCAGGAAATACAAAAAGCACAAAACTCCGACGATCAAAAAGTAATATCTCATCTACGCGTTTCTTCCGCAGCACTTTTTGTACTTCTTGCCGCTGCCGCACGGACACGGATCGTTTCTTCCGATCTTCTTTGCTTTGCGGATCGTACCGGACTGTTTCTGTTCACGGTACAGACGCTTTCTTGTCTCCTCATCGAAGATCTTCTCCCACTGGGGAAGTTCATAGAGCCATTCTGCTTTGGCATCAACCATATTCTTATAAAGTTTCTCCTTGTCAAAAACAAGGCTGACTTCCGTATCTTCCGTCATCGTCTCGATCGGATTCGGAACTTTCAGGCTGTCGTTGATCCCGTCCAGGAATCCCACCATTGTCATAACATCCTGTCCGTATTTCTCCGCCAGTTCTTTCACTGTCCCCTTTACTTCCACATCCGGATCTTCCAGAAGCTGCTCGTAGATTTCCTTTTCAATATTAAAATATGTTCCCCAGAATCTTTCCAGCTGATCCTTGGACAAACTTCTGTCATATGCCCGGTCACGCCACTGGTCTAACAGACTTTTTTCACTCATCGCATATTGCTCCTTTATCTAATATTGTTTCAATCGCGAATTTTATTATATACCAATTTCTGTTTGCCGTAAACCATTATTTTCGGTATACTGTTCTGTAGGATATGTTCCGGCATTCCGCCCGGAGATATATCTTATTTACATTTGTAAAATTCGCTGAAGCAGAAAGGATCTGTGAAACAATGAAAAAAACAAAACGCATCCTTGCCCTGGCAGGCGCGCTCCTGCTCATCGCGCTCTATGCATCAACACTTATATTTTCTCTGATGGATTCCCCGGCAGCCTCACGGCTCCTCGCCGCTTCTGTTGCGGCAACGATCCTGGTCCCGGTACTTCTCTATGGCTATATTCTCATCGCCCGCCTTTTAAAAGACCGGGGCAGGGACGATAACTCATCAGACATATAATATCTCTGCGAGTTTCATGGCGGTCATTGAGATCATGCCCATGTCCGCCCCGCTCTCCTTTTTCCTCTTTATCGCTTGTCTCTTTTTCAGGTATTCTTCCATCGTTATGATATCCCTTGCTTTCCCATCGCTGTTCTGACGCATAAAATACCTCCTTCCTTATAAAATCCCAGCTTTATATTATATTTTCTGTCTGGCAGAAATATGACTGTTCTATTTCATTTTTTATTTTATTCCTGTTTTATGAAATCTGTGTGAGGTTCATATAAAGATTTTATAAGAAAAGAAACTTTTTAAACACCAAAAAACGGCAATCCAGAGAATCCTCCCTCTTTGATCACCGTTTTCTGAATATTTTACATTATTTATTGCGGTAGATGATATCGTCCCTGCCCGGGCCGTTGCTGATCATCGTGATCGGATATCCGATCTGTTCCTCGATAAACTCGATATATTTCCGGCAGTTTTCCGGGAGATCTTCATATTTTTTGATCCCGCGGATATCGCTCTTCCATCCCGGCAGCTTCTTGAGTACCGGTTTTGCCTTCTCAAGGAGATGAGTTACCGGGAACTCTGTCGTCACTTCGCCATTTATCTCATATCCCACACATACCGGGATCTCATCAAGATACCCCAGAACGTCCAGGACTGTGAACGCAACGTCTGTCGTTCCCTGCATGCGGCATCCATATTTTGACGCGACACAGTCGAACCAGCCCATTCTTCTGGGACGCCCTGTCGTTGCGCCGAACTCTCCTCCGTCGCCGCCGCGTTTTCTCAGCTCGTCGGCCTCCTCGCCGAAGATCTCACTGACAAATGCGCCGGCTCCGACCGCGCTGGAATATGCCTTGCATACCGTGATGATCTGTTTGATCTCATAAGGCGGGATACCTGCGCCGATGGCGCCGTATGCAGCCAGCGTAGAGGAAGAGGTCACCATCGGATAGATTCCGTGATCAGGGTCCTTCAGAGATCCAAGCTGTCCCTCGAGAAGGATGTTTTTCCCTTCCTTCAGTGCATTGTGAAGGAACAGAGATACATCGCAGACATATGGAGCGATCATCTCTTTATAACCGATCAGTTCTTTGTATAACTCATCGGGATCGATCAGCGGTTTGTGGTACAGGTGCTCAAGCAGCACATTTTTCTGCTCTGCAATACGAACGGTCTTCTCTCTGAGCAGATCATCATCAAAAAGTTCACTTACCTGGAACCCGATCTTCGCATATTTATCGGAATAGAACGGAGCAATTCCCGATTTTGTGGATCCGAAAGATTTTCCACCCAGCCGCTCCTCCTCATAAGCGTCAAAATTTTTATGATAGGACATCACCATCTGTGCCCGGTCGGACACCAGGATCTTCGGAGCCGGAACACCGCGGTCCACGATCGACTGAATCTCCTTGATAAGAACGGGAACGTCCAGGGCAACTCCATTTCCTATCACACTTGTCGTATGGCTGTAAAACACGCCGGACGGCAGTGTATGAAGCGCAAATTTCCCATAATCGTTCACAATTGTGTGACCCGCGTTTGCGCCGCCCTGAAAACGGACGATAATATCGGACTCTTTTCCGAGCATATCCGTGATCTTGCCCTTTCCTTCATCGCCCCAGTTTGCACCTACTACTGCTTTTACCATTTCAAACCCTCCTGCGTATCGTGCTTCAAAAATATTTACAGGCAGACTTTGTACCGCCACAATATTCCGCGCATAAAAAGCCGCCGTTAGAATTATACTATAATTTCCCGGTTATGTAAAATATTATTTTCCTCTTGTTGTTCGGTATTGTATTTGCAGTAAAAAAGTATTACAATTAATATCATCTCAGGGCTTTCCTCTTTTCTATATCGGGGAAACATCAACTTAAAGAAAGGAGCTATTGATCTTGAAGAAATTTCTGAAATGGTTCTCTCTTATCGCACTGGCGGGTACGGCTGTCGGGCTGGTGATCGCCTATTTCTGCAAGAGCGGTGCCGGAGAGAGCACCGAAGATGATGTATTTACCGAAGACGAAGATTTCGATCTGGATGTGGACTTGAAACCTGCTTCTGACAGAGAATACGTCTCCCTCAGCAGAGAAGGGAGTTCTTCTTCCGAAAAGGAGACTGATGCAAAAGAAACAGACACTGCAGAAGAAGTTCAGGACTGATCAGCAGGAAACACAAAGGGATGCTCTGACGCATCCCTTTTTTGTAACGGTGATGAGCCAAAATCCGGGCCTGCCCGAGACCTTGGCGGCCGCTTTGTGCCTTTTGGCACATCCGGTGATTCATTTCTCAGAATCGTTCTGCTTCCACGCCTTTTCCAGAAGCTTCACAGCTTCCCGGATCTTGTCCTCCCCCATATTCGCATAACCGAGCAGGATCACTGCTCTCTGCCCTTCCTTTTTTCTGCTTTCTTCCACGTAATATTCCGAAAGACCGTACACTCTGACTCCTTCATGGGATGCCTGTCGTATGAGTTCTTCCTCTGAATACCCCTGGGCAAAACGAAGGAGCAGATGTACCCCTGCATTTTCTCCAAAAATGTCGAACTCCACGTCCATCTCTTTCAAACATCCAAGAAGCGTGTCGTGCCTGCTCTTATAAAGAGCGCGCGTCTTGTTAAGATGCCTTTCGAAAAAACCTTCCTCAATAAATTTCTGAAGAATCAGCTGATCCACCCGCGAAACCGTGGAGCTCAGATACAGGCACTTTCTTCTGTATTCCTCCAGCAGCGGTTCCGGCAGTACAAGATATCCCAGCCGGATGGCAGGAGCAATGGATTTGGAAAACGTTCCCTTATAGATCACTTTTCCTTTACTGTCATATCCCTGAAGTGCCGGGATCGGTTTTCCTTTGTAGCGGAACTCGCTGTCATAGTCATCCTCAATGATATATCGTTCTTCTTTTTCATACGCCCACTTCAAAAGATCCATCCTCCGGCGGATCGGCATGACGATCCCAAGCGGATACTGATGGGAAGGCATGACAAAAGCAATGTCTGCACCGGAGGCCGTAAGCCGATCTACGGTCATGCCCTTCTTGTCCATATCCACCGTACATATCTTACAGCACATCGACTCAAAGAGACGGTATGCCTGGGTATATGTGGGATTTTCCATGGCGACGCGGCGGCTGTTTCCGATGATCAAGATCAGAAGCATAAGGAGATAATCACTTCCCGCACCGACGATCACCTGTTCCGGACGGCAGTTCACTCCCCTCGCCTGATGAAGGTAATCACAGATTGCCCTGCGCAGGCCGTATTCTCCCTGCGGGTCCCCCAGACGAAACAACTCGGCTCTGTCATCCGAGAGACAATCTTTTGAAAGCTTTCGCCATGTATTATACGGAAAACTCTTCAGATCCACACCGCTGGGAGTAAAGTCGTAAGTATATTTTCGGCCGGGAACACTCTGCTGGCTTTCCGTCACCCCGCCCGCATGCCTGTCAATCTGGCACAGACCATCCAGCTGCGCCACGAAATATCCTCTGCAGGGCACTGCATCCACATATCCTTCTGAGAGGAGCTGTTCATATGCGAGCTCCACTGTGCTCCTGCTCACTTCCAGATGCCGGCACAGTGCCCGGGTGGACGGAAGCCTGTCACCGCTCTGGATCCGTCCATTCTGGATCTCCTGTTTGATATAGTCATATATTTGTTCATACAGCGGGGTTTTGGATCCCGGCTCAAGGTTAATGGTCAGTTCGTACATCTTATTTTCTCCTGTTTCAACCATGCCAGTTTGTATAAAAGAGTCAGGTCCATCCAATAATGGACCCAAACTCTCGTCAGGGGCGCAGCCCCCATCACACATTATTTCTTTGGCAGTTTAAATGAGCTCTTCAGTGATACGATCCGATTGAACACCAGGTGTTCCGGCGTCGAATCTTTCGCATCGATGCAGAAATATCCGTTCCTTACAAACTGGAAGCTGTCATAAGCGCCCGCGCCTTCAAAGCTTGGCTCTACCACCGCATCGCTGATCACAGTAAGGGAATTCGGATTCAGGTTCAGGGAACCGTCCTCCTTATTGTATACCCCCTTCTCCTCATCGATCAGGTTCTCATACAGCCTTACTTCCGCCCTCTGTGCAAACGGAGCCGGAACCCAGTGAATGGTTCCCTTCACTTTCCTGCCTGTAAATCCGCTCCCTGCCTTTGTCTCCGGATCATAAGTACAGTGCACTTCTGTGATCCTGCCGTTTTCATCTTTGACAAAGCTCTCGCATTTCACAAAATAAGCGTGCATCAGCCGGACCTCATTTCCCGGGAACAGACGGAAATACTTCTTTGGCGGCTCCTCCATAAAGTCGTCTCTCTCAATATAGAGTTCTCTGCAGAACGGAACTTTACGGCTTCCCAGCTCTTCATTCTCCAGATTGTTGGCAACATCAAGATACTCAACCTGGCCTTCCGGATAGTTGTCGATGACAAGCTTAATCGGATCGAGTACAGCCATCATTCGCGGCTTTTTCATTTTAAGATCCTCTCTGATACAGTATTCAAGCATCGCATAGTCCACCGAGCTCTGGCTTTTTGAAACACCGCACATATCGATAAACATCTTGATGGACTCCGGAGTAAATCCTCTTCTTCGGAGCGCAGCGATGGAGACAAGCCGGGGATCATCCCATCCGTCTACGATCTTCTCCTCGACCAGCTTTTTAATATAGCGTTTTCCGGTCACGACATTGGTCAGATACAGCTTTGCAAACTCAATCTGTCTCGGAGGGTTCTCAAATTCGCACTCTCTTACAACCCAGTCATAAAGCGGTCTGTGATCCTCAAATTCAAGTGTGCAGATAGAGTGCGTGATCCCTTCGATGGCATCCTCGATCGGATGCGCAAAATCGTACATCGGATAGATGCACCATTTGTCCCCTGTATTGTGGTGGGTCATATGAGCGACACGGTAGATCACAGGATCTCTCATATTGATATTTGGCGAGGCCATATCGATCTTCGCCCGAAGCACTTTCTCCCCGTCTTTATACTTTCCTTCACGCATCTCCTCAAACAGACGCAGATTTTCTTCCACAGATCTGTTCCGGAAGGGGCTTTCCTTTCCCGGCTCTTTCAGTGTTCCGCGGTATTCGCGCATTTCTTCCGGAGAGAGATCGCAGACAAAAGCCTTTCCCTTGCGGATGAGCTTCAACGCACATTCATACATCTGGTCAAAATAATCCGACGCAAAATAAAGATGATCCTTCCAGTCTGCACCAAGCCATTTGATATCCTCCATAATGGAATCCACAAATTCCATCTTTTCCTTGGTCGGATTCGTATCGTCGAATCTCATATGGAATGTGCCGCCATACTCCTGTGCCAGTCCGTAATTCAAAAGGATCGATTTGGCATGTCCGATATGAAGATATCCGTTTGGTTCCGGAGGGAACCGGGTGCACACATGATCATACACCCCCTCTGCAAGATCTTTATCTATTTCCAGTTCAATAAAATTCTTTGAAACAATTTCGTTCTCCATCTTTTCCTCCTCATAGTTCTGATAAAACAACAGGAACGGTCCAAAGCCCCTCTGTGCCGCGTCCATGCCATTTATCTTACCATAAAATGTTTGTGACCACAAGGGCGGTATGAAGAGAAGGTCTATGAAATATGGCGGATCCTCCGCTCCAGGATTTCCATCGCCTGGACAATGATGGCCGCATGATCCACCGCAGTCATCCCACGGTCGAGAACTGTATATTTTTTCTCCCGGATCAGACCTTTGCGCTCTTTCTTTATTATAGACGCTGTGGTGCTGATACCTCTCTCTCCGTTTAAGATTATGAGCTGATATTCACACACGATCCATTCCTGATTTTCCTTCCGGGCATTTTCCTTTAGAAACACAGAACACCATGCAGCATCTGCAGCGTCATCTCCCGCACGGACGGATACGCACGCCGCGTCAACAAGAGCCATATAGGCCGTCGTGATCACTCTTGCTCTGGGATCTCTGTCATAATCTCCGTAGCAGGCAAACTGTTCCACGGCTGCTCCTGTCACACCGGTCTCTTCCTCCAGTTCTCTGCGTGCGGTCTCTTCCAGATTTTCTCTCAGTTCAACAAATCCGCCCGGCAGTGCCCAGCATCCGATACTCGGATGGTTGCCCCGCCGCACCAGCAGGATTTTCAGACCGTCCAGGTCTTCTCCCAGTTCTTTTTCCGCAGAAAATACCACTGCGTCGGTCGTACAGCATGGATTTTTATATTTATATGGATCATATGCATTCAAAAACTCTTCCAGGGTCTGTCCCGCAGCATTCTTTTCCCCTGTTCCATAAAATGCAGAAATATCAGTCAAAAATGACGGCATCGTCATCACTCCTTTCTTTTTCCTGCTGACCGCTCATCCGGTGGTCAAAAAATCTTCCTATCTTCGAGATTGTCCAAACAAAGCAGAAGCAGAGTTTCGGATCAGCGTCCGGGTGCTTTTCGTGGGGATCGTAATACTGGACGCCGATCAGTTTTTTATGGGAAGCCTGCCAGTCCCTTTCCAGCACAGGGAGAAGGAGGGCGATGTCATCACACCCGACATGAAGGAAAATCTCAATATTGTTTTTCATAGTGTCAAAACACCGGTAAAAATATGGAAGATTTTTTCCTTCGATCTCTCTGATAGAATCCGTGAGCAGTTCCAGTTGGTCTCTGAGTTCCCATAAGTCTTTGTTTCCTTTGATCATCTCTCATTCCTCCCTGGCCTGCTTCGGAGGCAACACCACTATATCATATCCCCCAGTATAACACATATGAAGTCACGAAAAGACGAATGTCTAAAAACGTAGCATCTTTCTCTTGACATTCTGTTCTGTCTGGTGTATATTAATTCTTGCGTCTGATGCATGACGCAGCATAAGGCATAAGCTGCCTTGGCGCAGTCGGTAGCGCGTCTCCTTGGTAAGGAGGAGGTCGGCGGTTCAAGTCCGCTAGGCAGCTTTGACTCGGAACAGCGGGAGCTCCCCAGATCAGATTGATCGGGGAGTTCCTTTTTTGTTTTCTCTGTTAGGGAGCAAAAAGTGTTTCCGAATCCAGTAATATGGTAAACGGGCCATCATTCACAAGGCTTACTTCCATCTCCTCTCCGAACCTTCCGGTTTCCACCTCCGGCACACTCTTCCTGCACTCCGAGATAATATATTCGTAAATCATCTCCGCTTTCTCCGGATCTCCTGCCTCAGTAAAACTGGGCCGGTTCCCTTTTTTACAGTTTGCATAAAGAGTAAACTGCGAGACGAGCAGCAACCCTCCATCCACAGCCTCCAGAGAAAGATTTGTCTTTCCGTTCTCATCTTCAAAAATCCTGAGGCCGAGCATCTTCCTTATCATTCGGTCTGCAGTCTCACGGGTATCATCCTGTGAGACTCCGATCAGTACAAGAAAGCCTTTCCGGATCTCTCCGACCGTCTCGTTATCCACGCGAACACATGCCTCTTTTACTCTCTGTATTACAAACCTCATATTTTTTCCTCCTGCTGCTCCGGTATTTTTTTCTTCTCTCCAACCCTGAAATGGATCATGAGAAATACAAAGATGAGCAGAGGAACGCTCAAAAATACCAGGAAAGTAAGAGCCGCATCCGGCAGCAGCGCATTCTCCAGCTCCACTCCGGCTGTCCCGAAAAGATTAAACAGTGCGTGCAGCAGCATCGGCACCGCAAGTGTATGATATCTCTCTGCAAAATATCCCAGAATGAATCCGAATATTGCCGTATAAATCCCCTGCACAAGGTTCATGTGAAAGACGCCGAACAAAACTGCCTGGATCAGGTTCGCCACAACAAAACATGCCCCTGCGCGTCTTAAGTATCTCATGATCAGTCCTCGGAAGATGATCTCCTCTGTCAAAGGTGGAAGGATCAGCGTACTCCCCACCCACATCACCGAGTATTCGGTCAGTCCGGAGCTCTCAACCAGTTCCGAATATTCTTCCATGAGCTGCGGGGACGCCAGATTGATGACGGACATGATTATGGTGATAAAGTGCTGAAGGGCAAATGCAGCGATCAGAAGCCACAGAAAAGATGCCGGATACAGATTCTCTTTTATCCTGGCTGCAGTTTTCCCGACTCCCTCCTTTTCGGTCACGGCAAAATAATACCAGAGTGCGAACAAAACGAACACAGGCAGGTAGATCAGGGCGGAAAACAGGTTCAGATGATCCATCAGAAAATTATAAGAATCCATCACTCCTGATACTCCCCTGAGAAGCACTCCGCCTGTGACCGCCAATGTCGAGATCAGAATCCCGCTTCCGTTCATGAGCAGCATGGTAAGCGCAAAGATGATCAAAGCGATCAGATAGTTTACTTTCTTCATAGGTCTTCTCCTTCTTCGTATATGCGGGCACGTCTGCTCCGCTTTGCTGATGTATGTTTATTCTGTCTGATGCAGCATTTTCTCAGCTTTCCCCCTGATCCGCTGAAGTGCATTGTCTATGGATTTCGGACTTTTCTCCAGAAGTTCGGCGATCGTCTTATAATCTGTCCCCATGAGATGAAGATAGAGAACATGGTTTTCAAGCGTGCTCAGCCTCTCTTTGAGCTGATCGACAAAAGCCTCTGTATATTCTTTCCCAAAATATAAAGCTTCCGGGTCGTTTTCCTGCTCCGGCTCGATCGTATCGATCAGCGGTACGCTGTCCTCCTCGTCTTCCCCCGATTCATACAGGGATATATAGGAATTCAGCGGGATATGTTTCTTCCTCTTTGACGCCTCGATCGCTGAGTACATCTGCCTGGAAACACACAGATCCGCAAAACTCACAAACGAAGCCCCCTGTTTCTCATCATAATCCCTGACCGCCTTGATCAGACCGATCATCCCCTCCTGGATCAGGTCCTCATTCTCCCCGCCCAGCAGGAACATGGCTCTCGCCTTTCTCCTCACCATGGATTTATATTTCACCATGATAAAGTCCATAATTTCGCGGTTCCCGGCGCGAAGTTCACTGATCAGCTGTTCGTCCGTCATCTTCTCATACTTTTTCATATTACTGCCTTTTTCTCCGGCTATTCTTATACCTGTTATTTCGTTCCAAGTCTCTGGCGCACGATCTCATACGCCATGATCCCCGCGGCCACAGAGGCATTGAGAGAAGTGATCTGCCCCCTCATGGGAATTCCGGCAGCGAAATCACATTTTTCCTTAACCAGGCGTCCCACTCCTTCACCCTCGCTTCCTACGACAAGACCGATCGGTCCTGTCAGGTTCAGACTGTACATGCTCTCGCCATCCATGTCTGCACATACAAACCAGAGTCCTCTCTCTTTTAACTCCTCCATTGTCTTTGACAGATTGGTGACCTTTGCCACCGGGGTGTAGTTCAGCGCGCCCGCGGAAGTCTTTGCCACCGTCGCAGTCAGCCCCACAGCCCGCCGCTTCGGTATAATAACCCCGTGTGCTCCCGCAATGTTTGCTGTCCGGATGATCGCCCCAAGATTATGGGGGTCTTCAATATTATCCAGAAGGATCAGGAAGGGATCCTCCCCTCTCTCTTCGGCGAGTTTCAGCATATCCTCCACACTGCTGTATTCATAGGCTGCTGCAAAAGCGATGACCCCCTGATGCTTTCCTGTCTCCGACATATGAGAGAGCCGTTCTTTCTCCACAAAATTAACGATCACATCATGTTTCCTCGCCTCTCTCACAATCGTCCTGACCGGACCGTCCTGACATCCGTCAAGGACAAAAAGCTTGTCAATAGTCCGTCCCGAGCGGAACGCTTCGATCACTGCATTCCGCCCTTCAATGACCAGTGTATGGCCGTTATTATATTCTTCCGTTCTGTTTTCCTGCATTTTCCGTTTCTCCTTTTGGGCGTAAATCCTGTTCCATGCTCTGAAGTCCGATCGTCACCAGCTCTGTGAGCCGCCCGTATTCATGCCTCAGATAGAGCCAGCCGATCAGTGCCTCGAATCCGGTTGCCCTTCGATAATCTGTAATAGACTGATTCTTTGCCGGCGAAACAGATCTGGCGTTCCTCCCTCTCCGGTAAACCGCATGTTCTTCCTCTGTCAGATGTTCCTGCATGGAACGCATCATAAAGGACTGCGCCGACGCCTGGACATACCGGCTCGTCTCTTCATGGAGCTTATGGACCGGCCGGTTTCCCTGCCCAACCACCATCGTCTTTATGATCAGATCGAACACACAGTCCCCGATATAGGCGAGGACCAGCGGAGAACAGTCTGCCGCTCTGATTTCTTTCATTCCGGGGATGTTTTGGATAAACTGTTCAAATCCGTACTCTATACCCTTTTCCATTTCACACCTTCTCTTGTATCTTCCAGGACGATTCCTTTGGCAAGAAGATCTGCCCGGATCTGATCTGCTCTGGCAAAATCCCGGTTCTTTCTCGCCGCCTGTCTCTCCTCGATCATTTTCTCGATCTCTGCATCCAGCATCTCATCTTTCTTATCCACAATGATGCCAAGCACATTTGAGAGTTCTGCAAGACGCTCATGCAGTTTTCCGAGATATTCTTTCGAGCTGTTTCCAGATGCGTTCGTATTGATAAACTTCACAAAATCAAAGATCGCGGCAATGGCATCTGCAGTATTGAAATCATCATCCATGGCCTTCTCGAAATTCTCTTTGAACCGGTCTGTCTGTGCGAACAGGCTGGCTTCCTCTTCGGTTATCTTTTCCACCTGGGCATTTCCCATGAGGAACTTCAGGTTGGCTGCGGCAGTCACGATCCTCTCCAGTCCGTTTCCGGCCGCCTCCATGAGCCCTGCGCTGAAGTTCAGCGGACTTCTGTAATGGGCACTGAGCATGAAGAAGCGGAGCACCTGAAGATCATATTTCTCGCTGATCTCACGGACAGTAAAGAAGTTGCCCAGTGATTTTGACATCTTCCTGTTGTCAATATTCAGAAATCCATTGTGCATCCAGTATTTCGCAAAAGCTTTTCCGTTTGCAGCCTCGCTCTGGGCAATCTCGTTCTCATGGTGGGGGAAGATCAGGTCCTCTCCGCCTGCATGGATGTCAATCTGCTCTCCCAGGTATTTTTTCGACATCTCCGAGCACTCGATGTGCCAGCCCGGACGCCCCTCTCCCCACGGAGACTGCCATGCCGGTTCGCCCTCTTTCTTTGGTTTCCAGAGCACGAAATCCAGAGAATCCTCTTTCTCGTCCTCCCCGGTCACGAGGAGCGCTCTTCCTCCGGACTGAAGGTCGTCCAGATTCTTGTGGGAGAGTTTTCCATACTCCTCAAATTTCCTGGTCCTGTAGTAAACCGTGCCGTTCTTTTCATACGCGTATCCCTTTTCAATAAGGGTACTGATCATGTCGATCATCCCGCCGATCTCTTCTGTAGCCAGAGGATTCTTTGTCGCGGGCTTTATGTTCATTCCTTCCATGTCTTTCTTGCATTCTTCGATGTATCTCTTTGAGATCTCGTCAGCTGTAACGCCTTCTTCATTCGCCTTCCTGATGATCTTGTCGTCCACATCTGTAAAGTTGGAAACAAAATTCACATCATACCCTCTGTACTCAAAATATCTCCGCACCGTATCAAATACGATCATAGGTCTGGCATTGCCAATATGAATAAAATTGTACACTGTCGGTCCGCAGACATACATTTTTACCTTTCCCTCTTCCAGAGGGATGAATTCCTCTTTACTCTTTGACATTGTATTATAGATCTTCATCTTAGTTCTCCTCCTGTTTTCTTTTTATTCCTGTTTCTTTTCCGTCTCCGGATCGCTCTTTTTGACCGGGACATTCATACCCTTCTTTTTCAAAACACTTCATATATTTTACCATGTGTTTCAGCTCATTGTGAAGCCTCTGGTTTTCTTCCTGAAGACTTCGGATATCTGCCAGGACCGGATCCGGGAGATGGATCTGGTCCATGTCTGTCCGGGGCACTTTCCTGCTGCCCATACGGACGATCCTGCCAGGCACACCTACCACAGTACAGTCTGGCGGCACTTCCTCCAGGACGACAGATCCCGCCCCGATCTTGGAATTCTCTCCGATCGTGAACGACCCAAGGATCTTGGCCCCTGCGCTGACCATGACATTATCCTTCAATGTGGGGTGCCGTTTTCCCTGCTCTTTCCCTGTTCCTCCCAGAGTAACTCCCTGATAGAGGGTTACATTGTCACCGATGACCGTGGTCTCCCCAATGATCACTCCGCTCCCGTGGTCGATGAAAAGACCTTTCCCGATCGTGGCTCCGGGATGGATCTCGATCCCGGTCTTCCTCGCCGCCCGCTGTGAGATCCATCTGGCAAGAAAATAATGCTTTTTCAGATACAGTTTATGCGCCAGCCTGTATCTGAGCATTACTTTAAAGCTCGGATAGAGAAATACTTCCATATTGGATTTGATTGCAGGGTCACGCTCCCGGATCACCTGTATTTCTTCTCTGATGTAAGATATAATACCCATCCCTGTCTCTCCTTAAAAGCCATTACAAAATGAAAAACTCCGCCTCTGCATAGAGACGAAGTTTTCCGCGGTTCCACTCTAATAAAAGAATTGATTCTTTCACTCAATGCATGTAACGTATGCCTGACGTATCCTGCTACTCATTTCACAGGATCAGCTCCCGGACGCACTTTGCAGATCTTCTGCCCGGGAATGCTTACAGCCGGCGGCATCCCCTCTCTGTGAGTTTCAGATCAGCTACTCTTTCCGTTCTCCGCTTTTTCATATCGAACATATACCATATATTATGAAACTTTTTCCGGTTTGTCAACTGTTTCCTTTTTTGTGCGTCCCCGGCTACACTGCCCCGGGGAACAGCGCGCCTTCAATGCTTGTCAGATCTTCCTCTGGGATCGTGTATACATGATTTTCATCTCCGGTCACATTGACCTGGATCTCTGTCGCTTCACCGTATACGTTCTCTGCGATCCTCTGCTTCAGATATTCGTTCAGATAAGCGATCGTTTTGCTCTGTTCAAAACTCCCATCAGAGACCTTTTCCGTGATCACCTCTGTAAACCCGTTTTCCAGATCCTCAAAAATGCTGCTTGGCTGCACTGACACGGTGACAATGTAATCCCCGTCATTTTCCTCACTGCCGGTCACCTCATACTTTGCCAGGCTGTAAATCTCTATCATAGTATCCCTGTATGCCTGTCTGTCTTCTTCCGATGTCAGTGTATCTCCGGCAAACGCTGATTCCAGAGATTCATCGACCTGCCCTTCCATATCGCTCTGCGCCTCTTCCACGCTGATTCCAACCTGCTGGGCATATTCCTCGTAGTCCCGCATGTAAAGCGCATCCAGGCATGCCTTCACATAGCCCTCCGCATCAAATTTCTGAACACATCCGGTCAGCAGACTGACACCCAGGAGACACGCCGCAGACACCAACACTCTTTTCTTCGTTCTTTTCATATTCTTTCCCTCCTCATAAGTATTTTTACCTTATCACACAATCTCATTTAAAAACACTCTGTCCAGTTTCCTTATCCTGCTCAGTTCTCTCTCGAGCCGGTCTGTAATAACAACATTCTCTCTCTGTTTGATCTCTTCCGCGCTCTTCATTCCAAACAAAAACTCTGTGAGCTCGGCTGCCGATATCACCCCTTCCGAATCTTCTGTCTCCTTTACTGTCACCTTTTCCTCCCCAATCCCGCTCTGCAGTCTCCAGATCCTGCTGTTCTGGTGCAGGATCGGATCGATCACTGCAAAGGAGCAGTCAAGCTTTTCTTCCACAGGAACTTTCAAAGCCGAAAAAAATGTCGGAAGATGAATGAGCCTCGCCATGATCGCAGGCTTCTCCTGATCTGATACGCCGTCCGTACAGCCATATACCGTTACCCGCTCTCTGCCAGGCGTCATCCTCTTCACTGTATGTTCAAACAGCTTCTCCCACCCGGGAAGGATCAACGGTTCCCTGATTTCCATCTCCTCTTCTTCCGCATAAGCAAACATCCCGATCAGTTCCTTTCCGTTTCGGAGCAGACGGACACCGCCATGTTCACTCTGCTGCTCCAGGATCATGGTCCGATAATACGCTTCATCATGGATGGCACAGACCTGCCACTTTGCAGAGAAGTGCTTTTCAAAAAAAGCCGCCATTTCCTCTGCATCGAAGATTCCGGCATCCCGGTCAGAAACATCCGGGTCTCCCTCCCATAGTTTCACTCCATCCCCTTCTGCACTCCCTTCACGCAGATCCGGGATGCGTATTTTCTGTCTGTAAATATATCGAAAATCATAAGGCGTGTAGATTGCTTCCGCCGCCGGCATCAGAAATGTAAACGGAACCTTTTCCCCATACATATCTGTCAGGGACGTTCTCAGGAGATTCCCCATGTATCCCCTGCCTCTGTATTCCTTCTGTGTTGACACCGCAATGATATAATTAGAGGGGAATTGTCCGTCCTCTATGCGTACGGTATAAGGATTGAGCTGAAGCATGGAACGAATATCGCCATCCTCCTCAATCACATAAATCCGGTTCTCTCTCGCCTTGATAAAATAATAATAATCAAGAAACTCCTTCGTGTCCTCCTGGAAAACCGCTTCCCACAATTTCCTTGTCAGGACGTGTTCTTCCTGCTTCAGCCTCCGAAGGATCATTTCAGTTCCTCCGGCTGCCTCTGCCCGCAGCATCCTCCACAAGACGGCCTCTCTTCCGAGACATCAACACTGCTGTAATTCGTATACTTTTCTACAGCGCAGACAGCCTGTGAAGAGATTCCTTCCCCGCTCCCGGTAAATCCCAGGCCCTCTTCCGTCGTCGCCTTCACATTGACCTGATCCGGCTCTATTCCGAGAGCTTTCGCCATATTCTCTCTCATCTGATCGATATAGGGACGCATCTTTGGTCTCTGCGCAATGATCGTCGCATCGATATTTTCAATGATATATCCGCTTTCTTCCAGCAGTTTCCCTACATGTTCCAGAAGACGGATGCTGGAGATTCCTTCATACTCCGGGTCTGTATCCGGGAAATGTTTCCCGATATCTCCCAGTGCAGCTGCCCCCAAAAGTGCATCCATCACGGCATGCACCAGCACATCTGCGTCCGAATGTCCCAGGAGTCCTTTCTCATAAGGGATCTCCACACCGCCCATGATCAGTTTCCTTCCCTCTGTCAGTCTGTGAACATCATACCCCATACCAATCCGCATAATCACATCTCCTCTTTATCATTTTCTGTTTTTTCCCCGCTGCTCTCTTCTTCATCCCCGCTCTCTTCTGTATCTTTACTCTCTTCTGTATCTTTACTCTCTTCAGCTCCAGTCTTATCTGTCTCTGTCTCGTCCATGACTCTGTCCGGTCCGATCTGCTGAAGTTCTACCCTGGTCCGTTTCTTTCCCGTCTGAACCGGATCGATCTCATCGCTGTTGTCCGCACCGCCCTGGCGGCTTACTCCCTGTTCCAGCTCCGGACCCTCATCATGTCCTCTCTCGCTTTTGACCGCTTTTATGATCCCTCTGATGGAAAATCCGGCATAACAGCCCCCGATAATGAGAAACAAAACAGCGAGCACGCTCATAAGTGTCTGATTGCTCGGTTGATTTTCTATTACCTGCATCAGGATCCTCACTCCCAGATATACGAGATATCCTCCCAGTACAGCCCTGATAATATGTCCTCTTTTGTTGTTCATGTCCTTTTCCTCCGCAAGTCGTCCTGTATGATATTCTAGCATAAAAAACTGTGCAGTTCTAGCCTTATCCTTCCCGGGTTATTTGGAAAAAAGTAAAAGAAAGTAAGTTTGCCCACACTCCCCGCAGTTACCATAAAGCACGAATGGTCATAATGGAAGAGTCATGATCTATGCCACTAAGACACTGCCGTATCTACATTTTTAAACATAGATACGGCAGCTTTTTTCAAATATTAGGTGATAATATACACTAAATGTTAGAACTTTTTTTTGCTTTCTTCGTCTTCTGTTAATGCTCTCCTGGGATGTCATGATCCCGCTCTGTCATGCTGACATGAAATTGCCAGGATATCTGTCATGGAATGTTCCCTTTGATGGGGCGGTTATCCGCCCC
>NZ_JACJLR010000055.1 GCF_016902345.1 Mediterraneibacter glycyrrhizinilyticus | reverse complement strand
TACTTTCTGTCCCAAAAGATGACAAGACAAGGGGAAAGAGAATTGGTAAGGGAAAATAGCGCAGGTGAATATTTATAAAAGGGAAATCTATATAAAAGCGAAATCCCTGAACGGAGATAATTTTACTTGACATTCTTTCCTGTATGATTTATGATACAAATGTTTTCACACTTTAAACAACTAAAATTTTACAGTGCGAAGTTACATCTAAAATTTTTATCAATATATTTTTGGAGGATAACCTAAATGATCATTGTACTGAAACCACACACGACCGAAGAAAATATAACACGCGTAGAAAATCTTGTCAAAAAGCGCGGGCTTGACACTCATGTAGTCCGCGGAACTGAGATGACGATCATCGGCTGCATCGGAGATACCACCCTGATCGATCCCCGCCAGTTTGAGGTTGACAGTTCCGTTGACAAAGTCATGCACGTACAGGAACCTTATAAACTTGCCAACCGGGCTTTCCATCCGGAAGATTCTGTGATCGATGTCTCCGGAGTAAAGATCGGCGGCGGGCATCTCGGGCTGATCGCCGGTCCCTGCTCTGTGGAATCCTTTGATCAGGTCCTCGGGATCGCCAGAGCAGCCAAGGAATCCGGGGCAAACCTGCTCCGTGGCGGCGCGTTCAAGCCGAGGACCAGCCCCTACTCTTTCCAGGGGCTCGGACTGGAAGGGCTTGACATCCTCTGCGCAGTAAAAGAAGAAGTCGGTCTCCCCATCGTAACGGAGCTCATGTCTCCGCAGTATCTTGACATCTTCAATGAGAAAGTGGATCTGATCCAGATCGGAGCGCGCAATATGCAGAACTTTGACCTGCTCAAGCAGCTCGGTCAGGTTGACCGCCCTATCCTTCTCAAACGCGGCTTAAACGCCACCTACGAGGAGTGGATCATGTCAGCGGAGTACATCATGGCGGCGGGAAACGAAAATGTCATTCTCTGCGAGAGAGGGATCCGTACCTTCGAGACTTTTACGAGAAATACCCTTGATCTGCAGAGCATCCCGGTACTCCGCAAGAAGACTCATCTCCCTGTGATCGTGGATCCCAGCCATGCAGGCGGAAAATGGTGGCTGGTAGAGCCTATGGCAAAAGCCGCTGTCGCAGCCGGCGCCGACGGACTGATGATCGAAGTCCACAACGATCCCGAGTGCGCACTGTGCGACGGAGCACAGTCTCTGAAACCAGAAAAATACGATGCACTTCTCAAACAGGTACGTCAGATTGCAGAAGTTGTAGGAAAGATTCTGTAAATTTCTTTAAAAGGTGCCGTGTACTTTTTAAAAAGTGCCTGGCACCTTTTAAAAATATTTTCTAAAAAAGGAGTTTTCTCAAATGAAGTTGACAGTTAATTTAGGGAAAGACAGCTATAATATCTATATCGAAAGAGGAATCCTCTCCACAGCAGGGGATTTTATCAGAAAAGTTTTTAATGGGCAAAAAATCATGATAATTTCGGATGACAATGTTTTTCCCCTGTATGGGAACACACTTCTGGACTGTCTGGGTGAATATGACTGCCACACACTGGTGCTTCCCCACGGGGAACCGACAAAGAATTTCCAGACGCTGCCGTCGGTCTATTCTGCACTCCTTGATGCGCGGCTGACCAGGAGTGATCTGGTCATCGCCCTGGGCGGAGGCGTGATCGGAGATCTTGCCGGTTTTGCGGCCGCAAGCTATCTGCGCGGCGTAAAATTGGTCCAGGTCCCCACCTCTCTTCTGGCACAGGTGGACTCCTCCGTGGGCGGAAAGGTGGCTATGGACCTTCCAGAAGGAAAGAATCTGGTGGGTGCGTTCTATCACCCGAAACTTGTCCTGATCGACCCTGACGTTCTTGACACCCTGCCGCAGCACTTTATCGCCGACGGAATGGGCGAAGTGATAAAATATGGATGTATCAAAGATGCAGAACTGTTTGATTCTCTGTGTTCCCACGACTCATTTGAGAGTCTGAAGCCTGATCTCACAGATGTGATTGCCCGCTGTGTGGACATAAAGAGAGCGGTTGTGGAAGCCGACCAGTACGACAAAGGCGAACGCATGCTCCTGAATTTTGGTCATACCCTTGCCCACACCATCGAACAGCATTATAACTATGAAAGGGAAAGCCACGGCGTGGCGGTCGGCATCGGCATGTACCAGATCACAAAGATCGCTGAGAAAAAAGGACTGTCTGCTCCCGGATGTGCAGAGAAGATCAGAAAAGCACTCGATATCTACGGGCTGCCCTGCCAGTGCGGACTTCCTCTCTCCACCCTGACCGAGGCAGTCACCCTGGATAAAAAGAATCTGGACGGACATCTCAACGTGGTACTCCTAAAAGAAATCGGAAAAAGTTATACATATCCGACAGATGTAAGTTTTTTCAATGGAGATAACAACATTTAAAGTAGAAATCAGAAACAATTCAGAAAACGGCGGCAAAAAGTACCTGACACCTTTTAAAAAGTACCTGGCACTTTTTGCCGCCGTTTTCTGAATATTCTGTATATTTTCTCTTACAACACTGACCAGAGGTCTTCCTTCCCCTCTGCCCGAAGAAGGCAGCTCTCAATGGAATGTTTCACCATATCGCTGACCGCCTGGTCGGTATAGAACGCCATATGCGGAGTCACGATCACATTCGGGAAACCTCGCAGGATATACAGATCCCGCTTGTTCAGGATCTCTGATTTCAGGTCATTATAGTACAGCCCAAACTCATCTTCTATCACATCCAGGCCGGCAGCCCCGACTTTCCCTGACTCAATCCCCTCGATCAGCGCTTTTGTATCGATCAGGCCGCCTCTCGCCGTGTTGATAATAACTACGCCGTTTTTCATCTTCTCCAGGGCAGACTTGTCGATTATATGAAAATTTTCCTGTGACAGCGGCATATGCAGTGTGATCAGGTCACATTCCCTGAAAATGGTATCCAGGTCCGCATACTGTGCATGAACCTTCACCTCATCATTTTCGTACTTGTCATAAGCATAGATCCTGCATCCGAACCCGGAAAGGTCACGGATCACAGACCTTCCGATCCTGCCTGTCCCAAGCACCCCAACTGTAAAGTTGGGCAGTTCCCGTCCCTGGATCCCCGGAAGGGAAAAATCGTTCACTTCGGCTCTCTGCATGATGCGCTTCATCTTCCGGATCGACATCAGCATGAGCATGACCGTATAATCCGCCACGCATTCCGGAGAATATGACACGTTGCTCACATGGATCCCGCACCGTCTCGCCGCGTCAAGATCCACATGGTCGTATCCGATCGTCCTTGTGGAGATCATCTTCACTCCCAGTTCACGGAACCTCTCCATAAGCCTGGCATCGATCTTCGATGTGATGATGCTGATATACTCGTACCCTTCTGCCAGATGCGCATTCTCCAGGGTCGGCGGAGCTGTGCAGATTCCCAGCTCTACATGGTACTCCTCTGCAAATTTCTGAAAATACTCCGCCTCATCAAATTCTCTGTAATCAAAAACAAAAATCTTCATCTCAAACTTCCCCCAACTTTCCAAATTCAGATCAGCCCGTAGTGTTTCAGCGCGTTTGCGATCCCGTCCTCTTCCACAGCGGTAGTCACATATTCCGTATATGGATCCAGCACCGGAGAATGGGCTCCCATGGCAACCGTATGCTGTGCAAACTGAAACATCGACAGGTCGTTGCTGCTGTCCCCAAACACGTATGCTCTGTCTTTCGGGATCCCCATCCTGTCCAGGATAAATTCACACGCCGTCGCCTTGGAGTATCCTTTCTGGATCACCTCGTAGGTATTGCTCCCCCGGTCGATCGCCTCCATGTCTTCGTCGATAAATTTCAGAAAACGGCCCAGATCACTCTTCTCATCTGAATAGATAAAAAGCTTGTCATATGTGAACCTGCCGGATTCCAGCGTCTCTTCAATGCCCATTCCTTTCTCACGGAAATATCTTCTGGACTGTTCCAGGTTCTCAAACCTCGTGATACGCCCTGGAAAATAGACATCCTCTACGCCCTCCGCAAGACCGCCCAGTCCGCACTGTTCCATCTCTTCGATGATCCGCTTTCCCCGCTCCGGCTCCATGGACCTGGAAAACAGGATCTCATCACCGTACAGAAGGTAAGTCCCGCATCCGCACAGATATCCGTCAAAGCGGACTCTCCTCACCTCGGACGGGACACTGCATATCGTACGCCCTGTATTGATAAACAGAAGATGCCCCTGCTCCTGTGCCATATTCATCGCCCGGATTGCACTTTCAGGGACTTCCTTTGTCTTCTCACTTAAGACGGTCCCGTCAATATCAAAAAATAAGACTGCTCTCTCCATCTTTTTTACTCCTGTAAACTTATTCTCTGTACACTTTATCACTCCTGCGGGCAGATGTCCAGCAAACGGTTTTCTCACCGCCTGACTCCTCATATCTTTCGCCGTTTCTTTGCATGACCGAGCTGGTACCATGCATATACTGAGTACAAACCAGAACGTACAGGAAAAAATGAAAAATTTCTCCGACCTGAAACCATTCTCTTTATTTAAGGAAAATTTTCCCACAAAGAAAGCCGCAAAAATCCTCTGTCTGTTCGCCGCAGCCTTTCTTCTCGGCACTGGCGCAGGTTTTCTGGAAGCCCGCTTCTCCTCCGCACCGGAGACAGCAGAGGCTCCGGAAACAGTTCCCGCCTCCGCAGAGGGGAACTGGGGCTTGAGCTTCCAGGAAGACGGACAGCCGCCTGTGGGAAACGCCACCTTTGAAGAACTCGCCCGGTATGACGCCTACTATGCGAAAGACACAGACGAAAAAGAGATCTACCTCACATTTGACGCAGGCTATGAAAATGGAAACACAGCGCCAATCCTCGATGCGCTGAAGAAACACAATGTATCTGCCACCTTCTTTGTGGTCGGAACATACATAGAATCAGAGCCGGAACTGGTAAAGCGGATGGTTGAAGAGGGGCACACCGTGGGGAACCACACCTGGCATCATCCGGACATGTCTGCGATCTCAACCATGGATACTTTCAAAAAAGAACTCGTCGATGTGGAGGATATCTACCGTGATGTGACCGGGCAGGAGATGACAAAATTCTATCGCCCGCCTCAGGGAAAGTACAATGAAGAGAATCTGAAAATGGCACAGCAGCTCGGCTATAAGACTTTCTTCTGGAGCCTGGCTTATGTAGACTGGTATGAAGATGACCAGCCCTCAAAGGAAGAGTCCTTCGACAAACTCCTGGGACGGATCCATCCCGGGGCCATTGTCCTGCTGCACAGCACATCGTCCACCAATGCCCAGATCCTGGATGAACTTTTAACGAAATGGGAAGAAATGGGATATACGTTGAAACCGCTTACGGAATTGGCGGGGTGAATGAGGGGGGCCGCCGGAGGAGGGGGTATATTGACGGCAGACACGCTCTCGCTCGGAAAACGACGCAGCGGTACATAGGAGCGCAAAGAACGCGCTCCAAGTGCCGGCGTCGTTTTAACGGTCTTTCGTCAACACATCCCCCTCCTCCGGCTGGTCTGTTCGGCTCACCCCGGCAATTTCGAGGGCGGGCGGGAGAGGCGCGCCCCGGAGGGGCGCTGCTCCCTGGGATGGATAAGTTTCTGATCGCAGTTTTCATTTCCTACTGGAAATGAAAGCTGCTCCGACAGCGGAAAAAGCTCCGAAAACGTTTTCTCCTTCCGGCAGAGAGAAAAGCTCCCAACACATTTTCTCCTTCCAGCAGCGAAAGTGCAGCGGGAGACGGGTGTTGATTGAGGACTGTAGAACGGCGCCGGTCCTTGGATCGCGTCCTTTGCGATCCTAGTACCGCTGCGCCGTTCTCCAAGCGGGAGCGGGTCCGAAAGCAATATCCGCCTCCCGCGGACACCTTCCCCCCTGCCGGATCAGATATTCTCCACTGCTGCCCTCTCGATCGCCAGTCCGTTTGTATACCGCTCCATGAACTTCTCATATCCTTCCACGTCTTCAGGTACGGGATCCATCCCGGTGCCCTCTGCATCATGGAACACTTTCTTGTCCAGGTAATCGGTCAGGCTCTCGCCCTCCTCTTTTCTCACGAGATAGTCAGCGAGAAGGGCGATGCCCCATGCTCCGCCTTCTCCGGCGGTCTCCATGACATAGACCGGTGTATCGATGGCTCCGGCGAGGATGCGCTGTCCCACGCCCCTGGTCTTGAAAAGTCCGCCGTGTCCCATCATGCGGTCCAGCTTCACATTCTCTTTCTTGAGAAGGATATCCATTCCTGTCTTCAGAGCACCCAGGGAGGTATAGAGGTGGACCCGCATAAAGTTGGCAAGATTGAACCGGCTCTCCGGCGTGCGGACAAAGAGCGGTCTTCCCTCATCAAATCCTGTAATATGCTCGCCTGAAAAATAGTTGTAGGCAAGCAGTCCGCCGCAGTCCTCATCCCCTTCCAATGCCTTATTGTACAGCGTAGAGAACAGGCGGTTCATATCCACGTCCATCCCGAAGGCCTCTGCAAACTCTTTAAACAGTCCCACCCAGGCATTCAGATCGGAGGTACAGTTGTTGCAGTGTACCATCGCCACAAGGTCTCCGGCGGGCGTGGTCACAAGGTCGATCTCCTCGTAAGGTCTTGTCAGGTCTTTCTCCAGTACAGCCATCGCGAACACACTGGTCCCGGCGGATACATTTCCCGTGCGGACAGCAACGCTGTTGGTGGCGGTCATCCCGGTTCCCGCATCTCCTTCCGGCGGGCACAGCGGGATCCCTGCTTCCAGATTTCCATCCGGATCCAGAAGTTTTGCCCCCTCTTCTGTCAGGCAGCCCGCGTCCTGTCCCGCAAGGAGCACCTTGGGAAGAAGATCCCGGATCTTCCATGGAAATCCCTTGTCTGCCACCAGTTCATCAAACTGATCCAACATCCCTGCATCGTAGCCTTTCGTCTCGATATTGATCGGGAACATGCCGGCGGCGTCTCCGCTGCCCAGCACCTTCTGCCCCGTCAGTTTCCAGTGGATATACCCTGCAAGAGTTGTGAAGAAACGCACTTTATCCACATGTTCCTCGCCGTTTAAGATCGCCTGATACAGATGTGCGATGCTCCAGCGCTGAGGAATGTGGTAGTCAAACAGTTCAGAGAGTTTCTCCGAAGCCTCTCCCGTAATGGTATTCCTCCATGTGCGGAAGGGAACAAGAAGCTCATCATTCTCATCAAAAGCAAGATATCCGTGCATCATGGCACTGAATCCCATCGCTGTAAACCTGGTCAGCTTCACACCATATTCTGCTTCTACATTTTTCACCAGATCCCGGTAACAGCCCTGAAGTCCTCCCCAAATATCCTCGATATCATAAGTCCAGATGTGGTCCACATATTTGTTTTCCCAGTCATAGCTTCCCGAAGCGACAGGCTTCTTGTCCGCATCGATGAGCACAGCCTTGATCCGGGTGGATCCCAGCTCGATCCCGAGCACAGTCTCACCTGCTGCGATCGCCTTTCTGATTTCTTCTTTTCCACACATTCTCCACTCCTCCTTATTCTTCTCCTGAAACAAGTTGATCTTTAATAAAATTTTACTGAATAAATATGGCGCGGCACTCTTCCTGTGTGACGCGCCATAAGATTCACTGTCCGCAGTTTTAGAGCATGGAGCTTCTCAATTCCTCCCCGCTCTTCGCGCTTAAGTATGCCGGAGCGATATCAAACACCGTTTTGCATCCGGACACACCCTCTGATGCCAGCCGGCATGCAGCACGCGCATATGCCACGAGTACGGAAGATGTAAACTCCGGGTTGGAGTCCAGCTTCAGACTGTACTCGATCAGATGGCTGTTTTCTTTCTCCCATCCGGTCTTCCCGCTGCGGAGCACAAATCCTCCGTGGGGGATCCCGCTGTGTTTCTCCTTCAGCTCTTCCTCGCTGATAAAGTGTACTGTAGTGTCATAGTCAGAGAAATAGTTCGGCATGGTCTTGATCTCTTCTTCCACCTTTGCCGCATCTGCTCCCTCTTCCAGGACCACGAAGCACTCTCTCGTATGTTTCTCTCTTGTGGTAAGCTCCGGGTTTTCTCCGTTTCTCACCGCATCAAGCGCACTCTCCACCGGGATCGTGTACTGTTTTGCGTCCTTCACGCTCTCCACACGGCGTATCGCGTCAGAGTGCCCCTGGCTGACTCCCTTCCCCCAGAAAGTGTAATCTTTTCCTTCCGGAAGGATCGCATTCGCATACAGTCTGTTCAGGGAGAACATTCCCGGGTCCCAGCCCACAGAAATGATTCCCACTTTGCCGCCCTTTTTCGCAGCGCTGTCTACGTTTGCAAAATGCTCCGGGATCCGTGCATGGGTGTCAAAGCTGTCGATCACATTGAACATCTCCGCAAATTTCGGAGTCTGCTCCGGCAGGTCCGTGGCGCTTCCGCCGCAGAGGATCATCACATCGATCTTGTCTTTCCACTCTGCCGCATCCTCGATCCTGCACACCGGCACTCCCTCTGTCAGGATCTTTACACTCTCCGGATCCCTGCGGGTAAACACTGCCGCAAGCTCCATATCACTGTTCTGACGGATGGCGCACTCCACGCCCCGTCCCAAGTTTCCGTAACCTAAAATTCCAATTCGAATACTCATCTTCTTACTCCTTTGGTATTATTGATCGTGGTCCTTAGCCGGATACTTTACGCAAATCCCGGCAGGATCACTTCGCCTGTTATTATACCGTTCGCAGAGTAACTTTTCAATGGCACTTCAAACTTTATTTCCTGTACGCCATGTCGTTCCAACGGAGTTCATTCTTCAGGTTCCGGATCGTAGTATCCTTGTCGATATAGACCGCCTCGATTCCCATCATTGCCGCCCAGTCGCCCATCTGCTCCGCAGTCAGGTCATAGGTGAAAGCAGTGTGGTGAGCGCCTCCGCACAGGATCCACGCCTCCGCGCCGGTGTAGAGATCCGGCTCCGGAGTCCAGAATGCGGTCGCCACCGGAAGCTTGGGCATCGGTTTCTCCGTCTTCTTACACTCTACATTATTGATGATCAGTCGGAACCGGTCGCCCAGATCGATCAGGGATGTTGCGATCGCCGGACCTTCCTTGGCCGTGAACACCAGCCTTGCGGGATCCTCCCTGTCACCCATGGACAGCGGATTTACCTTGATGCTGATGGGACCGTCCGAGATCGAGGGGCACACTTCCAGCATATGGGCCTGAAGGATCCCTTCTTTCCCGGGCATAAGGTTGTATGTATAGTCTTCCATAAAGGAGCTTCCCTTCGCATCTTTCATCCCCTCGGTCATGATCTTCATGATCCGCACCATGGCTGCCGTCTTCCAGTCTCCTTCCCCGCCGAAACCGTAGCCTTTCTGCATCAGTCTCTGGATGGCAAGCCCCGGGAGCTGTTTTAAACTTCCCAGATCCCCAAAGTGGGTGACGATCGCCTGGTAATCCTTCTCTTCCAGGAACCGCTCAAATCCGATCTCGATCCTCGCCTGCTCTGCCACGTGGCGGCGGAACTCCTCCGGATCCCTTCCTTCCAGAAGGATCTCATAGGTATCATAATACTCCTCTGTGAGAGCATTTACCTCCCCCTCTTTTACATCTGCGACTGCCTCCGCGATCTCATTTACGGGATAGGCGTCAACTTCCCACCCAAATTTGATCTGGGCTTCCACTTTGTCGCCGTCAGTCACCGCGACATTGCGCATATTGTCTGCCACTCTCATGACACGGACATGACTGCTCTCGATGACTCCCACTGCCGTGCGCATCCAGGATGCGATCTTCTCCTGTACCTTCTCGTCAGACCAGTGTCCCACGACCACTTTCCGCTCAATCCCCATCCGGGTAAAGATATGCCCGAACTCGCGTCCGCCGTGTGCTGACTGGTTCTCGTTCATGAAGTCCATGTCAATGGTATCGTAGGGGATCTCCCTGTTAAACTGGGTGTGCAGGTGGAGCAGGGGTTTCCTGTACTCCTGAAGACCCAGGATCCATGACTTTGCAGGGGAGAACGTATGCATCCAGGTGATGACGCCTGCGCAGTTCTCGTCCATGTTCGCCTCATTGAATGTCTTCCGGATCAGCTCGTTTGTGATCAGGGTCGGCTTCCACACCACCTCATAGGGAAGGACGCCGGACTCGTTTAACTTCTCCACGATGATCCGAGAATGCTCCGCCACATGGGCAAGGCACTCGTCACCGTATAAGTTCTGTGATCCTGTGCAGAACCAGAATTTGTAGTCTTTTCTTTTTAACATCGCTTGTTTCCTCCTTTTCTTCCAGGGTTCTCCCTGCACTTTTGCTATATGATCCGTTCAGCCACCCGCACGGAATCTCTCAGGACAAGCTCTGGCTCGAACTCTTCGGACTCCATTTTCTCTCCGTTGAAAATGCGTCCGACTATTTTGCGTGCCGCCGTCCTTCCCAGATCTTCCACCGGATTTCTCACTGATGTCAGCGGGACAGAACAGAATTCAGCCTTGGCGGAATTGTCTATCCCCACCACCGACATGTCGTCCGGGACCGTCTTTCCTGCTTTTTTCAGGATATCGACCAGTTTGTATGCCACCTCGTCGTTGTAGCAGACACACGCCGTACAGTCCTGAAGACGTTTCAGGATCCGTCTGTTTTCCTCCTCCAGCTCATCACTCTCTCCGGAGTCCAGCCAGATGATCCTTCCGCCCAGGACTTTGATGTCCCGTTCCATGAGTGCCTCTGTGTATCCTGCATAGCGGAGATGTCCCTGTCCGTCGTCGGACTTGAAGATGCCGCTAATCCGGGTATGCCCACACTCCAGCAGATGTTTCGTGGCAAGGTATCCCGCCGTCCGGTCATCCAGGCTGATGTGTGGGATGTCAAGATCTCTGTAATAACTGTTCACAAACAGCACCGGGATCCCCATTTCCTCAAGTTCCCTGTACAGATCAAGATTCGGGTTGGGAAGGCCGCTCTTTACCGCCTCCGCGATCAGCCCCTCCACGGAATGGCTGCGGATCAGTTCTTTCAGCATCATCCGCTCCCGCTCCACCGCATTGTCATTGACAGAGATCTGGAGGATGCACCCCTCCCTGGACAATTCCGACTCGATTCCCCGGATGAGCGCAGGAAAAATATAGGTGTCCACATAGGTCAGCATCACAGCGATCCGGGTCTCTCCTTTTAACGGTCTTCGGGCATTCACAGACACATAGGTTCCGCTTCCTCTCCTGCTCTCCACGATCCCGGCAGCGTTCAGGTCTTCCATGGCTCGCCGGACAGTCTGGCGGCTGACGCCGAACTGCTCCGCCAGTTCTTTTTCCGAAGGGATGCGTTCTCCATAGCACAGAGTTCCCTTTTCGATCTCTTCTGTGAGCCATGCTGTGATCTGTCTGTACTTTTTCTGCATCTGTCCCCTCCTTTTCCTGCTCTTCAGTATGATCGGCGGCATCTGCCGCCCGGACAGTGCCTCTTCTCTCTATGCCTTAACTATACAACAATACAACTTTCAATACAATTCGCAGTATTTCTAAAATTGCACACCACTTTTTTGTATAAAAATAGAAAGATGTATTGCTTTTCCTCTCAAAAAGCAATACATCTTTCTGTTTTCTCCGTCTTTCCCCCGTCAGGACTTTTCCCGGCCTTTCACTGTCTCAGACGGCTGCTGTTTTACATGCACCGTAAGCTGATCATACGGAATCTCAATCCCCTCCGCATCAAACGTAAGCTTGATATTCTCCAGCAGTTCCCATCTTGTCGCCCAGTATTTCTCTGTCGGGACCCATGCCCTCAGCCCGATCACGACCGCACTGTCCGCAAGAGAATCTACAAACACCTTGATGTCCTCATCCTGTATGATATCTTCATGTGACAGAAGCATATTTTCAATCAGACCTTTCGCCTTTTTCAGATCCGAATCATAGGAGATTCCCACCTTCAGATCAAGCTGGCGTTCCGGTCTCGCCGTGACATTTGTCAGACTGTTGTCTGTCAGGATACTGTTCGGGACTACAACAGTCTGATTGTCAACCGTTGTCATTTTAGTATAAAAGATCTGTATCTCTTTTACTGTTCCTTCAATCCCTTCCCCTGTAACGATAATGTAGTCTCCCACGGCAAAGGGCTTGAGCAGAAGGATCAGGATCCCTCCTGCCAGATTAGAAAGACTCCCCTTTAGCGCCAGGCCTACCGCAACTCCGGCTGAAGCGATCAAAGCCGCGACAGAAGACGGTTCCACGCCGAATCTTGTGGCAATGGAGAAGATCAGGATCGCATACAGGCCGAACTTCAAAAACGAATCCACGAACTGCCGTACTCCCATATCTGCTTCCGCCCGTTCCATGGAGCGGCGCACCAGTTTCCGGATCCAGCTGATCACCTTGCTTCCCACCACAAAAAACACAAAAGCGAACACCACCCGGATTCCGAACGCGATGATATCCGGGAGATTATCCTGGAACATCTGAAAGAACTGGTTCACTTCCTGTCCCGCCTCCGCTGTCACTTCCGTAGCGGAATCGATCACCTCTTCCACTGTCTGATCCGTAGTGCCGGACGTGGACGTAAGGACCGTTATATATGTCATCAATTTTCCTGCTGCTCCAAACATATTTATTTACCTCCTTGTCTGAGGGCAAGAAATGCACAGAGATTTCCTCTCCGGTTTCCTGCCGCGCGGTGGGAATACAGGATCTCACTGTTACAGTGGGTGCATACATTCGTCACTGCCATATGCTCCGGCAGGATCCCCGCTTCACGGAAGATCAGCTCGTTCGCCTTCCAGAGATCCAGCTGATATTTCCCGTTTTCTTTTCTGTAAAACAATTCCTTCCAGAACTTTTCTTCAAAATTCTCCCGAAACTTTTCGATCACATCTTCACTCACCTCATAGCAGTCCACACAGACAGAGGGACCGACTGCCGCCAGGATATCTCCCAGGTCACAGCCGAAGTGTTCCGACATCATTTCCACTGTCTTTTTCCCGATCTTCCCCACAGTCCCGCGCCAGCCCGAATGGCTCAGACCGATCACTTTTTTCACCGGATCCACAAAATACAGAGGGACACAGTCTGCAAAAGAAGTCACAAGACAGATTCCCGGAACATCTGTGATCATTCCATCCACATCCGTATAATCCCGTTCTCTCACAACGCCCTTGCCCCGGTCTTCCTCTTTTATGAGACGGATGTTTGTAGTATGGGTCTGCTGTGAGAGGACCATATCCTCACACTTTACTCCAATGGATGCGCCGATCCGCCTGAAATTCTCACGAACTGCCTCAGGATCATCTCCCCGGTCAAAGCTCAGGTTCAAAGAAGCAAAGTCCCCTCTGCTCACCCCTCCCAGCCTTGTAGAAAACCCGTGGTCCACGATCCCTGTTCTCTCCAGAAGAGGGAACTGCAGATAAGGAGTACCGTCCAGTCCCTTTTCATCAAATATGTGACTGTCATCTTTATAACGAAGCCCCAGACTCATAGCTTCCGCCTCCTTTCATCTCAAATCTCACCTTGCAGGTACCGTCCTGCTGCCATCCCCGGCATTACAAACATGCGGGAGCATCCGGTCATCCCTTCTCTGCTCAGAAGGCATCCCGGATATGGGTGATTTTTGTCCCCTCGATCCCGATCACATCAAACCGGCAGGGCACATCGCTTTTCCCATGTTCTGTCAGATAGTACAGCGCAGCCCGGCGGATCCGCTGCTGTTTCCGCGCGTCCACCGCCTCGAGCGGACTGCCTTTTTTCCCATCAGAGCGGTACTTCACTTCACAGAATACCAGATACTCCCCGTCTCTTGCAACTATATCGATCTCTCCGTTTCTGGTTCTGTAATTGTACTCCATGATCTTCCATCCTTCCTGTTCCAGATAAAACCCGGCGGCCCGCTCATAATCGGTTCCGGTCCGGCGCTGATTTCTGTTCTCCCGCAAGACGCCCTTCCTCTCTCATACACTGACAAAATTTCCGATAAAGGACCGGCGGTGGATCGGAGTCGGCCCCAGTCTTTTCAGGGCTTCGATATGCTCCTTTGAGCCGTATCCCTTGTTCTGCGCGAATCCGTATCCCGGAAGGATCTCGTCATACTGTACCATCATCCTGTCCCTGGTCACCTTCGCGATGATGCTGGCTGCCGCGATCGACACGCTCTTTGCATCCCCCTTGACGATCGGCACCTGGGGAAGTGTCATGCCAGGGATCGTCACCGCATCGTTTAAAAGGATCTCCGGTTCTGTGGAAAGGCTGTCCACCGCCTGGCGCATCGCCTCGTAAGCTGCCTGGAGAATGTTGATCTCGTCGATCCGTGCCGGAGATGCCATGCCGACACCCACAGCCACGGCTTTCTCCATGATCTCGTCGTAAAGTTCTTCCCTTCTCGCCGCGGTCAGCTTTTTGGAATCATTCAGATAGAGGATCTCACAGTCCCGCGGAAGGATCACTGCCCCCGCCACGACCGGACCGGCAAGAGGACCTCTTCCCGCCTCATCGATCCCGCAGATGCGGGCATACTGTGCGTATTTCCTCTCATAAACCTTCATGTCATGCAGACGCTCCCGCTCCCGTTCAAGGGCTGCCTGTTTTTTCCGGCATCCGGCGATCAGGTTCTGCACTCCGCGCCGTTCGTCGGAAGCGTACAAACCGCAGAGAGCGTTCCATTCGCTCTCTGCGGCATGTTCAAATTCTTTTTTGATCTCTGCGATACTCTTACTCATGTTTTATCACTCCGAATTCAGACAGCGGCCAGATCCGGATCCAGGCACGCCCCAGAAGGTCCTTCCTGTGGATCACGCCCACATTGGCAACCCTGCTGTCCTGACTGTTGTTTCTGTTGTCCCCCAGGACAAAATACTCGTCGTCCCCCAGGGTGACCGGCTCCTCCGCGGTCCCAGGATCGAGCATCACTTCGTTCCCGTAGTGCTCGTCCAGCTGCTGGCCGTCTATGTAAACATATCCGTCAATGATCTGGACCGTCTCCCCGGGAAGCCCGATGATCCTCTTGATATAGTATGTGTTTTCCTCATACTTATATGGGAACACAACAATGTCATACCGGTCCGGGTCGCGGAATCTGTATGAGATCTTGTCTACAATGAGCTGATCTCCGTGAGAGAGCGTAGTCTCCATCGAGTGTCCGCTTACCTGAGTCCTCTGCCCCACAAATGTGATGATCACCCAGGCAAGTGCCACGATGATGATGATATATACGATCCATCCCATAAGTTCTTTTAATATGCTTTTCATCTGCTCTTTCCTTCTTTCTGCTCCTGCGCTTTTTCCGGCGTCTCCAGAGTGATCCTCCCCAGCTGTCCGTTCCGGAAATCATCCAGCAGGATCGCTGCAGCCTTCTCCGTGTCGTATCCGCTCCCTTTCGTCAGACAGTGGCGGCTCTGCGCGATCTCTCCCAGCACAGCATAGGGATCTTCCGACGTCCCGATCTGATATTTCTCCTCAAGCACTCCGGGATAAGAATGGTTCAGAAATTTAACCAGTTCTGCCGCAAGCTCTTCTGTCTGCAGGATCTCGTCTTTGATCGACCCGATAAACGCGAGCTTCAGCCCCACTTCCTGGTCTTCAAATTTGGGCCAGAGTATTCCCGGCGTGTCCAGAAGTTCCACGTTCTTGTTCAGACGGATCCACTGTTTTCCCTTTGTGACACCCGGCTTATTTCCCGTCTTCGCACAGGCTTTTCCCGCCAGCGCATTGATAAACGTGGATTTGCCGACATTTGGGATCCCCACTACCATCGCCCTCACAGGCCGGTTCAGGATTCCTCTCTTCCGGTCACGCTCCGTCTTCTCCCTGCATGCTTCCTGGATGACAGACTGGATCGACTTGATCCCTCCGCCCTTCTTTGAATTTACCTTGACGGCAGAATATCCTTTTCCCTTAAAATATTCCAGCCACTCGTCATTTCGCCTGTCCTCGGCAAGATCCGCCTTGTTCAGAAGGATCAGTCTTGCCTTGTTCTTCCCCAGCTCATCGATATCAGGATTCCTGCTGCTCAGGGGGATCCTTGCATCCACCAGCTCAATGATCAGATCGATCAGCTTGATATTCTCCTGCATCATTCTCCGCGCCTTTGTCATATGCCCCGGATACCATTGAAAATGCATTGTTTTCCTCCTAATCACTCACAAAACCGAAATTTTCTCCAAATCCTGCTTCAAACCACACTTTTCCGTAAATGTCGCTGCGGCTTACATTCCCGATCTCCGCGATCCGGCTGTCGTCACTTGCCGAAGCGTTGTCCCCCATCACGAAATACTCGTCCTCGCCCAGTTCCACCGGCTCCTCCGCCAGCCCGGTATAGTCGATCCCTGTCACATAAATGTGGTCTGATATTTCCTCCCCGTCAATATAGACACTGCCGTCCACGATCTGGACTGTCTCTCCCGGAAGCCCTACGATCCGTTTGATCTGGTAGTGGGCGCTCTCATCTCCATTTGGCCGGAAAGCCACCACGTCCCCTCTTGACGGTGACTTTATATTATAGATGACCCTGTTGATCAGGACAACATCTCCGTTTTTCAGCACCGGGTTCATGGAATCCCCGGCGACGCTCACACGTTCACCGAAGGCCAGTACCAGAAAGACCGCTGCCATACACAGGATCAGGATCTCCACCGCCCATATGACGGCTGCCTTCGCATTTACGGCAACGCGCTTTCGCTCAAAATGAAGTTTCTGTCTTTTATCCTCGAATCTCAGCCTGGACGTCCCGGGTTTTTTACGCGGTCTCTGAGACGGTCTTTTTCGCTTCTTACGAAAATCTAACCCCTTCATATATCCTCCATAAGCAAAAGAGGGACAAATACAAATCTGTAATTGTCCCTCTCATGGTCATTATTTTACTAATTCTTTCACCTTAGCAGCTTTACCCACGCGTTTTCTCAAGTAGTTCAGTTTAGCTCTTCTTACTTTACCTCTGCGGACAACCTCTACTTTTTCAACATGCGGAGAGTGGATCGGCCATGTCTTCTCAACTCCGATTCCGTTGGATGTCTTTCTCACTGTGAAAGTAGCTCTTGCTCCGCCGCCCTGTTTCTTCAGGACTGTTCCCTCGAAAACCTGGATTCTTTCACGGTTTCCCTCTTTGATCTTTGCGTGTACCCTTACAGTATCACCTACGTTAAACTGGGGAACCTCTGCTTTTAACTGCTCAGCTTCAATCTTCTTAATGATCTCGTTCATTTTGTGTGACCTCCTTAATATTTGACGTTCTTAACACATCCTGTGCGCCAGAGGACCATCGCTCTTCTTTTCACAACTGTTGTAGTTTATCATATTTCCTCTTGGATTGCAAGCCCTTCCAGCCATTTTTTCTCCTTCTCTGTCAGCTCGCACTTTTCCAGGAGATCCGGCCTTCTCTCCCTCGTCCGTAGGATCGACTGCTCTCTCCTCCATTTTTCTATGTTGGCATGATGCCCGGACAGAAGGACCGGCGGCACTTTCTTCCCGTGCCACTCCTCCGGTCTGGAATACTGCGGATACTCCAGCAGGTTGTCCTGGAAGGACTCAAACTCTGCCGACACGTCATTGTGCAGGACTCCCGGCACCAGCCTGGATATGGCGTCCACCATGACCATCGCCGGAAGTTCCCCTCCGGTCAGGACATAATCCCCGATGGACACATAATCTGTCACGACCTCCTCCAGGACCCTCTCGTCGATTCCCTCATAGTGCCCGCACAGAAGGATCAGATCCTCCTCCTGTGCAAATTCTTCCGCCATTTTCTGGTTAAAGACATCGCCCTGGGGGGACAGATAGACCACGCGGGTCCGTTTTCCCGAAGTTTCCGGCTGGTCCGGTGCTTCCGACTGATCCAGCGCTCCCGGCTGGTCCGGTACTCCTGTCTGGTCCGGTGTTTCTGGCTGTTCTGTCAGCGCCGTCTCGTTCTCCACCGGAACCACCGGGAGGCTCCGCCGCGCCTGGATCTTCTCTTCCACTGCCTTCCAGGCAAGATAGACCGGTTCGGCCTGCATCAGCATCCCGGCGCCTCCGCCATAGGGATAGTCATCCACACTCTGATGTTTGTTGAACGCGTAATCCCGGATGTTTACCGCCTCGATGGAGAGCAGGCCGGCGTTCACCGCACGGCCGATGATGCTGGTGTTCAGCCCGTTCATCACCATCTCTGGGAAAAGGGTAAGTATGTGAAAGTTCATATAGATTATTTCCTCCCTGTCTATCTTTTTGTATTCCAAATGTTTTAAGCTGTTTAATTATGCCACCATCGCATTTGAATTGATCGAGTCAATCACTTTACGTATCCCCATCCACACATTCATATCAGTAAAGATTTCCAC
Organism: Mediterraneibacter glycyrrhizinilyticus; assembly: GCF_016902345.1. Classification (GTDB taxonomy): domain Bacteria; phylum Bacillota; class Clostridia; order Lachnospirales; family Lachnospiraceae; genus Mediterraneibacter; species Mediterraneibacter glycyrrhizinilyticus_A. The sequence goes on along the minus strand of NZ_JACJLR010000055.1, from coordinate 1,144 downwards.
AATACTCCCCTGATCAGTAAATGGTGTTTCCTGCAATACGGACAGATCCTTCATCAAACCATTGTGTACAATATATTCTACAATCTGATTGACAAAATAAATCTGACGGCTGTCCAAATCTGTACTGTTGAGATAATCTGAAAACGCTTCTTTTGCAGCATTCATATCAAGTCCGACAATCTCCCTGACAAATTCTCCAAGCGGCTTATTTCCATATTCCGCCTCATATTCATCCTTTGTACCAAGGTCGCTCCACAAAATCTGCTCCAGATTTTCAACATCTGCCTGCGATAAAGGCTTATTATTCTTTAATTTGGCAATTGCGAGATTGTCTTGATGCTCACGAACATAATACTCCGCTTTTGCCTTGTAGTTTTTCAAATCATCATTCTCCAGTTCCGACTCTTTCCACTCAACAGACAGCACATTATCCTCAAAATTAGTGTCATAACGTATACTCGGTCCACCGGGAATATATTTCATTAAGTTCCTTAAATTTTCACGAATCTCCTCAAATTCGTCAATCCCGGCAGTTTCAAGATAATCCGTATGGAGGATCTTATTGATCAGTTCGGACTGTACCATAATCTCCGGAATATTTGCCACACTGGCTATGGCAGCAACTTTTTTCAGCAAATCACTTCTGGCTTTTCCATATTTCTTGCCAGCAAGATAAGCCAGCCCAATCCCGTACATCAATGCATCAAATCTCACTGCACTTGTCTCATCCTTATCAGGAAGAATCAGCGGGGCAAGCTCTTCTCTGACAAGCAGTGTATCTTCATAACTCACTCCCTGATAATTTTCCACAGACGAATAAATATCCACATATTTTAAATGCTGACGAACAGCAAAATTTTCTCGATTCAGTTCTTTCACTTTGCCAACCATATGACCAATCAGTCTGTCTCTGTATGCTTTCAGTCTCGCCGTCTGATACTGAAGGTCCTGAAGCTTATATGAAATCTGAAATTCAAAATTAAAGATTGCTCCCTGAAGCGCCATCCTGTTTGCTGTTGCTTTTCCTTTATTCATCCTAAGCCGGATAAACCGGAAAAGTTTATTTTATATATTTCCCCTTTGTGTTACTCTAAAGAAAAAGGGGGTTTTCCATTATGTTACTTACGGATAAATACGTCGATAA
>NZ_JACJLR010000054.1 GCF_016902345.1 Mediterraneibacter glycyrrhizinilyticus | reverse complement strand
GCCTGGGGATATACCCGGAACAACACCGGACGGAGATGACAGCCAGCCTGGGGATATACCCGGAACAACACCGGACGGAGACGACAGCCAGCCTGGAGACATATCAGGAACAACACCTGGCGGAGAGGACAGCCAGTCTGGGGATACCTCTGGAACGGCATCGGGTCAGGGGGAAGACAGCAGCCAGGAGGATATAAAAAATCCTGAGATGGCACTGGAAGACCAGACAAATAGCAGCAACAATAATATGCTGACTGCCGGCAACAGTAGCGGTACTGTTGAAAAAGCGGATAAAAGCGTTGATGACAGCAGGGATCCGGCAGCGGTTACCGGTGATCACAGTCCCATAGGATTAACAGCTTTTATTATGATCCTTGCACTTGGCGCAATCGTGACAGTGATTATTATCAGCAGGAAAAACTACAGAAAAAAATAGCATCGGATGAACGGTTCAGATCAGATGGCAGGAGCCGGATGGACATGGAATCATGTCCATCCGGTGCATTGCCTCACAAGATAATGAAATAATGGATTGAAGAATATGAGTGGTAAAAAAGCGGTTAAGAAACAGAAAAAAACAGAAAAAAACAGAAAAAAGAGACAGTATCTGACTGCGGGAATTGCAGGAGCGGCTTTAACTGCTGTGCTTGTTGTGGTGGCCGCAGTAGTTATCATATTTGAAAGCAAAAATACAGTCAGAGAGACAGAGGAAAGATACCGTCTTGGAGACGGAGTGGTCATACAGGAGGTATCTGGTTACGACGGACCGTTTGTAGAAGACGGAAGCGACGCAGATGTGAAAGATGTGTGGGCGCTCACAGTTACAAATACATCAGATGAGGACATCCAGTATCTGAAGATTGTGGCAGAAGGAGCGGAAAACACAGGTGAGTTTGATATTACAACTTTGACAGCAGGAAGCACAGTAATGGTTCTGGAACACTCGGCGGAGACTTATCCGGAGGATGAACAAGACTGTACTTATTCGATAGAAAATCTGGCATATTTTTCAAAACCCAGATCATTGTATCAGGAGCTTTTTACAGTATCGACAGCGGACAGCTGGGTAAAGGTGGAGAATAGAGGGAACACTGACGCAACTAATGATATCTATGTTTATTATAAAAATCTGGATGAGGATGATGTATTTCTCGGAGGAATAACTTATCGTGTGAAATTTGAAGGTGGCATTCCGGCAGGAGAGAGCAGAGAAGAGCAGACAGTGCATTATGACCCCTCCAGTAGTGAGATCATGTACCTGACATATGAATAGGGGGGAAGTGTATGAAGATTTCACAGAATTTCATTTTAAGAGAGATAGCAGGGGAATATGTGATCGTGCCTACCGGCGAAGCGGCTTATGAGTTTCAGGGGCTGATCACCGTGAATGAAACGGGAGCATTTCTTTGGGAAAAACTTCAGAAAGACGAACAGACAGAAGAGCGTCTGGTGAAAGTGCTTTGTGAAGAATATGAAACAGATCAGACTCAGGCCGAAAAAGATGTTGCAGAGTTTATACAGAGACTCAGACAACAGAATATATTGGCGAATGATGAAGAATAAAAGAATATGGGAAAGAGGAGAGAGGAAGAGAATGAAAAAGAAGTATAAAAAACCGATCGTGATGTTTGAAGAAATTGCATTTAATACAGCAATTGCTGATGCATGTGGGTTTTATGCCATAAATTGGGTTAACAATAGCGAATCTATATGCGAACCGATTTTCAAAAGTGATAAAGTGCCTGTGACATATGTTGCAGATGGAATCCCGGAATGCACAAGTGTGTTGTATTGTTACCATAATCCAGATGGTGGAAAACCAGTTACTTTAGTTAATCAGTCATGATCATCATATAAAAAGGGTAATACTTTTGATAGCTTATAAAATAGCAGATGTTTTTATTCATATTTATATCAAAGAAAAAATTCTGTTAACTGATACATTTTCAAATTTTATATGCAAAAGCGCATCAGGAATAAATGTTAAAGTTTGTTTGGAGCCGCCGGACATACCGCCTCAAAATTTGTGTGGGTTTAAAGACAGCAGAAACCGGATTTACTTTGCCGAAGCCGAGACTTGGCGCTTTTCCGGGAGCTTTTATGGCAAGGTTGAGACATCTGACTATTATACAGGATGTGCGGTTTATAAAAACGGCAGAAATTCTATGGAATCAAATAGTTGTCTCCTTTCCCAGATCCGTCTTTATCTGAAGAGAGAGAGCAGAACAGATGTGAGCGTTGAGGATGGCGTCATCACCGACTCCCGTCTTTTTGACGCTCTCGGTCTGGACTACATCATGTCCCACAACCACCGGGTGATCCTCCATTCCTCCTTCATCTCCTGGCAGGGAGAGGGCATCCTTTTCACTGCGCCTTCGGGAACGGGAAAATCCACCCAGGCGGATCTGTGGAAACGGCATGAGGAGGGTGTGACGATCATTAACGGAGACCGCAGCATCCTTGGATTTAAAGAGGGAAGAGCATGGGTCTATGGCCTGCCTTTCTGCGGCACATCAGGGATCGCAGAGAATATGGACTGTCCCCTGAGGGCGGTGGTGGTGCTCCGCCAGGGAAGGGAGAACCAGATCCGGCGTCTGGGACAGCGGGAAGCCTTCTCGCTGCTTCTGTCGGAGTGTACGGTGAACACCTGGGATACAGAAGGGACAGAAAATATCATGGATCTTCTGATCCGTATCGTCCGGACCGTACCGGTCTATTATTTTGCCTGCCTGCCGGACTTCTCAGCGGTGGAGATGCTGAAAGCCGCTCTGGCAGATGATTACCGCAAGGGATGATATATGGAGAAGCGAAGAAAAAGTATACGAGGAGAGGAAAGATATGCAGGGAACCCAGATGGGGAGTGATTTCCCGATCAGTACATATATGATGCAGAAGGCAGGGAGAAATGGGATCCCTGTCAACGGAACGTTTGAACTGACTTCAAGGTGCAATTTTAATTGCCGGATGTGTTATGTACACGGTCAGACAGATATGGACAGATTAAAAGAGAAGGAGCTGTCTGCCAGGCAGTGGCTCAACATTGCAGAGGAAGCCAGAGAGCAGGGCCTCCTTTTCCTTTTGCTCACGGGAGGGGAGGCACTGCTGCGGGAGGACTTTATCAGCCTGTATGAGCGTCTCGCTGTCATGGGGTTCCGCCTGGTGATCAACACCAACGGCTCCTTATTTACCCGGGAGATCGAGGAGTGTTTCCACAGGCTCCCTCCGGCGAGAGTGAACATCTCTCTGTACGGTGACAGCGATGAGACCTATCGGGAGCTGTGCGGGGTTCCGGCAGCAGGGAAGGTGAAGGAAACGATCCACACCCTGCGCCGGATGGGAATCTCGGTGCGGACCACCATGATGCTCACACCATGGAACTGTCGGGACATGGAGGCGGTGTGCGCTTACGGGAAACAGGAACAGACCATGGTCTCTATGAGTTCCTACCTTTTTCCTCCCTCCAGGCTGGACAGCGGTTCACTCGGAAGAAACAAAGGAAGATTTTCCGCCGGGGAGGCAGGGGCGCTCCTGGCAAAGAGGGAGCAGCTTTTGCTGGAAAAGGATGAGTTCGAGAAGTATGCCCGGCATCAGCTGGAAATCTGCAGGCGTCTGGAGGAGACGGACGGACGGGGGATGAAAGAGGGGGACGGAGCGGAGCCGGATGAGGATGACGGTCTGGGACTCCCGATCCGCTGTCAGGCCGGCCGCGGGGCGTTCTGGATCACCTGGGACGGGAAGCTTCGTCCCTGCGGACTTTTTACAGGACCGGAGGAAGATGTGCTGTCGGAAGGATTTACCGCCGCCTGGGCAAAAATCCATGCCGCCGCCTGTGAGATCCGGCTTCCACGGGAGTGCCGGTACTGCAGCAAAAGAGAGCTGTGTCATGTGTGTGCGGCGATGTGTCAGTCGGAGACGGGACACTTTGACGTACGGCCGGAGTATGTGTGCAGGATGACAGAGGGACAGATGGAGGAATACCGCCGTCTGCTCGGAGAGAAAGGGGAATCGGTTCAGGATGCGTGACTGGAATCGGGTCCGTGAGAAGATCAGACAGGGCGCTCTGAAGGAACTCTGGGCGGAAGCAAGATGGATCCTGCATTACATTGTGAGATACCGGAAAGCAGTCATATTTTATATCTGTATCGGAGTGGCGGGAGCGCTGACGGGACTGCTTGGAAGCCTGACGTCCAAGTATGCCATCGATGCAGTCACCGGACAGCAGGCAGAACTGCTGGTGTGGATGGTCGCGCTTTTTGCCGTGACGGGGTTCGGGAGCATCGGTCTCCAGGCAGTGATGAAACGGATGCTGACCCGGATCAGCCTGAAGATCAACCGGGAGATGATGGAAGAAGTGTACACCCGGATCCTCAGTACAGAGTGGACTGCCATGAATGGTTATCACAGCGGAGACCTGCTGAACAGGATCAATATCGATGTACGTCAGGTGGCGGGAAGTGTCCTGGGATGGGTCCCGTCTCTGATCATCCAGTCGGTGCATTTTATCGGGAGTCTGGGCATCATACTGTACTATGATCCGGTGATGGCGCTGCTGGCGCTTCTGAGCGCCCCGGTGACCGTGCTTGTCTCCCGGGTCCTTTTATATAAGATGCGGGAGTACAATAAGAGAATGAGGCAGGCGGACAGCGAGATGATGGGATTTACGGAGGAGTCTTTTCAGCATATCCAGTCCATCAAGTCGCTCCACCTGACAGATCTGTTCCGAAACCGGCTGAAAAAAGTGCAGGAAAACTATGTCGGAACGTCGCTGGAATACAATGACTTTTCGGTCGGGACGTCGGCATTTCTCTCTTCGGTCAGCCTGGTGATCTCCTTCCTCTGTATGGGATGGGGCGTGTATCGTCTGTGGACAGGATATATTACTTACGGGACCATGACCCTGTTCCTCCAGCTTGCCAGATCTCTGTCAGGAGATTTTTCGTCTTTGATCCGTCTGGTCCCGTCGGCGATCTCTGCAGCCACATCAGCCGGACGCATCATGGATGTGACGGAACTGCCCCGGGAGCCGGAAGGAGACCGGGAAAATGTGAGAGAGATGGCACGGGAAGCGGCAGAAGGGATCGGCATCACACTGCAGGGAGTGAACGTGTCCTATGAGGAGGGCAAGCCGGTGCTCCGGGATTGTGAGCTCAGTGTAAAACCCGGGGAGACCGTGGCGCTGATGGGGCGCTCCGGGAGCGGGAAGACAACCCTCCTGCGGCTGATCCTGGGCATTGTGCACAGCAGCAGCGGGACCGCGGTCATGTACACCAGATCCGGCGGCAGAACAGAGCCCCTGGGAGCCGCGACCAGAGAGTTGATCGCCTACGTGCCTCAGGGAAATACGGTCTTTTCAGGGACCATTCTGGAAAATCTGGTCATGGTGGCCCCGGAGGCGTCTGAGGAGGAAGCTGAGGAGGCGTTGAAGACCGCGTGCGCATGGGATTTTGTGAAAGAACTTCCGGATGGGATACACAGTGTTGTCGGGGAGAAAGGAAATGGTCTGTCGGAAGGACAGGCGCAGAGAATCTCCATTGCCAGAGCCGTGCTCAAGAAAGCTCCGGTGATCCTCTTTGACGAGGCGACTTCCGCTCTGGATGAGGAGACCGGACGGCAGGTGCTCTGCAATATCCGCCGGAAGATGGAACACTGTACCTGTATCATTGTCACCCACCGTTCTTCTTTGCTTGAAGCGTGTACCAGTGTGTTCCGCCTGGAGAACGGGAAGCTGATAAGAGCGGCGGAGGGGCAGAACGATGAAGAGTGAGAGACACGTTCCCGATCAGGACATTAGGCGGAGATATGTATCCGCAGACGGATATCTGCGGGAGATCAGCAGCCTGGTCGAGGAGGGCAGGAATGTGGTGATCCCGGTCTCGGGAATCAGTATGTGGCCCTTTCTTATCCCAGGCAGGGATCACGTTATGCTGGGAAGCGCGCAGACAGGAACTCTGAAGGTCGGGGATATCGCCCTGTTCCAACGGAAGAGCGGGCAGTATGTGCTGCACCGGATCTGCAGGAAGGGGAAGAGCGGCTTCTATTTTGTGGGAGACGCCCAGACAGCTGCGGAAGGGCCTGTGGATCCGCAGCAGATCAGAGCCAGAGTGATCGGTGTGAAGCGGGCAGGAAAATGGCTTACAGGGAAGGAGCCTGTCAGCCTCTTTTTCGGTAGAGTGTGGCCCCGTGTAAGACGGGGACGCGCAAGGATCCTCCGGGTATACCGGCGGACAGGGAGAATCGGAGACAGAAAGGAAAGCGGAGTATGAGATACATCAGGACAGCAGTGGTCGTTCTGTTTGTCATTGCAATGGGAATATTTGCAGCCGGGAAATGGAAGACATTCATACAGAGAGACCCTCATGTGCCGGTCATCACAGCGGAACAGGACGAGATCACTGTTCCGGTGGATTACACCCAGGAGGAGCTGCTCCAGGGAATGAGTGCGTCTGACGAGGAGGACGGAGATCTGACCCCGTCGATCATGACAGGGGAATTCAGTCCCTTTATTTCAGGAAACACATGCCATCTGAACTATATCGTGTTTGATTCAGCAAATCAGCCCGGCGTATATCGGAGGAAGGTTACCTTCGAGGGATATCGTCCGCCTGAATTTACGCTCAGCAGTCCGCTGGTATTCCGTGCCGGAGGCAGTGAGACGGCGTATGGAAGGATCGGGGCACAGGATATGCTGGACGGGGATCTGTCCCAGATGGTCCGTCTGGTAGATGAGAATGTATCCTATATGGCAGAGGGAGAGGGGACGGTCACAGTGGAAGTGTCAAACAGTTTCGGCGCTTCCTCGGAGCTGGTCTTTCCTGTGCATGTGGTTCCGGCAGGGACAGAGCTGCTGAACACCAGCACCCCGGTCGTCTATGTGGATAAGGGGAGCACATTCGATCCGGACGAATACAAAAAGAACCTGACCTATGCGGACGGCACTGTGCCGGATCCCTCGGAAGTGACAGCCCAATCCGGGGCAGATACCGCGGAAACGGGAGTTTATGAAGTTCATTATACATGCGCAGACGCAGAGACGTGGATGACGGTAGTCGTGCGCAGTCAGGAGGAAGTAAATGGGTGACGAGAGAGAATTCAACCTTGATGAGATAAGCCTGTATGTCATAGCCATGGACCTTTTCCGGAATATCTGGGTCATCCTTCTTGCGGCTGCAGCAGTCTGGCTTGGGGTGACCGGGGTCTGCGATCTGACCTATGTGCCGGAATACACTGCATCCGCTACCATGGCTGTAAGTGCAAAAGGAGAAAACGGGGATGCATATTCTTCCCTTCTGGTCACCAGCCAGATGGCGGAAGTGTTCGGTGAGGTATTCCGAAGCGACGTCCTGTATGAAAAGATCGCTTCGGAGATGGGGGTGGAGCAGATTGACGGGGAGATCAGCGCTTCTGTCATCGAGGAGACGAACCTTCTTGTCCTCACCGCTGCATCAGAGAATCCCAGACAGGCATACCTGATCCTTGATGCGGCGCTGAGCAATTATGAGTCGGTGTCCGAGTATCTGTTCTCCAATGCAGTACTCCGGATGGTGGAGGAACCGTCAGTGCCTTACTCGCCTTCCAACGCGCTGAATGTAGACCGCTATCGGAAGCTGGGAACACTGGCGGGGGCCGCACTGGTCATCTGTGGTATCGGGCTGATATCTGTGCTGCGCTATACAGTAAAGACGCAGACAGGGGCAAGGAGGAATCTGGATGGCAGGATACGGGGCGTCATCCCCTTTGAGCAGAAGGCGCATACGCTGAAAGGAATGATCAAGAGACAGAACCGGTCACTTTTGATCAGCTCCGCACTGGTCAGCATGCAGTTCTCTGAGGCGGTGAGAAAGGCGGCTACACGTGTGGAAAGCCATATGCGGAGGAAGAAGATGAAGGTGCTCCTGGTATCCAGTGTGGCGGAGAACGAGGGGAAATCTTCTGTCGCGGCAAATCTTGCTCTTGCACTGGCTGAGAAGAGAAGAAAGGTAGTACTGGTCGATCTGGATCTGAGAAAACCCGCCCTGTTCAGGGTGTTTGACCGCCCGAAAACGAAGAAAAAGATGCTGGAAGCGTACCTGAACGGCGAAGCGGAGATAGAAGAAGTGATCGATTACGACAGAAAGACCAGGCTGTACCGTATTTTTCAGGACAAGACCGTCAGCAACTCCGGGAGAATACTGGATTCAGAGAAGCTGGAGCATCTTCTGGAAGTGTGCCGCTTGAAGGCGGACTATGTGATCATCGATTCTTCGCCCATGGGTGTGACCAGTGACGTGGAGGTCCTGATGAAATATGCTGACTCAGTGCTGCTCGTTGTACGTCAGGACTGGAGTGATATCCGTGCGGTGAATGACAAAGCGGATATCGTAAGGCAGAGCAGAAAAGATTTTTCCGGTTTTCTGCTCAATGCTTTCCACAGAGAGCCGGATCTTATGGACGGAACGCCCGGAGGGTACGGGTACTATGGTTATCGCAGATATCACAAAGGCAGGTGAGAGAATGAGGGAAAACGACTTTGATTTGGAACAGAAACGATGTCTGGAGGAGGATGACGAGATCGATCTCGGAGTACTCCTGCGCAATTTCGTTCAGGGTATGAGAAAATTCTGGTGGCTCCTCCTTCTCCTCACTGTGCTGGGGGCGGGAGTCATGCTGCTGCGGGCTACGATATTCTATACGCCAATATACAGGGCGGATGCATCATTTACCGTGATGACAGGGCGGAATGCTTCGGGAGACGGCGGGGATTACGAATTTTACTATGATTCCACAACCGCGGGACAGCTGGAAAAGACTTTTCCATATATCCTGAGCAGCCAGCTCCTGACGGATGCGATCCGGGAGGACCTGGGGGTCGATGTCATCAATGGAACGATCGCTGCCTCGGCTATCCCGGATTCGAACCTGATCACCATGTCAGTGGAAAGCACCAGTGCGGAGGATGCGGAGAAGATACTGGATGCAGCGATCCGTCTTTATCCGGAGGTATCCAGGTTCGTGATCGGGGACACCTATTTTAATATGATCGATGCGCCCAGAACTCCGGAGGGGCCTTACAATCAGCCTGATTATCTGAAACATGCGGGAAAAGGTGCTGCATTTGGATTTGCGGCAGCGATCCTTCTGATCGGTCTGGCGGCCTTGCTGAAACGCACTGTGCAGAGGCCTGAAGACCTTCAGAAAGTGACCAGTATGGAGTGTCTTGGCAATCTGTCGAAGGTGCGCAGGAAGAGCAGAGGAAGCCGAAGTCCGGCCCCCATCTCTGTGCTGAACCAGAGTGCGGATTCCGGGTATCGGGAAGGAATCCGGGGACTGCGTGTACATGTGGAAAGGGCGATGGAGGAAAGCGGCGGCAGCGTCCTTCTTGTGTCAAGCACTGCTCCGGGAGAAGGAAAGACTACCGTTGCGCTGAACCTGGCTTATACTTTCGCCTCCCAAGGAAAGAGAGTACTTTTCATCGACGGTGATCTGAGAAAGCAGAATACGTGGCGTGCTGCGGGACTCAAACATTCTTACGGTCTGGCGGACGTACTGAGCGGCCGGTACGGTCTGGCGGATGCGATCCAGAAGACGTCGAAGGGAGGGGTCTTCTATCTGGGCGGAATGCGTCCGGAGAAAAATATCCCCCGTGTGCTGAATTCCAGACGCCTTGCGCCACTGTTTGAAAAACTCAGGAAAGAAATGGATTACATCATTGTGGATGCTCCTCCGGCGGAGATGTTTGAGGATGCACAGCTTCTGGCAGAGCATGCGGACGGGATCCTCTATGTGGTGAGATTTGACTATCTGCCGAAACGGCGCATTGTAGACGGAGTGGCAGACCTGGAAAACGGCGGTGCAAAAGTACTGGGATATGTGTTTAATGCTGTCCCGGGTTATGGCTACGGCTATGGGTATGGTTACGGCTACGGTTATGGCTATGGTTATGGGAAATACGGTTATGGAAAATATGGTTACGGAAAATCAGAGGACTGACGTTTGCGGATGCGGGCGGCGGTCAGGTGTGAACTGTGACTGTACCTGCAAGAGCGGGAGGAAAAAGACGGTTTCCCCTTGACATGGCAGGATCCCCTGAGGTAGAATAACCGTTGAAAAGACAAAGCGTTGAAGAGGACAGTAGGCTGCCTGCGCATCTCAGAGAGGGATCTGTTTGGTGTGAAGATCCTGTTGCAGGGCTGACTGAAGACCACCTCGGAGCGGCCCTAATACGGCACGGTGATTCCGTTATCATCATATGAATTGAGATGGTTTTCCATGGAAAACAAGCAGGGTGGGACCGCGGATGTACTTTCCGTCCCTGCGGGGAGTGTTTCCGTGCGGTTATAGATTCAGAACACAAGAGGCATTCCGGATGGAGTGCCTTTCTTTTATCTGCTCTGACACGGAGGATATGCCCGGACAGAGAGGCGCTGCCCAGCGGTTACTCTGAACAGAAGGGCAAAAGTCAGACAGAGCGCGCAGGGAAAGATCCTGAGAAGTAAATGAGAAAAAGAAGAGAAAGGAAGAGAAAAGATGAAGATCACATTAAAAGACGGCTCTTTCAAAGAGTATGGACAGCCGATGAGCGTGTATGAGATCGCGAAGGATATCAGCGAGGGACTTGCAAGAGTGGCGACATCAGGAGAGATCGACGGGGAAGTTGTGGACCTGAGGACTGTAGTGGACAAGGACTGCGAACTGAATATCCTGACTTTTAACGATGAGAAGGGGAAAGGGGCATTCCGCCATACTGCATCCCACATCATGGCGCAGGCAGTGAAGAGGCTGTATCCGGATACAAAGCTCGCCATCGGACCGTCTATCGCAGACGGATTCTATTATGACGTGGACAGAGAGACTCCGCTCACTACAGAGGATCTGGAGAAGGTGGAGGCAGAGATGAAGAAGATCGTCAAAGAGAATTTGGAGATCAGACAGTACACCATGCCGAGAGATGAAGCAATCGAATATTTCAAAGAGAAGAACGAACCCTATAAAGTAGAGCTGATCGAGGATCTTCCGGATGACGAGACCATCAGTTTTTATTCCCAGGGAGAATTTACAGACCTTTGTGCAGGACCTCACCTTATGAGCACAAAACCGGTAAAGGCGTTTAAACTGACAAGTCTTGCGGGCGCTTACTGGAGAGGGAGCGAGAAGAACAAGATGCTCCAGAGGATCTACGGAACTGCATTCCCGAAAAAAGCAGAACTTGACGAGTATCTGACCATGATGGAAGAGGCAAAGAAGCGCGATCACAGAAAACTGGGCAGAGAACTTGGGCTGTTCATGATGCGCGAGGAGGGCCCTGGATTCCCGTTCTTCCTGCCCAACGGAATGGTGCTGAAAAACACGCTCCTCGATTACTGGAGAGAGATCCACAGGAGAGCAGGCTATGTGGAGATCAACACACCGATCATGCTCAGCCGCCATCTCTGGGAGACTTCCGGTCACTGGGACCACTATAAGGAAAACATGTACACCACAGTGATCGATGAGGAAGATTTCGCGATCAAACCGATGAACTGTCCGGGCGGTATCCTTGTATACGAGTCAGAGCCCCGCTCTTACCGCGATCTTCCGATCCGCATGGGAGAACTTGGCCTGGTGCACCGCCACGAGAAATCCGGACAGCTTCACGGGCTGATGAGAGTGCGCTGCTTTACTCAGGACGACGCCCACATCTTCATGATGCCGGAGCAGATCAAGGATGAGATCAAGGGTGTTGTAAAACTGATCGACGAGGTTTACAGCCTGTTCGGATTCAAATATCATGTGGAACTCTCCACACGTCCGGAGGACAGCATGGGAAGCGATGAGGACTGGGAGATGGCGACAGACGCGCTGAGGAGCGCACTTGAAGACATCGGACTGGCGTATGTGGTAAATGAAGGGGACGGCGCATTCTACGGACCGAAGATCGATTTCCACCTGGAGGATTCTATCGGAAGAACATGGCAGTGCGGTACGATCCAGCTTGACTTTCAGCTTCCGCTGCGCTTCAACCTGGAGTACACAGGGGCAGACGGAGAGAAGCACAGACCGATCATGATCCACCGTGTTGTATTCGGATCTATTGAGAGGTTCATCGGAATTCTGATCGAGCACTTTGCGGGGGCGTTCCCGACCTGGCTTGCACCGGTGCAGGTGAAAGTCCTGCCGATCTCCGACAAACATATGGAGTATGGACAGAAAGTGCTGGATGCTCTCAGTGAAGCCGGAATCCGCGCAGAGATCGACAGCCGTGCGGAGAAGATCGGATACAAGATCCGGGAGGCACAGATGAAGAAGATCCCGTACATGCTCGTTGTCGGGGCAAAGGAAGAGGAAGACAATAAAGTATCCGTCAGAAGCCGCTTTGCGGGGGATGAAGGGCAGAAAGACCGGGATGAGTTCATCGCACAGATCAAAGAGGAGGCTGCGGCCAGGATCTTAAGAGAGACGGTCAAAAAGGACTGAGAAGAGGGGCAATACAAAACTGAGGTATTAGAATGACAGAGAGGGGAAAGAAAAAAAGCAGCCGGCGTCCGCAGGATCTTCGGCACAGAAAAAGTGTGAAAAGATATCGCAGCCGGCGGATGAAGAGGAGGAGCGCCGTGTTGTGGGCGCTCCTGCTGGCGGTGATCATCCTGCTGGCGGGGAGCGCTGTGGTGTACGGCTTCCTGAAATGGGACGGTGAGGATGCCGGAAATGAAAAAACAGCGAAGGATATCACGATCGAGAATGGGAACGTGCAGGCAGGCCGGGCTCAGGAGAGCGCGGACGGCGTAAGCGGGGCAGCATCAGGTCCGCAGAAGGAGGAAGACGGCGGCAGCGCTCTGCCTGAAGACTCCCGAAGGGGAGAGAATACCGCCACAGAGGAACATCATAAGACAAACGGGCTTGCCATCTGTATGTATCATTATGTCTATGATGAGGCAGACCCGCCGGATGATCTCGGAAATAACCACATCGAAGTCCACGCGCTGGAAGAAGAGATCAAATATCTTGTGGAAAATGATTATTATTTCCCAACCTGGGAGGAAGTCAGACAGTATGTGGAGGGAGAACTTCTTCTCCCCGAGAAGAGTGTTGTCCTGACTTTTGACGACGGGGCAAAAAGTTTTCTTGACCTGGGGATCCCGGTGTTTGAAAAATATAAGGTTCCGGCAACGTCCTTTTTGATCACAAGCAATGACGGGGAAAACAAAGTAAAAGAATACCAGAGTGATTTTGTGACATTCCAGTCTCACTCGGACAATATGCATCGTGCGGGAGGAAACATCGGACATGGCGGGATCTTTACCGCAATGAGTCATGATGACGCTGTGGCAGATCTGAAGAAATCGATCCAGATCTGCGGAAATGGAGATGCATTCGCCTACCCTTACGGAGACTATACGGATGACTGCCGCGCTGCGGTGGAAGACGCAGGATTCACCTGTGCGGTGACCACAGAGAACCGAAGGGCAGAGGTGGGGGATGACCCGCTCCTGCTCCCCAGGGTCAGGATGAGCCGGGGACAGTCACTGGAGAGTTTTATCGCGCTGGTGGAGTGATGACAGATCCGGAAGGATCACCGACAGCACTGATATTTTCTGCAGAAGGTGGCAGCAATACAGAAAAAGAGAGGGCTTCCCGCAGACAGTTCAACTGTCCGCAGGAAGCCCTCTCTTTTTATCCTATTGGGAATTCCTTAGGAATTCCCAGGTCCCCGCTGAAAGCAGCGGGGAAACGCTCCAGGGAGCAGCGCCCAAAGGGCGCGCCTCTCCCGTCCGACCCCGAATCCGCAGGCAGCATATCCTCTCCCCGCGGCCCCCCTCACCCCGCCGGATCCGGTCATATCACATATTGTAGTACCGCGCGTAGATCCCGCCCTTCTCAAGCAGGCTCTCATGTGTCCCGCGCTCTGCGATCCCATCCTCTGTGATGACAATGATCTCATCGGCATTCCGTATGGTGGACAGGCGGTGGGCGATGGTGATGGTGGTGCGGTCTTTGGAGAGTTCCTCAAGGCTCTTCTGGATCCAGCGCTCACTCTCATTGTCCAGGGCGCTGGTGGCCTCGTCCAGGATCAGGATGGGCGGGTTTTTCAGAAATACGCGGGCGATGGAGATCCGCTGTTTCTGACCGCCGGAGAGCCGTGTTCCCCGCTCGCCTACAAAGGTGTCGTATCCATCCGGGAGTTCCTCGATGAATTCGTGGATATTGGCACGCTTTGCTGCCTCAATGATCTCCTCCATGGAAGCGCCCGGTTTGCCGTAGGCGATATTTTCGCGGATCGTTCCACTGAACAGATAGACATCCTGTTGTACCATACCGATCTGTTTTCGAAGGCTTTTCAGTTTCAGAGTACGGACATCCTGTCCGTCTATGGTGATCCTTCCTCCGGTCACATCATAGAAACGTGGCAGGAGAGAGCAGATCGTAGTCTTCCCGCTGCCGGAAGGCCCCACCAGAGCGATGGATCTGCCTGCCGGGATCTCGAAAGAGACGTTGGAGAGGACAGGAGTGTCGTCGTCACTGTAATGGAAGGAGACATCCTCGTAGCAGACTCTTCCGTGCACGTTTGTCAGATCTTTGGCGTCCGGAGCATCTTCGATATCCGGTTCTGTCTCAAGCACGTCCAGGAAGCGGCGGAATCCGGAGAGACCTTTCTGGATCGTCTCGATCAGTTCTACCAGGATCTGGATCGGGCTGATGAAGATCCCGATGTAGAGGGCATACATGGCGAGATCTCCCGGGGCCATGAGTCCCTGTGCGATCAGGTATCCGCCGTACACCAGCGTCACGAGATACATCATTCCCTGGAAGAACAGGTTCCATCCCATGAAACTTCCCATACATTTGTAATTGTTATCTTTTGAGACAAGGAAAGCATGGTTGCTCTTTTTGAATTTTTCCTTCTCAATATCCTCGTTGGCGAAGGACTGGACAACACGGATCCCGGCCAGCGTATCCTGCAGGCTTGCGTTTACATCGCCGATCTTCCGGCGGTTTTCCATGAAAGTCTCCTGCATCCTTCCATTCTGGCGGAACGAAAAGAGAAACATGCAAATGACCAGCGCTGCCAGAGGCAGGGCCAGCCGCCAGTTGATCAGAAACAGGAAGATGAAAGAGCCGATGATCTTTACTACCGAGATAAAGAGATTTTCTGGTCCATGGTGTGCAAACTCTGCGATGTCAAACAGGTCGGACACCAGTTTGCTCATCATCTGCCCGGAATTGTTCCGGCTGTAGTAGGAAAAAGAAAGTTTCTCGTAGTGGTCAAAGAGCTGCTGGCGCATATCCCGTTCCATATGCGCGCCCATCATATGTCCCTGATAGCTGACATAATATTTGCACAGGCTCTGGATGGCGTACATCACGAGGAGTCCCGCCGCGATGAGCGGAAGTGCTTTTAAGATGGTGCTGCTGTCCTTTGTGAACAGAGTGTTCGTCGCTGTGCGCAGGATCTGGGGATACGCAAGATCCGCCAGACTGATGAATGTGGCGCACAAAAGGTCGATGAAAAAGACCGTTTTATACGGTCCATAGTAGTGAATAAATTTTTTTATCGTCTGCATGATGATCCTCCTCAAAAACTAAAACAATCTTAGCACAACGGTTTTCTCTTGACAAGGCGGGAATGATTCTGTATGTTTTTTACAGCGCTGTACGTCCCGGCTCCTGACAATTGGTCCCGGATACGTCTCATCCCGCTGAGGGGGAGGCGGCAGCGCACGATTTGCAGATGAACAGGAGAGATACAGATGAAGATATATCTTGCCCCGCTGGAGGGGATAACCGGCTGGATCTACCGCGGTGCGCTCAGGGAATGCTTCGGGGGATTTGATAAATATTTTGTTCCGTTTATCAGGCCGAATCAGAAAGGGCACCTCAGTTCCAGGGAGAAAAATGACATATCTCCTGCAAATAATCAGGGGGCATATACCGTGCCTCAGATCCTGACCAACAATGCGGAAGATTTCCTGCGGACTGCGGAAAAACTGGAGGAATATGGGTACAGCGAGGTGAACCTGAACCTGGGATGTCCGTCAAAAACAGTTGTGACCAAGGGAAGAGGCGCAGGATTTCTTGCATATCCGGAGCGGCTGGAAACATTTCTGGATACTGTTTTTGGGGAATGCAGGATAAGAATATCGGTCAAGACAAGGATCGGGATCGAGGACGGAGGGGAGTTTAAAGATCTCCTTCAGATGTTTAACTCTTATCCGATGGAGGAGCTGATCATCCACCCCAGGGTACAGAAAGATTTTTATAAAAATGTTCCCAACCTCGAAGCGTTTGCAGAGGCGCTCTCGGAGAGCAGAAATCCGGTCTGCTACAACGGGGATCTGTTTTCGGCGGAGGACTATCACAGATTCCATGAAATGTTTCCGGATGTGGAATGTATCATGCTGGGACGAGGCGTACTGTCGAACCCGGCGCTGGCACGGGAGATCCGTGGCGGGAAAAGCGCGGACCTGACGGAACTCAGGCGCTTCCATGATCTGGTCTATGCGGGATACTGCCGGGAGATGTCCGGAGATCGGACGATCCTCTATAAGATGAAAGAAATGTGGTCCTATATGGCACCGCTGCTTGAGGATCATAAAAAATATGGAAAGAAGATCAAAAAATGTGAGAAGTGTGCGGTCTATGAAGATGTGATAGATGAGTTTTTTGAGAAACAGCAGGGAGGAGAAAAGATATGATCGAGATACTGCAGCAGATCGACGAAAATATCCTGCTCTTTATCCAGGAGTATATCCGGCAGGACTGGATGGATGGATTCTGGAAGACGAACACCCATCTGGGGGACGGAGGGATCTTCTGGATCATCCTGGCACTGATCCTCCTGATCCCCAAAAAGACCAGAGGAGCAGGGGTCTCTGCGCTGCTTGCGCTGGGAATCGGGGCGCTGATCACAAATGTGGCGATCAAAAATATCGTGGCACGGATACGGCCTTATGATACGATCACGGAACTGGTCCTGCTCATTGAGAGACAGCATGATTTTTCCTTCCCCTCAGGACACACCTGCGCCTCCTTTGCAGCGGCATACGCATTGTATTGCACTCTGCCGAAAAAGTGGGGGATCGCCTGCATCATCCTTGCCGCGCTCATCGCGCTTTCCCGGCTGTATGTTGGGGTCCACTATCCCAGCGATGTGCTGGGCGGACTGGCAGTGGGGCTCTTTGCCGGCTGGGCAGGCTGGAAGCTGCAGGAGAAGATTGCTCAGGCTGTCTTGAAAAAGAAACGTTCCTGAGAGGGGAAAGTTTCAGAGCCAGGTACAGAAGGACTGCGTCCCGGAAGCGGCGGGGGTTCAGCCCGCTTTTTTTATAAATATGATTGAGTTTATACTGGAGCGTGTTTTTGTGGAGATACAGTTTACTGCAGGTACCTGCGAGAGACATATCTTCGGAAAAATACGCTTTTATTATGGCCAGTTCTTCCGTGGAAAGGCAGCCTGTCGTTTTTTGCAGAAAATCCTTTTTGCTGTTTTCATCCACTGAAGAAAGGATAAGTTCCAGAGTGAGATCATCAAAAACAGCAAAATTCCTCCCTGAACCAGAGAGACTTTTCAGAGCAGTTCTGGATGAATTGTATGATGCGTAGAGATGGAAGAGTTTCTCAGGTTTTCCAACCGCCATTTTTATCAACTCTTTGTTGTTCTGCGCAAACTGCTGAAAAAGAATGCGGTTCTGTTCATAGTCCTTTTCCTCTGTGACTGCAAGGAATTCCCGTGGACAGCGAAAGGTAAACAGCCGGATTCCTGTCTGTGAAAAGAGACGGCTTATCTTCTGATCCAGAAGGGACATGTTGATCTGGGGGTACCCGGAATTGACCTGAATCAGGATGAAACGCTTCGGGCTGTTCAGATCGATGGCAAATTCTTTCAGACAGTCAGCCAGGTAATCCGGGTCTGTGCTGGCGAAAACAGATCCGTCAGGACGGATAAAGTTTATATCATATCCGCATATATCCTTTACCGTATCTACAATCTGCTGAGCCAGAATATCGTTTACTGAATTGATCATAAATAGCCCTCCATAAAACGGGATTGAAAAAGAAAAATGTACTGGTTGCATTATATAAAAAATGTTACACATAACAATATATAAGGAGAAAAATTAAAAAAACAGTTATCGATAACATTTTAAATGCAGTATCAGTCTGATATATTAGAAGAAAAAGGAAGCAGAAAAGGTGGGATGATCATGAAGATACTGACTGTGATCGATTCGTTTAAAGGAAGCATGACTTCTCTGGAAGCCGGAAGAGCAGCGGCAGAGGGGATCCGTCGTGTGGATCCGGATGCGGACATCGAGATCAGGGCCCTTGCGGACGGTGGTGAGGGCACGGTTGAGGCCCTGATCAGCAATATGGACGGGAAGATCAGGGAGATACAGGTGACCGGACCGCTGGGAGAACCGGTTACCTGTGCGTATGGAGTGATCGAAAGGACAAAGACGGCAGTGATCGAGATGGCAGGCGCGGCGGGCCTAGTCCTTGTCCCGGAAGACAGGAGAGATCCGCTTTATACCACCACGTACGGCGTGGGTGAGGTGATCCGTGATGCGATCGGACAGGGATGCAGGAGATTTATAGTGGGAATCGGGGGCAGTGCGACAAATGACGGAGGGGTAGGCATGCTTCAGGCCCTGGGATTTGATTTTCTGGATGAAAAAGGAGAGCAGATTCCATACGGCGCAGGCGGATTGAAAAATCTGAAAATGATCTCCGATGAATCTGTTATCCCGGAACTTTCCGGGTGCAGCTTCCGGATCGCATGCGATGTGACAAACCCGCTCTGTGGAGAAAAGGGGTGCAGCGCCGTGTTCGGACCGCAGAAAGGTGCCACGCCTGAGATGATTCCGCGGATGGATCAGTGGCTTGGACATTATGCCGATCTGGCGAAAGAAAAATATCCCGGTGCAGATGCAATGCGCGAGGGGACCGGTGCGGCTGGAGGGCTGGGATTTGCATTTCTCACCTTCATGGACGCAGCGCTGGAATCGGGGATCGAGATCGTCCTTGAGGAAACCCACATGGAGGAAAGCATCAAAGACGCGGATCTGATCATCACCGGAGAGGGCAGGATGGACGGACAGACCGCAATGGGAAAAGCTCCCGTCGGTGTGGCAGGACTTGCAAAAAAGTATGGGAAAACAGTAATCGCTCTGGCCGGAGGCGTGACAAGGGACGCACGGGCCTGCAATGACGCCGGGATCAGCGCATACTTTCCCATCGCCCGCGGCGCGGTCTCTCTTGAGGAGGCGATGGAAAAAGAGAACGCCAGGGCAAATATGGCGGATACGGCAGAGCAGGTGTACCGTCTCTATCGATGCAGATAATCGATGCAGATAAAAAAGGGGCTGTCGGGAAATAGATAGTCCAAATCAGGGGCAGATGTGACTCATACGAGTCACATCTGCCCCTGAAATCTATCCTATAAAAAGAGAAAAAGATGGCTAACGA
>NZ_JACJLR010000053.1 GCF_016902345.1 Mediterraneibacter glycyrrhizinilyticus | reverse complement strand
CAATTCCATTATACCAAACGGGACAGGTTTATGCCTTTTTTATTGGCTGAAATATTGAATTTTCAAGGTTCAACACACCGTATTGGTGTGGGAAGTTTTAGTTAATTATACGAAAACATCTCCATTATGTGAGAACAGTATAATTGAAAAAATTTGATTTATGAACATAAAGGAAAAAGACGAACGGGACTGTTATGGGCATACAGGGACAGAAAATCCAATGAGATCAGGTAAAACTATACCGTTCAAACAGTAAACAGAAATCCTGAGCTATCGAAGTGAAAATTGGAATTTGGAGTGAAACAGAATGATTATAATAATCGAAACCGTAATTTTATGTATCGCGTTTTTTCTAATATGTTTTTGGGGAACAGGTACAGATAACAAAAATTTAAAAAGCTATTCATCTTATCCAGATGAAGTGCAAAATCGAATAAAGAGTATTGCAGAATATCAAGGAAAATTTAAGGAAAGCAACAAAGTGGTTACATTTATATCCAATTTTCTGTTATTTCTGTTCGTACTATTTATATTAGGGTTGTTTATCAAAGAAAATGGCTTCACACATAATTTTCTTTGTTTAAGTATTATAGGACAGGGATTGAATATCTTTGACTTATTTATTGTAGACCTTTTATGGTGGCGGAATACAAAGCGTGTTCGTTTAAGAAAAATACCAGAAAAGGAATTGTATCAAAATCCGAAAAAGCATATAGAAGCGTTTATCAGAGCCTTTATTATGTATCTGCTAATTGCTCTGATAGACGGATATATATTGACACTTTTATAGGAATAGATATAAGTAAATCCTAATTTTTGAGGTGATCTGGATGGAATATCTGAAATTGTTTTGGAAGCATAATCTTGAGAATGAGCCTGTTGTAATTCTATATGAGATAGATGAAAATAATGAACGGTTAGCAATCAAGTCCATTGATGTTTTTGCAGATAGACATACAGTAAATATTGATGATCTTTATGCGAACGCGATAGAAATAATCCCTGTTCCAACAGCAGAAACATTTAACTCTCATGAATTGGGAAATGAATTTTATGCGTGTTTGATAAGTAAAGAAGAATTTGAACAAACATGGAACGTTCACCATTATTATGGGAAACTAGATGAGTAGTTTGCATTTTTCTAAGTCCATGACTTTAGCGCTATTATAATTCGGAGGGAAGATGGCAGGACAACATAATAAAATAATAAATGCAGCAGCCAGGAAAATACTCGCCCCCGAAGGTCTTTTCAGGGTGGGGTCTTCCAGAACATGGATTGATGACAACGGGTATTTTGTGATACAGGTAGAATTTCAGCCCAGTGCATATGGCAGAGGTTCATATCTGAATGTCGGGATCAGTTTCTTATGGGAAGCCAGTGAAGGCTTAAACGATACACTGGCGTTTAATATCGGATATCGCGTAGATAAAGCGGGATATGCATCATATCGAGGCAATGATGCTGCCTTTGAGGAAAAGATGGCACATTTTGCAGAGGCTGCCATGGAAAAAGTGAGGGAGTATCGTCTTTTTCGTGATATGGATTATGCCAAAGAGCAAATGGAAAGATGGCTGGGAAATATACCGAAAGGGAGAGGTTTTTGGGAAGTATATCACTTGGCGATGCTCTGCTTTCTGAAAAGAGATTTTGAAGAGGGAAAAGAATATTTTAACCGTTTTCTCCGGATACTCAAGGATTCTTTTTATGCAGGAGAACTGTATATCGAATGGCATGAAGAATTATATAATCATTGTATCCAACATCTTTGCCCTGAACTGGAGTCCGAAGACACGGCATACAAAATGGTATGCGATATGATCGAACGCAGGCGGAATTTCTTTTCCGGTAAACCTTCATATAAGAAATTAAAGAAAGGATTTACTTTATGAGATAACTTATCTTGCAAGGAGTGAAGGGCAGGAGGTGGTGGTAAAACAGATTCACCATGAGCCATGCTCTTATTATCAGTTCGGAAATAAGCTGGAAGCAGAAATTGCCGATTATAAACGCCTGAGAGAAATCGGGATACCGCTTCCTGAAATGCTGGACGTTGATTCGGAAAAAGAGCGGATCGTTAAGGAATACATTGCGGGTGATACTGTATTTGATATGGTACAAAAAGAGTGTCTGCCTGATACATGCCTGGAACAGTTAAAAGAGATGTGCAGACTTCTGTACCAGGCGAATACGAATATTGATTATTTTCCTACAAATTTTATTTTACAGGATGGCATCTTATATTATGTGGATTATGAATGTAATACCTATATGGAAGAATGGAACTTTGAAAACTGGGGGATTAAATATTGGTCAAAAACGCCTGAATTTTTACAGTATGTGGAGGAACATTCGTAATATAATTTAAAAGTTGGAAGGGAGCGCTGCATATGGATTTTCCTTTTTATGATGCACCGAATACGGCTGCGATCATCTGCTGTCACATTATAGATGACGGCAAACCTGTTTTATATGTATCACACGATGAAGATGACGGAATGTGGCAGTTTTTGTGCGGTTCAGCACATGAAACAGCCGAAGCAAGACTGGTATCCTTAAAAGAAGTATTCGATTTGGATCCTTCGGTTGGCGATCTGAAAGATATGCCGTGCGGTTACTGTGCAGAAAGAAAAACAGAAAATGATAACTGGATTGTGAAAAAGAGATAAAACGGTGAATGGAGTATAATGACTATGAAGACTTACAGGCTGCCTTGTGACTGGCAGATCTCTACGCCTGATCACTGGCAGGGAGAATATGAAGAAGACGATGGAGAATGTGTGTTTTATCCTGATAACAGCGACCTGACAGTTCGCATAACGCCGTTTCAGGCAGCGAAAGACGGTGCGCCTGCCCCAATGGAAGTAATGGAAAATGCATATATCAGAACAATACCGGCGTCCGCAAAATTACGGGATGTGAATTTACACGCTCCGGACGGATTTGCAGTAAGGATGTACGAAAATACAGTGGAGGAAGAAGATAAAACGGTTTATGTCATTTACGCCGGATACTATCGTGCTGGAGAACTGTTATCCGTCAGTATCTGGGCTACAGATAAAATGGAATGTGAGCAGACTTTAGATATTCTCAGGACAATAAAAAAGTAATATCATGGGAACAAAGGATCGGGATGTATCTGCATAGGGATGGAAGATAAGGACAAAAAATATTTCTGTAAAATTGCAGGCGCAGATACGATTGGGGCAGAAATGTCTCCTGCGGAATCGGTTGCGCTGCTGAAAGAGGCTGTCCATCTGTATTATGACCTGCAGCATCCCAATTTAATAAAAATCATCGAAGAATATGAATACAGGCAGTTTTATGTTGTGGTCTTTGAATGGGCGGAATGGTTCGGAACAAAGAGGTTAAAGGCGCCGGAAGAATATGACAAGGGAAGCGTGATCGACGAACAGACCAATATTTTTACTCTCGGGGCGCTGCTCTTTGAATTTTTCGGGACTTTTTCGGAGGAAGAAATCAGCCGGAGGTATCAGGACAACCGTTTCAGCCCATGTCTGCTTTCAAACTGGCAGCTAAATAAAGAAAGTTATGAAGTGGCAAAGAAAGCGGTCAGTCTTAACAAAAACTCCCGTTATCTGACATTTGCAGAGTTTTTTGGAGACTGGAAAAAAGCAGTAGAAAGGATCAGGATAAATGAATAAGAAGATCGCGGTTATTTTCCCGGGAGTGGGCTATCATGTGGACAAGCCTCTCCTGTATTACAGCAAAAAGCTGGCGGCACAGAACGGATATGAGATAAAGGAGGTCCCTTACGGAAAGTTTCCGAAGGGTGTAAAGGGATCAAGAGAGAAGATGGAGAAGGCGTTTTTCAGTGCGATGGAGCAGGCGGGAGAGATCCTGAAGGATGTGGATTTTTCCGAGTATGAGGATGTCCTTTTTATCTCCAAAAGCGTGGGGACGGCGGTGGCTTCCGCCTATGCGGGAAAGTATGGCTTAAATACGAGGAACATCTATTATACTCCGGTGGAGGCTTCTTTTCAGCTCATGAAGCAGCCGGGGATCGTGTTCACCGGGACGGCGGATTCCTGGGTGGATTTTGACACTGTGGAGCGGAGTTGCAGAGAAGGCCGTTTCCCGCTGTATGTGACAGAGGATGGGAATCATTCCCTGGAGACGGGGGATGTGAGAAGAGATCTCGAGAATCTTCAGACGATCATGAGGAGCACGGAGGAATACATTTCCAGGGGACGTGCTCTGAGAAACGGTTCTGGAAACTGTAACAGGGTCGTGATCAGACATGCGGATATGGGCGATCTGGAGAAGATCACAGCTCTTGAGGCGGTCTGCTTCCCGGAAGCTGAGGCGGGGAAGAAGGAGGATTTTGAAAAAAGGCTCAGTGCCTTTCCGGAGCATTTCTGGCTTTTGGAGGAGAATGGCGAGATCGTCAGTATGGTGGATGGGATGGTCAGCAACAGCAGCCATCTCCTTGATGAGATGTTTGAGGATGCAGGACTCCATGACGAGAACGGGGAATGGCAGATGATCTTCGGTGTGGAGACCCGACCGGACCGTCAGGGAAGGGGCTATATGGACATGCTGATGCGGAGGGTGATCAGGGACGCAGAAAAACAGGGAAGAAAAGGTCTGGTCCTTACCTGCAAGGAAGATCTGATCACCTTCTATGAGAGATTTGGCTTTGTGAATGAAGGCAGATCCGGGTCGGAACACGGCGGGGCACAGTGGTATGAGATGAGGCTGAGATTTTGAGATAAGACGGAGACTTTGAGATAGGACTGAGGTTCTGAAATGGAGAACGGAAATTTTGATTTTTACCGGCGGGCGACTATCGTCTGCCGCTCCATCCCATATGGGAAAGCCGCTACATACGGGCAGATCGCGCTGCTTTGCGGGAAACCGAAGAATGCCCGCCAGGTGGGATATGCACTGAACCGGGGAAGGCTGGGAGACGGGATCCCGGCCCATCGGGTGGTCAATTCCCGGGGCGTTTTAAGCGGTGCGGCGGCATTTGAGACAGATGACATGCAGAGGCGGCTTCTGGAAACAGAGGGCGTGGAAACAGAATGCACGGAAGACGGATGGCGGGTGGACTTAAAGCGGGACGGCTGGCACAACACCATGGAGGAAGCCCTGCGCTTCCGGAAGATATTTGAAGAGCAGGGAATTTGAACGCGGAGGACAGGCAGATTCCAAAAGTCTGCATTGTGGATATTTGAGGAGCAGAAGATATGAGGATACGATGCATTGCACTTGACCTGGACAGAACGACGCTGAACAGCGAGGGACATCTGAGTGGGGACAACAGAAAGGCGATCGAGCAGGCGATCAGCAGCGGGATACAGATCGCGGTCGCCAGCGGGCGTTCCCTGGATTCTCTTCCCGGGGAGGTCATGGAGATTCCCGGGATCCGCTATGCCATCACATCCAACGGCGCAGCGGTGTATGATCTGAAGGAAGGAGTATGTCTTCGTCAGTATAAACTGAAAGCGGAGGCGGTGCAGGATATTCTGCGCTGGACACAGGGGGAGGATGTGACCTTCGAGGCGTTCATCGACGGAAAGCCCTATGCGGAAAAAGCGTACGTGGAGGATCCTGTCCGGTTCGGGGCAATGCCACGGTCGATCCCGTACATACAGGGGACCCGGAAGCCGACTGAGGACATGAGGAGTTTTATCCGGGAACATGAAGGGGAGCTGGACTGTATCGACGTTGTGGTAAAAAGTGAAGAATATAAGCGGAGACTGTGGAAAACCCTGGAAAAACAGGTCCGGGATGTGTATATCACCTCCTCGGTGAAACAGCTGCTGGAGATCTCGGATGTAAATGCGGGGAAGAACACGGCGGCAGAATTTCTGATCGGATATCTGGGGCTGACCCGGGAAGAACTTGCGGGCTTCGGCGACGGGCATAACGACAGCGGGCTTCTGAGATACGCGGGGATTGGATTTGCCGTGGCAAATGCATCCGAGGAGTGCCGTGAGGCGGCGGACCGGATGGTGGCGTCCAACGACGAGGACGGCGTCGCAGAAGGGATTGACTATATCCTGAAAGTGAACGGGGCGGACAGGGAATCCTGATCCGGGCAGCAGAGCAGAAGCGTGCTTTGGAGAGGATCCAGAAGAGCGAAAAGTCAGGGGGCAGAGCGGATGGCACTCTATGCGATTGGGGATTTCCATCTCTCATTCACGGTCAACAAACCCATGGATGTGTTTGGGAGTGAATGGAAGAACCATGTGAAGAAGATTGAAAAATACTGGAAGAAATATGTGCGGGAATCGGATACGGCGGTGATCACGGGAGATCACTCCTGGGGACATAATCTGGAGGAGTGCCGGGAGGATCTGGAGTTTATCGAGAGGCTTCCGGGACGGAAGATCCTGCTCAGGGGAAATCACGATATGTTCTGGGATGCAAAGAAGACCGC
Organism: Mediterraneibacter glycyrrhizinilyticus; assembly: GCF_016902345.1. Taxonomy (GTDB): domain Bacteria; phylum Bacillota; class Clostridia; order Lachnospirales; family Lachnospiraceae; genus Mediterraneibacter; species Mediterraneibacter glycyrrhizinilyticus_A. The sequence continues at coordinate 14,365 of NZ_JACJLR010000053.1, read as the reverse complement.
AAAGCTCAACGAACAGTTTGAGGGACGCCTGTCTTTTCTTCAGAATGATTTTTATACCTATGAAACGTATGCTCTGGTGGGAACGAAAGGGTACTGTTATGAGGGAAAGAATTCCTACGAGCATTTTGAAAAGATACGGGACAGGGAACTGGCGCGGCTCCGGGCATCCTTTGAGGCGGCGCGGTCGGCAGGGTATGAGAAGTACATCATGTTCCTGCATTACCCGCCCACCAGCATCGGCGAGACGGAGAGCGCATTTACCAGGATGGCGGAGGAGTACGGCACGGAGCATGTGGTATACTCCCACTGTCACGGAAAGGCCAGATATGATGACAGTTTTCACGGCGTGGTAAACGGGATCGATTATCACCTTGTGTCGTCGGATTATCTGAGATTCAGACCGGAAAGGATATTATGAGGATGAGGATCATTATTTCACCAGCGAAAAAAATGAATATAGATACAGACACTCTTGCTCCGGAAGGAATGCCTGCATTTCTGGAAGAAGCGGAACAACTCATGGAGTGGATGCGCCGGCTGTCTTTTGAGGAGGCGAAGGCGCTGTGGAAGTGCAATGACAGGATCGCGGAGCAGAATTACAGGCGGTTCCAGGAGATGGATCTGAGGAGGAATCTGACTCCGGCGGTGATCGCCTATGAGGGGATCCAGTATCAGTACATGGCGCCGGCGGTGTTCGGCGGGGCGGAGACAGAGTATATCCGGGAGCATCTGCGGATCCTGTCCGGGTTCTACGGCGTGCTCAGGCCCTTTGACGGCGTTGTGCCCTACCGGCTCGAGATGCAGGCGAAGGCGTCTGATGCGGGAGACCTGTATAAGTTCTGGGGAGAAAAGCTGTACAGGGAAGTGACGGACAGAGACAGAGGAACTCCGGTATGCGGGAGCGGAGAGAAGGACAGCATGCAGCAGAAGGGAGAACGGCGGAAGGGAGCGTTGATCCTGAACCTGGCGTCAAAAGAGTATTCACGCTGCATCGAGAGATATCTTCAGCCGGAGGATGTATTTCTGACAGTGACCTTCGGTGAAGTGATCGGCGGAAAGGTAAAGCAGAAAGGGACATTTGCGAAGATGGCTCGGGGCGAGATGGTCCGGTATCTGGCGGAACACCAGATGGAAGAGCCGGACGGGATCAAAGGGTTTGACCGTCTGGGATATTATTTTTCGGAATCGCTGTCCACGGAGAAAGAATATGTTTTTCTGAAACAGGAGGGATAATATGGGATGTCTTGGAAATCTGCTGTGGTTTCTGTGCGGAGGGTTCATCAGCGGACTGAGCTGGTGCCTCGCGGGCTGCCTGTGGTGTATCACGATCATCGGGATCCCGGTGGGAACACAGTGCTTTAAGTTCGCGTCGCTGAGTTTTTTCCCGTTTGGAAAGGAAGTGGTATACGGAGGGGGAGCGGGTTCGCTCCTGCTGAATGTGATCTGGATCATCGTGTCGGGGCTGCCGCTCGCGATCGAGCATCTGATCTTTGGATGTGTCCTGTGCATTACGGTGATCGGGATCCCGTTCGGGCTGCAGCATTTTAAGCTGGCGAAGCTGGCGCTGATGCCGTTCGGGGCGGATGTGATATAAAGGATGATAATGTGGTTTATGAGGAGGAAAAGGTTATGTACACAGCATCAGACAAAAGATATGAGAAAATGGTCTACAACCGCTGCGGAGAGAGCGGGCTGAAACTGCCGGCGGTCTCGCTGGGACTCTGGCACAATTTCGGGGATACAGGAAATTACGAGAATATGCGTCAGATCTGCTTTACGGCATTTGACAGCGGGATCACTCATTTTGACCTGGCGAACAATTACGGACCGGAGCCGGGAAGCGCGGAGAAGAACTTCGGCAGGATATTAAAAGAAGATTTGGGACAGTACCGTGACGAACTGATCATCAGTACGAAGGCGGGATATGACATGTGGGAAGGACCTTACGGAAACTGGGGCAGCAGGAAATATCTGCTGGCAAGCCTGGATCAGAGCCTGAAGAGGATGGGGCTGGAATACGTCGATATCTTTTACCATCACCGGATGGATCCGGAGACTCCGCTGGAGGAGACGATGGGCGCGCTCGCCCAGACAGTCCGGTCCGGGAAAGCGCTCTATGTAGGTCTTTCCAACTATGACGGACCGACGCTGAGAAGAGCGGAGGAGATCCTGGAGGACCTGCACTGTCCGTTTATCATCAACCAGAACCGGTATTCCATTTTTGACCGGACTATTGAAGAAAACGGACTTAAAAGTACGGCGGCGGAACTGAAGAAAGGGATCATCGCATTCAGCCCGCTGGCGCAGGGGCTCCTGACAAACCGGTATCTGAACGGGATCCCGGAGGACAGCAGGATACGGACAGACGGACGTTTCTTAAAGAAGGAAGCACTGACAGAAGAGCGGCTTCAGCAGATCCGGAACTTAAACGGCATCGCGGCGGGAAGGGGCCAGACTCTTGCGGAGATGGCGCTGAGCTGGATACTCCATGACGGGATCGTGACAAGCGTGCTGGTGGGAGCGTCCAAACCGCAGCAGGTGCTCGATAATGTGAAGGCGATCGAGAACCTGACCTTTAGCGAGGAAGAACTGGGGAAGATCGAGGAGATCATGTGATACAGGGAGCAGAAATCCGATAGAGGATATTGACATACATACCAACGGTATGTATAATAAACATACCGTTGGTATGATAAACGGAGGCGGAAGATATGGCACGGAATAAATATCCGGAGGAAACAAGGAATCTGATCATCGAGACAGCGGAGCGGCTGTTCATTGAGAAGGGATATGAGCATACGTCGATCCAGGATATCATCGATCATCTGGGAGGACTGAGCAAAGGAGCAATCTATTATCATTTCAGATCGAAAGAGGAGATCATGGATGCGGTGGCAACGAAGATGTATTCGCCGTCCAATGAGCAGCTCTATCGAATCTGCCGGAGGAAGGATCTGAACGGGCTGGAGAAACTGCGGGAACTTTTCCGCACGTCGGCCTTCAGCCCTGCGCTGAAAGAGATGTTTTCTGCGGCCCCGGACATGATGAAGAATCCTAAGCTCCTGAAACTGCTGTTGAATGAGACGCAGACAGAGGCTGCGGATATGGTGCAGAAGATCCTGGAAGAAGGGATTGGGGACGGTTCAATCCGGACAGAGTACCCCAGAGAGCTGGCGGAGGTCCTGATGCTGGTGAGCAATGTGTGGCTCAACCCAATGATCTACCATTCCAGCCCGGCGGAGATCGTGCAGAAGCTGAAGTTTTATCAGTATACACTGAAATTATGGGGACTGGATATCCTGGATGACGAAGTGATCACATCCCTGGAAGTATATACGGTGCTCTATAACCAGAAGAAAGGCTAGTTAAGAAAGGAACGTTTATACTGCCCTGGAAGCAGGGCAGATTCTTTTACATCTTAACATACCAACGGTCGGTATGAAAATAAAAAGAGAACGGAAACATGGTCAGAGTGGATGGTATGAAAGATGGAGGTGCTGTGATGAAGAATGGTTTTTCAAGAGATTTTGTACTCGTGGTGATCGGGCAGATCATTTCATTATTCGGCAATGCGGTGGTGAGGTTCGCCCTTCCGGTGCATTTGCTGGAAGTGACCGGATCGGCTGCTGTGCTGGGCGTGGTGTCAGGGCTCGCCTTCCTGCCCATGGCACTGATGGCGCCCATTGGAGGGATCATCGCGGATCGGGTGAACAAGCGGAACATCATGGTATTTCTCGATTTCTTTACCTGCGGTCTCATCCTGCTCTTCCTGATTCTGTATGGGAAAGTGGATCTGGTGGGAATGGTGCTGATTCTGCTCCTGCTGCTGTATGGGATCTCCGGAGCCTATCAACCGTCTGTGCAGGCGAGTATCCCGGTCCTTGTGGAGGAGTCCAGGGTGATGCAGGCAAACGCGGTGGTGAACATGGTCTCCTCCCTGTCCGGTCTTCTGGGACCGGCGTTGGGAGGAGCCGCCTACAGTGTATGGGGGATCCTGCCGGTGATGGCAGTGGCAGCGGGCTGCTTTTTTTGTTCTGCAGTGATGGAGATCTTCATTCATATTCCATATGCAAAACGGATGGGCAGACTGCCTCTGCTCCGTGAGGCGGCGGGAGAGTGCGTTTCCAGCATTGTATATATCACGAGAGAGAAACCGGAGGTGGGAAAACTGACGCTCTGCGCCGCCGGCGTAAACCTCTTTATGTCCGGGCTGATGATCATCGGACTTCCGGTCATTGTTATGCAGGAACTGGGATTTGACCCTGCGGAGGGGGCCAGGATGTACGGATATATGCAGGCGGTCCTGGGAGCGGGAGGGCTTGCCGGAGGACTGGGAGCGGGTGTCCTGGGGCAGAGGATGAGGATGGAGCAGAGTTACCGCTTTCTCATGCTGGCAGGGGTTCTGCTGATCCCTATGGGGCTGGTCCTTGCTCTGCCCTGTCCTCCCTATGCAGCCTACGCAGTCCTTGCCCTGGCGGCTCTGGGGATCATGGCATGCGCGTCGGTCTATTCCATACAGGTCATGGCTCAAGTACAGACGACGGTGCCTGCGCATCTGGTGGGGAAAGTGATCGCCTGGGTGCTGGCGCTGTCCAACTGCGCGCAGCCCGTGGGACAGATCCTCTACGGGGCGCTGTTTGAGAATATGCGGGGCATCATGCCGGTGATCTTTTTCGGGGCGGCAGCGGTGACGGCACTGACCGGATGGTACAGCAGAGGGGCGGTGTCGGATTTTCATTGAAGTAAAACAAACCCTGTGCTAGAATGAGAGAAAGCATAAGTTTATTGAAAATGATAAGTTCAATAAGAGAGTTTTCTATTATTCTTTTTCTGTGTCGAAAGACGTGGATTCTATGATTCATACAGCGGATCCTTCATCAGAGGATCTGACTTTTCGGAAAATTCGTGCTTTAATACCACTTTTCAAGCAGGAGATTCCGAAAAGAGAATCTCCTTAGGACAATTTAATAAAGGAGGTTCGGTGTATGGGAAAAACGCATACGAAAGAGATGCAGAAAGATCCGCAGGAACGGGCAGATCCAAGACAGTTCCTTCAGTGGCATCCGGCATTCTGCGCAGGAATGCAGATCGAACTGGAAGAGGGTATCTATTATGTTACAGGGGATTATCTTCCCATTCAGATCCTGCTGTTAAACCGTCTGCCGGAAGAAGAGAATTTCTGGCTGAGAAACCTGACAGACCATCTGGAGGGCGAGAAATGTGCGGAGCGGCTCGTGAGGGAGTACCGGAGGCATAAAGACAATACGCTGTATCAGGCGATGATGGATATTATAATAAGGGCAAACCGAGAACAGTTTGAGGAGGCGAAGAATATGTGTGACGCATTGCGGGAATTATTTGCAGAGGAACTGGAGGAAAAATATCAGGCAGGCGAAAGTGAAGGACGCCGGGAAGGATTGATGAAAGGACGGCAGGAAGGACGCCAGGAAGGACGCAGTGAGCTCAGCAGGCTGATCCTGAAGCTGTCGGAACTGGGAAGGACAGATGATATCATCAAAGCAGCGGAAAACCCGGAGTATCAGGAACAACTTATGAAAGAGCTGGGGATATAGGAGCTGGAAGAAGGTGATATCATGAAGATAGAGAACACGAAAGCGGACAGGATCCTTGATCTCATCGGATGGATCATGCTGATCGGTACCCTTGCTTACCTGATCCTGGGCTGGTCCTCCTTTCCGGACCAGATCCCGATGCACTATAATGGAGCCGGTGAGATCGACCGCTGGGGTGGAAAAGGAGAGATCATCTTTCTGGAAGTGATGATGTGGATCCTTTATCTTGGGATCGGTCTGGTCGAGAAGTATCCTCAGATCTGGAATACCGGGGTGGAAGTGACGCCACAGAACAAGGAGAGGGTCTACCGGATATTGAAGTATATGCTAAAGACGCTGAAGACCCTGACGGCGCTGATCTTTGCGTATCTGATCGTGAACAGTCTGCAGGGGACTCCGCTTCCGGGATGGTTTACCCCGGTTACTCTGATCCTTGTATTTGGCGATATGGCGTTCTGGATGGTGCTTCTTTACCGGATTCGGAAATGACAGGAGAAGAGGTATGTGTGAAGATGGAAAAGAAAAGGTATGAATATGATACAACGATTCACTGAATTCCCGAAAAGGGAGGAGCATATTTAGAATTTCCCTGGAATATCCGGGAAGAATTTGGCAGGGGCAGAGTGAAAGTCCACGCTGAATTTGACGGGGAGCCATATGATGGCAGTATCGTGAACATGGGCGTGAAAAATGAGGACGGCTCTGTCTGCTATATCATCGGGATCACCAAGGCGATCAGGGAGAAGATCGGGAAAGGGGACGGAGATACCGTACATGTGACGATCACGGAGAGAGACGTGTAAGGAGAAAGATTTTCGAAGAAAACTCTGAACATGTCGGAAGAGAAATATGAGAGGTTTCAGGGGGAATAAATGGAGAAGGAGCCCCTGCTCTGCATTATGCACCGCGCACATTCGTTAGATCTAAAAATCTAACGAATGGAGGTCAGTATAATGTCACGCAGAGCAGAGGTTCCTTTTTAATGGTCTATTTTGCTGTTTCACATGAGACTCAGTTTTTAGTTTTGAATGGATCCTTCCAGGATTCCGGGGAAGCCTCAGCGAAACGTGCTTCCGCTGTCTTCCAGTTTACTACCCGGAACCAGTCATCGATATAAGCTGCTCGAAGGTTATAATGTTTCAGATAATATGCGTGCTCCCACACATCGATATTGAGGATGAGAGCCCGTGAATGAAAAAGCGGCGTATCCTGATTTGCTGAGGTGACGATCTTCAGGCAGCCCCGGTCCAGTACCAGCCATGCATAGCCGGAGCCGAAGACGGACAGGGAGGCTTCCTTGAACTGCGCCTGAAATTTTTCCGGACTTCCAAACTGGCGGGACATTGCCTCGAAAAGGCGGGGCGCCGAACAGGGAGAACCCGGCGGGGTCATGCCGTTAAAGTAGAAACGGTGGTTGTATACGCCGCCTGCGTTATTGCGCAATGGAGCCTGAAGATGGCAGGGGAGACGCCGCCATATGGAGAGAAGCTCTTCCAGAGAAAACTGCTGAAGAGCGGGATTTTCTTCCAGAAACCGGTTGAGATTATCGATATATGAGTGATGAAATGAACTCCAAAAACCCAGCGTTTATACGGGTTGCAAGCAAATTTGTTTAAGCGCTGGCAACGATTTGGCAACATTTCGGGTATCACTCACTGAATAACAGAATACTTCAATAACAGAAAACCTTACTGATTTTCAGAAATGAAGCTGAAAGTCGGTAAGGTTTTTTGCGTCTGTAATGAAATTATTATTTGTCTGGTTTTAGCCTGTCTTTGAAGGCTTCTACGAGATAATCGCTGAGTTACTTTGAAGGTGAAACTTTATGCCATTGTCCGGATGTATCCAGCGCCGGATAATTATACCGCCATTGGTCATATTCGTTTTTTGTGATTTCTCCCCGTTCCAGACGAGCAGCCTGTTCCTGCCATGCATGGAACATATCAAACATGGTGGAGTAAGTGGAGCCGGTGGATTTGTCCAACCGCAGACACACTTCTCCGTCAATCTCTCCGATTTTCAGCCCGTACATATCTTCCAGAGCAAAGAGGGTGTGCATAAGACCAAGGTAGCTGTCTATATCCGGCACGTCGAGTGCCCGTGGACTGACATCAAAGACGTGAGCCATTTCTTTGACGAGATCGAGTTTGGGTTTTCTGGCTTCGGATTCGTATTGCGCTACACGGACATCAGAGGTCTTTCCGAGAAAGCCGAGAATTTCACCGAGTTGTTTTTGTGTCATGCTTTTCCGATTACGGAAAAAGCGGATTCGCTTGCCGATTGCCATAATAAAACCTCCGTTGCAGTTATAGTAATACAATCATTTTGACTTAAACAAATTTGTTGAATTTAGTATAGCATGACACAAGAGGAATAGCAAGAAAAAACTTAAATAAAAAAAGTTAATATTTTTCTGTAAGCCACTTGACTTAACGGAATTTATTTAGTATTATACATATAGGTGTTAAACAAAAATAGTTAAGAAAGGGAGATGACAGTATGGCAGAAAGATCATTTATGACAGTGGAAGAAGTGGCAGAGGAATTGCGTGTGTCAAAGTCAAAAGCCTACCAGATTGTGCGAGAACTGAATGCAGAATTACAGAAACAGGGCTATCTGACAGTGGCGGGACGTGTGAGCGCTACATTTTTTCATAAAAAGGTTTGTTACAGCGATTGACGGAAAGGAGATGATTAAATGGCTGTATACAAAGATAACGCTACGGGAACGTGGCGGGTAATCTATCGTTTCACGAACTGGAAAGGGGAGCGGAAGCAGACACAGAAACGGGGATTTGCTACAAAGAGAGAAGCACTAGCGTGGGAGCATGAGGTAATGCTGAAACAGGGAGCGAAACTGGATATGACGTTTGCTAGTTTCTTTGAGATTTATGAAGCTGACAAAAAGCAGCGGGTGAAAGAAAGCACATGGGAATCTAAAAGCCATGTAATCCGCACAAAGATTTTACCGTATTTCGGGAATCGAAAGATAGCAGAGATTGAAGCAAAGGACGTTATTGCATGGCAGAATGAACTGATGGCATACCGGGACGAGAAAGGAAAGCCTTATTCAGGGGATTATCTGAAAACGATACACGCCCAGCTGACAGCGATTTTCAACCATGCGGTAAACTTCTATAATCTGCCCTACAATCCGGCAAGGAGAGCAGGAACAATGGGAAATGAGGTTCCGAAAGAAATGAACTTCTGGACGAAAGAAGAATATCTGAAATTTTCCGAAGCCATGATGGATAAGCCCCGTTCCTATTATGCCTTTGAAATGCTTTACTGGTGTGGAATCCGTTCTGGCGAGCTTCTGGCTCTTACGCCTGCTGATTTTGATTTTGAGAAACAGACGGTCATGATCAGCAAGACGTATCACCGTTCTAAAGGACGAGACATTATCACAAGCCCAAAAACGAAAAAGAGTAACCGTACAATTAAAATGCCGCCATTTCTCTGCGAAGAAATACAGGAATATATCAAAATGCTGTATGATATTCAGCCGGACGAGAGAATGTTTACGGTCACAAAATCCTATCTCAACCACGAAATGGAGCGAGGGGCGAAGCAGGCAGGTGTAAAGAAGATACGGGTGCATGATATTCGTCACAGCGCAGTTTCTCTGTTAATTAACATGGGATTTTCTGTGCTGGCGATTGGGGAGCGCATGGGGCATGAGGCCGAGAAAATCACCTACCGCTATGCTCACCTGTTCCCTACGGTGCAGACGCAAATGGCGGAGAAACTGGAAATGGAGAGAATGACAAAGGAGAACACAAATGGAAAGAACACTTGATTACAAAGGGCGATGGCGCAATCATACAGTAGCGTTCCGGGTATCGGACGAGGAAGCAAAGCTGATTAACGATTTGGTTGCACTGTCCGGTCTGACAAAGCAGGATTATATCACAAGGCGTCTGCTGTGCTGGGACGTAGTAGTACAGGGTAATCCGAGGGTGTATAAGGCTCTGAAAAATCAGATGGCTGCTATCTATGAAGAATTAAAGCGGCTGAAAACATTAAGCCCTGACAATGATGAGCTGCTCTACACGCTGCAGGTAATCGCAATCACATTATACGGTTTGAAAGGAGAAGATGAATGACAAAAAAAATAAAAACGACTGCTCCCGTATCATCTGTTGGCGCAGATGGGGCGCAGCCGCAATTAAAAAATCACACTGAAATTATAGCAAATGAAACAGCACAAATCAATCTGCAAGCCGTACAAAACCCGGAGAAATCCGGGAGCGGCAGACTTCAGACCGTTTCCATGACGGAACTGTACGATACGGTCTATCCGCCGAGAACACCGATTGTAGATGGATTCCTTTACGGTGGCACTTACCTCTTTGTGGGGGCACCGAAAGTAGGAAAATCATTTTTTATGGGGCAGCTTGCCTACCATGTGGCAATGGGGATCTCTTTATGGGATTATCCCGTCCGAAAAGGGACGGTGCTGTATCTGGCGTTGGAAGACGATTACGCAAGGCTTCAGCGGCGGCTCTCCGTCATGTTTGGTGTGGAATGTGCGGATAATCTGTATTTTGCGACACAGGCAAAAACCTTGAATGAGGGCTTAGACAGGCAATTTGAGGAATTCCTGAAAGAGCATACTGACGCAAGGCTGATTATCATTGACACGCTCCAGAAAGTACGTGAGGTCGGCGGGGACAGGTACAGCTATTCCAGCGATTATGAGATTGTGACAAAGCTAAAATCTTTCAGCGACAAATACGGTATCTGCCTATTAGTGGTACATCATACACGTAAGCTGGAATCTGAGGATAGCTTTGAGATGATCTCCGGCACAAACGGGCTTCTTGGAGCGGCAGACGGGGCGTTCATTATGCACAAGAAAAAGCGCACTGACAATCTGGCAGTGCTGGATGTTGTGGGACGTGACCAGCCGGATCAGGAACTGACCATAGAGTTTGACCGGGAGCATTGTGTTTGGAAATTTAAGAAGGCAGAGACGGAGTTGTGGAAACAGCCGCCGAATCCATTGCTGGAAGCAATCAACAACTTTCTGACAGAAGACAAGCCGGAATGGGAGGGAACAGCAACGGAACTTGCAGGTCAGCTGACAGATATACAGATACAGGCGAATGTCTTGTCCAGAAAGCTGAATGTAGCTAATAGCCAACTGCTCAACGATTATGGGATTTTCTATAATAACAAGCGGGGGCATGAAAGAAAAATTATTCTTAAACGGCTTGAGCCGAAAGAGTAAAAGCGACGATATGCGACGGCTGCGACGGTATTTTTTACAGCGGGCTAGTATGGAAATTATCGACGCTACCGACGCAAACCGACGCAGAAAGGATGAAGTGATGAAGAACGTGCAAATCCCTTATGAATTATTTGTATCTCTGCTCCGCTATCATCTAATGGAAGATAATGATTGTCTGAATGAAATCCGGCAGGGGTTGGAGCAGAAATTGGATTCAATGGTGCGCCATGAATTATATGCAAAATATAAGACTGCGCTCACACAGGAAGATCGGGAAAAAGCCAGACAGGAATATCTGGATAAACGTGGAGTGTGGGACAGTTTCCGCTGGTAGTTTTCCTTTGAGGATAATAAACAGGAGCGTGCCACGCTCCTGTGGATAACAGACAACGAGAAAGGTGTGATTCGAGGATAATTCAGCCGGAATGGGGAACCCGGAATGTGAACAATTTTTACGAAAGTGAAGCCTGGAGAATTGCCGCACTCAATGAAACTTTTGAGGAAATGGAACTGACGGCGGCAGAAGAAAAGCGACAGGAACAGTCGCTCCGTCCGTAGGACGAAAGCTCCCGGCAGGGCGCAAAGGCAGCTTTTGATGGACGGAACGGCTGTCAAAAGTGCTTTTGCGTTACTTTCGACGAAAGTAACAAAGCTTATGCGCCGTATCCGGCGCTGATTACTGCCCGAAAAGGAGAGAGGAGAGTTATTGAAGAGAACGATCAGTTTTATGACAGGCAAAGGCTCTGTCAACCATAACAGTAGGAAATTCCATGCGAAGAATACAGATCCAGAGAGAAGCCATCTGAATGTGGAGTACTGCAACGAAAATATCAAAGATGTTTATCACGAATTATTTGATGAAGCGTTAGCTCGTTACAATGAAAAACAGACAAGGAATGACCGCAGGATTGACGATTATTACGAAAAAATCCGTTCGGGAAAACAGGAGAAGCCATTTCATGAGATTATCCTGCAGATCGGCGACAAGGCGACAATAGGGGCGGAAACAGAAGAAGGACGGCTGGCGGCAAAGATACTGGATGAATATATGCAGGGGTTCCAGAGGAGAAATCCTACATTAAGAGTGTTTTCTGCTCATCTTCATATGGATGAGGCAACGCCACATTTGCATATAGATTTTGTACCTTATACGACAGGAAGCAAACGAGGGCTGGATACAAGAGTATCGCTGAAACAGGCATTAATGGCTCTCGGATTTAAAGGAGGCACCAGACAGGAAACAGAACTAAATCAGTGGGTATTGGCTGAAAAGCAGCAGCTTGCCTCAATCATGCTGGAACATGGGATTGAATGGGAGCAGAAAGGCACGCATGAAAAGCACCTGTCTTTATTGGATTTTGAAAAGCAGGAACGGGCAAAGGAAGTGGCTGCACTTGAAGAACAGAAAGCAGAGTTGGAAGAGCATAATGCCACTATACAGGAAGTCAATAAAAAATATTTTGATCAGTTGGAAAATATTGAACGGAAAATATCCGTTGCATATGAAAACCGGAACGAGGCTGATAAGCAGGCGGATCAGGCAAAGAAAAAGGCGGCACAATATGAGAAAGAACTGACAGAGATCGCCCCTATGGTAAAAGAGATGGAGAGGTTTGCAGAGAAATATTCTGCTGATCCAGAAGAGGTACTGCCAGAGGCAGGAACATTGGAAACGGGAAAATCTTACCGTGAGAAAAAGGCAAAGCCGCTGATAAAGAAGATTGTGACGGTGCTGCGGTCAGTTTATCGGGCTTATCTCGATCTTTCCATAAAATTCAGCGATATGCAAAGGTCATATGAAAGAGCGTGGGACAAGGTCAATTCCCTTACTGTCCGTGTAGATGAACTTTGGAATGAGAATAGAACACTGAAGGAAAGAATGGGAGATTTTTATCTGGTAGAACGGGCTTTGGGACGAGATACAGTTGAAACCATTGTTCTAAGAGAAAAAAGGCTGGAAGAAGAACAAAGAGTGCAGAGACGAAAACAAAAAAGAAAGATGGATAGAGATGCAAGATAATGAAAGTAACTATAAAATACAAAGGGAACGGATTAAAACCGCTCCCTTTTTCCATTATTATAATACCACAAAATTGCTCTGAAAACAAGGCTACCAATGTCTCAAAGACGGTGCTATAATCTCTTTCCAAATACGAAGATGGGGAGGGGTTCTTTTGGACAAGGACTGGATGATTTTATTAAAGGGACAAAATCAACTGAGTAATGTGATTAAAACAAACGAGACAACCGAACGGTTTGGACTTTCCTTAACAGAGCAAGATGCTAAATTGATTTTAGCGGAACGGAAAAACGCACTGGCGGAACAAAAAAGAATTGAGTTTGGTGAAGGAATTGCGACAAAAATCATTTATGAATTTTGCGATTCTGAGTACATTCATCAAAGCAATTATGTAGAAACAATTATTCGATTGCAGGAAATATTTTATCTATATAAAAATGAAATGCATGATGAAATTACAGATGATGAACTTCTCCATTTAATGAAAGAACAGTTTGAAAATATATGTTTTGGCGATTTGGATTATTTAGAGAGTACCTGTCTTGCTAATTTTGCAGAAGCAATCCGAGCTGGCTACGAAGGATATAAAAGTTCGGACGGCTATGGAGAATATTCAAAATTTGATGATGTAAAGAGATGGGATTATGACTTGTATCTTGAAACCCTGAAAGAACTCTGTTGGAGGTAAATCTGATGGACTATGAAATGGAAGAATTAGTGCCGATCGTGGGCAAACTGGCTGAGAAATATACATCACATGAAAGTACATCCATAACCTACGAAAAAGCAGAACAGCTTATGGGGGCTGTCTTATATTGTATTCACGAATTATGGGAAAGCAGTGGAAATGCGCCGTCATTAAATAAAAAATTATCAGCGCAAAGAGCGTATGAAATGGGTGCGGCATATGTTAGAGACAAAACAGGAAAAGCACTGGATTTATATAACAGGATTCTGCCGGAATTTTGTCACTATGAAAATAAATGTCTGTATGATACTTTTGTTAAAGGGATACCAGAATTTTTCAAGTGGTATGATGTTCAATTTGAACCGCAAAATACAATTTTGACTCTTGATTATCCTTTATTGAAAGATATTTCAGAATATACAGGAATAGATAAGATTTTTGAATTTATCAAGGCTATTGGTCTGGAACAAAAATTTTTGAAATTATTTCCCGCAGGTTACGTTATAAATATCTTGTCAAAGGATAACAGGAATTGGCAAGAATCAATGGATAATATATGTGAAATAGTTTTTATCCATGTAATAGGACATATAATACTGGGAAAATCATTGACAGTAATTGAGCTGGAGGAAGACGATTATTCTTATATGCAGAAGATATTTAAACAGGCAACTTTGGAGGATATAAAAAAACAGTTGACGACTGCACTTGAAATTTTTATAAAAAATTACTATGAAAATGACGGTTCTTCCGCATTTATTAGTGTTTGGTCGTTTTTAATCAGCCGCTACGATACATCAGTTTAGCCTCAAGCAATCTCTTGCTACACCGCCCGTACATGGTTCGCTTAAC
>NZ_JACJLR010000052.1 GCF_016902345.1 Mediterraneibacter glycyrrhizinilyticus | reverse complement strand
TTCGTCAATTCCATTATACCAAACGGGACAGGTTTATGCCTTTTTTATTGGCTGAAATATTGAATTTTCAAGGTTCAACACACCGTATTGGTGTGGGAAGTTTTAGTTAGTCATTATTCTTTTCAGATGCTCAAACGCTATTTCTACATCTTTTCTTGTTCTGCACACAATCACTGCATCATCTGCATATCTGACTATGACGCCCAGTTCCTTATGATTTTCCCAGTAGGAATCCAATACATGGAGATAGATATTGGCTAACAACGGACTAATGACTCCTCCTTGCGGTGAGCCTTTTTCCGTTGGATAATATTTCCCATTTTCAATGACTCCTGCCTGTAACCACTGTCTAGCAAGCTGATAACATCTTGCAGAACACACGACTTTCACCCGTTAGAACGTGTGCCCGCCGGGCACACCAAAAAAATAAGAGAAACGCTGCAAATTCAACGTTTCTCTCTCTTTTCACCAATGCCGCAGACCGGAATCGAACCGGTACGGGTATCACTACCCACGGGATTTTAAGTCCCGGGCGTCTGCCAGTTCCGCCACTGCGGCAGCTATAAAATTTTCATTCCCTTATCGCTAAGAGAAACGACCCAGAAGAGACTCGAACTCTCGACCTCCGCCGTGACAGGGCGGCGCTCTAACCAACTGAGCCACTGGGCCTTGCTATATGAGCACTTAGCGTCTGTCTTTTAGACGCTTACGTGCGATGCACGCCGGCGCCCTTAGTGAGCGCCTCTGCGCGAACTTAGCAGCCGGCGCAAAGTGGACCTTCGGGGACTCGAACCCAGGACCGACCGGTTATGAGCCGGTTGCTCTAACCAACTGAGCTAAAGGTCCAAAAAACATGTTCCCGAAGGAACAAAGCCGATGATCGGACTCGAACCGATAACCTGCTGATTACAAATCAGCTGCTCTGCCAATTGAGCCACATCGGCGTGCCATGAGCACTTAGCGTCTGT
This sequence comes from Mediterraneibacter glycyrrhizinilyticus, assembly GCF_016902345.1. Taxonomy (GTDB): domain Bacteria; phylum Bacillota; class Clostridia; order Lachnospirales; family Lachnospiraceae; genus Mediterraneibacter; species Mediterraneibacter glycyrrhizinilyticus_A. The sequence continues at coordinate 19,841 of NZ_JACJLR010000052.1, read as the reverse complement.
CCTTTAGACGCTTACGTGCGATGCCTGCCGACACCCTTAGTGAGCATAAAATACGAACTTAGCAGTCGGCATATTCAGTTTTTCTGCAAAGCAGCTGATCTGTGATCAGGCTCTGCATCGAAAACAACTGACCCCGACGGGAATCGAACCCGTGTTACCGCCGTGAAAGGGCGATGTCTTAACCGCTTGACCACGGGGCCAAAAAGCACAGAATAATATAAGCCGCCACTTCTAGCGACGACTTATATATTATCATATGCAGATTCGTTTTGCAAGCACTATTTTCAAGTCTTTTGCACTTATTCAGCTAAAATTTCATCCGTACTTTATTCGTTTACCGATCTGTATTTTGTGAAAATGTTTATAATGACAAACGATACTGCCGCGATCAGCCCTGTCCCGCCAAAGACGCCAAACCATACAGCAATGGAAGCGTCTGCCGATAGGAGCAGTCCTCCCAGAGTCGGCCCGAATATTCCTCCAAGACGGCCGACACTGTTCACAAAACCGACTGCCGATGTGCGCAGTTTCTCAGGATAATGCTGCGATACAAACGCATTGACAAGGCTGTGTGCCGAAAACAGGAAGAATCCTATCATAAACACAAACAGATACATGATCAAAGTATTTGTTTTTACTCCCATCAGCATCAGAGCAGCCGCTCCAACCGTGTAGATCGTCGGAAGGAGTACTTTAAACCCTTTCCTGTCTGCCACGACTCCCCAGACTGCGGTACCGGCTATCGTCCCAATATTCAGGATAATAGAAAAGGTAAGGCTGGATCCCAGGGAGAATCCGTTCTGTACCATGACATTCGGGAGCCATACGATAACGCCATTGATAAACAGCAGTCCCATCACATAAATAACTGCCGCAAGGATCGTAACAAGAAACAGCCTTCCGCTGAACAGTTCAAAGTAAGATACTTTTGCTGTCTCTGTCTTGGTCTCCGTATATTCCCGAAGAGCTTTATCCACATCAAGTTCATTCTCATAATTTTCGTCAATCCTTTTCAGGATCTTTCTGATCTGCTCAGGCTCGCCCTTTTCCACAAGGTACTGTGTCGATTCCGGAACAAATTTGATGATAAATCCCAAAAACAGGATAGGGACGAACGCCATCCAGAAGACCGGTCTCCAGCCAAAGCGCGAGATGATCACAATCGCAAGAAGAGAAGCAATGATCGAACCAACCTGATTACCGCTCAGTGCGATTGCCACCGCCCTGCTCTTATTTTTCTTCGGCGCATACTCCGACAGAAGAGAGATCACCAACGGGATCACCCCTCCGAAGCCGACCCCCGCAAGGAACCTGCACAGTCCGAATACCGCCGCATTTCCGGCAAGTGACTGGCCAAAAGTAAAGACGCAGAAGATAAGTACAGAAGATATCAATACCTTCTTAACGCCCTTCCGGTTACTGATCACGCTCAGTATGATCGCTCCGAACATAGACCCGAACTCTGACAAACTTCCCATATAACCAAGCACGGTATCATTCAGATTCCATTCCTCTGTGATGGATGTTGTGATCGAGCCGTATGCTGTGGATCCATATCCGGTAAATGCGATCAGGAACAGTCCTGTAATGATCAAAATGATATGAAACTCCCCAAATTTTCTTTCATCGATAAAACGATTTACCGCGTTCTCTTTCATAATACTCTCCTTTTCTGTGTTTCTTCCTTGTTTCTGGCTATATTCTAGCAATTTAAAGGATCAGAAACTTCCGATTATTTGGTCTGATCCCGCCGGGTTTCTGTTCTGTTTTTTCTGATCTCAAAATGACAATGAAAATATAGTGCAAGATATGTATCCTTTTTCTTGTCCTCATGATCATCCCGTCTTCAATATCATCATGAGACCGGATCTGTTGCGAGACGCCAAAGAAAAATCACGCTGAACCTTTATCCATTCCAAACGAATGTATTCGTAAAGGTTCAGCGTGATATTGATATCAATGTGTACTGTAAGATATTACAGTTTTTATGCAGAAACACTTTGCCGGGGAACACTCTGCTGCTCAAGGGTTCCTTTTTTCAAACACCCTTGTCACCGGTATAATGCATGCTCCGATGATCCATGAGATAACGGCGGCTGCTATAAATAAATTTCTGCCTGAAAATGTTGAGACCAGCAGCGCAGACAGAAACTGCCCTAAAAACATTGCCATTGTACACAAGCTTATATTCGTCCCCTTTTTCTCTGGAGCACTTTTTCTCACAACGAGACTGTTAAATAACGGCGTAGACAGTCCGAACCCTGCCCCTGCCAATAACACTGCAGTCCACAGCGCTGCCAAATAATATCCTGTAAAGGACGGGCTATAACCAAGATCATTCTGCAGATAGAGCGGCAGTGACACCATCGCAGTAAAAAACATCAGCATCCCGAAAAAAGCGATCAGCAGCACAAGTGAGACAGGCGTTCCCTGCTTCTGAAATGAGCCGTCGTCATCTTCCATGTTTTCAGCTACTTTTTGGCACTTCGGCACAAACAGCACCAGCATGAGAAACGCTGCCAGACCCAGGCCATAGATAAAAAACGGATATCTCCATGAAAAGCCGGCCAGCACTCCGCTTATGCTTAGGAAGATCACTCCTCCCAGTTCCATCGACATGCCTTGCAGCGCGATCATCCGAAGCTGTTTCTCGCCATCAAAAAATACGGTAATAAGTGCTACACTCGCACTCATGATCGCAGCTGTAGCAGCCCCCAGGAAAAACCTGTCCATAAAGATCGCGGCTGCATTTGGCATAAAAGCTCCTGCCACCCCCAGTACACCGTAGAACAAAAGACCGAAAAACGCCGTGTAATAGGGTCCCTTCTTATCTATCAGTTTCCCAAACAGCAGCGCCGTTGCAGTCACGCCAAGCGCCGGCGCTGTCACAAGCCATGATGCATAGTTTCCGAGACCATACACTGCTCCCAGTTCGGGCAGCGCCGGGGTTATTGCATTGCCTACCATCACTGTCAGACTGCTGGCGAGCATAATCGCGATCACTCCGGGGATCCCTATTTTCTTCGTTTCTTTTTCTCTGTTCATATTCAAATTTCCCCCTTCCATTCCTCTTACTTCTTATAACTGATGCAGCAAAAACATTCCTGAGCAAAACAAAGAAGGCATCTGTATCAGATGCCTTCCTGGTCTTCTGAAAAAAGAGCGTCATAAGAAAGCATCTGCAACGACCTGCTTTCTCCTCTCATCCAGACTTTACTGTCGGCTCCGGGTTCAAAACGGATTGGCTTTCGCTCGCGGGCTGTACCGCCGGTAGAGATCACTCTTCTAGAAGAAATATGTCTGTTTTCTTTCAGACAGGTTTAAACCGCCTGTTTGTTTTTTCTCATTTATGTTTTCATTTTACTACACTGGCAAAGAACGTGCAACATTCTTCGTGGCAACGATATCAACTCCCGTCCCTGCCACATCCGGCACGATCACATCCCCGATCCGCACCGGTGCTTCCACTTCCACTCCTTTTAATGCCTTTACACAGTCGAAGATCTTTCCCTTTGGGATGTCTTCCTTTGTCTTGACCGAGACCATGTCCGCCTTTCCGCCGATGACCCTGACCGTGGACGTCACGATCCTGGTCGGGTTCGTCACTTCTTTTCGGGCATACACATCCCCTCTTTTACATGTATTCCCGGTCACGCTCACAACTTCATCTCCATCCATCTCCACAGTGATCGGGCATCCCATGGGACAGCTGATACAGGTTAAATTTCTGATCTCCATCTCTACGCCTCCTCTATCTTCACCGTGATCGTCTCCAGATCGGGATACTTTAAGAGCTGATCTTTCGTCAGCTTGATCTCTTCCATTTCTCCCGGCGCTACGATCTGCCGTTTCCTGTGAATGACTCTCTCATCGTCAAAATAAGCGCTCACATAGCAGTTCTTGAACACGCTGCCCACACGGAAACGCACGGTCAGGTTCTCATCCATCCGCGCAGTGTTAATGGTCACCGGAACAGTATAGCGGACTCCTTCCACCGGATTCAGGCGGATTTCACGCCCGTCGACCTCTGTCCTCCCGCCCTTCACATAGGCCGCTGCGTTCTTTCCTGCTGCAGCCGCCTCTTCTGAGACAAAATCCACAAGATCATGCACATGGAGTACATTTCCGCAGGCAAAGACACCCTCAATGTTTGTCTCCAGGCTCTCATTCACAACCGGCCCGGATGTCACCCGGCTCATCTCCACTCCCATGCCATTGGAGAGTTCGTTTTCCGGGATCAGTCCCACCGAGAGCAGGAGCGTGTCGCAGGAATAGAATTCTTCGGTCCCCGGAATCGGTTTTCCTGTGCTGTCCACCTCGGCAAGAGTCACTCCCTCGAGCCGTTCTTTTCCTTTGATATCCACAACTGTATGACTCAGTTTCAGCGGAATGCCGTAATCGTCAAGGCACTGTACGATATTTCTCTTGAGCCCGCCTGAGTAGGGCATAAGCTCTGCAACAACTTTTACCTTTGCACCCTCGAATGTCATCCTTCTCGCCATGATCAGACCGATATCTCCGGACCCCAGGATCACGACTTCCCGTCCCGGCATCAGCCCTTCCATGTTTACCAGACGCTGTGCCGTTCCTGCGGAATAGATTCCTGCCGGTCGGTATCCGGGAATATTCAGCGCCCCTCTGGAGCGCTCCCGGCATCCCATGGCAAGGATGACTGCCTTCGCCCGGATCTCAAACATCCCTTCTTCTCTGTTCATAGCGGTGACAACTTTTTCATGACTGATATCCATGACCATGGTATTTAAACAGTATTCGATCTTAAGCGCTTTCGCCTGATCGATAAATCTCTGGGCATACTCCGGACCGGTCAGCTCTTCCTTAAAAGTATGGAGACCAAATCCGTTGTGGATGCACTGGTTCAGAATCCCCCCAAGCTCTTTGTCTCTCTCCAGGATCAGGATACTGTCGATCCCGTTCTTCTTCGCCGATACAGCAGCCGCAAGACCTGCCGGACCGCCCCCGATGATGACGATATCATAATTTTTCATGTCCGAAACATTCCTTTCTTTTTCCATCTCTCTTCTGCCGTTTCCACAGCCTTACATTCGGCCGTCTTTCATTTTTCTCGAGACCGGCCGTCTTCCTCTTCCACGTCTTTCCTCACTGTCGCCTGACTCCCGGTCCCATATCTTCACAGCCGGTCCTTGTTGGTTCCCACGACCAGCCTGGATGTTCCGCCTGATTTTGTGATATCAGCCATATTCACTCCCAGTTCCCTCGCCAGGATCTCCATGGTCCTCGGAGAACAGAATCCCGACTGGCAGCGCCCCATCCCCGCACGGGTCCTGCGTTTCACTCCATCCAGAGACTTCGCTCCCAGGGGACGCCGGATGGCGTCAATGATCTCCCCCTCTGTGATCATCTCACAGCGGCAGATGATATTTCCATAGGCAGGCTCTTTTCGGATCAGCTCCGCCCGTTCCTCTTTCGTCAGAGTATCCGGATCCAGGATCCCTTTCCGGGTCGCGATAAAGTTTTCTTTTTTCTCAAGCCCCATCTTATCTCTCAACAGCTCCGCCACCATCTCGCCGATCGCGGGGCAGCTTGTCAGTCCCGGGGACTCGATCCCCGCGCAGTCAATAAATCCTTTCGCGTCCTCCGGTTCCCCGATAATAAACTCCGTTCCATCCTCATGGGCACGCAGTCCGGCAAACGATGTGATGACCTGGCGCATGGGAAGATCTTTCACGTTCTGCCCCGCCTTTGAGATCACTTCGTCCAGCCCTTCCCGGGTGGTGTTCGTTCCTTCTTTGTCCTCGATATCAATGGCTGTCGGTCCCACCAGAAGATTGCCATGTACCGTAGGTGTGACCAGTACGCCTTTCCCGTATTTCGTGGGGAGGGAAAAAATCGTCCTGCTGACATGGTTTCCTGCGCTCTTATCAAGCAGGCAGTAATCTCCCCGCCTGGGCGTGATATGGATCTTCTCCTCACTCACCATATTGTGAAATTTGTCCGCGTAGACACCGGCGGCATTGACCACATATCTCGCCTGATAAGTCCCCCGGCTTGTATGAAGTTCATATCCTTCATCAAGTTTTACGATATCCTCCACCTCTGTATCAAATTGAAACTCGACTCCGTTCTCATATGCATTCTCCGCCAGGGCAATGTTCAGGTTAAACGGGCAGACGATTCCTGCGCTGGGTGCGTACAGAGCCGCATACACGCTGTCCGTGATATTCGGTTCCATCGCCTTTACTTCTTCCCCGCTTATGATCCGAATCCCCGGCACGCCGTTCTCCATACCTCTCTCATAGAGTTCTTCCAGCCCGGGCATATCCTCTTCATTCAGACAGATGACCAGCGATCCGATCCTCCGGAACGGAAAGTCCAGATCTTTAGAAAGCTGCTCCATCATTTCATTTCCCTTTACATTCAGCTTCGCCATCAGAGATCCGGGAACCGCATCATATCCCGCATGGACAATGGCGCTGTTCGCCTTTGATGTCCCGCAGCACACGTCCTCCTCTTTCTCCAGCACACACACGCTGGCCTGATAGCGCGAGAGTTCCCGTGCGCACGCTGCCCCGGACACTCCGCCTCCGATTATGATCACATCATACATTGACATTTTCCTCCATTCTCCGGCAATTCAGTCTTCCTTGGCCCAGCCATAGGCATATTTTACCGCCTTGTTCCATCCCTTGATCTTCCGCTTCCGGTCTTCTTCACAGATAGATGGTACAAATGTCCGGTCTATCTTCCAGTTCCGGATCACATCTTCCTTGTTCTGCCAGTATCCTACCGCCAGTCCTGCCAGATATGCTGCGCCCATCGCTGTAGTCTCAACACACTGGGGGCGGTTTACCGGTGCATTGATGATATCCGCCTGTGTCTGCATAAGGAAATCATTTGCACTCGCTCCTCCGTCCACTTTCAGCGACGACAGTTCGATTCCGGAGTCCGCCTTCATCGCTTCCAGAACGTCGTTCACCTGATAGGCAATGGACTCCAGTGTGGCACGGATGATATGATACTTATTGACGCCCCGGGTGATTCCCACGATCGTCCCTCTCGCATACTGATCCCAGTGTGGTGCACCCAGCCCCGTAAATGCCGGAACGACATAGCATCCGTTGGTGTCCTTCTCCTTCTTTGCCATATATTCAGAATCCATAGCCGAATCGATCAGCCTCATCTCATCACGGAGCCACTGCACTGCAGCTCCTGCCACAAAGATCGATCCTTCCAGAGCATAATTCACTTTTCCATCCAGCCCCCATGCAATCGTGGTGACCAGCCCGTTCTTGGAAAATACCGGTTTCTCCCCCGTGTTCATCAGAAGGAAACAGCCCGTTCCATATGTATTCTTCGCTTCGCCGGGCGTAAAACAGGTCTGTCCGAAAAGCGCTGCCTGCTGATCTCCCGCTGCTCCTGCGATGGGAATCGGTCCGCCCAGGAAAGAGGGATCCGCCTCGCCATAAATACAGCTCGATGGCTTTGGCTCCGGCAGCATACATCTGGGAATGTCCAGTTCTTCAAGGATCTCATCATCCCAGTCCAGCGTGTTGATATTAAACAGCATCGTCCGGGATGCATTGGAATAATCCGTCACATGGACTGCCCCTTTCGTCAGTTTCCAGATCAGCCAGGTCTCCACCGTCCCGAACAGAAGCTCCCCCTTCTCCGCTCTCTCTCGTGCCCCCGGCACATTATCCAGGATCCACTTGATCTTTGTGGCAGAAAAATATGCATCGATCACCAGTCCCGTCTTTGCCCGGAACTTCTCTGTCAGTCCCCGCTCTACCAGAGAATCGCAGTATTCTGAAGTCCTGCGGCACTGCCAGACGATCGCGTTGTACACTGGTTCTCCTGTATTCTTATCCCAGACGATCGCGGTCTCCCTCTGATTCGTGATCCCGATCGCCGCAATGTCTTCTGCCGTTGCTGCGATCATGTTCATTGCTTCCACAGCTACGCCGAGCTGGCTCGCCCAGATCTCATCTGCGTCATGCTCCACCCAGCCCGGCTTGGGGAAATGCTGTCTGAATTCCCTCTGGGCCACACTGCACATCTCCCCCTTCTCATTGAACAGGATACAGCGATTGCTCGTTGTACCTGCATCCAGCGCCATCACATACTTTGCCATAGTTCACTTCCTCCTTTGGTTTTCGGCATGCCCGCCGTTTTTTATTTCCTATTTTCCTCGTCCGCTTTCCAGTACGCTTAAATCCTACATCGTCCATACATCCTGATTTGTAGAGGATACGCAGACCGCGCCTGCAGAAAGCGCCGCCATCACAGACTTTTTATTCGTGATAAGACCTCCTGCGATGATCGGAGTCCGGGAAGTCTGACAGATTTTTCGAATCATATCCGGCATCAGTCCGGGGAGAACTTCAATCACATCCGGCCTGACTGCACTCTGTGGTGACCGGATATTCTCAAGTGCCATGGAATCGATCAGGAAATATCTCATCACGGTAAAAAGACCTAACTCTTTTCCTCTCTTGATCAGGGACGGTTTTGTTGAGATCATGCCGTCCGCTCCGGTGCTGTTCTTTATATAGTCAACCGCAATCTCCCTGGATCCCAGTCCGTTGATCAGATCCACATGGACTACCGCCAGTTTGTCTGCCTTCTTTACTTTCCCGACGATATCCGATATGTTCAGGATATCCCCAAACAGGATAAACACTACTTTAATATCCTCAAGCAGACAGCACTTTTCCAGGCCTTCCTCATCCTTCACTGCCGCGATCACCGGGTTGCTCTCCAGCATATCGTAAACTCTCTGATCCATTGTAATCCTTTCTCTCCCCTTGTACTTTTCTGCTGAGGAAACGGCTCAGTCTGCCCCGTTCCGTTTTTCCAAAGAAAAAGGGAGAGCAGAACAAAACAACATTTCTGTTGTCCTGTTGCTCTCCCGTCTCAGCCACATCTTTTTAATTGATCAAAGTTTATCATATTGCACAATGTTTTACAAGGGATTTCCGGAAAAAAAGATAAATTTAACCAAACCAAATAACCTTTATCTTAAATTTTGTTTTTAACGGCATGACTTCAGGACGGGCTGACCTCTTCCTGAAGTATCCGCACCGCGATCTCCCGTGCCCTTGCGCTTGATATATCAGCTCCTTCCGTTTCGCCCAGATGAATGCAGAAATAGATCCTCTCCATCAGTTCCGTCTGCTCTTTCGGCGAGATCAACAGTGAGGATTCGATCCAGAAACAGCTGTCATTCTCTTTCTGACAGCCGCTGAACCTCATAACAGCTGCCAGAATACATAGCTTCATACCAGATTTTTTCACTGCCGTATTTCAAAATATTATTTGAAATTTGCACCCTCGCATAAACTCTTCACACTTCAATGTGTATAATCCAGAAATCGAATTTCTCCCCCCAAGTCATGAGAAATAACTTCTTTCATTTTCTTTGCAAAGGGACACGGATAACCGATCGGCCGCCCTTTCTGAATACAGTTTGCGAAGGCGATCGTATCCGCGCCCCGCCTGACAAGCTCTCTTGCCCGCAAAACTGCTTTCTTCGCCGGAGATCCACCGCAGTTGATAAAACCGATAATCTCTATCTCCTCCCCGATCCCTTCAAAGATGCCAGTCCGCTCCATGTAAATTCCACGCCAAAGATGTCCATATGTACCTGAGGCCACATGAATTCCGTGCCTGCAAGTCCTTCCCCGAGGATACCCGGCATAAAAGTAAAGAAAAGGTATTGGATGATGGTCACGCCCATGCTGAATACGAAAAAGTAGAAAATCTGATACAGCCATTTCGCCAGCTTCGGATGCTTCTTTTCAAAATTTCCCCAGACCTTTGCCCATCCGGTTTTTCCTCCTCTCTGTTTAATAAGATTTTTACTAACCCGCAAAGTCAGCAAATCTTATTTTACTCTGAGGTATCCTTTTTTCTCAACCACCTTTCATGGGATTCCCTATATTTGAATTATACAGGAAGCTCTTTGTCCATATTTTCAAGATCTGAGAGCGCGCCTAAGACTCCATCTTCCGCCCATTCATTTATCTTCTTATCAATAAATTCTTTCGACAGTTTCTTTACGTTCTGTAACTGCTGCCACTGATTCGGATATACATTCCAATCCTGATCTATAAATGCACTGTTTCCCTTTTTTAATGCCTGTCCCTGTAAAGGAAGCGCGATCAGATTTCCAAGTCCGCCCACAGGCATATGATCCTGAGCCGGGAGCATCCTGTCGTATGTCCGAAAGCTCTTTTGATTTACAGACTCCGCTCCTTTTGTCAGAAGTGCAGTGCCAAAAAGCCTTGCTGTTCTCGCCGGAACAGGTTCCTGAAAAAACATCCAGATATGCGCTCCTCTTCCAGAACGAAAACGCTCTGTCAGGATATCCACTCCATAAATCCTGCAAATCTCGCGCAGAGCATTTACTTCTTCCCTCCAGAGTTCATCTGTATTGGCATAATCATCCCCATTCGTAGTATCATCATGATTGTCAAAATCAAATACAAGGAAATTGCAAGTTTCATCAGGCAGCATAGGGTAGACGCCTATCACGTCCGAACAGTCTTCTCTTGCACCTGTCAAATGCTGCATGATTACTTTGCCTGTAAGCTCTTTGTAATGCTGTTCCGGGCAGTCTGCACATTTTATTTTCTTTTTTTCATATTTCGGACAAATACCCGGCTTCCAGTAATTCCAGCATTGCGTATAATATCCTGTTTTCCCGGTCTTAGGATTCGGCTTTCCTGCTCTTTTACTGTATACATCTTTCCGTCCTTTGAAAAAAGAATAGAAATACTGGGCGTGCTTCTGAGTGATCGTTTCCGGGATGATAAATTGCTCCCTGACTGTTTCCGTTTCACTCATGACAGAATCCTTCTGCAGAGCAGCCGGTCTTTCCTTTTCCTGAATACCTTTTCCATAGGGAATACCTGCTTGGGACAAAAGTAACTGAAGGCACTTAATTTCTTCATTTAATAAACGGATTTCTTCTCTCTGTTCCTGAATGATCTTATCTTTATTATCCATATTTTGGGCTGTTTGATTTCTAAAAAGAAATGTTCTGTATAATTTTTCTCATATTCTTGATGGTATCCTCATAAGACACAAAATCTTCTGTAAAGTAGCTTGTAATAGCTTGATAATCTTCTTCATAAAAAGAGTTGTCACAAAACTCCGTAATGACGTCAGACACATCTACTCCTTCCTTTGCAGACGGACATATCGACATTTCAGCCCGATGCTCCCGGACCTCTTTGACTAATGAGACAAACTTATTATCAAAATTAATGAGCGGAGTAAGTTTATAAATATCATACAAATGGCGTGAATATCTCTTTGATTTTCCCTGTATATAATAATCACAAAGCGCAAAAGTCTTGTCAATATACGTTCTTTCAAGGGACTGTAGATTCATTGAAAATCTGTCAAGGAAAAATTGTTCTGCAAGATCTTTTCTATTGTGATTTTCCAGATAATCTCCAATATAATTATGTATCTCTACTGACTGTGTCGGAAATGCATATGACCCCAATGCAGTTTCTAGCTTTATATACTGCGGCAGTCTTTCATCTTCCAGTTCAAATACAGAAGTATATGAAAAGAAATAAACGTTATAGTCCCTGTCGCTCTGGGTTTCATTCCAGTTTGCAATCGGCATTTCCAGTTCTTCGCTTATTCCTTTTAAAACAACATTCTTAAGTTTTTTCCTTCTGCTCTCTCCTATATGCTCTTTGAAAGTAATATCAATATCTTCTGAAAAACGATTGATTACGTGATATCCTTTGGATAAAGATGTTCCCCCTTTAAAAACACACAGATCGAGCTGCTCTGCCAATAATTTCAGAATCAGTGTAACATAGTAATCCTTTTCTACTACTATAGGTGTTCTTCCACTTTGCTCAGCAGTCTGTTCCACCACGTCTTTAAACATTTCCCTATCCTTATGAAGATACATACTCTACCTCCGTTTCATATATTGCTTTATATATCTTAATTGGATAATTTGAAATAAACATATCAATCTTTTTCTTTGTAATAGCATTTTTCCTGGCAAATTCTGTCAAAATCCTTCCGCATTTTTCCGGCTCCATCTCTGTGCATTTTTCAATATCCTTCAGACAATCCAGAAACTGCAGCACCGGCGCATTTTCTTTCGTCACCTCCACCACTGGTCTTCTGATAAGGTATTTCCTGTTTTTAATCGTTATTTTCCTTACCAATGCCGGAGCAAAATTGCTGCTTATCTCCTGAGTAAGCGGAACCTGCGTGGATAATCCCATGCGGTTTGCCAATGTATAGCCGGAATAGTAACCCACCCGCTTTCCCCTGCGCAAGATATACTTATGAACAGCTACTGTATCCGGGGACAAAGACATTCGTTCACCGAAAATATCCGTTTTAGGGAAATAGTATACTCCCGGTTCAAATCGGCATATGGTTCCACTGTCAGTAAGTTTTTTTAAATGATATCTAAGATTTTCTTCTGTCATCCCTGGGATATCAATATCTCCGGTAAAAATAGGTTCTCCTGGAATATAATTTTCTTTCAAATATTCATATAACATAATTGCCTTCCTTTCATTAAGTAAATATTTTATTTACTTATCGTTAGTATACTTAAAATTATTTTATTTGTCAATCGCATCTGATTTATTCATATTGTTTCCATCTACATCACTGTTTAACAGGACATATTGTCCTATTAATGTCCTATTAAACACAGTTTTAGAAATTCAAAATGCCATTTAAAAATACCCTTTGGCACTTTAAATGGCACATAAAAAGGCAGGATGCACATACACCCCGCCCGCATTTCTGACTATTCTGTTCTCAATATTTACAGTCCCAGTCCATTCACCCATTCCTGAACATCTGCCTCATCCGCTCCTGACCGGAATCTCATTCCTTCCTGCCAGTCTCCAGTTCCTGCCATGTCCGCCAGAAGCTGTCCGCTCTCTCCAAGTCCTGATGATGCAGAAGTTGCAAATGGGATCACCGTCTTTCCTGTAAAGTCATTGTTCTCTACAAAGGAATCTACCGGCCATGCCGCAATACCCCACCAGATAGGATCCCAGAAAAATCGTGTCATAACCCGACAGATCCACCGTATCCGCGATAGCCGGTCTTTTTTTGTGCATTTTGAAACGATGAAACTGCCGTTCTTACGTCTGTTGTCTGCCCCGGACATAAATGCTATAGTAGGCATGTCAAAAACAGATCAGAGAAAATCGGAAGGAGAGAAAAGTGATGGGAAAATATCATGCACTTGCCGCGGATATCGTAAAGAATGTCGGCGGCAAAGAAAATGCACTGGGACTTGTACACTGTATCACAAGACTCCGTTTCACCCTGAAGGACGAGAGCCTTGCCAACGACGAAATTTTAAAAAATATGGACGGCGTCGTCACGGTTATGAAGAGCGGCGGACAATATCAGGTAGTGATCGGAAATCATGTGCCGGAGGTGTTTGAGGATGTGATGCCGCTTCTTTCCTTGTCCGAGGGAAACGCTCCGGAAGAAGAGAAGAAATCCGGCAGGCTCCTGGACCGGGCCATTGATGTCGTCTCTGGTATCTTTCAGCCGATCCTGGGGATCATGGCTGCCTGTGGTATGATAAAAGGGCTGAACACTCTGCTTGTGACACTGGGACTGTACAGCGACACCTGCGGCGGCTACATGATCATCAATGCTGCGGGCGACGCGCTGTTTAACTTTCTGCCATTGTTCCTCGGCTATACTGCGGCAAAGAAATTCAAGCTGAAACCCATGCTCGGTCTTGCCATCGGCGCGGCAATGTGTTATCCGGCCATTCAGCAGAGCGCCCTTTCCGAAGCAGGGGACGCGATGTACAACCTCCTGTCAGGGACTATGTTTTCCTCGCCGGTATACATCGACTTCTTCGGTATCCCGATCATTTCCGTGGATTACACGGGAACAGTCATCCCTGTCATCCTTGCAGTATGGTTTGCGTCCAAATGCGAGAAGTTCTTCAATAAATTCATTCCGGATCTGGTAAAGTTCTTCTTTGTGCCGATGCTGACTCTGCTTATTACTCTTCCGGTGGCAGTACTGTTCCTCGGACCGGTGGCGACGTTCGGATCTACTCTGATCTCCGAGTTTACTCTTGCGATCAGATGCCCTGACGGGAACCCCATTTCCCTGCAGGGCATATATACAGGAGGACAGAATAATGCGTAAAGATTTTTTATGGGGAGGCGCTACGGCGGCGAACCAGTCTGAGGGCGGATATGACAGAGACGGCCGCGGCATGGCTGTCGTGGACGTTCTCCCTCATGGGGAGAACAGGATGCCGGTAATGAAAGGTGTCATGAACTACAAAGACCTTCCGGCAGATTCCTTCTATCCGGGCAGGGAAGCCGTGGACGCATACGGACGTTATAAGGAAGATATCGCTCTGTTTGCGGAACTGGGGCTCAAATGCTACCGTTTTTCCATCTCCTGGTCCCGCATTTTTCCGACCGGGGAGGAAACCGAGCCCAACGAGGCAGGACTGCGCTTTTATGATAACTTTATAGATGAGCTTATAAAATACGGCATCGAACCCGTTGTTACCATCTGCCACTTTGATATGCCGCTGGCGCTGGTGGAACGCTTCGGTTCCTGGAGAAGCCGGAAAGTCATTGACTGCTATGTACGTTACTGCGGCGTGTTATTCCGCCGTTACGGGGACAGAGTCCGCTACTGGATCACCTTTAATGAGATCAATATGCTCATGCATCTGCCTTTCATGGGAGCGGGCATCTGCTTTAAAGAAGGAGAAAATGTGCAGCAGGTAAAATATCAGGCGGCCCACAATGAGCTGGTAGCGTCCGCGCTTGCAACGAAGCTGGCACACAAGATCAGTCCGGATATCAGGATCGGCTGTATGCTGGCGGCGGGAAGCGTTTACCCATACAGCTGCAGACCGATGGATGTGTGGGAAAGCATGCAAAAAGACAGAGAGAACTATTTCTTCATCGACGTACAGGTGCGGGGACAGTATCCGCCCTACGCTGTCAAATTTCTGGAAAAAGAAGGCATCGATCTGGAAATCGGCGCGGACGACGCCCGGATCCTGAAGGAAAATACCGTAGACTTTATCTCCCTTTCCTATTATAACAGCCGCTGTGTCCGGTCGGACGGACAGGGGGAGGCGTCGGGAGGAAATGTGTTCGCTTCGGCAAAAAATCCGTACCTTACCTGCAGTCAGTGGGGATGGCCCATCGACCCTCTGGGGCTGCGCATCACCTTAAACGCCCTTTACGACCGCTATCAGAAACCGCTTTTCATCGTGGAAAACGGATTGGGAGCCATCGACAAACCGGAAAAAGACGGCAGCATTGAAGATGACTACCGCATCGACTATCTGAGCTCCCATATTCAGGCCATGATGCAGGCGGCGGATGAGGACGGGGTCGATCTGATCGGGTATACGCCCTGGGGCTGCGTGGATCTGATCAGCGCCACCACCGGAGAGATGTCCAAGCGTTATGGTCTCATCTACGTTGACAAAGACGATACGGGACATGGCACCCTGAACCGCAGGAAAAAGAAATCCTTCTACTGGTATAGAGACGTGATCGCCTCTAACGGAGAATGCCTCAGGTAATATGATCGTCGGAATCGGGTAGGGGAGTTTTAAGGCTCCCCTTAACGGAAGCTTTCAAAGTTCCTGTTTCTGTCTGTCCTCTTTTTTTCTGATATTTGGGGTGTTTCCGGCAGAAATTTTCCCACAGAAAATGTTCGTGCACTAAATAGCTGATTTTATTTTTACAGGAAGGCTCCGTTACATACCTGGATGACCTGTCCGCGTACCGCTTTTCCCATTTTACTTGCAAGATAGAGGCACGCATAAGCCTGATCCATGGGATCGCACTCCGGACCCGGGAAATAAACATAATGTCCGCTGTATTCCAGCATCTTTGCACCGCCAGGCTGCTCTCCTGCCTTATTTGCCAGATGTGCGGGAGTTACTGTTGCTCCGGGAGCCACGGCGTTACAGCGGATGTTGGTATCCACAAGTCTCATAGCCACATTTTTCGTAAGAGTATTCAGCGCTCCTTTCGTAGAAGTATAGGTAGCTCCACAGAATGGCCTTGTACCGTTTACAGAAGAAATATTAATGATTACGCCATCATTTTTCGGCAGAAATACTTTCAGGGCTTCCCGGATATATCTCATAGGACCTCCCAGGTTGGTATCCATCACAAAACGCATCCAGTCATCGTCTGTCTCATCGATCATCTTCTGCTCTCCAATTCCGGCATTGTTGATCAGGATGTCCAGATCTCCAAATTCTTTTAACGCAGTGTCTATCACACGTCTTGTATCCTCGGTAGAACATACGTCCGCTACAACTCCTACAGCGCTCCCGCCTTTTTCCCGTATATTCTTCACGGCTTCATCCAGCTTCTCCTGTCCTCTCGCCGTGAGAATGACATTCGCCCCTTCCTCTGCGAAAAGTTCCGCCATAGTCTGCCCCATTCCATAGCTTGCGCCTGTTATGATCGCTGTTTTTCCTTCTAACATTTTTGCTTCCATTTCAATTTCCTCCTGTTCTTTTTCGCGTTATTTTTGACACTTTATTGTTCTATGGAAAATGTTACCGTCACACTCCCACTGCCAAGAGCATCTTCCCATCCGGTAAGGTCATCCACCTCTGCCAGCTTTGTATAACTCCATGAATTGGAGCCGTAAAACATGACGATCTGGCTGCTGTTATAGAGAACAATATCTCCTGCCTGGGTGGTCATCTGGCTGTTGCTTGCCGGAAGACTTGTTCCGAGACTTCCTACTTTCTCAAATCCCGAATAATCATCCATCTCAATAACGATGGACTCATCTTCCAACATCTCCACGAAAGCAGTTACCGCTTCATTGTCTTCCAGAGTAGCTGTGAATGTGCTGCCACCTGCTTCTATCTGTAATTTCATCTCTGCCTCCTGTCCAACGGCTTCTGTACTGTCTGTATTCGTATCCGCCTGTGTATTTTGATCATCTTCTGATTCATTTTTCTCTGCCTCGGTCTGTGTATTTTCTGTTTCAGTTGTAATCGTTTCATTCTCCGACGGAACATTTTCTCTGCTGCATGCCACAAGAGAAAGCATCATTAAAACTGCTAATACGAATGAATTGCTGTTTTTTCGGAGGCTTGTGGAAATCACCAGAATTTTTTTACTCACGCGCCTGTCTCCTTTCATGAATGGCTGCCGCAAATATTTTTGGCAATCCGTATACTAGTTATTTCTCTTTTCCCTTCAGCCTCAGTATATCTCAGCCTCAATAAAATAACAAATATTTATATATTATACTTTTCAATAGTTGAAACCTATTTTATTTTATGTTACATTAAAACAAAACTAAGAACCGTTTTTTAACACGAAAACAATAGAATGGAGATTGTTATGGAATTACGAGTCTTGAATTATTTTCTTGCGATTGCAAGAGAGCAGAGTATTGTACATGCCGCTGAATCTTTGCATCTCTCTCAGCCCACACTTTCCACACAGATTAAAAATCTGGAGAAAGAACTGGGAAAACAGCTTTTTATCCGGGGTACAAAAGGGACACGTAAAGTCATTTTGACAGAAGAAGGGATGATTTTACGGAAACGTGCGGAAGAAATCCTGGATCTGGTCAAAAAAACAGAAAGTGAGATCACCCTGAATAGTGACGTCATCATGGGCGACGTTTACATCGGCACAGGAGAAACAGATGGAGTCCGGCTGATGGCAAAAGCCGCCCGGATGCTCCAGAAGCATTACCCGGGTATCCATTATCACATATCCAGCGGAAATGCCTCCCACGTAATGGAACGACTGGACAAAGGACTGATTGACTTCGGTATTATCTTCGGAGATGTTGATCTGACAAAATACAATTCACTGGACACCTCATACTCTGATCAATGGGGCGTACTGATGAGAAAAGATTCTGTTCTTGCAGAGAAAGAGGCCATCTCACCGAAAGATCTCAAAGATAAACCTTTAATCCTTTCACAACAGGAATCAAAAGGGGGAACCCTGACGCAATGGCTTGGCAGGGAGATTAGTGAGTTGAACATAATCGCCACTTACAACCTGCTTTTTAACGCCTCCCTTCTGGTAGATGAAGGTCTGGGCTATGCCATCGGCTATGACAAGATCATCAATACAAGTGGAGACAGCCGTCTGTGTTTCCGGCCATTGGCTCCACAGCTTGAAAGTCATATGCATATCATATGGAAAAAATATCAGATGTTTTCAAAGCCTGCTGAAAAATTTCTCGAGGTTCTCAGAGAAATTCTCGAAATATCACAATCATAGAGGATCGGATAGGGGAAGTCCCTTCCCCCCATCCGATCACGCGATACCTCGCTCATCTCGCGGCTATGCCGCTCGATGGTCTCCGCTCCGCTACGGTCGGCGCTAAGCGAACGTCCACTGGACGTTCAGCGCCGTTGCCCGTCGGGTGCCCGCCCGTGCGAGCACGGCGGTCGCCCTCCGGGCTTATCGCACATATAGAGAATGCAGACAGCTTTCGTCTAAGCCGTCTGCATTCTCTGTTCATAAAAACTATCCTTTATTTTTCTTTCGATTCCACAGAAATTTTCTGTGCGTTTTTTCGTCTCCATCTAAGGATCACGATCAGTTCTGCCGCGATAAGTACGACAGCAATCGCAGCATCGATTCCAATGAAAGTCTTAGTCATATTGTCCAGACCTGCTTCATCCGGATTGTCTACCGTATAATTCCCGCTGTTAGCAACTGTATACATGATATTCTTCGATGCCTGTCTCAATGCCAGCGTAAGTGTAGCAGAATCTGTATCAGTCAGCACATTAGACTCATAAGAATTTCATCTGGTTTTCTTTTTCATTCTTTTCCATATAAGAAAAGAATTTCTCTATCACTGAAGGTGTACATCCAGCATCTATTAAGTTCTGTTCTATTTCTTTATTTCGCTGAGTCATGTCATTCACTTTCTTTTGATTCTTCGTTTTTCTTTGATTTGAATTATAGTATCCCGTAAATAAAATAGCAAATACTTATATTTTATGCTCTTCAATAGTTTTTTTTAATACATTTTTGTTATACTACTGACTGGGTTAATTGAAATCTTTACTGCAATATTAAAGTTGAAACTGCACATAAAAAGATCAATCGGAGCCTGTCCGTTCCACTTTTTCCGCGGATAGGAATTGATATGGTTCATCATTCCTCTAATCTCGTCTTCCGTATATTCATCCTTGGCATGATTTTTAGGTATGATATAATGAATCAGTTCATGATTCCGTTCACAATTACTCTTACAGCAGATTTTCACCATGCAGTTCTTATAGAATCAACGCCTTATTTAAGACAAAATAAAAAGCCCGACAGTAAAACTTAAAATTTACCATCGGGCGACACACCGGAACCCATCCAGCAACACAATTCCGGCTCACTTTTCGGTTAACAATCTAATGCCTGCTTTTTTCAGCAGACGGTCTATTTTGCCCCCGAGGGGCATGTTACATAGTCAAAGACCTCGATGGTCTTTGACTCTCGCGGCAAGTTTACGTTCCACTTCGATCGGTGCTAAACGTGTGCCACTGGCACACAGCACCGCCAAATGGACATGCAGGCATGTCCGCTTGGCTCGTTGCTCGCGAAAATAAATAAAACCCGTAAACATTGAATTTACGGGCTTTGTGAACTCCCCCTGTTGGACTTGAACCAACGACACTTCGGTTAACAGCCGAATGCTCTACCGACTGAGCTAAGGAGGAATATTCAATTTAGAAGTACATATTATGTACCTTCAAAACTACATACAAAGAATCAATCCATCATCCATCTTTCACCTATTCCGTTCTGGTCATGCCCTCGACCTATTAGTAGCAGTCAGCTCCACATGTTACC
>NZ_JACJLR010000051.1 GCF_016902345.1 Mediterraneibacter glycyrrhizinilyticus | reverse complement strand
GAGCCACGACACGGGTCATGGCTCCCACCATCGGACGATTGGCTCTCGATAACGGATTCCATGGCTCTATTCCAGGAGATTGGGTGGCTCCGCCACCGCAGAATATTCAAAATGGCACAGATCTTCGATGTCAGTCCCAGAGCCATCAATGTTCCAAACATTGATTCCTATCTTGGTCTCATGCACACACTCTTTGCTCTGGAAGATATGTATGGCATAAAGATCGGAGAGATTGACGGAGAACTTTGTCTCCGGCTTGACCGAGAACATAAAGAATATCAGCATCTGTTCACACCTTTTCATGCATGGCAGCAAATGGCTGCAAAACTGGAATCCGGAGAAATCAGCCAGGAAGAATACGATAACTGGCGATACAAATATCCGGAACTGGACACCTCAGAGATTCGGGCAAAAGTTCCGTCTCAGGAACTGTCTGACGATCTCATAAAGGCTTTGAAAAAAGAAAATCAATAAAGAAATGCAAAAAGAAAAACCTTACTGACTACTCTTTCTAATTTTGGAAACAGCTCATCAGTAAGGTTTTTATGTTATAGAAATAATATTTTATTCAACGAATTTTGCAAGAACGTTGCCATTCCGTTGCCAAAAAATAACGGAATTTGCTTGGAAGCCGCATAAATACTGGGTTTATTTTTGCAAAATCCTATTCAAACTCCTCAGCGGATGACTTGATTTGGCTGTTTTTCTATGAGTTTTATTGATTCTATTATTCTCATTTTTCAAAACTTCTTTTCATATTTGCAACAATTCAAATTTTTAGAGCCAAAATAGAGCCAACCTGAAATACTAACTACGATTCTTCCGTTTTTCTAAATCGCTAATATCATCTGTTTGATGTCGACTGCCCTTTTCTTCTAACATACTAATTCTTAAAACAAACTCCTTGCCTCTTAGCAGTACTTTCCTTAGCATTTTCATTTCTTTTTTACAATAAGCGGTTAAGCATAAATTTATTTTTTTATTTTGTGAGCAACAGGTTTTTGAAATTATCAAATATAACTCGTATCAATTCTGGTTCATTAAGTGATTTTGCTATAAGTTCATATTCTTCCAATAATAATGTGGGGAAAAATCTTTTCCCATTTACCTTTGAATAGGGCCCATCACTTTCTATCAACAGTCTATCTTTCGGAATTACGCTCAAAATATCCATATTTTTTACCATACTAGCATTTACCGAAAAGTAGCATCCCAAACTAATAAATTCTTTTTGAAATTCAACATTTCCAGTATACCAATGTACTATACATCTCCTCGGACAATATTGACCTATAATTTTTAAGGCGATCTCTTCTGCTCCCCTTATGTGAATTGACATAATTTTATTTTCTTTAGAGCAAGTCTCAACAATTTTTTTGAACCACTTTATCTGCTGTTCTTTTTTTATCCCAGTTCTTTTTGTAAAATCCAATCCAATCTCGCCAACATAGTCTGTCCATGAGAGCATCTTCATAAAATCTCTCAGATCTTTCTCTTTTAAATTCGAATTAAGTGGATGGAAACCCAATGCGAACTTGACATACTTGTTATCACCAAATATATTCTTACAGCTCAAATATACACCCGGAGAATTAGTCATGCACAATGTATACTGTTTTTCTGCAACAATCTTTTTATAAATCTCATTATAATTTTTATACATGTCCAAATGAAAATGAGTGTCAATCAGTCCCTGCACAACTTTCTCCTATGAATTTCTTTATTTCATCATCTTCTGACAATAGCTCTATCAGATCTGCCATTGTTGATTTATAAACTCTCAAAAACTTCTGAACTGATTCTTCATCCAGTTTTCCAGAACACCTTATCATATCTTTTAAGTCCTCATCATGGCTTTTTTTATATCTGTATAAGGTACTAATCACAGCACGCAAATCATTTGCCTTTTGATTGTTGGAATTATTCTTCAGGAATTCTGATACACCCTCAGTGTACCAATATCGAAAATCTTTTATGTCGAGCAAGGAACTTTTACGTATTAAACAAGGATAACAATAGCCGCAATTTATAGGATAATCTGAATTTCGCTTTTTATCATATCGAGCTAAACACGGATGAGAGCATGAAATTGTATCCATATAATGGTTTTTAAATGCTTCCGTATTTTTTACTCCATTAACAATTTCTCTCTTTGTTGAATAGGCATAAAAGTTCTGAATTGGATTATTTATTCCAACCATATGTAGAATATCCAAAAAAAGTCCCAAAAAATACGGATGAGTAGTTCTCGTACTGCAAGTCCCCTTCCTACTATTAGTCAATGGGATATTTAATCCGATAAATCCATTTTCTGGTATATAAACCGGCATATCATTGCCCAAAATACCAGCTATTGATAACGCTGCACATAAAAATAACAACGACCTTCCCCGGGATGTATCTTCATGTTTTTCTAAACGTTCCCCATTCATTGTAATAGGGGCACGTGAATTCGCAGAAAATCCAACAAATCGCACTTTTTGATTTGAATATATCTTCTGAAATGTCAATGCAAAATTTTCCTGTTTACTCCTCAATTTAGGATATTCATTATGGCCTACTAAGCAAGGCGATTTTTCTTCCGCCAATAATTTTATTGCCCCACAAAATGAGTCTAAACCTCCAGAGAATAAACAAATACAATCACATCCCTTAATATCAAGATGAATTCGATTTGGATATTTACGTTTGCTGTACATTTTTTCGCACTGTCGAAAATGGACATCCCATTTATCACCAGTAAGAAATCCTAATGTTCGATTCCAGTATTCTTCTGTTCCACTCCATTTATGCATTTGTAACACCGGGATTGATACGCTAAGTTCTCTTGTCCAACAGTCTGGAAATAACCTTCTCGAAACTCTTTTATCTATCGCAAATACACTAATTCCTATGACAAATAAATCCTCGTAAATTTCTGGTAAAGCCATACAGTCCATTCTATACCATATATCAGTAATTCCCGAAAAAATAGTACTATATTTTTTTCTCGTCAATGTAAAAATATAGGAATCATTCCACTCAGCATTTGGGTACATTTCATTTTCTTTATCTATCCATACTCTCATCTTTATGCCTCTCCATAAAACAGCTCAAATACCTGATACGCATCTTCAAGTGACCTTTTTACTATTTCTGAGGCTTGCATGCGTTCAAAGTCTATGGTTTTTATATCTTCCAGCTTTAAGTTATTATGTAATTCGTTGGAAATATACTTGCCCATCTCTTCTAATAATCGCTCAGTTTCTTCAGGATTCCTTTTCATGCGTATCTTTTCCTCATATCGAAATGCAAAGCTAAATTTAATGTACTCAATTAGCATTTCTTTCAACAAAACATCTGGAGCAACGATTTTTAAATCTTCCAAATCCGTTATGTTCAACTCTTTCAAAGCTGCTCTAATAGCTTCTGCTGATAAATAATCTTCCGTTGTATTTCCATAATTTGTGAATTCCTGGACAAGTTCATTATATATTTCATCTGATGATTTTCCTATCAAATCATTACGATTAAACTCATGTAACGCATTATTTATTCCAGCATGTGATACCGCCTGAGCAAACGATAAAATACTTCCTGCTGCTTTTGTAAACTGTTCTGAAGATGCTAAATCATGATGCATTGCTGATGCAAATTTACTGGCTGCCTTAGCTCTAGACTCCATATTCCCATTTTTAATATAAGAAGTCACTGCACGTTTTGCTTGCGACCACTGCGGAGTTGTCGGCGCAATATATCCCTTTGATGTTCCCATACTAATCTCCTGTTTTCATAATTCTTTCTTTAATCTCTTTTTTTACATTTTTTAATTCGTCAAGCAAATTCTCTATTGCGTCTTGATCTTCTGAATACATTGCTCTAAATGGCGGAAGATCTCCTGCTTCTAATGATTTATCCGCCTTTTTTATTGCCTCGATTATTTCCCCACGATAATCAGAGAAATTTACGAATAGCAAGCTGTAAACATTTGATTCAACATCTCCAGATTCTATCTTTTTGATAAGAACTTTCATAACATCTTCTAAGTCAGATGGGCACAGCTCTTTCATATCTTTCATTATTCCATCAGCCAATCCTGGATTAAACTTACCAATTCTCTCCAATAATTTTCTGCTTTCTTCGCTCAATTCAGACTCGATTTCATCTTGCTTTTTCAATATTTCTCTCGTCAAATAAAAGTACTTGTCCAAATTCTTTTTTTCCAATTCAACTGGAGGACATTCTACCCATGCTTTAATTCGTGGTTTATGCCATTTTGCAAATTCAGAATCTGGATTATCGTCATCTAGGCTCTGCCTCATACGCTTAAACTGTTCATTTTCCGTGTCATAATTCGCATTCCACTCATTCAATTTATTAAATAAATCGGGATTTAATTTGTGCAAGGCAAGCAATTTCGCCATAACTCCCATATCAAGTTCATCACCATAATATAACTTTGATAACTGTCTCTTTGTAATAAATGTATTAAGGAATCTTTTTGCTTGCCGTGGATTTCCTTTAAGCGTATAGGCAACAATAGCACGAATCTGAAGAATCACTTTTATGACCTCATCACATTCATTTTTCATCCCATTTTTATAAATATCGGATTCATTATTTACAATTTCTTTTATTTGCTCATAATTAATTGCGCTTTCCCCTATCATCAATTTCTTCTCTTCTATTGTTTTTATCAGTACATCGAAACTATCTGGCTTCATATACTTCTGCATTACTAACAATAATAAATAGTTTTGAATGTCTTTAGATGACAACTCCGGTATATACACTGGAAGTTGTATCATTTTTTCAATATATTCTTTATCCAATTCAACATCAAAATTATCTACTTTTGGATATTTTTTCTTTATTGCATACTGTATTACATTTTCATCCGCAGCTATAATAAAAGAAGTTTTATTCACAGACAAAAATAGTTTGATCACCTCTAGTGTTTCAATAATTCGTTCTGGTTGACACCTATCCAAATCATCAATTAATACAACAACTCTTTTAATTTTATCTGTATTTATCGCATCCTGAAACTCATCCTTAAACTTCCTTACATTATTTACTACACTATCATTAGTAGTGTTATCATCCTTAATATACTCATCTTTAATATGCTGAACTGAATCAGATATATTTTTTATCACACCTCCAATATCTTTAGCATTTTGAGGAACACTAAACAGTAGAGGCAATGGTGTTCCAGAAGCAATACTTGCAACTACAGGTGCCGCAGAAGATACAACTTTTGTTCCCAATTTAAAATAATCAATCTTTTTCAATAAGGCCCGGAACTTTTTCTTAGTCTCTTCTGCTGGTATTCTTTCTTCCAGTTCTCTTAAAAGAGCTTCCATAATTGCAGACTTTGCATCTTCATAACTTTCAAACATCCATGCATTAATCATTACACAGATAATATCATCTTTTCCTTCATAGTGCTGCTCAATCAAATTAAGTAACGTGGACTTTCCTGCTCCCCATAGACCTAATACGCCTATTGTCAATGGATCTATATCTGTTTCTACAGCAATTTGAGAAACTATCTCAGCATATGGTTTATAAAACAACATGTCTATTTTTGATGCATTATCTGTCCACATATCATATCAACCTTTCTGCCTTGGCCCTAAAAATTTATCTCCATTCAAATGAATCATATGTTCTGGCATTTCAGCAATCCAGACTTCTGTCTCCCATGCCAGCTCCTCCGAAAACCTTTTGTAAGTCTTGAAATCCAAGAAAGCTGTTACGAAAATCTTTCCTGCTGTCACATCTTTCGTCATTTCTGTGATCTCAAGAATACGTTTCGGATCCATCGGGCCTACCGAAGTCACCGATTCCACAAAATACAGCCAATCCTTATCTTCACGATACAACACCACATCTGGCATCTTATCGTGAAGTGTGATTTCAAATCCTAATTCTGTCAGCTTCTCAACATTTTTTACCAGATCTTTTTCTATTGTATCACCCACATACAGACACTCTGAATTTGGCGCAAATCTCGGGGCAAATTCTTCAATAATTGCTTTCTGCAGTTCATTATGCTTTCCCGGTGAAAAGTTAAAATCCTGTCCATTTATCTTTACAGGCATCATACTCATTTTCTTCTTAGAAGCATACATTTCCATCAAGCTTTGATGATAATGTAGAAATCTTCTCAAAGAAGGCTGCCACTCAATCGTATCTCTGGCTCTTAACATTTGCAACGTTTCTTCCGTCAACCTATACCGATAATTTGGACTATTTGTAGCCTTTCCATTATCTTCTACCAATGCTGCTGTCCGAAAATGATGTAATGCCTGTTTTCTGAACGTCTCTCGACTATTCTCGGCATATGTAGTTCCATAATAAGAATTTGCGAACTGGATAATATCGTGTATACGAATCCATTCATTGGTAGCTTCTTTCCATTGCATATCTGGCTTTATTCCAGCCATCGCCAATATCACATAGCAACAAATATCAGCCTGCTGTGCTTTTGGCATTCCGATACAATTCAAAAATTCTCTGGTTTCTTCAATTTTATCCACAGTATCCCTCCAAAATTAAATTACAATTTTTTTCCGACAGGTCTTTGCTCTTCATCAGCTTTCTTCCCATCTCCTGTATACTTTCCAAATCAGGCACTGGCATAGCATTAATCTCCGTTGAGTTTACCTGTGTAGAACCATTTAATATACGATAATATTCATCATACAGTGTAGAATTAAAGATGACATATAAACCATATACTAAACACTCAGACATTTCATGTAGTAGTCCGTCAATAAAATTGATTTTGTTCTGCGTGCTGATTTTTGAATATTGAGGATAGTTTTTTGCTAAATACACACCGCACTGCAATCTCCGGTGTTCCTCCTTTGCCGTAAATCGCTTTACAAATAAATAATTCCTGTTTTCCTGCATTAACCCCTTCTGGTCTGTCACTACATACTCATGCTCTTTTTGAATTGGAAACTGTACTTTTCCCTGCTTTATATGCTGTGAGTAAAACAAAGGGATTGCTCCTTCTTCTGCTGTATCTCGCAGAATATCCCGATTACGGAAATCTACTGTCAAACCTGTTTTCATCTTTACCCCAATATCCGGCAATGTTTTATCAAATTTATGAAGTTGCTCCAACACCTGAACTTCTTCCTCATTTGTTACCAGATATACATAATAATCTTTACCTGATACTACCAAATTATATGGCACAGTCAGAGATGTCAAATCGCCAAAATCATTATTTGATTTTGAGGATGTAATCGTAACACTTCGAGGAGTGTTCTTCGTTTTTCGAACCTTAATGATAATTGTCTCCTGTAGTACATCCTCCTTATCAAATACCTTATTTCGACTAATAAATAAATGAATATGCTCTATTTTCCCCTGTGTCAGAAAATATTCTCTAAATCGCCTAAAATAAGCACCTGATGTCCATGAACGTGGTATGATATATACCATTTGCCCTTCATCACGCAAATTAAAGAGTCCCATAGACGCAAATATAAAATAAAGATTAGGTGCTCCATAACAAACTTCCGGCATAGCTGTAGCTTCTGGTGCGTCTTTTGGTATCTTCATATAGGGCGGATTTCCAATAACAAAGTCATATTTCTTAGGATTCGGGTTCCCGCCAATCATACAATTAAAATCTAAATACTGACTTAGAATATAATTCTCTTTTACTATAGAGAAGGATATTTTCTTCATTGATTTCTGTTGACAATATTTAAGATTATTTTCTAATAGTTGCAAAATTTTTTCATCATTCTCATAACAAGTCACTTCTATTTCTTCCACAAAAGGTAACCTTTCTACTCTTTCCAAAAAAGCGCATGCTAAAATGCCGGAACCTGCCCCGGCATCCAGCACACTAATTTTTGTCATATCAGAAGTAATATCATATAGGTTTGCCATAAAACGAGCTGTTTCCATACTTGTAAAAAACTGACCGTATTTTTTACGCTCTTTTTTCGGCATTGTATCAATATAACCATTTGTCAATTCTATAACTTTTTCCAGCATGATCTCACCTGCTTTGTATATATCTGTGGCTTGATTATACTATATCTGGTGTTCTTTTTCAATTACCATTTTAGAACAAATGTTCTTTTGAGGTAATCAAATTTTTTTCATCTCTCCCCTCTGTCTATCTTTCTTTTATGCCTCTGCTTTTGCATTCTCTGTACTTCTTCCAGTCTTTTCTCCTTCTGAACAATCGTTTCAACTGTATCTCGTCCTAATGCCCGTTCTACCCTGCCAAAATCTCCAAGACGTTCCCTCAGATCTCTGTTTTCATTCCAGAGTTCTTCTACACGTGCAGTAAGAGAATTAACTTTACTCCACGCCCTCTCATAAGATTTCTGCATATCACTGAATCTTCTGGAAAGATCCAGATAAGCCCGATAAACAGACCGCAACACTGCCACGATCTTCTTAATCAGCGGCTTTGCTTTCTTTTCTCGGTAGGATCTCCCCGTTTCCAGCGCTCCCGCCTCCGGCAACACTTCCTCTGGATCAGCAGAATATTTCTCTGCGAACCGCTCCATATCTTTTACCATATGCGCAATTTCCGTCAGTTTTTTCTCATATTGTGACGCCTTTTTCTTTGCCTGTTCTGCTTGCTTATCGGCTTCTTCCCGGTTTTCCTGCGCTGAAAATATTTCCTTTTCAATATTCTCCAACTGGTCAAGCCATTTTTCATTGACTTCCTGCATAGTGGCATTATGTTCTTCCAGTTCCGCTTTCTGTGCTTCAAGCGCAGCCACTTCTTTTGCCCTCTCCTGTTTTTCAAAGTCCAACAAGGACAAATGCTTTTCATGTGTGCCTTTCTGTTCCCACTCAATCCCATGTTCCAGCATAATTGCAGCAAGTTGCTGCTTTTCAGCCGACACCCACTGATTTAATTCCGTTTCCCTTCTCGTACCGCCTTTAAAACCAAGGGCTGTCAACGCCTGTTTTAGAGACACCCTTGTATCAAGCCCCCGTTTGCTCCCTGTAATATAAGGCACGAAATCTATGTGCAGATGTGGCGTTGCCTCGTCCATATGGAGATGTGCCGAGAACACTCTTAATGTGGGATTTCTTCTCTGGAAATCCTGCATATATTCGTCCAGTATCTTTGCCGCAAGCTGTCCTTCTTCTGTTTCCGCTCCCATTGTATCCTTATCCCCGATCTGCAGGATAATTTCATGGAATGGCTTTTCCTGTTTCCCAGAACAGATTTTTTCGTAATAATCGCCAATCCGACGGTCATTCCTTGTCTGTTTTTCATTATAACGGGATAATGCTTCATCAAATAATTCGTGATAGACGTCTTTGATATTTTCATTGCAGTATTCCACATTCAGATAACTTCTCTCTGGATCTGTATTTTTTGCATGGAATTTCCTGCTGTTATGGTTGACAGAACCTTTTCCTGTCATAAAACTGATCGTTCTCTTCAATAACTCTCCTCTCTCCCTTTTCGGGCAGTAATCAGCGCCGGATACGGCGCAAGGCTTTGTTACTTTCGTCGAAAGTAACGCAAAAGCACTTTTGACAGCCGTTCCGTCCATCAAAAGCTGCCTTTGCGCCCTGCCGGGGGCTTTTCCGTCCTATGGACGGAGCGGCTGTTCCTGCCGCCCTGCTTCCGCCGCTATCGCTTTTCGTATTGCGGATACCACATTTACGACTGTGCTTTCCTCCCAGCCTGCAAGCCATACCAACGTCCGCATTTCTCTCTTTGTCAAATCTACACCCCCAAATATTTCATTGAGCATAGCAATCTGTCTTGTTTCCATCCCATAAAAATTCGCATTTACATTTCGGGTTCCACGTTCCGGCTGGATAATCATATAACTCCTCCTTCTGCCTTGTCCGATATCACAGGAGCGTGACACGCTCCTGTCTCATATCATCAAAGAAACCATTACCAGCGAAAGCTGTCAGGCATTCCTTTCCTATCCAGATATTCCTTCCGGGATTTTTCCCTTTCAGCCTCTGTCGGTGCAGTCTTAGATTTTTCATACAGTTCATGCAATACCATTGCATCTAATTTCTTCTCCAATCCTATCCTTATCTCATCCATATAACTGTCGTCCTCCATCAAATGATAGTGGACCAGTTGTACAAACAATTCCTGTGGTATCTGTACCTGTTTCATTCAAACCTCCTTTCAAGGTGGCAACATTACCTGAGCCTAAAGAAATGGTAATCTTGCCATGTTGAATTATTGTTCCGGCAATACCCACGACCAGTGTCCGCCGGGTTTTATCGATTGGACGCCAAGAGCTTTCTTCGCATTCCAGAGCGTTTTTCCTTTAATGCCACGGCTTTCTGACTCCTTAAGGATTACATTCTGTTCCACTGCCCCATCCGCCAATATATCGAGCAGGAACTCTTTCGCCTCTTTTATCTTCTGTCCACGGTTATTGCCGCTCAGCAGATCATCCGCACTGATGTCATATTCCCCGATCCATTCAAATCCGTTCTCTTTATCCAAGCGAAAAGCGATTGATTTCCCCTCTGGTGCAAGGGAGCTTTTTACATGGCAAACTACTCTTGTTTCCGGCTCGTTCTTCATACGCCCTACAATCAGAACGCTCCTTGCCGCAGCCTGAAAGTCAATAGAACCAAGCCCTCTGTATGAAGATTTTCCGGTGCTGTTCTTGTTCATATGACCGATCAGGACAATCGCACAGTGATATTTTTCCGCTAGCACAGATACCCGCTTCATCAGTGGACGGATTTCATTTGCCCGGTGCATATCTACTTCCGCTCCGAGGAAACTCTGGATCGGATCTAAGACTACAAGACGAGCGTTTGTCTGCTGGATTGCCTGTTCCAGACGTTCATCTAACATTGTCAACGGCTGTTCACTGTCATCAATGACAAGCACTTTAGAACAGTCTGCCCCTGCCGCCAGAAGACGGGGCTTTATAGTATCTCCCAGCCCGTCTTCTGCGGTCTGGTAGATCACATTGACTGGCTCGCCTGCCTGTTCTGCGGATTCTTCCTCTCCATCCATTACTGGCAGCACAGGCTCACCTTTTGTCAGTTTTGCTATGATCTGTAACACCATTGTTGTTTTCCCCTCCCCGGGATCTCCCTGTATGATCGTCACTTTTCCATAGGGGATGAACGGATAGAGCATCCATTCCACCTGCTCTACCGCTACATTCTCCATGTTAATCAATCGCAGTTCCGTCTTTAATTTTCTATTCTGCATTTCAGCCTCCCACTGTAAAAAATAATTGTCACAAATGGGAAACTCTGTTATACTCGCATTGTGATAGTTGATAACAGAATTTTCCCAGTTATCACAGCCCTAACAGTTGCCGCTGTCGGGGCTTTTTTCTTTATCCTGCCACAGGTAACTTGCGCCATCCAGCAGCCAGATAATTGCTTTCAGCATATCCAAACAGTCATTTTTCATGTCCTGCAATCCTTCTTCTGACAGTGTTATTTCTGCCTGTTCAAGCTGTTCTGTCACTTCACGAATATTTGTCTGCATGATCTTTAATTCCTCTACCAACCGATAGATCAGTTCTTTCTTTCCAACTACGCATACCCGGTTATAAATACAGGAACGTACAAAATAATCTCTTTTTGACATTCCACTTGCTAAAATCTTTGCTTCAATTTCTTCTCTTTCTCTGGGTGAAATCCGAAAGCTGATTGTCGGATACTTATGAACTCCGCTCATTCCTCGTCCTCCCTGTTATTTTCGATTTCCAGTCTATCCGCAAGTTCTCCCTGTTTGTTGGGATATAAATGCGAATAGGTGTTTAACGTGGTTTCAATTTTCTCATGACCCAGCCGATCCGCAATCGCCAATGGAGTAAAGCCCATTTCCACAAGTAGAGAAGCATGCGAGTGGCGTAAGTCATGTAGCCTTATCCGCTTTACCCCGGAGGCCTTAATTCCTCTGATAATTTCATGTTCCATATAAGATTTTGTAAATCGGAACATTCTCTCATCCGCCATAATCCCGTATAAATGAGACATATAATCCCGTAATTCTTCTGCAAGAAATGGCGGTATCGTCACGATACGTTTGCTTTTTGGAGTCTTGGGTGGTGTGATAATATCCCTGCCTTCCAGACGCTGATATGATTTATTGATTGAAATTGTGCGTTTTTCCAAATCAATATCGTTATAGGTCAACGCAAGTAATTCTCCAATCCTCATGCCTGTCCAGTAAAGAAGCAGAAAAGCCATCCTTGCTTCCGGCTTATCTTCTACAGTCACAAGAAATTGTTTAAACTCCTGCTTCGTCCAGAACTGTCTTTCTCCGGCTTGGCTTTTTCCTATGCTTCCAGCCTTCCTGCATGGATTATCCCTCAAATCGTAATATTTTACTGCATAGTTAAAAATAGCAGATAACTGATTGTTTACGGTTTTCAGATAGGTCTGCGAATATCCCTTTTTCATAAGAGCATTCTGCCATGCCCGTACATCCGAAGCCTTGATTTCATTCATCTTCTTATTTTTGAAGTAGGGAATAATTTTCAGATCAATGATAAACTTCTTTGTCCTCATGGTATTTTCACGCAGCCGGTGTTCCATATCTTCGTAATAAATCTGAACAAAGTTTTCAAAATTGATGTCCAGATTGCGCTGCTGTTGCTGAAGGAAATCTCTCTCCCACTGTTCTGCTTCTGCTTTTGTCCTAAAGCCTCTCTTATTTTTCTTGTGGCTCACTCCCTGCCAGTCTTTGTAATAAAACTGACTGCGCCACATCTTTCCGTCTCTTGTTGCCGGCATAAAAATCCTCCTCTCTACATTGTTACAGTCAATCCGTAAAACTTTTCTTCAAAATACTTTGTTGGAACTTTGCCGCAGATTGTCCGATATCCTTTTTCTTTCAGTTCTTCATTCAAGCCCCGGATAATCTTATAGGCATAACCTGTTGAGACGCCAAGTATCTCCGCCGCTTCTTCTGCTGTTACATACATTTTTCTTGTTTTCTCCATTCAGTGTCCTCCTTATTTTTTATCAGGTACATTTGTGCCTTGTTTGTATTCTCATTATATAGGCTCTTTTGTGCCTTGTCAATATAGTTTCTAAATTTTTCTTCCCTATTTCGCTTAAATATGATAGAATACAAATGTCCCTATTATTTATATTCACTCTGAAAGGAGTCACCTTATGACAGTAGGAGAAAAGATTAAAACATTCCGAAATATCCGAGGAATTTCACAGAATATGTTAGGTAAGCTGGCTGGCATAGACGGAACCACAATCCGTAAATATGAGCTGGGCAGCCGTAATCCCAAGCCTGACCAGCTTTTAAAAATTGCAAACGCTTTAGGCGTAAGTATCAATGTTTTTACGGATTTTGATATAGAAACTGCTTCTGATGTGCTTACCTTACTTTTTAAAATGGACGATCAAATAGATATGGAGATTGACGGAGATAAAGATGAGGATGGAAATCTCATTCCAGAGACAATCTATATCCGTTTTAAGCACCCGGCAATCAATGACCGACTGGCTAAATTTGCTAAAACAAAGAAATGGCAGGAAAATTTGCTTGCCTCCAAAGACGCATTTCCAAGTGAAGAAGCATTCCAGCAGGAAGTGGCACAGATGAACGAAACCTGTGAGCAGATCAAACAGCATTTAGTTGATACGAATATTGTCGTCAAGAAGAGCGTTTCTGGAATAGCTGTAAAAGTATTTCCCCAATAATTTATCGTCTCGCAAAAAATACATCCCCTTTTCTGAAAGGAGCCATAAGCAATGAAGAAAAACACAAATGATTCAGATGATACAAAATCATTTAAAGAAAATCTTAATGACGCTGCTAAAAATGTTGGAAAAACTTTTTCAGCAGCAACCGACAAAGCAAAAACAGTCGTTGCAAAATCTAAAGATTCTATTGTAAATGTAGTAGACGCAAATGGAAATGGAGAAATCGACATTGAAGATTTTATTATTATTGGTTTACAGACCCCCGGCATTAAAGTAAACCGAAAAGATTTTCTGCAAAAAGAATTGATGAAAAATTATCCGCAAGAGACGATTGATAACGCAATTGCTCACACTCCTGCCTATGCCCAAATTCCAGTTAATGAAATTGATAAGATTGCTGATGAGGTAATTAAATTTGAACGAAATTGCGTATCTGGAATTTCCGCTGCCCTAGGTGCACCTGGCGGAGTGGCTATGGTCGCCACTATCCCTGCTGATTTAGCTCAGTATTATGGCTACATGCTACGAGCAGCTCAAAAGCTTATGTATTTGTATGGTTTTCCAGAAATTGACACCAGAAATAAAGGACATAAATTTGATTCCGAAACCATGAATCTGTTAATTGTGTGTCTCGGTGTTATGTATGGCGTACAAGGTACCAATACCGCTCTCAAGGCAATGGCGACAGCTTTAGGAAAAGGTGTAGAGAAAAAATTGATGAGGGCTGCCCTTACTAAAGGAACAATCTACCCCATCGTAAAAAGTGTATCAAAATGGTTTGGCGTAAATATGACAAAGCAAGTATTTGCCGGGTTCTTTAAAAAAGCCATCCCCGTTGTAGGCGGTGTCATTGGAGGAGGTATTACTTATCTATCCTTTAAACCATGTTGCGACAAATTAAAGGCTTCACTACAAGATACTTTATTAAGCAATCCTGAACATCATACTACAGAAGAAGAAGCCTTGGTTATTGACGCTATTGAAGTAGAAGAAATTTAATCTTATTACTCTGAACAACAATTAGAGCCATTTTAGAGCCAAACGGCATAAAATAACCCCGGAAATGCCCATTTTATCAGCATTTCCGGGGTTCTGTCCGCTACTCGAACTCTATCGTCCCCGGCGGCTTACTCGTCAGATCATACATTACCCTGTTCACCCCGCGGACCTCATTGATGATCCTGCTCATCACTTTATTCAGCACCTCATACGGGATCTCCGCCGCCTCTGCGGTCATGAAGTCCACCGTATTTACAGCACGGAGTGCCACCGCATAATCGTACGTCCTCTCGTCGCCCATAACGCCGACGCTCCTCATATTGGTGAGTCCGGCGAAATACTGTCCGATGCTCCGGTCCAGTCCTGCGTTGGCGATCTCTTCTCTGTAGATCGCATCCGCATCCTGCACGATCTTCACCTTCTCCGCAGTCACCTCTCCGATGATACGGATTCCAAGTCCCGGTCCCGGGAACGGCTGACGGAACACCAGCTCCTCCGGAATCCCCAGCTCCAGTCCTGCCTTGCGCACTTCGTCTTTGAACAGATCGCGCAGCGGCTCGATGATCTCTTTGAAGTCTACATAATCCGGCAGGCCGCCTACGTTGTGGTGGGACTTGATTACTGCGGATTCACCGCCCAGACCGCTCTCTACCACGTCCGGGTAGATGGTGCCCTGTGCAAGAAAGTCCACGGCTCCGATCTTCTTCGCCTCTTCCTCAAACACACGGATAAATTCTTCTCCGATGATCTTACGCTTCTGCTCCGGCTCGGTCACTCCGGCCAGTTTATTATAATATCTCTCCTGCGCATTTACGCGGATAAAGTTCAGATCGAAGTCTCCGTCCGGACCGAACACGGCTTCCACTTCGTCTCCTTCGTTCTTGCGGAGAAGACCGTGGTCTACGAATACACAGGTCAGCTGTTTCCCGATTGCTCTGGAGAGAAGTCCTGCTGCCACAGAAGAATCAACGCCGCCTGATAATGCGAGCAGCACCTTGCCGTCTCCGACTTTCTCACGGATCGCTGCGATAGAGTTCTCCACAAAGGAATCCATTCTCCAGTCGCCGCTGCACTCGCAGACATTCTTCACAAAGTTGTTGATCATCTTCGTTCCTTCCTGTGTGTGGAGCACCTCCGGATGGAACTGGATCGCGTAAAGCTTCTCTGCTTCATTTTCCGCCGCTGCCACCGGGCAGTCTGCAGTGTGCGCGGAAATCTCGAATCCCGGCGCAACTTTTGAAATATAGTCAAAGTGGCTCATCCAACAGACGGTCGGAGTGG
The DNA here is from genome assembly GCF_016902345.1 of Mediterraneibacter glycyrrhizinilyticus. Lineage (GTDB taxonomy): Bacteria > Bacillota > Clostridia > Lachnospirales > Lachnospiraceae > Mediterraneibacter > Mediterraneibacter glycyrrhizinilyticus_A. The sequence goes on along the minus strand of NZ_JACJLR010000051.1, from coordinate 4,950 downwards.
AAACATCCGCAAATACTTTGGAAGAAGTCTTGTCGATCAGGACTTCTGTCTTGCCGTATTCTCTGACGTCCGCCTTCTCTACTTTGCCGCCGAGCACATGCATCATAAGCTGGGCGCCGTAGCAAAGTCCGAGCACCGGTACTCCCAGCTTGAACAGCTCGTCCGAATATGTCGGCGAATCCGGCAGATAGCAGCTGTTCGGGCCGCCGGTAAGTATGATTCCCTTCGGGTTCATCGCTTTGATCTTCTCAATATCTGTTTTGTAAGAATAAATCTCACAGTACACATTACATTCCCTGACACGTCTTGCGACAAGCTGGTTATACTGTCCGCCAAAGTCAAGGACGATCACTAATTCGTTCTTCACGTTTTTCCTCCTCGTAAAATACGGCCCTTCCGGACCGCGTGCTCTTATGCTTTCATTATAGTAGAGCCGCCCCTGTTTGACAATAACAAAATTCCCGGCATATCATCAGAACTGCCGGGAAGCTGTATATCATATCCAGTTATTTTAAGCGCTCTCTTACGCCGCATATTTCAGAATCTTCTTCTGAAGCTCCTCGCAGTCGTCAGAGTGCAGCTTCAGATCCATTACATTGTTCAGTCCAAGATGCATAATTCCAAGTAAAGATTTGGCATCTACCACGACACGGCCTCTTCTCACGTCGATATCAAAGTCATATTTTGAGACCATATTTACGAACTCACGGATTTCTTCCGGATGCTTAAATGTAATCTTCATTTCGCTCATTATTCATCTCACCTCTCTTTGCAATGATATAATTCGACGCTATGATACCATATTTATCCAATATAAAAAGGGTGAAATTCCTTAAAAAGGTCGATTTTTTTAATGAGCTGTCTTCCGGAATTCCGTCGGGAGCATCCCTGTCTCTTCCTTAAATACCCTGCTCATGTACTTTGAGTCCGCATATCCGGTCAGCTCCGCGATCTGGTTAATCTTAAGCCTTGTGCCGACCAACAGACCTTTGATGCGCTCTATCCGGTATCTCCTGATTGTCTCTGCAAATCCGGCTCCGGTTTCTTTTTTGAACTGGCTGCTCAGATACTCCTCGGAAATAAAAAGCCTGCCCGCCACTTCTTCCAGCGTGATCCCCTGATCGTAATATTTTCTCACGATCTGTACCGCCTTGCGGACAAGCGGGCTCAGCCCGGCGTCCTCTTCTTCCTCAAATGCATCGAATTTCATCGCTGACAGAAACCGGTCCATTGCGATACGCACCTCGCGCCAGCTCATCGCTGCGGCGATCGCCTGCATGCAGCGCTGGATCTCCAGCTCCGACTCGATCTCCCACTGCGTCTTGTATACATTGAGCAGCGCCATGTTGAACCGGATCAGGCATTCTTTCATATCTCCGGGGCTGTGCGGCCTGCGCCGTATATGATCATACAGCCGGTAATAGGCCCGTTTGATCTCTTCCCCGTCTTTCACCTTCACAGCCTGGCGCGCCTGATTTTCAATCTCCACGGGATATATAAGCGGCACCGTCTCCTGGCTGTCTATCGCCTCCTGGCGGATCAGTTCTCCTCTGTCAAAGAGCAGATTCCAGTCTTTCATAGAGTTCATATGTTTCAGTACATCCGGCAAATCCGCGATGCGTTTTGCCTCTGCCCAGATACAGACCACCGTCCCCGTCAGCTGCCGGCACAGCTTCGGTACGATTTCTTTCTGAAAATATGTATATTCCCGCTCTTCATCCTCCATCTGATACAGAACGACAAACAGAATCTTCCACACTCTCGCCTCGAACACGCGGGAAACCCGGCCGCCGCCGAACGCTGCGGACTGCCCGATCAGGCTCCTCGCCTGTTCTTTCTGCTCTTCGAAACCGTCGCCAAGCCACACGGCGAAAACGGCTCCCGGTTCCTCGACCGTGAATCCGAACCGCTGGCTGGTCAACATATTAAAATCACGATCCGGACTGATCTGTCCGTTCAGGCAGGACAGAAAAATATTTTCCAGCGACACTACAGATTTCACCGTCTGTTCTCTCTTCCACTTCTTCTCTGCCCGAGTCACCGCCTTCCACAGTTCGTCCGCTCTCACCGGTTTGACCAGATATCCTTCCACTCCCAGATCGATCGCCCGCTTTGCCTGAGCGAAGTTCTCTCTGTCCGCCAGGAGCACTGCTCTCACATCACTATGCTCCCCGCGCAATTTTTCCAGCATGTCCAGCCCGGATATTTCCGCAAGCTCGATATCCGCTATCACAAGATCCGGGCATTCTCTGCGGATCATCTCGTATCCCGTCTTTCCGCCGCCTGCAATACCGCTCACTTTCCAGCAGCATCCTTCACCGCTACTCTGCTTCCCGCCGGATAGCGCTTCCATATGCCGCAGCATTTTTTCAATTTCTACAGCCTCATCCTTATCGCATAGGACCGCCAATATCTTCATTGCCCCGCTCCTTTCCCGCCTCAAACGGCGATCTGCCGGCGTTCAGGCGTTCAGGTCACCCTGCCGCAATGCCAATTAAAAATGCTTCCGCACCGAGCACAAGCAGAAACAAAAGGTTCCATATCGTAAATACCTTCATAAACGCGCCCTTTTTATCCGGATACTCTTTTGCAAAGAATTTGAATGATATCAGACTTGCAAGCGAGGCGATCAATGTGCCCAGACCGCCCAGATTCACCCCGGTGACCAGAGCGGAAAAATCACTGCTAAATCCCGACAAAAGGATCGCAGCAGGAACATTGCTGATGATCTGGCTCGTAAGGATTCCCGTCAGAAGTTCCCTTCCCTGCACGGCAGAAATGAGAAATTCGCTGACTTCCGGAATCCGCTTCATATTTCCGATAAATACAAAGAAACATAAAAATGTCAAAAGCAAGAAATAATCCACCGACCAGTACAGTTTTCTGTTTATCACCAGTATAACTAATATCACACAGATCAGGACCGGCTGATATGGAAGTATCCGAAAAACCACCAGCAGGCACAAGAGCAGCAGGATCAGTAACGGCGCTGCCCCTCGCAGCATCCGCCCCACTGTTTTCCCCGCTCCTCCTTTCTCTTCCTCCACGGAGACGTCAAGGAGCGGCTCATCCTTTCCGATCAGCGTCACAGCCATGAGCAGGAGCAGCGACAATCCGGCATAGGGAAGGACCGCCTGCATAAATTCAGCCGCAGTCAGGTCAGAGACCGAATAGAGATACAGGTTCTGCGGATTGCCGATCGGCGTCGCCATACTTCCCAGATTCGCCGCGATCGTCTCCAGCACGACCAGCTTCAGGACCCGCTCCACTCTCCCGCCCATCCGCATAACAAGGATCGTAAACGGCACAAACGTGATCAATGTCACATCATTCGTGATCACCATGCTGCTGAAAAAGCAGAGCAGGATCATCACAGCGGAAAGACCTTTGATACTTCCTGCCCTCGTTATCAGGAAATGTCCGAGCATACGGAAGAGCCCAAGCGCCTGAAATCCTGCCACAATGATCATCAGGCAGAAAAGAAGCGCGATCGTCCGGTAATCCGGATACTCCAGGTACTGCATATCCGGTTTTACCACAAACGAGGACAGTACCGCCAGCAAGAATGAGATACAGAACACTGTTTCATTTTTCAGGATCAGCTTAAATAATTTCATAACAGACTCCATTCTGCCGCCATTACGATCGCCGTCCATACCGGAAAGCACATCCCGGGATCATACGAGATCGTAAGCGGCCTCTGCCGGCATTCGCTGGCCGGCAGAACAAACAGACCTATTATATCCCTGTCCTCTGTATAACGCAATACAAATAGCGTCTTCTCATCCGGATCGCGCATCCGGGGTTCTCACATTCGGAGATGCCGGCGAATGATCAGGGCAGGATATGTCCTGCCGCAAGATACAGCCGATACCACTCTTCCCTGCTCAGATCGATCCTTCCTGCGTCAATGATCTCTGTCAGCCGTTCTTCACTGGCCGTACCCGTCACGATCTGCATACGCGCGGGATGCCGGAGGATCCATGCAGCCGCGATCGTCGTCGGACTCACACCGTACTGTCCGACAAGCTCACCGATCACCTTATTAAGATCCGCATATTCCTCATTTCCGAGAAAGCATCCTTTCCATGCCGGCATCTGGAACGGCGACCATGCCTGTATTGTAATATCATTCAGACGGCAGTAATCCAACGCACTCCCGTCCCGGTCAGCGGAGCCTTCAGTCTCCATGTTCACCTCCATGCCGTTCGCCACCATATTAGACACCGGTATACTGAACTGGAGCTGGTCTGTCACGATTTCCTGACGGACATATCTCTTCAGCAGTTCTATCTGCATCGGCTTATGATTGGACACACCGAACATCCGCACTTTTCCGCTCTTCTCCAGGATATCAAAAGCCGCCGCGACCTCCTCCGGCTCCACCAGCGCATCCGGCCGGTGAAGGAGGAGCATGTCTAAATAGTCTGTCCTCAGACGTTGCAGGATTCCGTCCACTGACTCCAGAATGTAATCCTTCGACAGATCATAATATCCTTTCCGGATTCCGCACTTGGACTGCAGAAACATATCCTCTCTTCGAAGCGACGGGTCATCACTCCACGCCTCGCCGAAAATCTCCTCACTCCTCCCGCCCGCATAGATGTCCGCATGGTCGAAATAATACGCTCCCTGTTCAACCGCCGCATGGATAAACCGGTTCATGGATGTCCTGTCCTTTTCCCCAAGCCGCATGCAGCCCACGATCACGGCCGGCGCCTGCTGCCCGCTCTTTCCCAACATTACCTTCTTCATTGTAGTTCCCTCCCTACCTTTCTAAACTGATTCTATCCGATTTATTGTCCGAACACAAGAATATACAGAAAATCATCCGGTACATTGCTCTGTACCGGATGATCTTGTCTCATTATCCATGCTGATGCAAATATTTTTCTCTCGTAGCCATCCCGCCCCGGATGTGACGCTCCGACTTGTTTGTGTCGAGGACTT
>NZ_JACJLR010000006.1 GCF_016902345.1 Mediterraneibacter glycyrrhizinilyticus | reverse complement strand
TTTCAAATCTAAATGTTTCTGTTTTGCTGTCATGAGAATACCTCCTAATCTGAGAGGCAGCCGGACAGGGCAACAGATGGATTATATAGGATATTTTGGAAATATTAAACTCCACGTCTTGATTTAGAAACAGTAAATTCCATACTCAGAGAAAAAAGGGTGGAATTTAGTTTTGCAATCGACCTCTTACAAATTTTTAAAGAAATCACAAAAATCTTATTGACAAAATCACCATAAATATGATATCTTATAAAAGTTCAATGAGAACATTTTGGGGGATTAGCTCAGTTGGGAGAGCGCCTGCCTTGCAAGCAGGAGGTCACGAGTTCGACTCTCGTATTCTCCACTACAGCAGCAGATGCTGCTGTATCACAATTTCATATTCCTCCTTAGCTCAGTCGGTAGAGCATTCGGCTGTTAACCGAAGTGTCGTTGGTTCAAGTCCAACAGGGGGAGCTCACAAAGCCTGTAAACGTTAAGTTTATGGGCTTTTTATCAAATTTGAAAACTGATTGAATAAAATACTAAAACAAATATTTTTTCATGTATAAGATTTCCGAATGATATCTGTGACTGTTCTTCCTCTTCATGCATAAAATGATCCTGGAGGGATGTTATGGAACAGATCATAGAATATATCAAACCAGAGCTGATCACAGTGGCGGTCGTGCTGTATTTTATCGGTCTGGGGCTGAAGAAAGCGGAAGCAGTAGCAGATAAATATATTCCGCTGATCCTTGGCGCTGCCGGAATCATACTCTGCGCGTTCTGGGTTCTTGCCACAGAGCCTCTGAAAGATGGCCAGGAAATCGCAATGGCCGTGTTTACCGCTGTTATACAGGGTATCCTGACAGCAGGACTGAGCACATATGTGAACCAGATCATCAAACAGGTCAGGAAAACCGAATAATCCCAAAGAGAAATGGACTCAGAACGATCTCATCACAGGAGATCATCTGAGTCCATGCTTTTTTTTCATTCTTTTCTCTGTTTCCTGCGGAACATGCAGGATCATTTTGCGGCACTAATGGAAGCCCAGAATCCTGCTCAAAAGCGGATTTACATCATAGAGGAACGTCAGAATGCTGCTCTTCTCGATCATCTCAAAGCATGCGCTTCCTGCTTCTGTCGTATAAAGCAGCGTTATGATGAGAAATCCCAGCCAGACGATGACCAGGCCCAGCACCAGACCAAGCGCTCCTCCGCCGATATGGTTCACCAGGCCAAGCACCGGAAGTTCTCCGATGATGTTCACTGCAAACATCAGCGCCTTTACAATGATAATAGCGATCAGGAATGTGACCAGGAACGATATGAGATTCAGTACCATCCGTGAAATATAGGAGGCCACATACTGAGGAAAGCTGCTGACTCCCAGTTCCTCATAAATCATTGTATTGTTGTTCTCAAGGAGCTGGTCCTTTATAAACTGCGGCATGACGGCATTCTGGATTTCCTGAATTTGCGTGTCCTTCGGGATTTCTCCTATCACATCAAGGATATCCTGAGCCGTGATCCCAAGCATTTTCCAGTTCTCGTTGTTCAGATTCGCCAGCTCCTCCGGTGTCAGATCTTCCAGCGGGGTCCCGCTAAGATCTATCTTTTCCAGATCTTCTACGGGAATCTCCGGCATGAATGCCTCCACCACTCTCTCCTCGATAAAATCATCAACCGGTGTATATTTTGCCAGTGCATCCGACACAAACGGTGAAAGGAATGCCACCAGTATCAGCGTCAGCACTGTAGACAGAAGAGAAAGCCCGAATTTCAGGAATCCTCTCACATATCCCACGACAATGCATATTATAAAAATCACAGCCACAATGATCAACAGCCAATTATCCATAATGTCTCCTATTTCGTTAAATAAACGATCCTCAATTCATTAACGGTCATCACATAGTATCTGTTTACGCCCGGCGCCCGGAACATCTCAAGCACATCCACCATCAGATCTCCCTGGAATTTAATGATCCCTGTTACAGTGATGATACAGCATCTGCTTCCTTCAAACATGATGATCTCATCACCGTCCATTCTCACATTTCCATAATCCCCTGTAATCTCTCTTGTGAATATCCTCTCTCCGGAGCGATCGTACAGGCATACCTCATATCCCGACTTTTCCTGATTCAGCAGAATAAAACCAATGTATTTATCTGAGTGGAACACACTCTTGATTTCCTGGGTTAATTTCACTTCCTTCATCTGCTTCGGATTTTCCCGTCCACTGTATATCACAAAGGAAGCATCCCCCACTATAACGGACCTGTCACTCCCCATGAAAAATACTTCTGCCATCACTGTCCCATCATATTCATCCGACGCAACCACATTATCCGTTTTGGACTGCCCTGTTTCTCCAAAATTGTAATAGATCACTCTGGACTGCACCGCCGTTCCCTGCGTATAAAGATAAGACACTGCCAGCGTATTTCCATCATCAGACATATCCAAAGCCCCCGGATATCCCGTACTGTTCAGCGAAGACTGCTGCTCTACAAGGATATTTCCCGTCGCATCGTATGAAATGATCTTGGGGGCACCTTCATTTCTCAGTATTGCGCTCACGATTCCCTGATCAGATATTGCGATCTTCTCGATCGGAAGTGTCGTCTCGATCTCACCTTTGAGCCCGTCCCTGTCGAATACCAGGATATTATTTCCTCCGCTGTCTGCCACTGCAAATGCATTTTCCTTTACTTCTATGATCGGATTCTGCAGCTGAGTCGGCTGGATCCACTGCTCCTCGTTCTTTCTGTTCAGGAATACCACGCCGTCCCGGTTATATCTCACGATCCCGTTTGCAAAGCGGGCAAAACTGTTTGTATCCGACAGTTCCTTTGTATATCCCGATGCCTTTCTCGCCTGTCCATACGTCTGGTTCTTCATAAGAAGCCACGTCCCACATATCGCCAGAATCACAAGGATCAATATCGAAAGCACCTTTTCCGCTTTTTTTCTGTTGATTTTTCTGGTCTTCTTTTTGATTTCCTTTACGTCATCAGGCGGCTTTACAAGTTTGAGGTACGGTGTTTTTTTCTGCGCCATCTTACTCCCCTTATCGTTTGTCATTTCAGACTATTTACACTCTTCTGTTGATTTATACCACACGCACAGAAAAGGAAGCGCCGCGAAAGCGGCATTTGCTTTTCAGGCCGTGGCCTTCCTGATATAATCCCCGCATAGCGGGGCAGACCGCTGTAAGCGGTCCGGATTGCGTAACGCGCAATCATTATACCACGCTTTTACGGTAATAGCAATTTCTGCCCCACATAAATCAGATCTCCGTCCTCAATCCCATTCATTCTGCATATCGCATCCACATGGGTGATATCTCCGTACATCTTCCTGCTTATAATGGCAAGCGTATCACCTTTTTCAACGACATATACGCCATTGCTTCCATTCTCGCCGGAAGACTGGGAGGCGCTGTCCGATGCCTCTGCTGTGGTATCAGAAGAAGAATCCTCTTCAGGTTCTTCCTGCTCATCCGGCTGTACTTCTGCATTTTGGTCCTCTTGGACAGAACCTTCTTCAGCAGAGGCATCGGAAGTGTCTCCTGTCCCATCCTCCTCTTCCGGAGTAACAGCGGTTACCGTACCGCTTGTCTCTACCGTCTCCGGAGCTCCGGCAGACAGGTTGTCCAATGTGGTCTGGACCGATTTCATTTTGTCAAAATTATTGACCATTGATACTCCCATCACGATCAGGACAAGCACCAGACACGCGCTCAGTGCATACATCATGCTTCCTGCCTTTTTCTGTCTGCCGTTCCTTGTTCTAACCATATTACGAAAGTCCTTCGCAGCTCTGTCCTCAACAGTTTCCGAGGGAAACACACCGTTTTTCTTCCTCGCGGAGATCATATAATTCTGCATACACGGATTTTTCTCGTAATAGGTATAATGCCCTCCGATCTCCATCAGATCATTCAGTTTATGTACATAGTATGTCTCGTCTTTTTCTACCGGATCTTTCATCACAAAGACCGTGTTCTTTTTCGGGAACGATTTTTTGTGCAGTTTCACCGTCGCCTCATTCGGCGTCAGCGGCACTCCCTGATGTGCCACGAACCATCCCAGCATCTCTCCATCCTCAAAATACTGCTTGCAGTCCTCGTAGGCATGTTTCCAGGTCGCCTCATCGATCACATACTCATTACCTGACATCTTCAATTCATGCATCTGGATCGCACCGTATATATAGATATACTCCTCCTCGTCACTCTTCTGCATATCTCCCACGAGGAATGCCCCGATGGGGCCTCCGCCCGCCTTTTCACATTTTTCACACAACTGAGTAAAGAACGTGTCCACATAATCCTCAACATATATCTTCGGGCTGTCACTCACATTTCCTATCTGACGAACGTTTTTCGGTAACTGTCTTTCCATTATATACTCCACCTTCCTGATAAAATAATTTCCCGGCGTCGTAAAGAGGATAACACAGAGAATTAGCTGAATTTATCAGCTGTTGTCAGATAAGTTCGACAATTTCTCCCAGTAGGTGCCGTGTACTTTTTCAAAGGTGTCAGGTACTTTCTGCGAGCATTTTCAGAAAATTCTCAATTTTCTTTCTCGACAACTTCGTCTCTTCTCTGCACATTTCGATAAACTGGTTTCTTATGATGGGCACTTTTTCAACCGTTTCAAAACTTTCTACATTATTATCAACAACAAATCCCTGTAATAAATGCTCTATTCTTTGAAAATCATATTCAGACTTTTCATCATCAATATCTATAAATTCTTGATTATCAAAATTATTATGAAATTTATAAAAATCTATGCTGTTTGGAAATCTTGTTTTGATTATATCGAAGATATGTTCTGAGATGCAGCCGTGCCCTTTATCGGCTTCTTTCGTAAAGTAATGCTTAGCACTGCTGTATGGATATTTCAAAATATCAGATACCATATATGCCCTTACCGGATTATTATGTATATACCTGATACAACTGATCAAATATGCTTCTGTCTCTATGCAGCTGCTATAAAATCTGCCTTGGAAAACATGACCACACTTTTCGTTTTTTAGATTGTAATATATGGCATAATCAAAATTCAGCTCTTTCATAAATAACGAAAGTGTCTTTATATCGCACTTTAACAGGATATGGGTGTGATTTGACATAATACAGTATGCATACAGTTCTACTTTATATTTCGCTGCTTTCTCTTTCATCAGCCCCATAAAATAGTTCTTATCAGAATCCTGTTCCAGTATGTCCTGCTTATTATTTCCCCTTGAGACAACATGATAGACATCCGTACCGCTTTTTTCTCTTCGTTTTCTTGGCATGTAAAGCCCCCTTTTTGATCATTTTTCTATTGGTGAATAAGATTTGAATTGACTCTGAAAAGACATTTCTGACCCAAACTAAGAATTTTAGATTACTGCTTAGAACTTGATGTGTTTCAGATAAATATAAAATAGCATATCTTTTGAAATATTGCTACCGATTTTTTGACAATTGATTTGTATAATATTTTCTGATAATTGCAACAGGTACCGTGTACTTTTACAAAAGTACACGGTACCTGTTAAAAATCAAACAAACTCTTTTATCTTTTCATAAATACCATCCGTATCCAGCCCATATTTCTTCAGCAGTTCAAGTGCCGGTCCGGACTCGCCGAATGTATCATTAATTCCGATCTTCATAAGCTTCGTCGGCGCTTTCTCAGAAAGGACATCGCTCACTGCGCTTCCGAGTCCGCCGATCACGGAATGCTCCTCAACCGTAACGACTTTTCCCGTCTCTTTCGCTGCCGCCACCACAAGCTCCTCATCAAGAGGTTTGATCGTGTGAATGTTGATGACCTTTGCGTCGATGCCATCCTCTGCGAGCTTCTCAGCCGCTTCAAGGCAGTTATTCACAGGAAGTCCTGTCGCAATGATCGTAAGGTCTTTTCCTTCTCTTAGGATAACGCCTTTTCCCAGTTCAAATTTATAGTCCGGCCTGTCATTGATCACCGGAACTGCAAGGCGTCCGAACCTCATATAAACCGGTCCTTCATGTTCATAAGCCGCACGGACCGCCGCCCTCGCCTCAATATCATCGGAAGGATTGATAACGACCATCCCGGGTATTGTACGCATCAGGGCAATATCCTCGTTACACTGGTGTGTCGCTCCGTCTTCTCCCACGGAGATTCCGGCATGTGTCGCCCCTATCTTCACGTTCAGATGTGGATATCCGATCGAATTTCTAACCTGCTCATAGGCACGTCCCGCCGCAAACATTGCGAAAGAACTTGCAAACGGAACCTTTCCTGCTGCAGCAAGCCCCGCTGCCACGCCCATCATATTGCACTCCGCGATACCGCAGTCGATAAATCTGTCCGGGTGTGCCTTCTTGAACACGCCGGTCTTTGTCGCTGCCGCAAGATCCGCGTCCAGAACGACGATATCTTCATGCTCTGTTCCAAGTTCGGCTAATGCATTACCATAACTGTCTCTAGTTGCAATCTTCTTTATTTCTGACATAATGCTTCACCTTCTTTCTCCAAATCTTCCATTGCGATCTTGTATTCCTCGTCATTCGGCGCTTTTCCGTGCCAGCCCACCTGGTTTTCCATAAAGGAAACGCCTTTTCCTTTCAATGTCTTCGCGATGATAGCCGTAGGCTGTCCCTTCACCGTCTTTGCCTCTTTGAACGCAGCGTCGATCTGGTCAAAATCATTTCCATCGATATTGATCACATGGAAATTAAACGCCTCAAATTTCTTGTCGATCGGATACGGTGAGTTTACCTCATTGATCGCGCCGTCGATCTGAAGATTGTTATTGTCCACGATGACAACAAGGTTGTCCAGCTTTCTGTGAGCCGCCAGCATGGCAGCCTCCCATACCTGTCCTTCCTGGATCTCACCGTCGCCCAGCAGAGTATATACTCTGTAATCCGCGTTGGAGAGTTTTCCGGCGATCGCCATTCCGACAGCCGCTGAGATTCCCTGTCCGAGAGAACCTGAGGACATGTCAACTCCCGGGATATGCTTCATATCCGGATGTCCCTGAAGATAAGATCCTGTATGACGGAGGGTCTTCAGATCCTCTTTCGGAAAATATCCTCTTTCTGCCAGTACAGAATAAAGTCCGGGCGCAGTATGTCCTTTTGAAAGAACGAATCTGTCCCTGTCTGCCTTCTTCGGATTCTTCGGATCGATATTCATCTCTTCAAAATAAAGATACGTAAAAATATCTGCTGCGGACAGAGATCCACCCGGATGTCCAGCCTTCGCACTATGTACGGCTGTCACGATCCCCTTGCGGACCTCGTTTGCAGTCTTCATTAACATTAATTTATCCATAAATTAATTTCTCCTCAATTTTTATTCACCAAACACTGCAATATAATCTTCCTGGAATTTCTTGATCCCGGCGTCTGTCAGCGGGTGATGTGTCATCTGCTCGATCACTTTATACGGTACCGTCGCGATATCTGCTCCTGCAAGAGCGCAGTCTGTGATATGCATCGGGTTGCGAACGCTTGCCGCGATGATCTCTGTCTCAATCCCTGCGACTGCAAAGATCTCTGCGATCTCTGCCACAAGATCAACACCTCTCACAGAAATGTCGTCAAGGCGTCCGAGGAACGGAGAAACATAAGTTGCGCCTGCTCTTGCAGCAAGAAGTGCCTGGTTTGCTGTAAATATCAGTGTGACATTTGTCTTGATTCCCTCTGATGAAAGGACTTTAACCGCCTTCAGCCCCTCCACTGTCATCGGGATCTTAACTACCATGTTCGGATGGATCTTAGCGATCTCGCGTCCTTCTTTGATCATTCCTTCTGCGTCGGTTGTCGTAGCCTTGACCTCTCCGCTGATCGGTCCGTCAACGATCGATGCGATCTCTGCGATCACTTCCTCGAAAACGCGTCCTTCCTTTGCAATCAGGGACGGATTGGTCGTTACGCCGCAGATCACTCCCATGTCATTTGCTTTTTTGATGTCTTCTACATTCGCTGTGTCGATAAAAAATTTCATCTCTGTTCCTCCTTAAAAATGTGGTTCGGTTTGTTTCTGACCTCATTATAGTAGTTAAAAAAAACCACGTCAACCAGCCCCCAAATTATTAACTCACATTTCAGGTTAATAAAATGAAATATTATCTTAAACTCATTTATATTATTTAATATTTTGCAGAAGAACATTCCAGAAAATCCATCAATTCACCTTATATTCTGAACCATACTCTCTCAAACTACATAGAATTATTAATAATTTTTCTTTGTTTTTTATTAATTTTTTATTTTCTTATCCCGGGGATATGACGTTGTCCCGCGAATCACTATTTTCGGCTCATATTCCACATGATAGAAGCTCACAGGCTCGATCTCTGTGTATTTTTTCATCCTTGACCGTATCTTTTTCACAATGATATCGCAGGCATCCATCCCTTTATAAATAACGAAATGTTCTATGGTCGTAAGTGAGACTTTCTTTACTTTAGAAAATAACGTGTTGTCACACCCCATCACAGACATCTCTCCGGGCACTTTATATTTTTCGTCATGAAGCGCATCGATGATCCCGAAAGCGATCATATCATTAAGTCCCACGATCGCAGTCAGTTCCTGATGTTCCTTCAGGAGTTCTTTCGTCAGGTCATACCCGATCCGGTATTCCGAATCTATCCCCGGGATGTCCTTATCCGCCTGCTCATCTGCAGCCCTGATCACCACGTTCTCTCCCAGCCCGGCACTCTGGAATTCCTTTAGGAACCCTTCCACTCGCCGGGATCTCTGCTTCTGCCTCGCCGTGAGAGGAGGGGCAATATAAGCCACATGCCGGTGCCCGAGTTCCAGCAGATGACGCGCCATAAGCCGCCCCAGCTTGGAATTGTCCAGCTCCACCGCATCCACGGAAAGCCGTTCATCCTGATTGTTGATCACCACCACCGGGATTCGTTTTGCAAGTTCTTCCACTTCCCCCATAAAACACTGACTGGGATTGCAGATATAAATGATCCCCTGCGGATTCAGAGATGGCATCATTTTCAAATAACGTTCTTCCATCTTTAAATCCCTCTGTGTATTACACACAAAGATTCCAAAATCCTGCTCCGCCGCCCGGGACTCAATTCCCTGCAGCAGCATTACATAGTATGGGTTTGTCAGATTCGGACTGATCACGACAAGGAGGTTCTCCCTCCGCTCCTGTTTTCTCGCACGCCGCCTGGGCAGTTCATATCCCAGCTCTTTTGCTGCAGTCTCCACATTCTGTATCACTTCTTTTGAAAATGAAACGTTATATTTTTTATTCAGGACCATAGAGACCGTTGCCTGCGACACCCCTGCCTTTTTCGCCACATCCGACGACGTCACTTTTTTCCTACCCATAAAAGCACCTCTCCGTTACAGTTCCGTCCTGCCTTCCAGCGCCCGCAGAAGCGTCACCTCATCGATATACTCCAGATCTCCGCCCACCGGCACACCGCTGGCGATCCGGCTTACCTTGATCCCGGCCGGCTTGATCAGCTTGCTGATGTACATTGCAGTTGTCTCTCCCTCCAGACTGGAGTTGGTCGCGATGATCACCTCATCCACATCCCCCTGGAGCCTCTCCATCAGCTCTTTGAGCCTGATATCTCCTGGACCGATTCCCAGCATCGGCGAGATCGCGCCGTGGAGAACATGGTATACCCCGTTGTATTTTCCCGTCTTCTCATATGCCGCAAGGTCTCTGGGCGTCTCCACCACCATGATTGTCTTTTTATCCCTCTCCTCATTGCTGCAGATCGGACAGATCTCACGGTCTGTCAGAGTACAGCACACCTTGCAGTACCTGACATTCTTTCTCGCCTCCACGATCGCATTGGCCAGATTCTCAACCTGGTCCATCGGCATATTGATCACATGAAATGCAAGCCTCTGTGCAGACTTGCTCCCAATTCCCGGCAGATGGGAAAACTCCTCTATGAGCCGGCTGATCTGACTGCTGTAATATTCCATTTTTTAATACACCTCTGCTGAAAATTGCGGCTGCCCCTGCCGCTTAAAAGGGGGCAGGCCCTTTTGCAAAGGGGCCTGACCCCCATGAACACTGAATCTATAAATCTTCAGACAATATTCTGATATTCTCAAAGCTCTGTACCAGTACAAGCGATTTAGTATAGTTATCTGCGAAACGATGTACTAGAACATTCCTCCGCCAAGTCCGCCTGTAAACTTCGACATTGCAGCCCCGGTCTCCTCTTCTACCTGGCGCAGCGCCTCGTTGGTTGCCGCAACGATCAGGTCTTCCAGCATCTCGATGTCATCCGGATCCACAACCTCTTCCGCCAGTTTCACCTTAAGCACCTCGCGTTTGCCGGATACAGTCACTTCAACCGCTCCGCCGCCTGCAGTCGACGTAAATTCTTTCGATTCCAGTTCCTTCTGCTGCTCTTCCATCTGACGCTGCATCCGCTGCGCCTGCTTCATAAGGTTTGCCATATTCCCGGGCATTCCGCCTCCGGGAAATCCGCCTCTCTTCGCCATATTTAATCCTCCACTGTGATCTCCATATTAATATTCTTAGCTATGTCTACAAACGTATCCTCGAAATGTCTTCCTTCCTCCACATACCGGACTTCTACATCAACCTTTTTCCCGATCTTATTCTCGATCAGTCCTTCTATTTCCTGTACATGGTCTTCTCGTCCCACCACGCTTGCCGCAAGGCTGTCCGGAAGGACGATAAGAAGCCGGTTATCTCCTCCCAGGCTCAGGCGCGCTCTCTTCAGATAAGTCCGCACCATCCCTGACGCTTCGTCGGCAATGGATCGGAAATTCCGGACAACTTCCTGCACATCCTCCGGGATCGCGTTGGGCAGTTCCGGTTTCTTCCTCACAGCAGACTGTCCGTCACCTCCCTCTCCGGGATACCCGGCGGGACCACCATCGCCATTCACATAAATGACACGCTCGCCCGCATTCGCCGCTGCCTCAAACCCTTTCTCCACTTTTTCCTCCACAGCCCGGATCCGGTCAAGGAGAGAATCCTGATCTGTCTCCATTGCCGGCGTACACAGCTTGATCAGTGCCACTTCCAGCATAACTCTCTTCTGTGTCGCATACCGGAGCTGTCCCGAAAGTTCAGAGAAAATACGGATATACCGAAGCAGCACATCTGTCTCGATCATCTGAGCCTCTTCCTGGAGCTGCCTCATATTTTCCGTGGATACATCCAGCACATCCTCTATATTATCAGAAGTTTTTACCAGAAGCAAGTTTCTTAAGTACCAGGTGAAATCTGCCGCAAGCTGGGTCAGTTCCCTTCCCTGCATGACCAGTTCTTCGACAATATCCAGCACTCCCGCAACGTCCCTCTCAATGGTCTTTCTCAGCAGCTTGCTGAACACATCCGTGTCCACTGCCCCCAGCACCTCCAGGACATTGTCATAGGTCAGTTTCTGTCCCATGTAGAACGCGATGCACTGATCCAGAAGACTCAGGGCGTCCCTCATGGAACCGTCCGCCGCTTTCGCGATATACCGCAGCGCCTTATCCTCCACATCCACATGCTCTGTGTCCATCAGTTCCTTCATCCGGTCTGTGATCGTCTCGATACTGATCCTCTTAAAATCATAGTGCTGACACCGGGACAGGATGGTGATGGGGATCTTGTGGACCTCTGTCGTCGCCAGAATAAAGATCACGTAATCCGGAGGTTCCTCCAGCGTCTTTAGCAGTGCGTTAAATGCTCCGATAGAAAGCATATGCACCTCGTCGATGATATAGACCTTATATCTTCCTTCCGTCGGACGGTAAGTGACTTCCTCCCGGATCTCGCGGATATTGTCCACGCCGTTGTTGGAAGCCGCGTCGATCTCGATCACGTTCATGGATGTTCCCGCGGCGATGGACTTACACATCTCACACTCTCCGCATGGGCTTCCGTCCACCGGATGTTCACAGTTCACTGCCTTTGCAAATATTTTCGCCACCGTCGTCTTCCCGGTCCCTCTTGTCCCGCAGAACAGATATGCATGCCCGATACGGTCTGCCCTGATCTGATTCTGTAATGTCATGATAATATGATCCTGCCCTTTCACATCCTCAAATGCCGTCGGGCGAAACTTTCTGTAAAGTGCCGTATATGACATGAATCACACCTCGTAACTGATTATTTTCTTTCCTGCATCTCTCTTCCGATGCACAGGGGGCAATCCGTCTCCTGCGTCTTGCCCCCTGCATCAATGTTTTATATACACTTCTAACCGATCAGCAGCCCTGATCATTCATCTCCGAAGCTGATGCCTACCATTCTCGCCTCTTTGATCAGACTGCAGTTCGGATCTACTGTCTTGAGCTTTCCTGCAACTTCTGACAGCGGAACCTTCATCGTCTCGCCGTTTTTCATTGCAACCATATATCCGTATTTCTCTTTCAGAATGAGTTCCGCTGCCTTTGCTCCTACTCTCGTTGCAAATACACGGTCGTACGGACACGGAGAACCGCCTCTCTGAGTATGGCCCGGAACGGTGATCCTTACTTCCTTCTCCGTTTCTTTCTCAATCTGCTCTGCAAGTTCATATGCGATCGAAGGATATTTTCTCTTCGCCAGTTTTTCTTTATACTCTTTCTTGCTCAGTTTTGCATCTTTCTTTGAGATAGCTCCCTCTGCCACAGCGAGGATCGTAAACGGTTTTCCTGCTTTTGTACGTCCATCGATTACTTTCGCAATAGATTTTATATCATATGGAATCTCCGGAAGAAGGATGATATCCGCACCGCCCGCGATTCCTGCATGGAGCGTCACATGCCCCACCTTATGTCCCATAACCTCGATGATAAATACACGGCTGTGTGACGTTGCCGTTGTGTGGATCCTGTCGATCGTATCCGTAGCAATATCAACCGCACTCTGGAAACCGAAGGTCATATCCGTTCCCCACAGATCATTGTCTATTGTCTTCGGAAGAGTGATCACATTAAGACCTTCTTCGCTGAGCATATTCGCAGTCTTGTGCGTTCCGTTTCCTCCCAGTATCACAAGACAATTCAGGTTCAGCTTGTGATATGTATGCTTCATCGCCTCAACCTTGTCAAGACCATCCTTATCCGGAACGCGCATCAGCTTGAAGGGCTGTCTTGATGTTCCAAGGATCGTTCCGCCGCGTGTCAGGATTCCAGAGAAGTCCTTCGATGTGAGCATGCTGAAATCTGCATAGATGAGTCCCTTGTATCCATCCTTAAATCCATAGATTTCCACATCATCTCTCTTGGAACAGATTCCCTTTACAACTCCGCGCATCGCCGCGTTCAGCGCCTGGCAGTCGCCGCCGCTTGTCAGCATCCCTATACGTAACATAGTACTTTCCTCCTTTTTCTCGACCGTCCTGCTTCTATTTTCCCTGATCTGCTTTCTGCCGAATGCCAATCTACATTTTCCTCAGGACAAACAACAAGCAGCCGGCTTCATCCGACTGCTTATTATTATACCCCATTTATAAATCATGAACAAGATTATCTGTTTTAAACTTTTATAACCTCTTCAGAAGTTTTTCTCTTTCTTCTTCATATCCCGGTTTTCCGAGCAGAGCGAACATGTTCTTTTTATAACTCTCAACCCCCGGCTGGTTGAACGGATTAACGCCGAGTAAATATCCGCTCACGCCGCAGGCGAATTCGAAGAAATAGAAAAGTTCACCAAGATAGAATTCATTCTGCTCCGGAATCTTGACCATGAGGTTTGGAACATCACCATCTGTATGTGCGAGGATCGTTCCGTTCATGGCGCTCTTGTTGATAAAATCAACATCCTTTCCTGCAAGGTAATTCAGTCCATCCAGGTCAACAGGCTCTTCATTGATAATAATCTCTTCTCTTGACTTCTCAACATTGAGAACAGTCTCATACATAATCCTGCTTCCATCCTGAATAAACTGTCCCATAGAATGCAGATCTGTTGTCAGATCTACAGATGCCGGGAAGATACCTTTCTGATCCTTTCCTTCACTCTCACCGTAGAGCTGTTTCCACCATTCAGATACATAGTGAAGGCTCGGCTCATAATTTGCCAGAACTTCCACACTCTTACCTTTACGAAGAAGGATATTTCTGATCGCTGCATACTGCATCGCATCATTCTCTGCAAAATCATTCTCAAGCGCAGCTTTTCTTCCGGCTGCCGCACCTTCCATCAGCTTGTCTATATCAGCGCCGCTCACTGCGATCGGAAGCAGACCTACTGCGGTCAATACGGAGAAACGTCCCCCAACATCATCCGGCACAACAAAAGTCTCATATCCTTCCTCTGTAGCCAGATTCTTAAGAGCTCCCTTAGCCCGGTCTGTTGTCGCATAGATTCTCTTCGCCGCTTCTTCTTTTCCGTATTTCTTTTCCAGTATCTCTTTAAATACACGGAAGGCGATCGCAGGCTCTGTGGTCGTTCCTGATTTTGAGATCATATTGATGGAGAAATCCCTGTCTCCCACCACGTCCATCAGGTCTTTGATATATGTGCTGCTGATGCTGTTCCCTACAAAATAAATCTCCGGAGATTTTCTGAGTTCTTTTGAAACAATATTTGCAAAAGAATGTCCCAGGAATTCGATGGCTGCTCTTGCTCCCAGATAAGATCCGCCGATTCCGATCACGAGGAGAACATCGGAATCCTCTCTGATCTTCTCTGCCGCTTTTTTGATCCGCGCAAACTCATCTTTGTCATAATCTACCGGAAGGTCAATCCATCCAAGGAAATCATTTCCTGCCCCTGTTTTTGAAAGCAGCTTTTCCTTTGCCTGCTCAGCAAGCTCACTCATATATTCCATCTCATGTTCCTGCACAAAGCTGCATGCTTTTGAATAGTCAAATGTTACTTTGCTCATCGTTACCCTTCCTCTCTGATACATTGCTATCATTATCTTTCGGAATATCCGCAGAAATAATTCAGGAAATCCTATTCTGCGCCACACCTTATGCACATTTTACCAAATATGCATTTCAGATTCAAGACAATGCAAGGTAAAATCTAATGTTTGATATCCATACTGTTACAACTCACATTAACTTCACGCAAGAAATTCTTCCAGTATCTGGCGTATCGCCTCCTCCCTGAGTACAGGACGGTCGTCCTCCTCCGGCTTATCCTTCACTGTCCTGCGGACAGCCTGTCTCGCCGCGTCCCCTTTTTCCGCATTTCTCGGTTCTCCTTCAATATTGATGGACAATTTCTTTTCCTCCTTCTCCTGAACCTTCTGCTCCGCGGCGGGCTGGGATGCATTCTGAAACGCCGGCTTCTGGGAAGTATCCGCAGCGATCACACTGATCTCTTCCCTGTCTGTCTGACGCTGTTTCTTCAGGCGCAGGGCACAGATATTTTCCAGATAATCGACCATATACATCTTCACCGCATTGATCTTATACGGCTCGTCCGAAAGCCTGCTGACAACAGACAACAGTACCATTTCAGCCACACCCGCCGCAATATATTGATAAACGGATTCATTAAATCCGTATGTAAGGTAGTAAGCCGACGCTCCCAGCGCCGCAAGGATTCCCGCAAACCACACGGAGAGCAGTTCGATCTGTCTCCAGGTATGGATCCGGAATAAAAATCCGCGATATTCATATATGTATTTTTCCACAAACGCATCGATGTTTTCCACAGAATCATGTATCATACATGCGTGTTCATACTTGGCTCTCACGAGCTTTATCAGTTTGTGCGTACTCTTCGGCATGTTTCCTGCCGCCTTTACCAGTCTGCGCAGCGTAAGATGATTGATCAGCTTCGCCAGCACACCCAGTACACCGACTACTGCCATCAAATAAATGATGACATTGGTGTTTGTCGCCACTTGTCTTAACATAGCATTCCCTCCTGATATTCTTTTCTCCCACAATATTCCCATGTCGGTGCCTTCCTGACATAAACAGCCTGTCCGCACCGAATGACGGTATGAATTGTGTTTGTGCACATTATAGCCCAACTTTTCCGGCATGTCCTCTAAAACCGTTCTACACAATTCTACATTTCTGTCTTCCCCCGCGCGAAAAAAATCTCTTCTCTCAGCTTCATAAACTTTTCCCTTTTCCTTCAAAAACCCTCAGCTTTACCGGGGTTTTCTTTTGCTTCTCAAAGCATTTTCACTCCCATTAAAAATGTCGTTTTCATAAGGATGTCCACGAAAACTGACGTATAAAAATTTGTCTTTCTCTTCACGATTTGCTATAATGCTAAGAGAAATTTCAAATGATAGGAGGATTCAATATGGAATACAGGCCAAAAGGCGTCTGTTCACAGAAAATCAATTTTGACATAATAGACAACAAAGTAAGAAATGTATCTTTCGTCGGAGGCTGCAATGGAAATCTCCAGGGCATCTCCCGGCTGATCGAGGGAATGGATGTTGACGAAGCCATCTCCCGTATCGAGGGAATCCGCTGCGGTTTCAAAGCAACCTCCTGTCCGGATCAGCTTTCCCGGGCATTAAAAGAAGCAGTCGGCAAATAAATGCCGACTGCTGGTCTCTCCAAAATTACACTTTTCAGTTTTCCTGATCAACACTTCCCTGAGTCCTGAAAGCAGCCGCTGTATGCAGCAAAGGAAATATGTGGTGTTTCCTCGGAACAGGTCTCAATATATTATTTTTTTTATTTTATTTTTTTGGTTTTTAGTTCTTCCGCATTACAGCGGCTGCTTTCAAGACTCGGGGAGCTTGTATTGAGTTAGGGTTATGTAGGTTTATTCTGGGAGGTAGATGCCGTCGGTAAATGTAAATGTTTCTTCGATCGGATCTTCTCCTTCTGCTACAAAATGATCTGCATGAACCCGATAATAATACCCTCTATCTACCTCTAATGTTTTATCTGTGTGTACGAAATAATCATCCGTTGCTTCTTCATACCACCAGTCAATCTGCCACCATTCATCAAGGTCTTCTTGATACTGATCGACGTAAACTACAACAGCAAGTTTATCAACCTCGTGATTTCCAGTTGTAGCTCCATAACAGTAAATCTCATCTCTTCCTGCTTTGGTAATGGAACATTCTCCTGTCATCATATGAATTCCTCTTAAATGGTCATTTGAAGAAGTTCCTTTTGAATATTCATCCATTGTAAGATATGAACCATCTACTTTTTTTGTTTCATTTTCTGAAGCCTGTACATTTGTTACAGAAACTGAAAACATACCAAAGAAAATAGCCATACTGGTTATTATTGATAAAATTTTCTTTTTCAAATATTCTCCTCCTTTTCTTTAGTACCCTCTATTAAATAAACAATTATGTCTCTTAAATCTTACGCTATTTTTCAAATAAAAATAAATTTTCTAATATTTTATTAAATTCTTCTTTCTCAATTAATCCCTGTAATTGATATTGAACCTCCTGATATTCAAACTCTGCGATAAACCTTGTGTCTGAAGAACCAGTTATGGAATACTCTTCTACATTGATACTAAAATTATTATTTGAAACTTTATACTCATCAATCAAAAAATCCAAATCTTTTTGAGTAAATGAAGAATCTGAATCATTCATATATATTGTAAATCTGATTATTTCTTCACCATATTGATAAAAAAGATATGCTTTTCTTTGATTTTCATCTATAACATACCTGTTTAAAATCATACCTGCTGGTTTATATCCAATTCTTATAGCAGATATTCCGAATTTTTCATTAATCTCCCTATATACTCCCATCTCATCAATATCTTCTGTCTGTTGTTTTTCCATATCCTCCACATTAGTAATTGATGCTGTCCCATCTCCTGCTAATTTATCCCAAACAACCTTCCAATACGACTTGCTCCCCACTCCCGTCATCGCACTCCCTAACACAAGCACAATGACAGCTGCCAGCGCCATAACGAGATAACGCCGCTTTTTCTTATGATAAACAACTTTGAAACGTTTGTCGTATTCATATTCCTGTATTTTATTGAAAAGAGAAGTCTCCATCTCATCAGAAACTTTAAGGTCGTCAAGTTCAGTATGACTGCTGACCTCTTTTTCAATCTGCTCTGCTTCTTTTGTGACTTCTTTCTGCAATGATAATTTCTTCAGATTTTTCATTCTGCGTACCTTTACCTGTCTTACATTTAGCCTTGACTTTTCATCAAATAAGGTTAATATGAAAATATATCTTTTGTTTTCTGGAGGTTATTGTTACATGAAGCGAATCATACTTACCGGCGGCGGAACCGCCGGACATGTCACTCCGAATATTGCCCTTATCCCCCGTTTGAGAGATTTAGGTTATGATATCCAATACATAGGTTCTTATACAGGGATTGAAAAGGAACTGATCGAACCTTTTGGCATCCCGTATCACGGAATTTCTTCCGGTAAGCTGCGCCGCTACTTCAGCGTGCAGAACTTTACGGATCCGTTCCGTGTTCTGAAGGGCTTCCGGGAAGCCCGCAAACTTATCAAAGATCTGAAACCCGATGTTATCTTTTCAAAGGGAGGTTTTGTCTCCGTTCCTGTTGTTCTTGCAGGAAAGAAATGTAAGGTTCCTGTGATCATTCACGAATCTGATATGACCCCCGGACTGGCGAACAAAATTGCCATTCCTTCTGCTATGAAGGTATGCTGCAATTTTCCTGAAACTATGGACAGCCTTCCGAAGGGAAAAGCTGTTCTCACCGGTTCTCCGATCCGTCAGGAACTTCTCTCGGGTAACAAAATAGCAGCTATGGATTTGTGCGGATTCTCTGCCGATAAACCGGTCATCCTGGTCATCGGGGGAAGTCTTGGTTCCGTAGTCGTGAACAACGCCGTGCGCGACGCTCTTCCGGAACTCCTGAAAGACTTTCAGATCATCCATCTCTGCGGGAAGGGAAAGACTGATGATTCATTAGCTGACACAAGGGGTTACTGCCAGTTTGAATACATAAAAAATGAACTCCGTGACATCTTCGCACTTGCGGATATCGTAATCTCAAGAGCGGGAGCCAATGCCATCTGTGAACTACTTGCACTGAGAAAACCAAATCTTCTCATACCGCTGTCTGCCAAAGCAAGCCGCGGGGATCAGATACTCAACGCGCGTTCTTTCGAGCGCCAGGGATTCAGTATGGTACTGGAGGAAGAAGAGCTGAACAAAGATTCTCTTCTTGCCTGCGTACACAGACTCTACAGCGACCGTGCAAGTTATATTGATGCCATGCGCAATTCCGGACAGCAGGATTCTATCAAAACTATTATCGGACTGATCGAAGAAGCCGCAGGAAAGAAATCCTGATGACTTCCCCGTTCACCTTTAACTGAACAAAACTGAAATATACCGGGGAGATAAGTGGTATTTGGACCGCTTATCTTTCCCGGTTCATTTCTTCATACTCAACTCCGTACTTTTTCCTGATCCATTTTTTCATTCTGTGCAGCATAGCATGAAGTGTCTGAACACGTATTCCCATCATCTCTGCTGCCTTCGCCTGTGGAAGTTCCATATAATACACAAGGATCATCGCATCATACCATCTCGGATTATAGTCTCTTATAGCTGAAACAATGCGTCTGTGCAGTTTCCGGTTTTCATCTTCCTCTATCTGTTTCAGGAACTCTTCTTCTGCACTTTCTGTAACAGGTTCATCCGCTGCTGTCGCATCTTCATCCCTGTCACAGTCAAGAATCTCTCTTTCCTGTTTCTTCTTGAAATTCAGTGCAGCATTCTTAGCTGTAGTATAAAGCCAAGAAGGAATATTGTCTTTTTTCAGCTTATCATAGCCGATGTACAGTTTCAGAAATGTATCCTGAGTTATGTCTTCCGATGCCTCGTAATCACCTGAATAAATATATGCTGCTTTCAGGACGAGATTTTTGTATTTTTCGTAAATCTCGTTAAATTCACGACTGCCTGTTAACATATTTACTCCGGTACTACTTCATTTTCTCCAGTATCTCATTCTTCACTTCATCTGTGAGTTCGCCTGTATGCCAGCCCAGCCCCACATTATCGCCTTTATATCTTGGTATCATATGCATGTGAAAATGAAATACTGTCTGTCCAGCAGTCTCCTCATTATTCTGTACGATATTGTATCCGTCGCATCCGAGAACGTCCTTCATCTTATTGACCATCTTTTTGGCAAGGACGATTGCTTTCGCCGCCACCTCATCATCGATGTCATACAGATTTCTGTAATGCTCTTTCGGTATGATCAGAGCATGCCCTTTTGATGCAGGACCAAGATCCAGGATCACCCTGAAATCATCATCTTCATACAGTGTTGCCGATGGGATCTCTCCTGCCGCTATCTTACAGAAAATGCAATCCTTGTCTTTCATAATTCATCCCTCTTTTCCATAAATTGCTATATTTTCAGTATAGACTATTTTTTGAAAAAAGAGAAGTTATTTATGAATGGTGTCGAAAGATGTCATGCGTATTTTATTGAACCACAGACTGCCCCATGCTAGACTTTATGATGAAAAATATTATATTTGAAAGCGAGGAATCAGGACATGCTCAGGAATATAGATATCAATCAGATGAACCGTTTAATGGAAGAAAATGAGGACGCAAAACAAATAATAACCCAGCTCTTAAAAAACTATCACTCCTCTGTTTCCATGATCGCACACGAGATAAGGAATCCCCTTACTCTCGTGTCATCTTCCCTTCAGGTCATAGAGGTACAGCATCCGGAAGTGAAAGAATTTTCCAGCTGGAAACAGACCACGGATGATGTCCGGTTTATGTGTGGGCTGCTCAATGACCTTACGGATTATAACAACGGGCATTCTCTGCACTACTCTGTCTTTCAGATTGAACGCCTGATCCGGAACGTCGCCGTATCCTTTGCCCTATCCCTTGATGCGGAAGAATCAGAGATCGAGTTTTCCTCTCAGATCATTCCCGGAATGGGTGACTTTACCGGAGACAAGATCAAGCTGGAACAGGTAATCCTAAACCTTCTTCGCAATGCCAAAGAGGCCGTCACAGGGCAAGGAACTATATTTCTCAGGGCAGAACGTGTAGATGATAACATTGTCATCGAATGCATCGACAACGGCTGTGGCATTCCTGAAGATATCGCAGATCAGATATTTGAACCCTTCTTCAGCAGAAAAGAAAACGGCACCGGTCTCGGTCTTTCCGTTGCTAAACAGATCGTTACAGCACACAGCGGCACCATATCTGCCGGATGTTCCGATGACGGAAAGACCGTATTCACCGTTACGCTCCCTGTCTGATACCGGGACGCAGTATCTCTGTCCTTCAGCTGAAATAAACATTGTTCTCAGTCTGCCGCTTTCTCCTGTAAAGAATAACCGCAAGGATAAACCCGGATATAAGCCCTCCGATATGCGCCCAGTTATCGACACCGCTGCTTGTCAGTCCAAAGTACAGGCTAAGAAATACCAGAATCAGCATCCCCCTCCCTGACAATCTTCCCAGTCTTCCCCGATTGGCGATCACAACATACACAAGAGCTCCCATAAGTCCGAATATGGCTCCGGATGCTCCTGCCGAAACGACCTGAACATCATGGATGATGTTCAGGTACATTGAAAGTATATTTCCAGCAATACCGCTGATAAAGTAAATGATGAGAAATCTTACTTTTCCAATCTCTCTTTCCAGATTCCAGCCCAATGCCCCAAGCATGACCATATTATTGAGAAGATGCTGGATCCCGAAGTGCAGGAAAATGGATGTCACGATTCTATAGTACTGATGCATGTCGATCACCAGAGATTCGTACATTGCTCCGTGCTGCAGCATAAAATATGCGTCCTCAGTCTGTCCGAACACGGACAGAATAAGGAAAACTGCCGTATTGATCACGATCAAACCTGTAGTACAGACTGCTTCCGGTCTCTTTTTCAATACAGACGCCTCTCTTCCAATACATTTTTCACAGCTGTTTCCGCCGTGGTTATGTAAATTATATCTGTCCTGTACCGTTCTGTCCATCTATTTCTGTGATCATATCCTGCCAGTCTCCCCATCTCCCCATTCGGATCTTTCCCATTACTTTCCGCAGCGGACCATATTTTTTCTTTTCCTCCATGACCTGTACAGCGTCTGTTCTGATCTCATACATGGTTTCTCCTGAGTCTGAATTTTCCTCTTCCTCTACATTGAAGATACATTCCCTGGAAAAACTGTTCTCTTCTTTTCTTTCCTCTTCCCTTTCTTTCTCGCTTCTCAGGTAATCCTCCAGTATCTTTCCCAGATCATAATCCTCCTGAAGTGTAGCTTTATGGAGCATATATGCCAGATAAATACCTTCCATATCTCTGTAGTCCAGCTTTCTCACAAAGAATTCTGTCATTTTGTGAAATGCATCATAAAGATCCTTTTTTAGACCGGGAACATAACAGAAGCTGTAGGTTCCGTCCTTTTCCCAGATGCAGGAAGGTTCCAGGTACAGATTTTCCGGATTGAGCATATGCTCTTTTATGCTCTCTACAACATTCATAAACTGGCCGGTAAAATTCATTATGGAATCTCTTTCCATCATTTCTTTCTCGTATTTTTTCTCCATGGATATTCCGCCGCCTGTATAAAAAGTATATCGGCTTTCCCCGTTTCTTCCACTCCCTGTCACTTTCATTACCCGGGGGATTTCATTATTCTCAAGCATCCTCATCTGATAATCTTCCTCATATGGAACACAAACATCAATGTGAATGCACGGCTGGCTCCACTCATTTTCAAATGTGACCCCATGCTTCATTTCTTCCATCTGATCAACTCCTCGGGTCTTGCTATCACTGCACGCTGACATATACTGATACTCATCCTGTTTCTTTCTGCTCTGACTTCTATTTTCACCTCATCCTTCCCCTCTGATACAGAAACATTCACATCTGTCATCCGGATCAGCTTTCCTTTTATCCTGTCCATAAAAAATTCCTCCAGATCCGCTTCTTCTTTTTCTTTCATCCGGGCTCGCTGCGCTCCAAGCACCGCGGTCTCACACGCCGCGCCATTCAGGATCACTTTATCGTGAAAATAAAAAACCGTGTGTATCACTATAATAAACAGAAAAAGGAACATCGGCATGATATAAGACATTTCCACAATGGTGCTTCCGCTGATGCATTTTTTCCACATTCCTTCCGCAGTTTTTCCCCTTTTTCTCTGCTTCATCCGTATCCTCCGATCAACATCCCGCCTATGTATGCAGCGGCCAAAAACGGGACAAAAGGAAAAGAAGATTTTTTCGTATAATGCCCTCCCGCCAGCATGATAACAGAAAATACCGACGCCAGGAAAAAGGCAGTGACCAGCATCAGCAGAAGATCCCATATTCCCAGAAATATCCCCATTATCATAATGAGTATACTGTCCCCGTATCCGAACGCTTCCTCAGTCACTCTGCTGATGATCATAAACAGCGCTCCCGCCGCACCGCCCGCAATCACCAGCGCTGCAGGAATATTTCCGAGTACGATGCGGCTGATCACTGCCAGCGGGATTCCCGTCAGAAGAAGACCAAGGCAGAGTTCTCTCCTGCGGATATCCATGAAAGCCAGAAGCAGGATATAAACTGCAAATACTATTCTCGATATATTCACTGCATTTTCTATGATCCATGCATAACACCTCTCTACTCCGTACATTTGGAACATCCTCCTCTCCATCCTGCTTCGGATTTCTTTATCGCCCTTATCGTCCGCCTCAGTCCGCTGCAGTTCAGCGAATTATGATACCGGTTTCCGTAATCCGTTATATAGACTCCCGTCATCGGCGGTCCATAGACACATTTTTCACAGCCGTAATATTTTCCGCCGCTCGCATTTCTCATGCGCTCCGCCTCCGTATAAGGGATAAAGCTGACGGACAGCTGGAGATAAGGGCATTGGTATTTCTCATGATAAACGGTACCATGTTCCGTAATATAAACGATCTCACCCCCGTCCTCTTCTGCACTTCTGTCTTTATATCCTGTCCATGAGCTCATCTTAAACTCTTCACGTAACTCTGCGGAAGGACTTCCAAACATGGGAACCGGAAGCTTTATTTCATATTCCACTACAACATTCATTTCACCTGTCTCCGGTGATACATAAGATTTCCAGCAGCTGATTCCGCTGCTTCCGCCTTTGATAATACTGTTTTCCAGCCATTCTTCTCCGAGCAGATCCAGGATATCGGATTTCAGCTTGATGCTGTTGAGAACAGAAATCAGGGCAGTCTGTTCCGACGCCTTCTTCGCTGCACTCTGAGCAGCTCCGGCAATGCTGATCCTTATACTCTGAATCTCGATCATCCAGATCAGGCACAGAACAGCAAACAGGAACAGGGGGATGGCAATCGACGCCTCGATCGTAACGCTTGCTTTTGTCTCCGGTGCAGATGCCCTTTCTTTGTCTGGATTGGGTGTGTATTTATTCTTCTTTTTGTGCATAGCAGCAGTTTTGTCCTTTCTTAAGATTGAGGGATTGCAATGAGGAATTGCATGATGGCGAAAGGGCATCTGCACCGGAGACAATGCTTGTCATTCATATCCGAAATACACAGGAAACTGATAAGTAAGACTGTCATAAAGAGTGATTGTATTGCTCATTTTCAGACGTGTTACACACTGATCTGCATGGAAGAATCCGAGTTTTTGTTCCGTTCTTAAGTTTTCCTCTATCCGGTCCAGTGCACGCATCGTAACATCCTTCGAGTTTTCCAGGAAAAGAAGGATCCTCAGATAATCTTTGTAGTATATTCCTTCCTGTGCGTCATTTTCTTCTGTGCCGCTGCCCTCTCCCAAAGTGAACAGAGAGGTCAGCGATGTCTGCCAGTTATCCGTCGTCTTCACCAGCGCCGCCCTCTTTCCTGAAAGCAGGGTTCTGATATCTGTCACACTTTCTCCCGCAGCCCAGGCAATGAGCACAAGATGTTTGATTCCCTCGACGGCCTCCGGAACAAGCAGCAGAGCCGCCACGGCAAGAGCCAGTATCTCTGCCTGTCCCTGCTTTTCTGTATCGGTAAGGAGAAACGCATAGTTAAGCGCCATCCTGATCAGAAATATACGGAACAGAACTGACTCCAGATTTTCTTTATCCGAAGTTTTTCCTGCAAGGATATACTCGATCTCATAGTCCAGCGTCCTGTTTTTCTCATCGCTTTCTCCCTCCGGCACTGCACTCGTATATCTGTCGATCACATATTCATCAAACAACAGTTTTTCCTCTATCCCGTCCGTCCCGGTTCTTGACGGAAAACTTCCTCTTCCCGTTCTCAGATTTCTGTAAGATACCTGTGATTCAAGGGTGATTTCTTTCTCCGAGAGGATCATGTCTTTGGGAAGGACCACGGACAGGATTCCGTATTGTTCTATCTTATCCATGAAGTGAAACGGATTTTCCACATCCGCCTCCTTTTCCCCGCTTCCTGTATCTGCTGTATTTTCCAGCATGCTGCTGATTTCTTCTATTTCCTGGGTACTTTCCTCCCTGATTTTCTCCATCTCGTTTCCCTGTATTTCCTGCTCCTCCCATTCTTCTGTCAAACCTGTAAACTTTCTGATCATCCCGATTCCGTTGGTCTGCTCCATATATGTAAGCACCTGTTCCCTGAAAGCCTGTCCGCTGTTATCCGTCAGATACTGTATATCCGTAACTTCATGCTCTGTCCCCTCTGTTCCATAATAATGCATCCTGCTGATCAGGTTTTCTTCCGTATAGCTTCCTGTTCCATAACTTCCATCTAAGCCAAAGACATGATACTGTTCCAGAAGTTCTTTCTGATATTCTCCGAAAACAGAATATATTGCCCTGTCCGTCTCCAGGCGCCCCAGATTTTTTGCCGCCTGAATCGAAGAAGCCTGAAGTATCCCAGAGACAAATGAGATCATGAGCACAAATACAACGCTCAAAAATACCGTGATTTCCCCCTTCCTCATGTCAGATTCTTGAACTTTCACTTGTGATCTTTTCGAAGATTGTGTTGATCAGGTTTGTGAGCTGGTTCTTAAAGATCAGAAGCAGCGCAATGATAATGACCAGAATCAAAACCAGCTCGATCACTGTAATGCCGGATACATACCTGTGGCTTATGAGAAATGCTTCTCCTCTGCGTATAAGGCTTATAATATTATTTTTTACTCTGAACAATTTTGCTTTCATATGTCTCCCTCTCCTCCGCTACTTTGATTTTTCTGCTCTTGTCACATAATATTCGCTTTTTTTCATATGGTCACCGGGGGGACAGATTTTTATATCTGTATCGTAAAGAACGCCGGAGCCATCACGATGATAAATACAACAGCCAGCATGATGAACATGGGAATCATCATCTTCGTCCCTGCTTCCTCCCCCAGCTTTTTTGCCAGATTCTTTCTGTCCTCAAATGCTTCCTCCGCTTCTCTTGACAGAAGCTCTGTAATTCCTTTTGATCCTTTTCTCAGATTCTGCGAAAGCAGGGTCCCGAATTTTCTGTAGCAGGATATACTGCAGCGTATCCCATACTTTTCATAACATTCCCCCTCCGGCGCGCCTCCCTGTATCGCATGCATTGTACAGATCATCTCCTCATAGGCAGTCCTTTTCCCTGCTTTTTCCCTTTTCTTTTCATAATCGTCCGCAATACTGAACCATGCCCGCCGGATCGTCATACCTGCTCCGATATACAGATTAAATTTATTGATGATCTGAGGATAATCTGTCCTCATCTGACGTAAACGGCGCTTTTCTTTCTCTTTCTGAGACTGATCTTTCGAGACACAGATCATTGCCGCTCCCCCCGCTCCCAGTATCAGAATTCCAAATGCTCTTGTATTTGTAGTATGATCCCAGTCTGCTTCCTCTCCATCAATCTGATCCGGAAGTACAAGATATTCTTCTGTCTTCGTAGCTTCATCCGCTGCAGCGATCTCTTTTTCCAGCTCTTCTGTCATTTTTTCTCCGGGGTCCCTCTTCGGGGGATATACCTTCGCGTAGAACTCATGCACTGCCTGATGTTCCCCATAGATAAGAGCAGCGCTCAACTTGACAAGCGTTCCATCTTCCGTAAGATTCTCTGTGATAAGATTTCCCTGAAGGTCCATCACCTCATAGTTATCCAGCTCCCAGGAAACAGAAATACCTGTACCGGTTATCTCTGAGATCAGATCCAGATCCGCCCGAACTTCTTCCAGGCTCCCGTTTTCTCCCAGAATCAGTTTTTCCAGTATTTCAGATGCTTTCTGAAATACTTCTTCAAGCTCTTCTTCCGCATAAGCCTGCTCTGATATATTTACACTGATTTCTTCCTCCCTTTCTCCAACTTTCACTTTAAGCTGCGCCGAACTGTCCCCCTGTCCGTGACCATTTCTCTGAAGGATCTTCCGTCCCGCTTCATCGGTATCTATCTCCTTTAAGTTATCCCATAGAAATACTGCGATAAAACATGCTACCGATGCCGCTGCAATAATCCCTGCTCTGATGTAAAGCGGATTCTTCATTATTTTTTTGATACGTTTCCCGCACATGATGTTATCCTTCCTTTTCACTTTCTTTCAGTTCTTACCCTTCTTTTCTATACCTCGATCCGGATAAGTTTTCGCCCGAACAGATACGCACCCATATATAAAATAAGACACATTGTCATAACTGCCGCGC
The DNA here is from genome assembly GCF_016902345.1 of Mediterraneibacter glycyrrhizinilyticus. Classification (GTDB taxonomy): domain Bacteria; phylum Bacillota; class Clostridia; order Lachnospirales; family Lachnospiraceae; genus Mediterraneibacter; species Mediterraneibacter glycyrrhizinilyticus_A. Next base: position 110,639 of record NZ_JACJLR010000006.1, on the reverse strand, counting down.
CCGCCATATTTCCATACAGAACGTCAAGAAATTCTCCGAATGTCAGTTTCATGTAGAATATGATCACAAAAGGAACTGCGCACATGATATCGAACTCAAGCTTTCTGGAAGCAAGCATCGTCTGTATCTCCTTCTCCGTATCGATCTTTTCACTTATGTTCCTTACCGCCTTTCGGATCATGGCAATACTGTCTCCTCCACTTTTTTTCGCAGCGGCAAATACATTTACAAAGTTTTCCACATCTTCCTGTTCCACTCTCTCTGAGAATTCCTCCAGAACCTGTCCCACCGGCATATTCATATCAAGCTGCCGTACCATCCGGTTCAGCTCTTTCATGATCCGTTTATCAGCGGAATACATCGGCGCAATATCCTTTCTTGTCTCCCGTATCGCATTTTCTGCAGAATATCCTGCTTTGAGAGCGGCAGATAATGCCTGGATAAAATCCCGGAACTGATTTATGAATTCCGCTTCTTTTGCCTTTGCCATATCCTCTGCCCACCCCTTCATGTATACCAGCCACGCTGGAAAGAGAAATAATGCCGGAATAACAGACTCATAGAACAGATAGAGTACCGCTGTAAATAAAATCGTTCCCTTCAGGATTCCGCCAGCGTATTCACTCTTCCTGATATCCTGCAGCCAGAAGCTTCCCCTTATCCCCGATCTCATTAACCTTCATAAGTTTCCCTTGAATCTTTTCATCTTTCATCCCTTCCTCCTGAAATTCATAGAGCGTCCTCGTCTGTACCGTTTCCTTCTCGTATCCTGTCACTTCAACGATCTGGAGCACCCTTCTGCTCCGATCCCTCAATCTGCCCAGATGGATGATGATATCCAGCGCCGAAGCGATCTGTCTCTGGATCGCTGTCAGAGGGAGATCGATCCCCATCATCATCATGGTCTCCAGTCTGTGTATCATATCCGAAGGATTGTTTGCATGTCCTGTTGACATAGATCCGCTGTGTCCGTTCAGCATTGCCGAGGAGATCATATCCACCGTTTCTTCGCCTCTCACTTCCCCGACTATGATCCGGTCCGGCCTCATCCTGAGCGCTGCCCGGATCAAGTCCCGTATCGTGACAGCCCCATCTCCTTCAAGATTCGCGCTTCGCGCTTCAAGTCTGACCAGATTATCCACTCCCTGTATCCTGAGTTCCGCATTGTCTTCGATCGTTATGATCCTTTCGTCTTTGGGAATAAAATCAGACATGGCATTCAGAAATGTGGTCTTTCCTGCCCCGGTCCCTCCACTGACAAAAATGTTGTACTTTGCCTTTACTAGTTTTCCGATAAACTCCGCCGCGTCGGACGTCAGACTTTCTATTCTGATCAGATCTGCCATGGTGACTTCACCGGAGGGAAACTTCCTGATCGTCATGATCGGTCCATTTACTGCGACCGGTTTCAGAACCACGTTTACCCTGGATCCGTCCCTCAGCCTTGCATCCACCACAGGAGACGACTCGTTTACATACCGGTTCGTCTCCCCCACGATCTGCTGTATCACGTCAGACAGCCTCTCCTCGGAAATAAATCTCCTATCCGACCGGTATATCCTTCCTCCCTTCTCGTAAAAGATGCTCTCCGTTCCATTGACCATGATCTCGGTAATGTTTTCATCTTCGATCATCTCCTGCAGAATATCCAGCTTACGAAAGGCGTTGAACAGCTCTCTGCTCATCCTGATCTTCTCGCTCAGCGGGATATACTCTTCCTTTCCCGCCTCCTCGAGAACATTATGGATCAATTCCCTGAGCTCCTCATCCTCTGTCTCTCTGGTCATATCCATTCTGAGCATGATCTTTTCATAAAACTGTTCTGTCTTTATCATGCTCATATTTCCTGCTTTTCTCCCGACCGCCGCATTCTGCCGACTCTGCGCTTTACAGTCCGCCCAAGGACATCTCCATATCCTGACGCTCTCAGATTCTTCTCATACTGTTCTATTTTTGCAAGCGCTGTCCCTTCATCAATATACAGGGTATACACCTTCTCACATTTTCTGAGTATTTCATACAGACCTTCAATGCAGTCTCCAAGGTCGAGAATGACCGCCTCATAGATACATTTCTCCAATATGGTATCCAGAAGTTCCATCCACTCTTCCTTTTTCACATTCTTTACATCCTGCTCATATTCCATGGGCATGATATAATCCATACCGTCAGACTGTCCCGCCATCGTACTGATCTTCATTCCCGGATTGATTCCGTCCTGTCTCATGTAGTAGATCAGATCTCCAAGATTCTGTTCCGGATTTTCCGGAAAATAGTAACTTCCGCCGGCATTTCCCTCCATGTTCAGATAGAGCACAGGCATCTTCTGCGAGAGCTGTCTGGCAAGATGTATGGCAAACCTTGTCTTTCCGATTCTTCCAACCGGTGAATACACACCGATCAGACCTTTTGTCGATGTCTCCGACGATATCCTGCTCCGCCGTTCACTGCTCCGGACGGGATGATCCAATGCTCTCATCTCTTCTTCTCCGGGCGGCTGATCCTGCGTTTTTTTCTTTCTCACCCTTCCATTCGATATTCCTTCTCTGATTTCATTTTCCCTTATCTCCTGCATGATCTTATCTGCCGGCTGATATCGAAATAAAGGGATCTCTCCTGATCCGGTATTCCTTCCCCTCGTCCCGCACAGAAGGAACCTCTTTCCTGCCTCTATCTTCCTTCTCTCTTCCCGGCTGAACTCCTCTGCCGCCACAAAGATATCAACACTGACTTTCTTAGAAAACTCAGCAGCCTTTCCAATATCGTTAAAGAGATGAAAACGATAGTTTCCCTGAAATTTTTCTGTAAAAATCTTAAGCAGGTTCTCAGAATAACCTGTCTGTACATCACACAGAACAAAATGTTCCGGTGCTCTCCCTCCCTCCTTTTTTTCAATCTGCATAATATGAATTTTGCTGCGATACTACAGCACGAATGAAAATACACGATATCCGGTATCTCAGATACCGGTTCCAAGACGCATCCGTCTTTCCCTCAAAATCCGGATGCTGCAGCAGGTGACTCCTGCTGTGTAAGACGCATTATATCCATCGGGTCTTATTTTGTCCAGACCCAAACTGAAAAATTTTTCGTTTTGTGAAATTCTCACAAAATCTGATAGCACATGATCCCGTAAAGCAGACAGACCCCAGGAATTCCAAGGGTTCCGGATGTCAAAAAAGAGACCGCGTTCAGACCCACATTAATTGAAGAATCATCGGGGAGCACGTACTGGTTTATGAAAAAAATCAACGTCATTCCAACAATCGCCCTTATCACAAAATTGATCGCGATCCCTGTAATTTTATTCTCCACGCTCCGTGCTCCCTTCCCATCGTTTTGGCTTACTGTATTCTATTCCACGGCAATGCCTTTTATTACAGCATTTTCTTTCCACTCCGCCGCTGTGTCAGCCCCACTGCTGCATGAAAAATTCCATGATCTGAGATCCATCTCCCTGTATTTAGCCTGGATCTCGTTAAAATAATAATTCACCTCATCGAATGCCCCGATCTCCAGAAGCTCATCCATATCGATCCCTTCCAGTTCCGGCGCCGCATCTTCGGAAAGTCCGTAGAGAAGATACATCACATCGTCATAACTCACGGACTCCATATTCGAGATATTATATTCCGCTATGAACCGGTCCGGACGAATGAGAGAAAATCCGATATACATCACCGACAGTACCGCCATGATGCATTTAAACAATCGGAATTTTCTCTGGAAAATGTTGTATATCACGCCCCAGAAAATGATCATCAGGACAGCCAGAAACCAAAGCACCAGAACCCGAAGAAACGTAAGATCATATTCTCCGACATAGAGCATCATCCTGTATGCCGCGGAAATGATCATCACACAGGTGCACAGCGACACCACACAGAGCAGGATCCGCAGAATTTTATTTTCTTCAAATACCTGGAGACAGATAACTACTGCACCAAAGTTGATCAGACTTACAAACAAAAGCTGCCAGAAGCCCTCATGTGCATATTGGGAATAAGTCATCCCGTCCGGAAGCCCCATATCCATCCTGAGAAACAGATAGAAAATCTGTATCATTGAATAGAACACATACACCGCCGCAAGAATCCCTGTAAATGTGATTCCTGTGACCGAATCGGCTTTTTTTATCCCTTCTGTTTTTTGATTTTCCTGATTCATACGGAATACTGCAGCAAAAAAGGCGTAAATTCCAAACATCCCGATCAGAAATGTGCTGAGGATTCCGATCAGATTTCCAAGATCAAATTTTTCAAATATATTTATAAAATTAAAAATACTGAAAATCTCTGTGAAAAACTTTGAAAATATCCTGTCTGACGTCATCAAAAGAGGAATAACGATACAGAGAAAGAGAACTGCGATCAAGATTCCCACTCCAACAGACTTTGCCTTCTTATTTTTCAACATTCCTACCTTTTTATCCACATTTTCTTTGTTTTCCTGTTTACTGAAAGGTTCTGCAAATGAAATGATCCACATTCCTGCGAGAGAAAACATTTTTCTCATATATTGCAGAAAGCCCCACTCCCTGTCGTCCTGAACCTGATGAAGTACCGCCGCGCTGAACAGGAGAAGGATACCCACATAGTTGAAAAAATGAAGAAAACCGCTTGACGTAAGGCAGGTAGATATCCCCAGGAGCAGAATGCCGATTCCATACAGTATCGTGTCTTTTCGGAGAGTAATCCCCATCCTTATGAGAATAACTGTGGAAAACCCGATCAAAACCGCTGTCAGGACTGGAAAAGTGATCCCTGACATATTTCTGTAGATGCAGAACACAAAGAGCACTCCAAACAGCAGGCTCATCCTGAAAAACCACAAATGATCTTTTCTCATTTTTTCTATATATGTCTCATTCATCCTGATCCTCCTCCACATATTCAAGAATATCTCCCGGCTGGCATTTCAACGCCTTGCATATTGCGTCCAGCGTAGTAAATCTGACCGCCTTTGCCTTATTATTTTTCAGGATTGAAAGATTTGCCATCGTGATGTCGATCTCATTTGCCAGCTCTGTCACACTCATTTTTCTTTTTGCCATCATTACATCCAGATTTACGATTATCGCCATTTTACCTCCTCCTATATCGTCAGATCGTTTTCTTCTTTGAAGCGTACAGCCTCTTCAAACACAAGACTGAGTACATGGCTGAACATCCCCGCTATAAAGAAGGTAAGCACAATGATAAAAGATGCCGGCGTCGGAATCATCACACTTTTGACAAGGAAGAGCACTGTGATCACGAGACTTACCCTTCCCATCACTTTTAAGCTTCGCGTATTTTCACTGACAAAACAATTCTTCTCCGTTACAGTCCTCATCATCTTTCTCAGACAGAAAACAATGATCAGCCCGCATATTCCCGATATTCCAAAAATTATCAGCATCGGAATATACTGCCTTCCAATCTCAGCAGAATAATATTTTCCCGCCATCCTCAACGTAAAGGGCAGAGTGATCTCAACAAGTATTCCTGCAAAGAACATAAAATCAAGAAAATACTTTGTAAACGAAACAAAACCATTTTTTCTCATCATATCCTCCTTATTCATGTTATTATTTTCTTTTATCTGGATTATATGATCGAAATTATTAAATGTCAATATAATTTTATCGTTTTTCAATAAATTAGTCTTGTTTTTCAATATGCATCTCTAAAATATGCGCAGTTTAGCTCTCTCTTCCGCTGCAAAAAAAAACAGTGACTGAAGATGCCGGACACCTTCAGTCACTGTTTTCTTACTCTACTGTTATTTATTCTTCTTTTTCTGCCTCATCTTCTTCATCCGAGATTTCAACCTGCTCGCCGTCAATCTCAGCCGAAGCCTTCCTCACTTTAGCGACACTTGCCACCCTGTCATTTTCCGGAAGGTTGATCAGCTTCACTCCGGAAGTGATCCTTCCGTATACCGAGATATCGGAGCATTTCATCCTGATGATAATGCCTTCCGTGTTGATGATCATGATCTCGCTGTCTTCATCCACGGCCTTCATGCCCACCACATTGCCTGTCTTTTCCGTGATCTTATAGCATTTCACGCCTTTTCCGCCGCGGTTCTGCTTTGTGAACTCATCCATGGAAGTACGCTTGCCCATACCTTTTTCAGATACGATGAGCATAGCTTTTCCCTGGCTGCTGATCTGCATTCCGATGACAAGGTCATTATCTCCCAGGTTCATGCCGCGCACGCCCATGGAAACTCTTCCTGTAGAGCGGACGTCTTTCTCGCTGAACCTGATGCACTGTCCGTATTTTGTGACGAGAAGGATATCCTGTTCATTATCTGTCACTTTTACTTCGATCAGTCTGTCGTCCTCGCGGAGAGCGATCGCCGCGAGACCGGTCTTTCTCACATTTGCATATTCTGTGATCGGCGTCTTCTTTACCAGACCTTTCTCTGTCGCCATGAACAGATACTTGCCTTCCTCATATTCTTTGATCGGGATCATCGCCGTGATCTTCTCATCCGGCATGAGCTGGAGCAGATTAATGATCGCGGTTCCTCTTGCAGTTCTTCCCGCTTCCGGAATCTCATAACCTTTGAGACGGTAAACACGTCCTGTATTGGTAAAGAACATGATATAGTGGTGGCTGGTCGTGACGAACAGCTCCCTGATATAGTCATCTTCAAGCGTCTGCATCCCTTTGATCCCCTTACCGCCACGGTTCTGGCTCTTGAAGGTATCCATGCCCATCCGCTTGATGTATCCGAGATTCGTCATGGTGATCACGACATTTTCTCTGGGGATCAGATCCTCCATGGAAATGTCGAACTCATCATAGCCGATCCTTGTTCTCCTGTCATCGCCGTATTTTTCGGAAATGATAAGGATCTCTTTCTTTATGACTCCGAGAAGGAGTTTGCGGTCCGCCAGAATTGCTTTCAATTCCTCGATCTTCTTTGTCAGCTCCGCATATTCGTTCTCGATCTTTTCCCGTTCCAGACCTGTCAGAGCACGCAGACGCATATCCACGATCGCCTGTGCCTGTGCGTCAGAAAGTCCGAACCGCTCCATCAACTCCGTCTTTGCGATCTGTACTGTCTTTGATCCCCGGATGATCCGGATGACTTCGTCGATATTGTCAAGCGCGATCAATAATCCCTGTAAGATATGGGCTCTTTCTTCCGCTTTATTCAGATCGTATTTTGTTCTTCTTGTGACAACCTCTTCCTGATGCTGCAGATAATACTGTAGCATATCGAGAAGGTTCATGATCTTTGGCTCATTGTTCACAAGAGCCAGCATGATCACACCAAATGTATCCTGGAGCTGGGTATGTTTATAGAGCTGGTTCAGGATCACGTTCGGATTGACGTCCCTTCTCAGCTCAATGCAGATCCTCATTCCCTCGCGGTTTGACTGGTCGCTCAGGTCTGTGATCCCGTCAATTTTTTTCTCTTTTACCAGATCAGCGATCTTTTCAATCAGCCTGGCCTTATTTACCATGTAGGGAAGTTCTGTCACGATGATCCGGTTCTTCCCGTTCTGCATGGGCTCGATATTTGTGATCGCGCGGACCCGGATCTTGCCCCGTCCTGTACGATATGCTTCCTCGATTCCTCTTGTTCCGAGGATCTCTGCTCCGGTCGGGAAGTCCGGGCCTTTTACGATCTGAAGAATATCTTCGATCGTAGTCGCTCCATTCTCCTCGATCTGGTCATCGATGATCTTTACTACTGCGGCAATGACCTCTTTCAGATTGTGAGGCGGGATGTTTGTCGCCATACCAACCGCTATACCTGAAGTTCCGTTGACCAGAAGGTTCGGGAATCTGGAAGGAAGGACGGCAGGCTCTTTCTCCGTCTCGTCAAAGTTCGGGGTAAAATCAACGGTATCTTTGTTTATATCCGCTGTCATCTCCATGGAGATCCTGCTCAGACGCGCCTCTGTATAACGCATCGCCGCAGCTCCGTCCCCGTCCACGGAACCAAAGTTTCCGTGACCGTCAACAAGCGGATATCTTGTGGACCATTCCTGGGCAAGATTTACTAATGCGCCATAGATCGAACTGTCTCCGTGGGGATGATATTTACCCATTGTATCACCGACGATACGCGCACATTTACGATGCGGTTTGTCCGGACCATTGTTCAGCTCGATCATAGAGTAGAGGATCCTTCTCTGCACCGGCTTGAGACCGTCCCTTACGTCCGGGAGGGCACGGGATGCGATAACGCTCATGGCGTAATCGATGTAAGAAGTTTCCATCGTTTTTTTCAGATCGACTTCATGGACTTTATCAAAAATATTATCTTCCATCTTTTATCTCCTTCTATTCTTTCACAGCCGGATTCAGCCTGTGAACTTTGGCTGCTTCCGCGGCTGGCTCCAGTTCAAAGACCTTCGGCTGCTTCCGCGGCCGGCTCCAGCTCAGGACTTCGGCTGCTTCCGCTCCGGGAGCCAGCTCAAAAATCAAAGATTTTTGAGCTGGGTTGGCATTTCCAATGCCAACCTGGATGAGTTTCATGAGACAGAAATTCGAGTGAACTCGATTTCTGCCTCCCGAACCTCATCCCCCCTGTCGCTGGTAAATTGCTATATATCCAGGTTTTGTACATATTTTGCGTTTTCTTCGATAAATTCTCGTCTTGGTTCGACCTTGTCGCCCATGAGGGTGGTGAAGGTCAGATCGAGTTCGGAAGATGTCTCTTCGTCCATTGTCACACGCAGGAGAACCCTGTGCTCGGGGTCCATCGTAGTCTCCCAGAGCTGCTCCGCATCCATCTCTCCAAGACCTTTATATCTCTGGATCTTGTTATTGCTGTCACGTCCCACTTCCGTCAGGATCCGGTTCAGTTCTTCATCACTGTACGCATACCACACTTTTCTGTTCTTTTCCAGCTTATAGAGAGGCGGCTGCGCCAGATATACATATCCTTCTTTGATCAGATCCGGCATAAACCGATACAGGAATGTGAGCAGGAGCGTACTGATATGTGCTCCGTCCACATCGGCATCGGTCATGATGATGATCTTGTGATATCTGAGTTTCGAGATATCGAAATCATCATGGATCCCTGTTCCGAATGCCGTGATCATTGCTTTGATCTCTGCATTCGCATAGATCTTATCCAGACGGGCTTTCTCCACATTGAGGATCTTTCCTCTCAGAGGAAGGATCGCCTGCGTCGCACGGTCTCTCGCAGTTTTCGCAGAACCGCCGGCGGAATCTCCCTCTACGATATAGATCTCGCAGTTTGCCGGGTCTTTGTCCGAACAGTCGGCAAGTTTTCCTGGAAGTGACATTCCCTCAAGGGCAGACTTTCTCCTCGTCAGATCCCTTGCTTTTCTCGCAGCCTCTCTGGCGCGCTGGGCCATAACTGACTTCTCGACCGTTGTCTTCGCAACGTTCGGGTTCTGTTCCAGGAAGATCTCAAGCTGGCTGCTCACGATACTGTTTACCGCGGACCTTGCCTCACTGTTTCCCAGTTTCTGCTTTGTCTGCCCCTCGAACTGAGGATCCTCGATCTTCACACTGATGATCGCCGTAAGCCCCTCCCGGATATCCTCTCCGGTGAGCTTCGGCTCACTGTCTTTCAGAAGTTTGTTTTTTCTTGCATAATCGTTAAATGTTTTTGTCAGCGCCGTTCGGAATCCTTCCACATGGGTCCCGCCCTCCGGCGTTGTGATATTATTTACAAATCCGTATGTGTTGTCACTGTAGGAATCATTGTGCTGCATCGCAACTTCCACAAACACGCCGTCTTTGATTCCTTCACAGTAGATGATCTGCTCGTAAAGCGCAGTCTTGCTCCGGTTGAGGTAAGTAACAAACTCCTTGATGCCGCCTTCATAGTGAAAACTGTGCTCATGGAGTTCTTCCTCTCTCCAGTCTCTCAGCACGATCCGGAGACCCTTTGTGAGAAATGCCATCTCACGGAATCTCTGTTTCAGCGTATCATAGTCAAACACGGTCTCCTCAAAGATCTCGCCGTCCGGAAGAAACGTAACTTTCGTCCCGGTGCGCTCCGGCTCACATTCTCCAACGGTCTTAAGTTTGTAGCAGACCTTTCCTCTCTCATAGCGCTGTTTATAGATCTTGCCTTCATGATAGATCTCAACTTCCAGCCACTCTGAAAGAGCGTTTACGACGGATGCGCCCACGCCGTGGAGACCTCCGGATACCTTATATCCCCCGCCGCCGAATTTTCCTCCGGCATGAAGGATCGTAAACACTACTTCGACTGCCGGGAGTCCTGCTTTATGATTAATCCCAACCGGGATTCCACGTCCGTTATCGCTGACGGTAACGGAATTGTCTTTATTGATATCAACCTGTATCTCATCGCAGTATCCTGCGAGAGCTTCATCCACCGAATTGTCCACGATCTCATAGACAAGATGATGCAGCCCCCTTGAGGAGGTACTGCCGATGTACATACCCGGTCTTTTTCTTACTGCTTCCAGCCCCTCCAGTATCTGAATCTGGTCAGCCCCATATTCAGAATCAAACTCTGTACCTGATGCACCCATTTTATTACCTCCTAATTTGCTTTTGCTGCATTTCCGTTTTTGATGTGAAATATCCTGTTGATTGAAAATCTGTTGTTCACAAACTCATCCAGTCCCGTACATGTGATCACGGTCTGAATGTCATGTATGCTCTCCAACAGATAGTTTTGCCTGTGTTTGTCCAATTCAGACAATACGTCGTCCAGTAAAAGGATCGGCGTATCGTTTATGATCTTCTTTACAAGTTCGATCTCAGACAGTTTGAGAGAGAGCGCGGCAGTCCTCTGCTGGCCCTGGGATCCGAATTTCCTGATATCGATCTCACCGTTGTTCAGGAAACACAGATCATCCCTGTGGGGACCTACCGTCGTACTCTTCATCCGGATATCCCGTTCTCTGTATTTTCTGAGAGCCTGTTCAAAAGTAAGGTTTCCCGTACTCTCCTCATAAGTAAGACGGATCCGTTCTCTCCCGCCGGTTAATCTATAATGTATATCCGAAATAATTTCATTTACCTGCTCAACAAACTCCCGTCTTCTTTCAAGTATCCTCGTCCCATATGCAGCAAGCTGCATGTCCCATATGTCCAGCGTCTCTATCAGATGTTCCTGTCCATACAGATCCTTGAGCAGAGAATTTCTCTGATTGATGATCCGGTTATAGTTTGAAAGATTGCTCAGATAGATCTTATCGAGCTGAGACAGTTCCAGGTCTATGAACCGTCTCCGCCCTGCAGGACCTTCCTTGATGATATTCAGGTCTTCCGGCGAAAAAAATACAAACTGTACAATACCAAAGAGTTCACTTGCACGCCGGATCGGAATTTTATCTATGGCGATCCCCTTCGGGCTGTTTTTCTTCAGATGCATGTCGATCTGGAAGGCAGCTCCTTTTTTCTCAACAACCGTTTCCAGATGTGACTCATCATGTCCGAACTGTATCATATCCCGGTCCTTTGTCCCTCTGTGGGATTTGGTCGTTCCTGTCAGATACAGGGCCTCCAGGATATTCGTCTTACCCTGGGCATTGTCCCCGTAAAGAATATTGGTTTTCGGATCAAAGGTCATATCCAAGAGATCGTAGTTCCTGTAATTTTTGAGCTTCAAAGACCTGATTACCATAATTTCCCCGTCACTGTATCTTTATTTCCCTTCCGTCGTAGCTGACGGCATCCCCGGCATATAACTTTCTTCCCCTCCGGGTCTCCTTCTCGCCGTTGACAGATACATCACCTTCCTGGATGGCCTCTTTTGCCTCCACACCGCTGTCTACGGCTCCGACAGCTTTCAAAAGCTGCCCCAGCCGGATAAATTCATCGCCGGAACGCAGATTGAATATTTCCATTCTCTAAAACTCCTTTTTCAAAAATTCAAATGATCCCGCAGACTTTAAACAGCTGCGTTAAAATTAACAGGAAGGATCAGATAGATATAGCTCTGATTCTCGTCCTTGATAAAGCATGGCGCTTTCGCGTTCATAAAGTACAGATCCACCTCGTCGTCATCAATGACCCTGAGTGCATCGATCAAGAATTTCGGGTTAAACCCGATCAGAAGATCTTTGCCTTCTTTTACGCAGAGAATGACCTCATCCATGGATCCGAACTGTGATTTGATCTTCAGTTCCATGGACTCATCCCTGATATCGATGATGATCGGCTTTTTATCTCCTTCCTTGATGAGAAGAGTAGCGCGGTCGATACAGTCCAGAAGCTCTCTCTTATTGATCCTTACTTTTGTCTCATAATCGCTGGAGAGCATCTGATCGATCCTGAAATACTCTCCCTCGATCAGTCGTGATACCACTACAGTTCTGTCAAACTCAAATACAATATGATTTCTCGTAAATGAAATATCAACTTCCGCTTCCGCTTCTCCGCCGATGATCTTACTGATCTCCTGAAGCGTCTTTCCGGGTACGATGACTTTTTTCGGCTGATAGGAGTCTTTCAGCTCAATCTTGCGGATCGAGATACGGTGTCCGTCAAGAGAGACCACTTTCAGTACATTGTCCTCGATCTCAAAAAGTTCTCCCGTCATCATCTTGTTCGTATCATTGTCAGCGATAGAGAAGATCGTCTGACGGATCACTTCTTTCAGAGTAAATTCAGACACAGTGATAAAGTCATCTTTCTCAACTGCAGGAAGATAGGAAAAATCGTCTCCTGACTGAGCGGCAATATTGAACTTCGCTTTCTCACAGGTGATCATTGCCTGATTGTCAGAATCTGTCTCTATAACCACGTCACTGTCCGGAAGCTTTCTTACGATCTCAGAGAAGATCTTTGCATTGATCGCAATGATCCCTCTGTCAATGATCTCTCCTTCTATTGTTGTCTCGATTCCAAGTTCCATATCATTCGCTGTAAGTCTTACCACATCGGTAGAGGCATCGATCAGGATACATTCCAGAATCGGCATGGTCGTCTTAGAGGGAACTGCCTTGGATACGATGCTGACGCCTTTTACCAGATTGGATTTAGTACAAACAATTTTCATTTGAAGATAACTCCTTTCGCCGTATGTGAAAAAAATTTCAGCGGTGCTTTTTATAAATATATAAATAAAACATTTCCGTAGTCTTCTTAATAGGGGCTGTGGATATGTTCATAAGTGCCTCAAAGCCTTGAAAAATAAGGGCTTGTCCGCTTTGATAAGTCTGTAGGTTTCCGTGGGGAACAGTGCGGAATGTGTGGGGATAATCTGGACTGCCTCAAATGGCTTTTGTGTTATCCTCATGGTCTTCAACATATGTTCCACAGTTTATCTACAAGGTTATCCACATTTATCAACATGATCTTAAAAGTTTTACACAGGGTTAATTTTCTTTTTTATGATGTTTACAGTATTGTTAAGAGCCTCATCGGTCTTAAGGTCATTCTCAATCTTCTTGACTCCATGGCTGATGGAAGCGTGATCTTTACCGCCAAGAAGGGCGCCGATGGATTTCAGCGGCGTATCAGTCATATTTCGGCACAGATACATGACGATCTGGCGGGGCAGTACGATCTCGGCATTCCTTTTCTTTCCTTTCAGTTCAGACACCGGGACATTAAAGTGCTCGGAAACTACATCCATGATCAGTTCCGGTGTGATCACCCGGTTATTGTCAGGAGAGATCATATCCTTTAACGCCTCAGCGGCAAGGGGAATATCAATGGGCTTGTTTTCCAGGTTGGAAAGTGCGATCAGCTTGTTCAGAGATCCCTCAAGCTCACGGATGTTGGACTTGATATTGTTGGCGATATACTGCATAACATCATCCGGAATATGATAGCGCTCCAGTCCGTCCAGTTCTTCCTTCTTGCGGAGGATAGCCATCCTTGTCTCATAGTTCGGAGCAGAGATATCCGCGATCAGTCCCCACTCGAATCTGGTGCGCAGCCTGGCCTCGAGAGTTTCAATGTCTTTCGGCGGCTTATCACTGGAGATGATGATCTGTTTCCCCGATACATGAAGATGATTGAAGGTGTGGAAGAATTCTTCCTGCGTACTTTCTTTACCTATAATAAATTGAATATCATCGATCAGGAGTACGTCGTTGTTTCTGTACTTCTCACGGAAGGTGGTCATCGCAAGTTCATTTCCGTTCTTACCTACTTTAAGAGCATCGATCAGTTCGTTGGTAAAAGCCTCGCTGGTAACATAGAGGACTTTTTTTGAAGGATCGTTCTCAAGTATGAAGTGGGCGATGGAATGCATAAGATGGGTTTTCCCAAGTCCAACGCCTCCGTAGATAAAAAGAGGATTGTAGATTTCGCCCGGGGATTCCGCAACGGCAAGGGATGCGGCATGGGCGAAATTGTTATTGCTGCCGACCACGAACGTATCAAATGTATATTTGGGATTGAGGTTTGCCTGTTCATAGATCGCATTGGCACGGTTTCTTTTTACTGTGCTCTCCTTTTTTTCCTGGATGACAGTCTCATTGTCTGTGACAAAAGCGACCTCATACTCAACCCCTGTTACTTCAGCAATGCAGACTTTGAAAGGAAGCAGATATTTTTCTTCAATATGTTCAAGGCTTGCCCTGAGTTTTACAAGGATATACACAGTATTATCCCTGACTTCGTAAACGGTCAGGGGCGCGATCCATGTATTATAGGAAATATTCGATGAGCAGTATTCCAGCTTCATCTTATTTAGTATCTGGTCCCAGTTTTGTTCTACAATGTTCATCTAAAGTAACTCCTAATCCTTCAATAGAATAGAGAGATGCTGCAAAAATGCAGACTCTCTCCATTACATTTTACATCAAAAAGATGCTATAAGCAATGAAAAATGCGTGTGTATAACTTTATTAACACTTTTAACATGCGTATTTTCGATGATTGAGGTCGAAAAATAATTTTATCTACATAATTTTTTCCACTTATACATAAGTTATCCACAAGTTATCAACAAATGTGGATAACTTGTGGATAACTTAAAAAAAACGAGAGGATAAGCTGGTCTATCCAGCATAAATACGGACTTTTTTATATTTCTTAGTTATCCACATAAATGGCATTCAGTCTCTCAAAAGAGGTTAAATGCCATTTGAGGTGGGAAAAATAAAGAAAAGACTGTGGAAAAGCCGTCTGAGTGCGGGCGCTCCGCTCATAATGCAGGGGAATGATGAGCCTTATGCCGGTATAAATCAGTATCGTCCTGCATTATGGCTGAACTGTTACTTCAAATTTACCGGAAACCCGCGATTTTGCTTGACTTATGGCGGTTTTTTAACTATAATTAAGAGCAGTGTCTTTTTGGGATAAGATACTGAAAAAAATTGTTAATTATTGTGAATACTTTAATTTATAAAGTATAGCAGTCAAAGGGAGGTGTATGTAAGATGAAGATGACATTTCAGCCGAAGAAGAGATCCAGATCAAAAGTTCACGGATTCAGAGCAAGAATGAGCACACCAGGCGGAAGAAAAGTATTGGCTGCCAGAAGAGCAAAAGGAAGAAAACAGTTATCAGCTTAAGGCCGCATCTATGTGGCCTTTTCTTCTATAATCTGAACGCAGAACCCAAGAAGCGGTTTTTTGATAAACGCTTCACAGTTAATCGGAGTTATTGATGAAATTTTCAGAATCTTTAAAAAAGAATAAAGATTTTCAGATTGTTTACAGAAAAGGAAAGTCCTTTGCAAACAGTATTCTGGTCATGTATGTATATCCAAATGGTCTTGACAAGAACAGGCTGGGGATATCGGTGAGCAGAAAGGTTGGAAACAGTGTTGTAAGACATCGTCTTACAAGACTGATCAGAGAGAGTTACAGACTGTCAGAAGAGAATTTCCGGTGTGGATTTGATATTGTTGTAATTGTGAGAACTAGTGCGCGGGGCAGAGATTATCGTAGTATTGAGAGCGCACTGCTCCACCTCGGAAAGCTTCATAATATTGTGGCTGCGAAGAATGCAGCTGCAGATATATAATAAAAGGAAGCGGTGCAGATGAAGAGGATTTTAATTTTCATGATCCGATTCTACAGAAAGTATTTGTCCGGAATGAAAGGCTACAGCACATGCAAGTATTATCCCACATGTTCACAGTATGGAATTGAAGCGATAGAAAAGTACGGTGCTTTAAAAGGCGGCGCTCTCACCGTCTGGAGAATACTGCGATGCAATCCGTTTTCAAAAGGAGGGTATGATCCGGTACCCTAAGGAGGATGAGTAATGGAAGTGTACGGACTATTAGCTTCAGGCTATGGTGAATGGCCGATCATAAAGCAGATCGCCTGGCTTCTCGGTCAGGTAATGAACGGAATATATAATGTACTGAGTTCTATAGGTATAGAAAATATCGGAATCTGTATCATTATATTTACTGTCATTGTTTATACATTCATGATTCCGCTGACGATCAAGCAGCAGAAATTTTCCAAGATGTCGGCTGTAATGCAGCCAGAGCTTCAGAAAATACAGAAAAAATACGAGGGAAAAAAAGATCAGGCATCCATGATGAAACAGCAGGAGGAGATGCAGATCGTCTATGACAAATATGGGACGAGCATGTCGAGCGGATGTCTTCCGCTTCTGATCCAGATGCCGATCCTTTTTGCTCTGTATCCCGTGATCCAGAATATTCCCAATTATGTCCGGGGAGTCCGGGACGTATATATGCCGGTGGTTGAGCAGATCATGGCAACCGACGGATTCCAGAGTATCATGGAGAAGATAGGGGAGGCGAGCCCCGTACTGATGAGCGCAAGTGCGTATGACTATTCGCAGCCAAGTACACTTGTAAATGTGCTTTACAAGTTCCAGGATGCGACATGGGGAACTCTTCTTGAGCAGATGCCGGGGATCACAGACATTGCCCAGACTACAATGGCAAGGGTAACAGATCTGAACAGTTTCCTTGGGATAAATATCGGTGAGCAGCCTCTTACGATGCTGACGCAGGCATTTCATAACGGATCTGTCACAGGAATCATTCTGGCGATCATCATTCCTGTAATGGCAGGCCTCACACAGTTCATCAGTGTAAAACTTCAGCCTCAGGCTGCATCATCAAATGATAAAGATAATCCGATGATGAATTCCATGAAGACTATGACTTACACGATGCCGTTGATCTCAGTTGTGTTCGGTTTCACACTTCCTGCAGGTCTTGGTCTTTACTGGGCTACCAGTGCTCTTGTAAGATGTGTACAGCAGCTTGCAGTCAATAAATATCTGAGCAAAAAGTCTGTGGAAGACATTATTGCGGAGAATCAGAAGAAGGCTGCGAAGAAACGCGAGAAGAAAGGAACGTCTGCAAAAGAGATCAATAAGATGGCAACTACGAATGCAAGAAGCGTAGGAACATCAAAGAAATCAGCGATCTCGGATTCTGAGAGAGAAGAGAAGATCAATAAAGCACGCCAGATATCTCAGAATGCAAAACCCGGAAGCCTCACTGCAAAGGCAAATATGGTCAGCAGGTACAACAGCGGTCAGGTAACCCAGCTGCCTGAGGAAAAGACAGAAGAGACAGAATCCGGTAAGAAGAAAAACAGCAGAAAGAAAAAATAGTTGTCGTCCGATCGCGGATGTGTTTGCCACATCCGTGTATGAGAAAGGAAGGAATCGAGATGAACGGTAGTATCAGGGTATCAGCAAAAACAGTTGATGATGCGATCACAGAAGCGTTGATCCAGCTCGGTGTCACAAGCGACAGACTGGAATATGAAGTGATCGAAAAGGGAAGTCCGGGATTTCTGGGCATAGGAATGAAGCAGGCTGTGATTGAGGCGAGAAGAAAGCCAGAACCCGAACCTGAGCCGGAACCGGAGGAAATATTTACAAAACCGGAGAAGCCGGAGATCAAGGAGACAAAGAAGGAAGCTCCTGTTCATAAGAAAAAAGAAAAGCCTGAGAGAAAGCCTAGAAAAGAAGTCAGAGAGACAAAAGAAGAGGCAGAACCGGAGGAGCCGAAGAGAGAGGAGACTGTTCTCGCAGAGGTTCAGGATGTGACGGTACAGGCTGTTGAGGAATTCCTTAAAAATACTCTGAAGGCGATGAACATGGAAGTGGAGATTCAGTCAGAGATCGACAGCGACGGAGCTCTCAGCGTCAATATGAGCGGTGACCATATGGGTATCCTCATCGGAAAGAGAGGTCAGACTCTCGATGCACTTCAGTATCTTGCAAACCGAGTGGCGAACAAGCACCAGGATGGATATGTCAGAGTCAAGCTTGATACAGAAAATTACCGTGCAAGAAGAGAAGAGACTCTGAGACATCTTGCAAAGAATATCGCGCATAAAGTCAAGAGAACGAGAAGACCGGTTGCTCTTGAGCCGATGAATCCATATGAGAGAAGGATCATCCATTCTTCCCTTCAGTCGGATCCATATGTGACAACTCACAGCGAAGGTGAGGAGCCTTACAGAAAAGTTGTTGTCACATTAAAAAGATAAGTAAGAAAACGGATTGTTTTTGAAGCGAAAGGACGTTTACGCTTCACGGATACTTTCGTGAAGATGTGAAACGTCCTTTTTTGAAACAGCGAAAGGTTGTACAGAACATGAAAAAAGATACGATCGCGGCAATATCTACAGGAATGACAAATTCCGGGATAGGGATAGTAAGGATCAGCGGAAGCGGAGCATTAAGGACCGCTGACAGAATCTATAAAGGAAAAAGAAAACTAAGCGAGGTCCCAGGCCATACGATCCATTACGGGCATATACAGGATGGAGACGAGGTTTTAGATGAAGTCCTGGTCATGGTGATGAGAGCACCCCGCACATTTACCGGGGAGGACACGGTTGAAATCAACTGCCACGGCGGAACATTTGTAGTCAGAAGAGTTCTCGAGACAGTTCTGAAAAACGGAGCCAGGCCTGCAGAACCCGGGGAATTTACCAAGAGAGCTTTTCTTAACGGGAAGATGGACCTGTCACAGTCTGAGGCAGTGATGGATCTGATCAGTTCCCAGAGCGACTATGCCCTTCAGAGTTCAATGAATCAATTGAAAGGAAACCTGAAAAATAAAATATCAGGTATCAGGGACAGGATAATCTATCATACGGCTTTTATAGAATCAGCCCTTGATGATCCGGAACATATCAGTCTGGACGGATACGGTGAGAAGCTGAGGACAGAAGCAGAAGAAATCATGGAAGAGATTAATAAGCTGATCGCCTCAGCAGATACCGGGAAGATCATGAAGGAAGGGATCCAGACCGTCATTGTCGGTAAGCCGAATGCCGGGAAATCCTCCCTTTTAAATGTGCTGACAGGGTATGAGAGAGCAATCGTGACAGAGATCGAAGGAACGACGAGGGATGTGCTGGAGGAAGAAATACGCCTTCAGGGACTGAACCTGAACGTCATAGATACCGCCGGGATCAGGAATACAGAGGACATCATAGAGAAGATGGGAGTTGACCGTGCAAAGGATTATGCCCGGAATGCGGACCTTGTTATCTATGTGGTTGATTCCTCGAGAAATCTTGACGAAAATGATGAGAAGATCATGGATCTGATCTGCGATAAAAGGACGATCATACTCCTTAACAAATCTGATCTGGACATGATCGTCACGGAAGATGTGATGAGAGAAAAGATGAGAGAGACAGCTCTTCGGAATGGAAAGAATGTGGACGATGTTCCGATACTTGTCATATCTGCGAGAGATGAGAGTGGGATCAGTGAATTTGAAGAGACAGTAAAACGAATGTTCATCAAAGGAGAGATTTCCTTTAATGATGAAATCTATATCACGAACGCAAGGCAGAAAAGTGCTCTGCAGGATGCGGCAGAAAGTATGGGGAAAGTTGTTGAAAGTATTGATGCGGGCATGCCGGAGGACTTTTATTCCATAGATCTTATGGATGCCTATGAATCACTCGGAAATATAACCGGAGAATCGATGGGAGAAGATTTGATAAATGAAATATTCAGCAAATTCTGTATGGGAAAATAAAGATGAATATGACGTGGCAGTGGTCGGGGCGGGACATGCCGGATGTGAGGCCGCTCTTGCAACAGCGCGGCTGGGCTTTCGGACCGTGGTATTTACAGTCAGTGTGGACAGCATTGCCCTGATGCCCTGCAACCCGAATATCGGAGGCAGCTCAAAAGGGCACCTGGTGCGGGAAGTGGACGCGCTGGGAGGAGAGATGGGAAATGTGATCGACCGGACCTTTATCCAGTCCAAGATGCTGAACAGTTCCAAGGGACCGGCCGTTCACTCTCTGCGCGCTCAGGCAGATAAGGCAGATTACAGCAGGGCGATGAGGCAGGTGCTTGAGGACCAGGAAAACCTTGATATACGGCAGATGGAAGTGACAGATATACTCGCAGAGAATGGAAAAGTTACCGGTGTGAGGACCTATTCCGGAGCAGAGTACAGGTGCAGGGCTGTTATTCTATGCACAGGAACTTACCTTAAGGCGAGGTGCATTTACGGGGATGTGAGCACTTATACCGGACCCAACGGGCTTCAGAGTGCGAATTATCTGACGGACAGCCTGAAAGCTCTGGGAATAAGGATGTACCGCTTTAAGACAGGTACCCCGGCGCGGATCGACCGAAACTCCATTGATTTCAGTAAAATGGAGGAGCAGAAGGGCGATGAGAGAGTCGTTCCCTTTTCCTTTACGACAGATCCCGAGTCGGTCCAGATCGACCAGGTATCCTGCTGGCTGACTTATACAAATAAGGAGACCCATGATATCATCCGAAGCAATCTTGACAGATCGCCTCTGTTTTCCGGTGCGATCGAGGGGACAGGGCCGAGATACTGTCCGTCTATAGAAGATAAAGTGGTAAAATTCCCGGATAAAGACAGGCATCAGGTATTTATTGAGCCGGAGGGAAAACACACGACAGAGATGTATGTGGGAGGAATGTCCAGTTCTCTGCCGGAAGATGTACAGTATGCAATGTACAGAAGCGTACCCGGGCTGGAACATGCAAAGATCGTCAGAAATGCGTATGCCATCGAGTATGACTGCATTGACGCAAGACAGCTGAAGAATACCCTGGAATTTAAAAATGTAGAAGGGCTTTTCAGCGGAGGACAGTTCAATGGAAGTTCCGGTTATGAGGAAGCGGCGGCACAGGGGCTTATGGCAGGAATCAACGCTGCAAGGAAGCTCCAGGGAAAGGAAGGCGTCGTCCTGGACCGCTCTCAGGGATATATAGGGGTTCTGATCGACGACCTTGTTACAAAAGAGAGTCATGAACCATATCGGATGATGACATCCAGAGCAGAATACAGGCTCCTTCTGCGCCAGGATAATGCAGATCTGAGACTTACAAAGATCGGTTATGAGGTTGGGCTGATCGATGAAGAGAGGTATCAGAATCTTCTTGAAAAAGAGAAAATGATAGAAGAGGAGACCGCACGAGTGTCTCGTGTCAATATAGGAACATCGGATCAGGTGCAGGAACTTCTCCGATCATTTGGGAGTACGCCCCTTTCCTCGGGAACCACTCTTGCGGAGCTGATCAGAAGACCGGAATTATCTTATGAAAAGCTGGAAGAGATCGATAAGGAAAGACCAGATATACCAATAAGTATGAAAGAACAAGTCAATATTAATATCAAATATGACGGATATATAAAACGGCAGATGCGTCAGGTAGAGCAGTTTAAAAAGCTGGAAAACAAGAAGATACCTGAGGATATCAATTACGATGAGATACAGAGTCTGAGGATTGAGGCCAAACAGAAACTGAACCAGATCCGTCCGGTATCGATCGGACAGGCATCCAGGATATCCGGAGTATCACCGGCTGATATATCGGTACTTCTCGTATATCTTAGTTCAAGATAGAAATGAGTATATGACTGCAGTGCTGTAATAATTGCAAGAGATGGAATCTGAAAAAATCTGTAAAGTTCAGTTGAATTTTGAAGGAAAAGTGTATGGAAAATGAATTTGAAAAAGGATTAAAGGAGCTGGGAATCACTCTCAGCTCAGAGCAGAGAGAACAGTTTGATAAATACTATGAATTACTCGTTGAGTGGAATAAAGTGATGAACCTTACCGGAATCACAGAGTATGATGAGGTGAATTTGAAGCATTTTATTGACAGTCTCAGTATCGTAAGAGTTATTGATATGAATTCCGTAAAAAGAATGGTTGATGTGGGAACAGGAGCAGGATTTCCAGGAATTCCCTTAAAGATCGCATTTCCTGATACAGAGATACTTCTTCTGGATTCTTTAAATAAAAGAGTAAAATTTTTGAATGAAGTGATCAGTCAATTGGGGCTAAAAAAAATAACAGCGGTTCATGGGAGAGCGGAAGAACTTGCAAAAAATAAGTCTTACAGAGAAGGGTTTGACCTGTGTGTTTCCAGAGCAGTGGCAAACTTATCCACATTATGTGAATATTCTTTGCCGTTTGTGTGGATAAGTGGCTCTTTTGTCTCTTATAAAGGTGAATATTCTGAAAATGAGATACATCAGGCAGAAAATGCAGTAGATATACTCGGAGGTAAGATTTCAAAGATTGATAAATTTAAACTTCCGGGGACAGATATGGGGAGATCTTTGATAAAGATAGATAAGATAAAGAAAACTCCTGGCAAGTACCCAAGAAAAGCAGGACTGCCTGCAAAGGAGCCGCTTATTTCAGCGTAGATTCAATAGTTATTTGAGTTGGAAGAATATTATAATAACAAAGACCGGAATCTTGTTGATACATATTTGGAAGTAGTGTATCAACAAGATTCCGGCTTTTCTTTTTATTCTTCTTCTGAAAGAAATATAGATATCTGACTGATAAATTCATCAGGTTTTTCTATATGAGGTATCTGTTTTGTCTGATCTATCCCTGTGATCTCAATTGATGGAAGATGATTCTGATACTGTGCTGCTATCAGTGCACTTTCAGGATTTTTATTCCCTGTAATGATAAAAATACTGTTATTCAGTTTTTTTAGGCAGTGCAGTATATTTACATTTGTATATCCTGAGCTTTGACAGGCATACAGATATTTTGAATGTGTTTTATCTCTCTGAGATGATTCGAAGCAGATTATAATATCTTTTTCTCTTACACTGTCATGGCTGCAACAGAATCTAGTGAGCTGTTCTCTTATTGTTCGCTTATTTACCTTCATATTATAGATGAAGGTTCCAAGGATGGGTGATAAGATCAGATTTTTTATAATATTCGATTTTTTTGTGGGGTTTTTTGATAGTTTTATAATATCGTCAGGATTTACCATTATTACACGATTTATAATACTTTCATCATTTGCACATGCCATAAGAGTAAATGATGCAGAATGTCCTGATACGATAACATCGGTTTTCTCTCCTATGACATATTTAATAAAGTCTGTTAGTAACTGCACATACAGGTAATTTGTATAAGTAAGCAGCGGACGATCGGATAAACCACACCCTAAAAGATCTATAGCGTATACAGTGTTTGTTTTGGAAATTCTATCTATTATTTTATTCCATTCATAAGAGGAAGAACAGACGTTTAAATTATGGATTAGTAAGATAGGAGTTCCATTGCCCTTTTTTCTATATGCTATTTTCCCGAATCTCCATTCATAGTAGTCAAAGGAGTCTTCATCAAGGAAGTTGTTCGCTGAAGCAATGTGAGAAAAAATCCTGTTGATTACATGCATTGTGCCGATTACTGATGCTGAAAATACAGCTAAAAATGTCAGTTTTTTCTTAATATTCAATATGATCACCTGCCTTAAAACTCTTCCTTTATTATACTACATTGGCATAGTCAAATAAACCCTTAAATTTCAATTGGTTTATGTTTTGCTAATTTGTTGTGCCGTAATAATTATTGATTTGATATTACAATGATAATTAGTGAAAATATTAAAATAAATAAGTGTTTCACGTGAAACATTTATTTGAAATAAAAAGGAAAATAAAGTATAAGATTAGAATGTTTCACGTGAAACATTCTATAAAGAAAAATGAACGATAAAAATAATGTTTCACGTGAAACATTGTATAGATTAATAAAGAGAAAGGTGATATAATAGTAAAGTGTCGGAAAGAAAGGAGTACAACTATGGGGAGAATTATAGCAATAGCTAACCAAAAAGGCGGCGTAGGTAAAACAACAACAGCGATAAATCTGTCGGCATCTCTTGCAAGTATGGGAGAAAAAGTTCTGGCGCTTGATATGGATCCTCAGGGAAATATGACAAGCGGACTTGGAGTAAATAAAGATGAGGTTGAAAAAACAGTTTATGATCTGATTATTGGAAATGCCGGTATAGAAGAGTGCCTTTGCAAAGAAGTTATTGAAAACCTGGATGTACTTCCTTCAAATATCAACTTATCTGCAGCTGAGATCGAATTGATCGGTATAGACAATAAAGAGTATTTGCTAAAGGAAGAAGTTGATAAGATACGAGAGCAGTATGATTTTGTAATTATTGACTGCCCTCCTGCATTGAGTATGCTTACAATCAATGCTATGACAACAGCGGATTCAGTTCTTGTACCAATTCAGTGCGAATATTATGCTCTTGAAGGACTGAGTCAGCTCATACATACAATAGAACTGGTACAGGAAAGACTCAACTCAGGTCTTGAAATAGAGGGAGTTGTCTTTACAATGTACGACGCAAGGACAAATTTGTCTCTCCAGGTGGTTGAAAATGTGAAAGATAACCTGGATCAGACAATATATAAGACAATCATTCCGAGAAATATCAGATTAGCAGAAGCGCCGAGCTACGGCATGCCGATCACTCTTTATGACCCAAAATCAACAGGCGCTGAGAGTTATATGTTACTGGCAGAAGAAGTGATTCATAAAGGAGAAGAGTAGACATGGCAGTAAAAAGAAATGGTTTGGGAAAGGGACTCGACAGTCTCATTCCAAATAAGAATGAAAAAAACGAAAAAGTTATAAATAAAACTGTTAAATCTGATATGAAGCCAAAAAATGAAGAAATTGCCTCAAAATCCGGCGAGATAATGGTGAAAATCAACCAGGTAGAGCCAAATCGAGATCAGCCGAGACGCGAATTTGACGAAGATTCTCTTATGGAACTTGCTGATTCGATAAAACAGTTTGGCATTCTTCAGCCTCTGATCGTACAGAAAAAGAAAGATTACTATGAAATCATAGCAGGTGAGAGAAGATGGAGAGCTGCAAAACTCGCCGGAATCAAAGAAGTACCTGTTATAATCAAGGAATATACAGATCAGGAAATCGTAGAGATCTCTCTGATAGAGAATATCCAGAGAGAAAATCTTAATCCAATCGAAGAAGCAATGGCGTATAAGCGTCTCCTCGAAGAATTTAGTCTGAAACAGGATGAAGTTGCGGAAAGAGTGTCAAAGAGCAGAACAGCGGTGACAAATTCTATGCGTCTTCTGAAACTGAGTGAGAGAGTCCAGCAGATGATCATTGATGATATGATCAGTACAGGACATGCAAGAGCTCTTCTCGCAATAGACGACGAAGAACAGCAGTACATCCTAGCTAATAAGATCTTTGATGAGAAACTGAGCGTCAGAGAAACAGAAAAACTCGTAAAAGCACTGAAAAATCCTAAAAAAGAGGTTAAAAAACAAAAGTTAGAACATACGTTTGTTTACCAAAACATCGAAGAACAGATGAAAAATATCATTGGAACAAAAGTAAGTGTAAATGCGAAAGCGAATGGAAAAGGAAAAATAGAGATAGAATACTATTCGGAGGATGAATTAGAGAGAATCTATGATCTGATCATGTCAATCAGGGGAAAATAATAAGATAAAACGGGATGAGGAGAGAATAATAATAAGGAGATGTATTAAATGAATGGCATATTGGGTAGCCTTGGAATAGACCCTTTCTATCTGTTTATAATCGTATTTATATTGCAGATCGCTTTGATCGTATTGGTTATTTTACTTTACAACAAATATAAAAAACTTCAGAAAAGTTACAATACTTTTATGAAAGGAAGAAATGGAAAATCTCTTGAAAAGAGTATTTTCAAGAGATTTGACAGATTGGAGAAGATAGCGGCACTTGCAGAAGATAACAGAGAAGAAATAAATAAGATCTATAAGAAAATGGAAGGGCATTATCAGAAAGTTGGAATCGTGAAATACGATGCTTTTCATGAAATGGGAGGAAACTTAAGTTTTGCTCTTGCAATGCTGGACGAAAACAACAACGGATGGATCTTTAACGCAATGCACAGCAGAGAAGGCTGCTACACTTATATTAAGGAAATCGTAAAGGGAGAAAGCTATATCGAACTTGCTGAGGAAGAGAGACAGTGCCTTGAAAAAGCGATCTATCAGGAAGAATATGATATAAAAGATATAGAAAAATAAAAAGAAAGAATGAGAGGAACATATCAATGTTAGATATCAAAT
Organism: Mediterraneibacter glycyrrhizinilyticus; assembly: GCF_016902345.1. Lineage (GTDB taxonomy): Bacteria > Bacillota > Clostridia > Lachnospirales > Lachnospiraceae > Mediterraneibacter > Mediterraneibacter glycyrrhizinilyticus_A. The sequence continues at coordinate 84,371 of NZ_JACJLR010000006.1, read as the reverse complement.
TTGTGAGAAATAATCCGGAAATAGTAAAGCAGAATATTAAAAACAAATTTCAGGATGAAAAGCTTCCGCTGGTCGATGAAGTGATCGAACTGGACAAAAGAAACAGGGAAATAAAGCAGGAAGTAGAAGCTCTTCGAGCTGATAAGAATAAGGCGTCAAAACAGATCGGTGCAATGATGGCACAGAAAAAATTTGAAGAGGCCGAAGCACTGAAAAAAGAAGTGGCGGAATATGGCGGAAGGATCGATTCTCTGTCCGAAGAAGAAAAGGAAGTAGAAGAAATGATCAGAAAGATCATGATGACGATCCCAAATATCATTGATCCGTCTGTGCCGATCGGTAAAAATGATACGGAAAACGTAGAGTTAGAGCGTTTTGGCGAACCGGTCGTACCTGAATTTGAGATTCCGTACCACACAGATATCATGGAATCTTTCAGCGGAATTGACCTGGACAGCGCGAGAAGAGTTGCCGGAAATGGGTTCTATTATCTTATGGGAGACATTGCAAGGCTGCACTCCGCAGTGCTGGCGTATGCAAGAGATTTTATGATAGACAGAGGATTCACATACTGTATCCCTCCGTTTATGATCCGCAGCAACGTAGTCACAGGGGTAATGAGTTTCGCAGAGATGGATGCCATGATGTACAAGATTGAGGGTGAAGACCTGTATCTGATCGGAACGAGCGAGCATTCCATGATCGGAAAATTCATCAATACACAACTGACAGAAGATCAGCTGCCGCAGACACTGACAAGCTACTCACCGTGCTTCAGAAAAGAAAAAGGAGCACATGGTATTGAGGAGCGCGGCGTCTACAGGATCCATCAGTTTGAAAAACAGGAAATGATCGTAGTCTGCAAGCCGGAAGAGAGTATGGAATGGTATGAGAAACTGTGGAAAAATACAGTGGATCTGTTCCGTTCTCTGGATATTCCGGTCCGTACACTGGAGTGCTGCTCCGGAGATCTCGCCGATCTGAAGGTGAAATCCGTAGATGTAGAAGCATGGTCGCCGAGACAGAAGAAATACTTTGAGGTGGGAAGCTGTTCTAACCTTGGAGATGCTCAGGCGAGACGTCTTGGAATCAGAGTAAAGGGCGAGAAAGGAAATTATTTTGCTCATACACTGAACAACACCGTGGTTGCTCCTCCGAGAATGCTCATCGCATTCCTGGAGAACAATCTTCAGGCAGACGGATCAGTAAAAATTCCTGAAAAACTTCAGCCGTATATGGGCGGAAAGACTGAGATCACACCGAATAAATAAGCGGAGAATGACAGGAATAAGATGCATCAATATTTAGAAGCTATCGGTTTTAATAATATCCATACGCGAAAGGATCTGAAAAAGATTCTGAACAATGTGGAAAAAGAGTTCACACACCAGACGATCGTGTCATACAGACCAGGTGAAGATTTCTGTGAATTTCAGAAAGAATACGGACAATGTATGGGAATCACAGTGTGCGGGGAACTCGATGAAGAAGAGAATTTCGACAGAGCATACTATTTCCCATATTTCGAGGGAAGCGGGATCACGACCTATGCCGATATAGCAATAGAGCGGAAGATAGAGAAAGAACAGTATGTGGGGATGTGCGAAGATTCCAAGATAGGGATAAGCCTGATCTTCACCATTCAGAATGGAATTGAATATATGAGGGAAAGGCAGATCGGATTTACAGCAGGCGTGACCACGTCCGTTACATTTTCCGGGCTTTCCCTCGGCGGAACGATCCTTCTCCCTGTGATCAAGGATGAAAAGCAGAAAAAGAGCGCAAGAGCAGCCGCAGACAGCCGGCAGATGCTTATGAATGCGGCAAGAAACGGCGATCAGACCGCGATCGAGACATTGACGCTCGATGATATCGATACCTATTCCAAGATGACCCGCAGGCTGATGACGGAAGATGTCTTCTCCATCGTTGATACCTATTTCATGCCGTACGGGGCTGAGTGTGATATGTATTCGATCATGGGAGAAATCCTTGCAGTGAGAGTGAGAAAGAACAGCCTCACGGGAGTGACAGTATACCAGATGAAACTGGATGTAAATGGACTCCAGTTTGATATCTGTGTTCCTGCGGACTCGGTTATGGGAGAGCCTGAGATCGGACGCAGATTCCGCGGAACGATCTGGCTCCAGGGTTACATTAATTTTTAGAAAAGTGTTGTGTAAAAATTAAAAATGTGGTATATTAAATGTTGTGCCCGATGAAAAACGGACACAACATTTTGATAAGTTTCTGTAGCTCAGCAGGATAGAGCGTCCGCCTCCTAACTGTTTGCTAAGCGAACACCTGAGGAAACAGGACAGAAGCAGAAAAAGGATCAAATCGGATCCGGTACGGAAACCATTTGAACGGAGCGGAGACAAGAAAAAGGTGTTTGCTCAAGTGTCAAAGGGATCAAAAAAATTGTTGGTTATCAGCATTGAAAAAGGCTGTTACCATAGAATCGGCTATCTGACCGAGAGGCTGAAAACCCAGTGTTTAAGCCAAAAAATCAGAGAATGTCTCGTTAGTTAAATGGATATAACAGGGTCCTCCTAAGACTCAATTATAGGTTCGATTCCTATACGAGACGGTAGATATAAGCGGGAATTATTAGCTGGAAAGGCTTTAATAATTACCCGCTTATCTCATTTTCTGAAGAAGAAAATTACCCTGAATGGGATGAAAATCCAGCTAATACACTGTCAAAAATTAGCGGATCTGGCTAATAAAAAAGCTTTGTGGCTAATAATTTTTTTCCAGGCAGATCAGCTAATAACAGTGCTCAGTTAAATGTCAGCCTGTATTTAAAATAGTAAAACATGGTAAAAGCGTGGTATGCGGACTGCACATTTTTCAGAGGTTCATCTGGAAGCCGATACAATATCAATTACATATAATAGTCAAACGGGAAGCTCGTTTGGATCAGATTTACAAAACTGATCTGAACGAGCTTTTTTCGTATCAGAGGAAAGGAGAAAAATTGGAAGAAAAAGAGAAAGTTATTGAAATTGAGATTGAGAGGCTTCGAGACTTTAAAGAGCATCCGTTTCATGTAAAAGATGATAAGGAGATGTCTCTTCTTAAAGAAAGTATCAAAAATTACGGAATTCTAAGTCCATTAATTGTTAGACCTGTTCTGGATGGCGTGTATGAAATAGTATCAGGTCATCGGAGAAAATATGCCGCACAGCAGTTAGGCTATTATAAGTTGCCGGTGATCATCAGAGTAATGAATGATGATGAGGCCATTATTTCTATGGTGGATTCTAATCTCCAAAGAGAACGAATCAGATACAGTGAAAAAGCATTTGCCTACAAGATGAAAAATGAGGCAATGAAAAGAAAAGGCGGTCGAAAAAAAAGTCAATTTGACCACAAATTAAAAGGAAAAAAAACTATTGAGCTTATTGGAGAAGAATATGGAGACAGTCCGAAACAGGTTCAGCGCTTTATTAAGATAACAGAACTGATACCGGAATTGCTTCAGCAGTTGGATGATGAAATGATAGGCTTTAATCCGGCAGTAGAGATAGCATCTTTGAAAAAGGAGGAGCAGAAGCAGCTTCTTGATGCTATGGATTACGCACAGTCAACTCCGTCTTTGTCGCAAGCTCAGCGGCTGAAAAAATTAAGTAAGTCAGGAAGTCTCACAAAGGAAAAAATGGAAGATATTATGAGTGAAATAAAGAAGGGAGAAATCTCCAGGGTAACCTTTACAAATGAACAGCTTCATCGATATTTTCCGACAAGCTATACACCAGAAAAAATGAAACGGGAAATTCTGGCAATATTGAAACTTTGGGCAGAAGAGTACTGGGAACAGTAATTTAGGAGGAAAGAATATGTTTAGAGTAATTTCAATCGCAAATCAAAAAGGCGGAGTCGGCAAAACGACAACAGCAGTTAATCTGGGAATTGGATTAGCACGAAGCGGAAAAAAGGTCCTGTTGATTGATGCGGATCCACAAGGTAGCTTAACCGCAAGCCTCGGTTATGTAGAACCGGATGAGATCCATGTTACATTAGCAAATATCCTGACTTCCGTGATCAATGGCGAAGACGTAGATCCTTCTGATGGCATCCTGCATCATGAAGAGAATATTGATCTGCTTCCCGGGAATATAGAACTTTCCGCTTTGGAAGTACTTATGGGAAATGTGATGAGCAGAGAGCTTATCTTAAAAGATTACATTGAGATGATGCGATCAAGATACGATTATATCATTATTGACTGTATGCCCAGTCTGGGAATTATGACGATCAATTCGCTGGTTGCCTCTGATTCAGTGATCATCCCGGTACAGGCGGCTTATCTTCCTGTAAAAGGATTAGAACAACTGATCAAGACAATCCATATGGTGAAAAAAAGATTAAACAGGAATCTGATGATCGACGGGATTCTTCTGACAATGGTGGATTTCAGAACAAACTATGCAAAAGATATTGCCTTAAAGCTACGGGAAACTTATGGAACAAAGATAAAGATTTTTGATAATGTCATACCTTTATCTGTAAAAGCGGCAGAAACAAGTGCGGAAGGGATAAGCATTTATTCCCACAGTCCTAAGAGTAAAGTATCCAATGCATACAGTAATCTGACACAGGAGGTTTTAAGCAATGAGAAATAGAAGCGGTGAGAAAATCAAATTATCAGGTATTGATGAATTACTTGGCGTTGTCAATGAAGAATCCGCAATGGAAATCGATATTGCAAGTATTCATCCTTTTGCAGGACATCCTTTTAAAGTAATTGATGATGATAAAATGCAGGATCTGGTAGAAAGTGTCAGAGAAAATGGTGTAATAACGCCGGTATTGATTCGACCTGCAATGGAGAACCAATACGAAATGATTTCCGGGCACCGGAGAATGCATGCTGCAAAGCTGGCAGGTCTTTCTAATATTCCGGCTATCGTCAGAGAAATGACCGATGATGAGGCAGTAATTGCAATGGTAGATGCCAATATCCAGAGAGAGGAGCTACTGCCTAGTGAAAAGGCCTTTGCCTATAAAATGAAGTTAAGTGCGATGAAGAGACAGGCTGGCAGACCTGGAAAAAATAATTCGTCCCAAAATGGGACAAATTTAAGATCTGATCAAGTATTAGCTGAAGAAGTAGGAATAAGCAGAAATCAAATTCAGCGCTATATACGACTTACAGAACTCATCCCTGAATTATTAAATCTCGTAGATGATAAAAAACTTCAGTTTACGGTCGCCGTCGAAATCTCCTATATAGACAAAGAAATACAGAAATGGATTATTCTGTACGGACGTATGATAGAGATTTAGCTGTATTTTACTGGGGGTTTGTATTAATGTATCATCCGACAAATTATTCTGGTGTATCAATAGCCGTTCTATATATTCAGTGCGTCTGTGCTTGTGCGGCCAGTATGTTTTTTATGGGGATACTTTGTTTTACAGCTACAAATTTACTGCGAAATATAGGAATCGGTATTGGCTGCGTGTTTCTTTTATGGTTGTTTTTAACATCATCAATCACTCGCATACTGCCGCAATTATTACAGCTGTTCAAATTATCAGGAGAAGTTGTTCAAGATGGTTTTTTAACTCCTTATTGGCCTAGCAGAATATTGTATGCTGTGGTTGCTATTGGACTTTTGTTTCTGAACTTATATCTGGTAAATAAGCAGCCAGATTACAACAAGAAAGGATGGTGTAAACATGGGAATAAAGGTAAGTAATTTAGTAATGGAATATAAGAAAGGTGTAAAAAGCCTGGATCATGTAAATTTGAATATTGATCACGGGATATATGGTCTTTTAGGAGAAAATGGGGCCGGAAAAACTACATTGATGAAAATTTTAGTAACACTGCTTACTCCCACTTCTGGAACAGCAGAAATAAACGGACTTACTGTTGAACCGAAAAACTTTGAAACCATCAAAAAACAAATTGGATATTTACCGCAAGAGTTTGGTCTGTACCCGAACCTTACAGTCCGTGAGTCTTTGGAATATGTCGGAATTATGTCCGGCGTGCAGTTTATGAAATCACTGCAATCGAAGATGTTTATACTTTGGACGGAACGCTCCGCTACTCTGCCGGAGAGGTGGTAGCGACAATCACCACAGGTACAGACGGCACTGCTACAGGCGAACCGTTGTACCTCGGCAAATTTGAAATCAAAGAAACCAAAGCGCCGCACGGCATGGCGCTCAATCCCGAACCGCAGACCGTGGAACTTGTCTACGCCGGACAGGAAGTGGAAATCACATCCGTCTCCTCCGCATTCTATAACGAGCGCCAGCGTGTGCAGATTGACCTTTCCAAAGTATTGGAACAGGACGAGAAGTTCGGTATCGGACAGAACGGCGAAATCCTCTCGGTACAGTTCGGCTTGTATGCAGCCGAGGATATCACAGCGGCAGACGGCATGGCTATCCCGAAGGACGGTCTCATTGAAATTGCTTCCTGCGATGAAAACGGAAAAGCTGTTTTTGCAACAGATCTCCCGGTGGGTGCAAAGCTCTATGTGAAGGAATACAGCACAGACGAGCATTACCTCATCAGCGATGAAATCTATCCTGTGGAATTTGCCTATGCAGGACAGGAAACGGCAGTCGTGAATATCTCCGTAAATGACGGTCAGCCGATGGAGAACAAGCTTATCAGAGGCTCAGTCATCGGCAAGAAGATTGACGAGGACGGCTTTGCCATCTGCGGCGCCATCTTCGGATTGTTTAAGGCAGACGAAACGGAATTTACTGAGGATACCGCTATTCTTACCGCCGAGTCCAATGAAATCGGCGTGTTCGGATTTGAAAATGTACCGTTTGGAAATTGGATAATCCGTGAACTAAAAGCTGCCCCGGCATTTGTATTGAACGAAACGACCTACCCGGTGACCATCTCTGAAAACGAAGAAATCGTAGAGATTGAGATTGAAAACCGCTTTATTGTGGGCAGCGTACAGACCACAAAGGTGGATGCCCAGCAGAAATGATGTTCTCCGCCTCCCGTTCAAGGCGATTGCAGATCGTGCCGATCATCCAGTCCTTTTCTCAGCTTGAAAAGAACTACGGCAAGGAAGGTGCGGAAATTATCATAGACAATACCCAGCTCACCATCTTCGGCGGCTTTGCTCCTCAAAGCACTTCTGCGGAAACCCTGTCCAAAGCCTTGGGCAGCCGAACTGTCATGTCCGGTTCGGTATCAAGAAGCAAGAACGATCCGTCCGAATCGCTGCAGATGATAGAACGGCCGCTGATGACGCCGGATGAATTAAAGAGTATGCCCAAAGGGCAGTTTGTGGTGATGAAAACAGGCTTCTACCCGATGAAGGTAAAGCTGAAACTGTTCTTCAAATGGGGCATTCAGTTTGATGAGAAGAATCCCTACGCCGTTGCCGATCAGGGAAACCGCAAGGTGGAGTATGCCTCGAAGAAGGACATTATGGACGGCATCGTGAAGAAATACCGTCCTGACCTGTTAGCGCCGCCCGAACCTGCAGACGAAGGCAATGCATCCGGCGGTCAGGATCAGGCGAAGGACGAAAGCAGCCAACCACAGACGAAAAAACAGCAGACAAGGGATAAGAAGAAAACAGGCGGATCAAATCTGCAGACTTCCCCAAGAGCTCGCAGGACTCCGCCTCAAGAACCAAAGCCGGAGGTGAGTGCCAATGGGCAGACTTGATAAGCTATACAAAACCGATGTGCCGCATCGGGCAAAGCTCGTGTATATCTATCTCCATGACCGCATGGATAAGGAGCGAAAGGCGTGGCCGGGGCTAAACACTATCGCCTCCCACCTCTCACTCTCCCGTTCCACTGTTAAACGAGCCGTCAAGGATTTAGAGAAAGCCGGACTGATACGAAAGGAGCCGCACTGCCGTGAAAACGGCAGTGCGACCTCCAATCGATACTATCTGCTGTGAGCCGAAAAAAACAAATCTCGTCCGCCAAGGGAGAACTATGCCTAAACAGTGGACTGAGGGGCGGTTCATTTTGACCCGCCTTGAAGTACCCACTTTAAGAGAGAATACAGCAGAAAGAGAAAACACAGACTATTTGCTGTTACTCCTCTGTTAATGTTTTTCTCATAAAATATTTTGACAAGTCAAATTAAAGCTCGACTTATCAAATTGTTTCTGCTATAATAAATATATTCTGTTTATGAGGTGAACAAAATGGCGGTTCAGTACAATAAGCTTTGGAAGCTGCTGATAGATAAAAAGATAAAGCCTTCTGCTTTGTCGAAAATGACAGGGATTGCCCCCTCTATTATGGCGAAGCTGGACAGGGATGAATATGTGGCTCTTTCCGTACTGGAACGGATCTGCCTGACTCTGGATTGCGACATCGGCGATGTGGTTGAGATCGTAAAAGAACCCTAGGACGGGGGTGAAAACATATGAAACATCATTTTGTTTTTAACAAGCCGGCGATTCACTTTATCCTTTTGGTCGGCATTTTCACTTTTGTCTTTTTAGGTGCGGAATATCTGTTTGTCAATATGATCTCCCTGTCGGTGACGGAAGGGAAAACCGTCATTGCCCAGAACTATGCGCTGGGCGCCAGCGCCGTCGGCTTTTTCCTGTATCCGGCCATGGAACGCTGGGTTGGAAGGCGCTATAAAAGCGCGCTGACCTTTATCCTGGCGCTGGGTGCGATTATCTGTACCTTCATTGTCCAGCAGCATATCTCCTATGCGGCGACTATGACAGCAGGGATGGTGCTGTTTCTGCTGCTGGGCGTTTTCGGCAGCGCCGTCCACTATCTGGCTTCCGTCACCATAGACGGCGACAATGCATTGGCACGGCTGGCGGGGATCGCCTACGCTCTGGGAATTCTGCTCCAGTATGCAAACAACAACCTTGTCAACCTGGAGGTTGCGGAGGCGGCGTTTCTTTCGGTATTTCTGGCGGCTTTGAGCCTGCTGGTCATCCGAACGAGACAGGCCGGCCAAAGCCGCATCGAAATGACGGAGACTGCGGCTTTGGCCTCAAAATCAGAAACAGACATTTCCCTCACCCGGAAAAAACGGACGGCGGGCATTATGCTGGCGCTGCTGGTAGTGCTGATGGCATGTGTGTTCAGCACACTGGACAACGCCGTGACCCTCCGCCATGCGGGCGGGACGGATATCGGGCAGTGGCCCCGCCTGTTGCTGGCGCTCAGCGGCCTCGCCGCAGGCTTTGTCTTCGATATCCGAAAGCGGAAGTATATGGGGCTTATCATGTACTGCGTGATGATGATGTCGGTTCTGTCCATTGTGGTACTGAACTTGGGCGCTCCGTTCCTGATTGGACTGGTGGTCTTTTACCTGTCCTCGGGTTTTTTCGTTGTCTTTTTCACAGCGGGCTTTATGGAGCTTTCCCGGCATATGCGCCTGCCGTCGCTGTGGGCGGGCATGGGCCGCGCCATGAATAACGTGAGCGCCGCCCTGATCGCCAGCGGATCGGTGGCGCTGCTGTCCACCGGCAACAGCCTGGCCGCCATTGTCATCGCCCTGGTGCTGTTCGTGGCGGTCAGCGTTGTTATGGCTGTGTATACCGCCCGCATGAACGCCGTCAAAGAACCCAAGGAGCCGCCTGCTTCCCAAAAGTCGGACGAAGAGCGAAGGGAGGCGTTCATCGCAAAATACGGGCTGACCGAACGGGAATGGGATGTGTTCTCCAAGATGATTTCCTCGGACAGCAGCGCCCAGGAGATAGCCGACTGCCTGTTCCTGTCCAAGCGGACGGTGGAACGGCATATCTCCGCCCTGTACGAAAAGACAGGCGCAAAATCCCGCATCACTATGTACCTGCTTTACCGCAACGATTAACATACTGGCTGACACCCTGCTTTCTCTCCGGAGAGGCAGGGTGTTTTTGTGTGCGGTAACGAATTGTCCTGATGAAAAATATCGTTTTCCCCATCTGAAAAATGAAATTTACGCCATTCGGCATCCGCGAAAGGAAAAATCAGGAAAGAAAAGCACACCTCATCCCCTACTTGGAACGATTAGAAGTTATGCATATATAAAGCCTCAAAATAGTTGCTTTGATTTATATAATATGCACAAGTGGCGGTTGACCGCCATCGGTTTTTTGAAAAATGGCGGTTCACCGCCACCTGTTTTGATACGATTGGCGGGGTTTACGCATAGACAATCCGGCCTCTTTTCACCTAAAATGAGGACTTAGGAATCTACTTCTTCCCGGCGTCCGCCACGATTCCCCAAAAATTCAGGAGGAAAAGAAATGATGGAATACGTTCAAAGAGAACTTCCCTATGTGCGCTCCTATGTCCTGCGCTCGGTGTATGGTATGCTGCGGCAGGAAGGGATTGCTTTTGGGGAGGAAGCGCCGGGAAAGATTATTGCCGAATGCAGAGCAGACGGAACAGACGTCTCCCTTTCCATAACGGCGGAGGAAAAAGCGTTTGGAACTGAACTGACGATTTCACTGCGCCGCCCCTGCGATGGAATGTCAAAGCAAAATGATACTGCTTTTCGGAATCTTGCCGTGTGACTGATGGGTCGGCACTGCGGTGATGGGCAGGAGAAGTTCTCCGCTCTGTATGGCGATTAAAACGAAAGGAGAGAAACGGAATGTGTCAAGTGAAAAGGCTCCTTCCCTATGTCCGGCGGTATGTGCAGATGGCTGTTTACGATGTGCTGGACGCGGAGGGGGCGGAATACTGGAAGAATGAAAGCGGCGCGGTGGTCGCCCGGCTTTCGGTTTACGGGAACGTCAGCACCTTCAGCCTTTCGGCGGAGATATGCGACACGGGAACCGGACTGACGGTTTCCGTAAGTGATCCCTGTCCCGGCCTGTCGGCCAAGGGAGAGGAACGGGCGGTGACCGCCGTAGCCGATATGGTCGCCCAGTACCTTGAGAACGAGCTGATGATCAACCGCCGCTGTTTCGTGCAGGATCGGCATTATGCTGTGTAAGGAACAGCGGCCGGCCCCAAGCGTGAAATTCTGTCCGAAATGCAGGGCGCCGCTCTCCCGCAGAGCGCTCCAGTGCGATAAAGGGCAAAACGCCGTCTATATCGTTCTGCTGGTCTCCTGCGGCGTACTGGGAATACTGGACTGCAGGCGGAAAAAGGTGGTGGTCGAGGAATAAGGCTGAGAGATAAAACAAAACCGGCAAAAGCGCCTGCAGGCGGGGCTTCATGCAAAACCTGTCCCAGGCAGCCGGCAGGAAAAATTTTTAGAAGGGGCGCCCCTTCTATCCTTTGCTTACACCAAAGGATAAACAATCTTATTTGACAAGGAGGAAACAATCATGAAGCGAAAAATACTTGCAGGTTTGCTGACGCTTTGCATGGCGGCGGGAATGGCCGTACCGGCAGCCGCAGCCACTACGCCTGCTGAACAGGAGCAGGGCGCTGACGGCCCGAAATACACACACGTAGACCACGTTTTGAATGAGGATACGCATAGAACCAACATGGATATACTGGTTATGCCCGGCGAGAGTTTCACCGCACAGCCCAACACGGACATTCACAAGGGCAATTGCATGTGTATCACGGCGGACGGTCAGTATTGGAAGTATATAACTACGGTTCAATTCATGAATGCAGACCTGTATTTGGGATATGTTGATAGTCCTAATTACAGTGCTCATGAACCGAGGTATGTAAGTGATGGCTATTTAACAACCAGCACGCCGGATTTGTCAAAGCTGGAACCCATAACAAAATATTATGACAATGCGATAAAGATTGCCTATGAAAACAAGTTATTAGAGATCGACCCATCAGCCTATGGGGAAGAAGAATATAGTAATTTACAGTCCGCTTTGGAAGCGGCACGCGAACTTCCGGGGCATACTTTCAATGCAGGATATGTTAACAATACTGGTTTACCCATGCTTTTAACAGCTTGTTATGCCGGCGGCAAGGGAGCCGAAGGCGAGGAAGTGGGCACAGAAGGCTGCGGACACGTCGGTCATGGGCCTGTACAATCGATGTATGGCGGAGGTTTCTCTCAGTTCTATGTTACCTTTTATGAGCCTTATTACAATATAAACTATGAAGGCGTGGAAAACTATTTTACCGAGGAAGAATTGGCGGATTTGCCTGACCGCTATTATATCCAGCGGGAAGAGCAGCAGATTGTTCTGCCAAATCCTGTTCGGCCCGGCTATCATTTTAAAAACTGGAGAGAATCAGGGTATGATACAATTATTGGTTCGGGTGAAACAAAAACGGTAAAAGACGGTAAAACCTTTATAACCTTTGATTTTGAAAACGGTTTAAGATATGGGGCAGGGGACAAAAACTTGGCGCCAATCTTTACAAGAGGCTGTACGGTTACTTTCAATTCCAACGGCGGAGCATTGAAGGACGGGGAAAAAGCTATCCGTGAAATTGACCTCAAGAGCGTGGAAAACGGACAGTTTTTCGACATCGGAGGGGTTATCCCCGTGCGTGAGGGTTACACCTTTGCAGGCTGGTATACATCGCCCGACTGCACAGATGAAAGCCGGATTGCAAATACCGCAAGCGACGAGTGGATCAATGCGTATGATATGCAGGTTTACGCAAAATGGGAGAAAAATGTTACCGAACTGACCAACTCCGACACCAACGTTTCCATCTCCCTGACCGACGGTGTGCCGGAGGACGCGACCCTTTCCGCTGATACTATCGCGCAGGAAAGCGTACTGGAAAGCCGTCCGGAGCTGAAAGAGGAGCTGCCGGGCCTGCTGTCCATTTACGACATCAGCGTCCGCCAGAATGGGGAAACCCTTGAAATCAAGGACAATCCCATGACGGTGAAAATCCCGCTGAACGACCACCTGAAAGGCTACAAATACTATCAGGCGGTGTATCTGGGCGACCCATTGGAACGCTTTGACGCGGTGGTGGAAGGAGACTTCCTCGTGTTTGAAACCGACCATTTGAGCCAGTACGCAATCCTTGGTTCTAACACGCCGTTTGAAACCAGCGAACACGAGCATGTCTGGGCGGAAGACTGGACCAGCGACGGCACACATCACTGGAAAGCCTGCACGGCAGAGGGCTGCGCCGAAAAAGACCAGTACGGAGTGCATCAGATAGCAAACGGGGTTTGTACGGTGTGCAAGGCTGAAGTAGAAACATCCGGGGTACAGACGTATGCGGTAAAGGTGAACGGCATCACCGTCACCAGCGCCAACGCCAGCGACATTCTGGGTGATGCCGACGGTGACGGCGCCACGGCGTACTATGATCCGGCGGCCAACACCTTGACACTGGATAACGCCCAGCTGACATCCAGCGGCTTCGGCGCTGTATGGGCGCAGGAAGAGAACTTTACCCTTGTGCTGAAAGGTGAGAATCAGATTACCGGAGAAGGGGACTTCCCTCACTCCGCGGTTTATTCCCACGGGGCTATGACGGTCAAAGGAAACGGAAGCCTGACCACCAGCGGCACCTATTTCGGCCTGTTTGGCAACAATACCATTACCATTGAAGACGGGGCGTCTGTAGATCTTACCGTTGACTTTTCCAGCGACGAGCAGGATCAGCCATATGCCGCAGTCAGAGCAATCGGCGGACTGACGGTGGACGGCGCGACGCTGAATGCGAAGAACAATGCAACTCAGGATGCCGGTTTCGGCACTCCGGGCATTAATACTGACCTTACGGCGATTAACGGAGCGAAGGTGAATATTTCTTCCGTAAACGATCACGGCATCTGCGGTGATGTCATCGTCAGCGGAGCCGGAACCGTAGTAAATGCCTCTTCTGCAAGCGGCGAGCACTATGGTATCTTTGCTGGCCAGGAAGATATCTTTGGTGAATTGGGCGGCGATCAGAAGGGGATCTTCACCATCTCCGACGGAGCGGTTGTCACTGCCAGCGGCGGAAAGGGCGCCATGCGCTGGAAACCTGACTTATCTGGCTACACCGATCCTGTTGTAGCGGCCGGTGATTCTGCTGCGGCTGAGGAAATTATTGGCGATCCTGCCGGCACAGAGTATCAGAACGAAAAATATGTGCAGGTTCGTTCCTCTTTGGAGCCGGTTGAACCCACTGAGCCAACGGATCCTACTGACCCGACCACTCCTACCGACCCAACTGACCCCACTACTCCAACAGATCCCACCGATCCGGCTGGGCCGACTGACCCGACCACCCCGACAGACCCCGCTGACCCGGCTGACCCAACCGACCCAGCCAAACCCGAACAGCAGGGCAAGCCTTCTGGGCAAACAGAAAGCCCACAGACCGGGGACAGCAGCGATATGGCGCTGTGGATCGGCCTGATGCTGGCTTCCTGCGGCGGCGTGCTGGGAATGCTGTTCTACAGGCGGAAAAAGGCGGCGGCCGGGAAATAAGACTGAGAGATAAAACAAAACCGGCAAAAGCGCCTGCGGGCGGGCTTCGTGCAAAAACCACAGCCCGCCCCGGCGCAGCCGGTATCTTTTTCAAGAAGGGATATCCCTTCTATCCTTTGGTATGCACCAAAGGATAAGTGACTCTGTTTGACAAGAAGGTATTCACCGGCTGGTACAGGGATAAAGCCTGCACCGCCGGCCCGGTAACAGGGCTTAAAATCCTTGAAGAGCTGAAAGAGCGCCCTGTCAGGGAAGCGCCCTATGCGCCGATGGATCTCTACGCCAAATGGGAGACGCAGGAAAGCTGAAAACGCAGAAGGGATATCCCTTCTTTATGCTTTGGTATTCACCAAAGCATAAAGAACTTTAACTGCGGCAAAGAAGGTTATTCGTTCCGCCCTGGCTGCCTGAACCGGCGCACCGGGGAACGGATGGCATAGAAATACAGAAAAAAAGGCGGTGATACCCCAAAGAGAATTATCAAACCGTTTATTCACATGAATGTTATCTTGAAAGGAGAAAAATCAGTTATGAAACTAAAGCGCAAACTTCTTGCAGGACTGCTGACGCTTTGTATGGCTGTTGGAATGGCTGTGCCGGCGTTTGCGGCGAACGGCCCCTCGTCCGGGGACATGAGCGCTGCATGGGTGCAGCTGTATGATAGCAGTGTAGAAGAACCCGATGGCTATGTACTTTATAGCAACGGCGGCGAGGCTGACACGGTGGAGGGCGCTGTCTATGACAAGGCTACCAACACCATCACCCTGACAAACTACAACCACCCGGAAATGACCCTTGCCACCAACGAGATGGGCGACGATTTGAAGCTTCATCTGGTGGGTGACAATCATATCGCCGAACTGGTTGTATGGGGCTTCGGCTGGGGCGGCAATCTGGAAATTACCGGAGACGGCTCCCTGACCATCAATGAAAACAAAACGTCTCAGACTGCGGCGATCCGCTTTATGGCCGAGGGAACACAGGGTCTGCTCAAGGTCGGCTCAAACGCTTCTGTGACAGCGTATAAGAGCGCAGGTGAAAACACTTACTCTGCTGCCTTTATATCGACAACATCCTCAACCCTTCCCTTCACAGGTAATCTGGAAACAGAGCTTGCCCTGACCGCCAATTCCGGCATCGAGGGGGAGACCACCGAATGGGAAAATGTCATATATGAAAGTAACTATGTTGCTCAAGACTGGAAGGTTCTCACCAAGGGCGAGGACGGAAAGAAATACGGCGTTAGTTACGGAACAATCTACACCGACAGCGATTTAACAAACGGCAAGCCTGTGGGCTATATCCACGAGCTGGTGAAGGTGGAAGGACTTCCTAGCCAAAAAGAATATCTTGCCGTTCAAATTGCTACCGTTGACGGACTTGAAAAGGACGCTCTGCCTGAGGGATATACCGACTCAGGGGAAACCATCAGCGCCAAAATAGGCGATATCAGCTCTATGACAGTGCTGATCAAGGACGGGCAGAGGTTTTATTGGGGAGCAGACCCGAATCATTCCCAGTGGTTGGTCTATCAGACCGCCGTTGATGACGTAACTGCGGAGGATTGGGGTCAGACAACCCTGACAAAAATTGTAGTGCCTGTGGCTGGAGAAGGCGTCAGCGGTGCGACCGAAGAAGATATTCCGGCAGGCTATACCACCAACGTGGTAAAGACCGGCATGTATAGCTACTACTGCACCAATGATGTGATCAAAGTATCCCCGTCCGGGACTTCTACCGATCCGGGCACTGATCCTGGAACAAAACCTGGTGAGGATACTGGCGCCAAAGATCTGACTGCTTCCGAAACCGGTGTTTCCATCTCCCTGACCGATGGAGTGCCAGAGGGTGCAGAGCTTTATGCCGACACCATTGCACAGGAAAGCGTGCTGGGAAGCCGTCCGGAACTGAAAGAGGAGCTGCCGGGCCTGCTGTCCATTTACGAGATCAGCGTTAGAAAAGACGGTAAAGCTCTGGAAATCAAGGATAACCCCATGACGGTCAAAATCCCGATGAACGACCACCTGAAGGGCTACAAATACTATCAGGCGGTATATCTGGGAGACCCGCTGGAACGCTTTGATGCAGTGGTGGAAGGTGACTTCCTGGTATTTGAGACTACCCATCTGAGCCAGTATGCTATCCTTGGCTCCAACACACCGTTTGAAACCAGCGAAAAGCCCACCGACCCCACTACTCCTACAGACCCTACAGACCCGACTGACCCAGCCAAGCCCGAACAGCCGGGCAAGCCTTCTGAGCAAACAGAAAGCCCCCAGACCGGAGACAGCAGCAATATGATGCTGTGGATTGGTCTAATGTTGGCCTCCTGCGGCGGTGTTATAGGTATGGCGGTTTACAGCAAAAGAAAAAAACTGCATGCTAAATAACAGATGATTGAGATTTCATCTCATTGACAACATCAGTTACAGGCGGTGACGGCTTAAAAACCGCCACCGTCTTTTTTGTGCTAATTTAAGCGATGGAACTATTAACAATGAAAAAAATTATAATTGTGGCGGTATGCCTGATAATTGCGGCTTTATCTATTTATAAAATTTCAGGGTATTTGCTGGAAATGCTGGAAAGCCAAAATTTGAACGATTCACTTACGAAGGAAGCAGTAATGAAACTTCCACAGGACGCTGAAAGCAACCAGTCGGAACAAGAATCTGTACAGGAAACTGCGCCGATCATAGTAGATTTTGAGGTTTTACAGACAGAAAACAAGGACATCATCGCATGGCTGCACTGCCCCGATACCAAGATAAACTATCCGGTGGCGCAGAGCGAGGATAACAGCTACTACCTTCGTCGCCTGCTGGACGGCTCTTGGAACACGGCAGGGACCATTTTTATGGACTACCGCAACAGCGCAGATTTTTCAGACCGGCATACTGTGATTTACGGACATAATATGAAGAATGATACAACGATTTCGTTGTCCATCGCCATCCCTTATATTTGGATGCTGTTGTAGCTGTGGAGGATCATCGCTTTGAACAGCATTGGGGGATTGACCTGATTGCAATAGGACGAGCTGCATGGAATAATCTGATTTCATGGAGCTTGAGAGAGGGTGGAAGTACAATCACCCAGCAGCTTGCCAAAAATATGTATTTCACGCAGGAAAAGAGCTTCATCCGAAAAATTGCAGAGATGTTCATGGCGTTCCGTTTGGAAAACACCTATACAAAAGATAAAATTTTAGAACTCTATGTTAATTCTATATATTTCGGTGATGGCTACTATTGTGTTCGGGATGCCAGTCGAGGATACTTTGGAAAAGAGCCTATTGATATGACTGGATATGAGAGCACCCTATTGGCAGGTATCCCTAACGCACCATCCGTTTACTCATTGACAGCAAATCCTGACTTGGCAAAACAACGCCAACAATATGTTATTCAACAGATGGTGAGATATGGTTACATAAGCGAGGACGAGGGAAAAGAACTGTCGCAGTAAGGAGGATGAAATAAGAATGAAAAAATACTTGTTGTAGATGATGACTTAGATTACTTAGCGTTTTTAGTTACTGTTTTGGGAAAAGAATTTGAAATTTATGTAGCATCTGGTGTTAAAGAAGCCTTACAGGTGTTGGGAAATATCGAAATTGATGAAATTTGCTCCGATTATAGCGAAGGATGGCACCGGCTTAGACTTGCTTAGAGAAATACGTCAAAAGGATTTGACAACACCATTCCTGCTTATGTCTGGTGGTGATGATAAGAGGCTCGAAAAAGAGGCTAAGCAGTATAGCGGGGGATTTTGTTGTAAAACCGATTATGACTTCTTGTCGAAGGTGCGGGAATTAGTAAATATTGAAACATGATATTTCTATCATCTGCCAAGCGACAGTAAAAGAAAACCCCATCATGCATAGAGAAAAAATGAGAAAGTGTCTGCGGGAGTTCGTATTATTATGGTGAATAGCAAGTTTAGGGGAAACGAATGAAAATCATTATCGAAAAACTGAAAATTGCTACTAAAATTCTAATCATGTGTATTTTTTTCATTACTGCATGTATTTTTTTCATATTCTTAAGTGTATGTGAAATATTGACAAGCGCTTTTATAGAATGGACAGACGGAGACTCAAATCTTTAGCTGGAGGAGGAATGAATTGAAAGACGAATTTGTAGAATCTTTTTTTGCAGAAAGTAATACGAATATCAGCACAGCTTTCAGAAAAGCCTATTAATA
Source organism: Mediterraneibacter glycyrrhizinilyticus (assembly GCF_016902345.1). GTDB lineage: Bacteria > Bacillota > Clostridia > Lachnospirales > Lachnospiraceae > Mediterraneibacter > Mediterraneibacter glycyrrhizinilyticus_A. The sequence goes on along the minus strand of NZ_JACJLR010000006.1, from coordinate 65,874 downwards.
TACCAAGTTGTTTCTGTGTAAGATGATTTTTCTTTCTTAAATGCTTTAGTTTTTCTCCGAATGTAATCATAGTGATGTTTTCCCTTTGTCTACTGATTTTAATGATCTGGGTGCCGGTAATAAGCCGGCACCTGTTATAAATCTTTTTCTATTCTCCTGTACTTCCAAAAGCATGGGTTCCCCGCTTGTTACCGAGATTAAATACAAAGTCTGCAATGATCACGGGTGTGATGACAAGCTGCCCGATCCGCATGTCCTTTGAGATTGACTGTCTGAAATTACTGATATTGCTGATGATCGCATGGATCTCTCCGCGATATCCGGAGTCTATAGGAGGCAGCTCACAGACCAGTCCTTTTACTGCCATGCTGCTTCTCGGAAATACAAAGCCGGCATATCCGTCAGGAAGTTCCAAACCAAATCCAAGAGGCACTTTTATAATCTCCCCGGGTTTTAAAGTACAGTCAAAGGGAATATATACATCTGCACCTGCATCATTTGCGTGCAGCCTGAGGGGAGAATGTTCCGGAACCAATCCGAAGTCAATCAGCTTTATTTTCATTCTGTTTCACCTCCGGTCAGATATGGATAATCCTGATGAAGGATCTCATGAGGAAGGAGAAGTCTGCTGATCGGATGACCGTAGGACATTTTTCCTTCCAGGCATTTATCCCGCTGACAGTATGGACCTGTCAGAGCCGGGGCAAACAGAGGATTGCTGTATTCATAAAGCTCCTTCCAGACACGGAGCATGACAATCCGCGTTTCGTCTGTGTTTCTTCTGCATGAGCGCTGACCGATCATGTGCTTCCACTGATAAGGTGTGGCGCTGATGATCAGGATATTTCTTAATCCCTGAGGCGTGGCATAGCCTGCGGCGTCGTGCCCGATCCCTGCTCTGCACAGCTGGCCATAGCAGTCGAGGTCTGACCGGCAGCTGTCTTCATAAAGCATCTGTATCTCTGGGGAAGCTGTCAGTATTTCATAAGGAACTGCAAATTCTGCTTCGCCGGAATAATTGCTGTACTGCAGGGAGGCACTCATAAATTTTACTTCATTCTGATGCCGGGTGATCTGTGAGAGAAATCTCCGGCTGGCGCCGACCACAGCGACAGTAATGACAGTAAATTTCTGGATTGCAGGATGAGGAAGCTGACCGAGAGTTTTAACAGTTTCGTCCAAAAAGGATTTTTCGTACAGCTTCACTAAATCATCCATCGAATGGATCATATGTCCCCGCTGTGTAAGCCTTGCTGCAAAGACCATGTTTTTTTCCGCTTCCCTGACAGCGGAGCAGTTCAGGATTTTAGTTTCAATTTTGTTCATAGGGTGCCTCCTCTCTGATAATTGCTGCTAATAAGAAAAGATAATTCAGGCTGTCGGTAATCTTTTCTTCCCACATTTCTTTTTTAAATGATTCGTTTTTGGCATAACACATATCATACAGAGATACGATATGTTTTGCCATCATTCCCACCAGAGCGCGCTGGGGCGTGCAGCCCTGTAGGAGGTGCGATTGATGACTTTGGTCTCATGGAGCTGGATCTGGATAAATGCCGTGATCTCTTCGAAGTAATCGATGGACGGGATGGACGCAGGTCCACAATCATCATTTCACAGTTTCCGATCAAGTCATGGTTTGATCTGTTCAGGGAACATACTTATGCGGATGCATGTCTTGCCCGTATTACTGATAAGCGACATAGCTATCGGCTTGAAATGAATGGTATCAGTATGCGCGAAGCTGAGAAATAAGCATCTGTCATCAGAGGGATGATGCTCCGCACCGTTTAAAATGGACTGAGCGCACCGTTGGTGCAGAGCATGTGCCCCCTTTTACTGGAATTTGCAGATATTTCCCCTTGGACAGGAGATGATTATATTATAACTGGGAATTTTGGCCGTTTAATGTGTCCTTGGGTGACCGCCGAATATGGCACAGGTGGCTGTTTTGGCTGGCAATCTGCATGGAGCAATTACGCTTTTATGATCATACTCTCTCATGCAAGTAAAAAGGGAACTTCCCGTGATGGGGAGTTCCCGACTTAAATATGCTGTATAATTTTAGTTTGTCTGTAATTCTTTCTGTTCCTGTTCTTCATAGAACCGATCTGCGATATATCCTGCTGACTCCGCCCAAAGCGTATTTTCAGTATTCTGCAGAGTTTGATATGTCTTAGAATGGTAAAAGGATCCCGCGGCATCTTGGAAAGAAAGATGGTCCCTTTCCTTGATGATATCAATCACATCCCGGATCTGGATACACAGGTTCATCGTTATATCTTTGTTGTTAAAAAAATATTTTCCTTCCATGGCTTACGAAACCTCCCTTCGGGATTCCAATGTCAGGTGCGCCAGAGCAAGAGGTGTATGGAAAGACACTTGGTTGTTGACTTTATTATAGCGAAGCCTTTCCACAGCTTCCTTGGCTTTTAAAATACCTGATAGATATAACTGTACTGTCTCCATTGTATTGTCATCTGCAACAGGTCCAACTACCACATCGTATGTGTGCTGGATGCCGCCTTTGGTGCGGTTCTCTTTGATAAATTCCAACCATTCCTGATCCAGAGCAGCAAAGTGCTTGATCTTCAGGTCATCTGTCTGCCGAAATAGATAACGGTAAACATATCTGCCGCCCTGTCGGGAGCGTAGATAAAGCCGTTTGGCCCATTCTTCCGCCTGAGTTTCTAAGACCGTACAGTAAAATCCCTGGCCAAAGTCACGGCGGTTATGGGATTTCGCAAGATCAATCTTCTCAAATGCGATGTTGGAGCCGTGGTAAAGCACCAGTTCTGGAGCATTTTCTTTGATGATTTCTTCTACATATTGAAAAGTCTCTGTCGTATCTAATTGATGAAGCGTTTCGTGCTGTATCAGTATTTTTTCAAAAACCTGATGTTTACAGAAGAGATCAAAGACTTCGGCTTCGGACAGATGATGCTTTTGTGCGTAATATTCTACTGCCTGTACAGATAATATTTCTACATCTGATTGAATGCTCATACTCATCATTGCCTCCATTTGCACTTATTATACCAGAAATGAATTAATATTCCAACGGATTTATCCATGGAAGATGAAGTAAACGAATTGTCAGTTGAGATGAAAAAGACTGTTCCAAAGGAGATAGGACTTCAGACTTGTTTTCTCAATCATACAACTGCTTTTTCTTTTTTTCAAGATTATATGTTTCCAAGCTGCTCCCGGATTGCAAAAATCTTTCGCACTGTTGAATTTCTCGAAAGGGTTCCATGCAGAACTTCTGCATACCTCTGAGATTCTCTCTGCTTCGCCGTATACCGCTTTCTCTGCGGCTCATCTATCATGCCGTCTGTCCCTGTTGACACCGCGTTCACCATCTCTGGTTCCCTGCGGTAATTTACCAGGTCAATCACTTTTTCCCGTCCATAGTTTCGAATAAAGCATCTCAGCCTGCACATTCTGTCAGATACAGTCTCGCTCCATTCATAGCGGTTCAGGATCCGTGTCAGCAGTTTTTTTGCCGCCAGAAGTTTATTCTTATAGATATATTTATAAAATCGTCCCTTTGTAATGTTTTCTTTATCCTCTGTACATCGCGCAACCCGGTTGATGTATTTCATCAGATGGAATCGGTCTGCCACAAGTCTGCTCTTCCCCACATAGTTCTCGGATGCACGGACCCAACTGCCACCATCACTGTTAATATAAACACATTTCAATACATCCTGATCATAGTGTTCCTGGATATAAGCATCTACTTTTTCCCACAGAACTGCATTCTGATCTGATCCCCCATAAAGACCTCCAAAGTAGAACGGTGAGATCAGTTTTCTCCGGCCCTTGCATACCTCTTCTTTTCCTTCAAAAAGATAGACCAGCTTACCGATAAAACATCCCTGTTCTTTTTCGCATTTCTGACGGTGGATATGATCCTCATCCGCTTCGATATAAAGGTATTCACAGGCTTTCTTTTTCTTTGGAGGTTCTTTCATCTCCGGAAGTTCTTTTTCGATGGAATGCACTTTGTTCATTACCGTCGTTTTGGTGATTGTCTGTCCGTTTATCTTTATCGCTTCCGCTGCATGCTGGTAGGAATGTACTTCCGCTTCATTCAACACTTTTGCTTCTGCTGAAGGCGTAAATCTTTCCCGATCCGGAAGCCGGATCAGTTCATCCAGCAGGCATCTGCACCTTCCTTCCTGATCCTTATATAAAGTATGTGTGAATGTGATATCTCCTACACTGGAGATCAGTGTCCTCTTCCTGCTTCTCTGAACGGTATAACTTTCTTTCCGTCTTCCGCTTTCACGGATCAGACTGTCCGCATTGCTTAAGGTCAGTCCAATGAAGTCTGCCGCCATCTGATTCGTCAGTCCACGAACAGACTCCTCAAACATTGAAAAGGTATCCAGATGTTTCAAGAATTCCTCCTCGGCATCCAACAATCCACTGACAAGAGCTTTAATTAATGTGGACATTCATATAAATGTACTGGGGATCAATCATTTTACATGGTTTGATTATGCATCGTATAAAGGATATGACCTGTGCCCGGTCTATAAAGAGTACATTGATCGTCATTTTGAAGAAGGATATGAAGAAAAGGACAACAAGTTACTAAAGAAGAATTTTTAATTCAGTATCCTGACTGAGAAGAGAACTTTTTATCTGCACGATATTTGCAGAATACCGAAAAAATAAAACAAACGTCGGCAGCACCGTTAATAAAAATTCTCCTTCCTGTATTCTTTTACAGCAAAAGTATGGTATACTCAACATAGTTATAAAAATGAGAGGGGGATTTTTTATGTGGCTTCAAAAGCTGCCTTTTGCAGTAAAGCTTCTGCTGTATGTGCTGGTCATATTTGTCCTGGGAACATTTCTGGGGGTTATCGTGAGTCTGATCGCAGAGCCCAATAACGAGGAAGTGTCCGGATGGTGCATTGCGACAGGGTATATACTCGGAATTGTTATCACACTGGCGGGAGGAATCTCTGTTGAAAAGAGCGGCCTGCACAAACTGTATGAGCGCGCCGGAGCGATGAAGAGCAATGTGACTGCAATCCAGGAGAGGATGGAGAATGTGATCCTTCAGATGGATTCTCTGATGTACAGACACATGGAGCATGAAAATGATGTATATCTCAAGATCAGCGAGGACGATGCGAAAAAGTACAGACACGTAAAGACGCTGAAAGATATCAGGACCAGTCTCAGTACATATCCGGTCCTGCGCTCCGATGAGGATATCATGAAGATGTTTGATGAGATCGCAAAAGACAATGACAGGATCCTGAACGTAAAACTGGAGTACAATGAATGTGCGCAGAGATACAATGCCGGGATAAAAAGTTTTCCGATCTCTGTCTTCCGCGGAATGTTTAAAATGGAACCGCTGGAATACTATCAGAATTCCGAATCCTGATCTAAAGGAAATTAACAGGAAGTAAAGTGAATAAGAGGAATGTGAGAAGAGCAGAGATCTCCCTGAATTTTGGGAAATCTCTGCTCTTTGTTATGTAAGAAAATCGGATCACAGAATATCGATATATTCTCCCGCCAGCGCTTTGTTCATACTCCGCACCGCGCAGAATTTACCGCACATGCTGCAGGTGTCGCTGTGGTCGTCCTCGGGGCTCCTGCTGTCCCGGATCGCTTTGGCTGTCTCCGGATCCAGGGCACATTCAAACTGGGCATCCCAGTCCAGATTTCTTCTCGCGTCCGCCATCCGGTCGTCGATATCCCGGGCGCCCGGGATTCCTTTGGCGATATCCGCCGCATGGGCTGCGATCTTGGAGGCGATGATCCCCTGCTTGACGTCCTCTACATTGGGAAGAGCAAGATGCTCTGCCGGAGTCACATAGCAGAGGAAAGCCGCGCCGCTCATCGCTGCGACAGCCCCGCCGATGGCTGCTGTGATATGGTCATAGCCTGGAGCGATATCTGTCACGAGAGGTCCGAGCACGTAGAAGGGCGCTCCCATGCAGATGCTCTTCTGGACTTCCATGTTGGCGGCAACCTGATCCAGCGGCACATGTCCGGGACCTTCCACCATGACCTGTACATTGTGGTCCCAGGCGCGTTTTGTCAGCTCGCCCAGGCGGACCAGTTCCTCGATCTGGCAAACGTCTGTGGCGTCCGCCAGACATCCGGGACGGCAGGCGTCTCCGAGGGAGATTGTCACATCATATTCCTCGCAGATATCGAGGATCTCATCGAAATATTCATAGAACGGATTCTCTTCGCCGGTCATGCTCATCCAGGCAAACACAAGGCTTCCTCCCCGGCTGACGATGTTCATTTTTCTTTTATGTTTTTTGATCTGCTCGATCGTCTTGCGGGTGATTCCGCAGTGGAGCGTCACAAAGTCCACCCCGTCCTCTGCGTGGAGGCGGACGACGTCGATAAAGTCTTTTGCAGTGAGTGTGGCGAGATCCCGCTGGTAGTGGATCACGCTGTCATAGACCGGGACGGTGCCGATCATGACCGGACATTCTTTTGTCAGCTTCTGGCGGAAGGGCTGTGTGTTCCCGTGGCTGGAGAGGTCCATGATCGCCTCCGCGCCGAGATCGACGGCGCTCATCACCTTCTGCATCTCAATATCATAATCTTTGCAGTCTCTTGACACGCCGAGATTGACGTTGACCTTGGTGCGCAGCATACTTCCCACGCCCTCCGGGTCCAGGCAGGTGTGCCGTTTGTTGGCGCAGATCGCCACCTTTCCTTCTGCCACGAGCTGCATCAGCTTTTCTACAGGCATGTGCTCTTTCTCTGCGACAGTTCGGATCTGTGGAGTCACGATGCCCCTGCGGGCAGCATCCATTTGCGTTGTGTAGTTTTCCATCTGTGGTACCTCCATTTTTTATGGTGATCGTCGGGCTGCATCTTGTCTGCAGCCGGATTATAGCGGCAGAAAGTGGTGCCCCCAGCCTGCCGTTCTATCATGAAAAGAAAACAGAAGAGAAAAAATGGAAAATCCCGGGAAGAAACAAAAAGAATCCTGCTTGGCAGGATTCTCCGTCTGCAGAATAAAAAAAGAGATGCGAAGGGGCATCTCCCGATCTGCTCGGTATACATCCCTACGTTGGCATTATCCAAATCAGGTTGCGGGTCGAGACGATACAGCCTCCTCTCAGCCGGCTCCAGCCAGCTCCCCGTGATGGTCTTAAGTTTTCTGATCAATAATAGTATATTACTTTGCGCTGTGATTTTCAAACCAATAATAGAAGTATTTTTCTGGTACGCCTGTCTGGAATGTGATAATATTAATTATATATATCAGGATGCCTGGGGCAGGAGAAAGCAGAGAAACGAATGCGAAGATTCTGAATTCCCTGAAGCATTCAAAATAAAGTACCTGCAATAGAAAAGGGGTAAATGTATGAGCTACAAAGATGAATGGTTCCTGTTAGAGGCAGAAGATGACATTGATGAGATTGAACACCGGGAGCCAATAGAAGAATTTCTGTTCTATAGGGCAGTGGCAGGCGGGGATCTTGATACAGTAAGAAAAAACTGTGAACAGGGGCGTTTTGTTGAAGAGAAAGGCGTCGGGATTCTTTCAAGAGATCCGGTAGTTAATCTGAAATATCACTTTGTGATCACAACTGCGATGATCGCGCGCCTGTGCAGGCAGAGCGGGATGGAGCTGGAGCAGGCATTTCGGCTCAGCGACTTCTATATTCAGAAGCTGGATGATATTCACACCGAAGAAGAAGTCCACAGGCTTCATGACGAAATGGTGATGGATTATACAGAGAAGATGAGAAAATATAATCGCAGCGATACCAATTCAAAACATATCAATGCCTGCAAGGAATACATCTATTCTCATATAAAAGAAAGAATTACGATCGAGGATCTGGCAGATGAGCTGGGCGTATCTTCAGGATATCTTTCCAGGCTTTTTAAGAAGGAGACCGGCGTGTCAGTAAGCGCATATATACGGAGCCAGAAGATTGATATGGCAAAGAATCTGCTCAGGTTCAGCGATTATTCCATGATCGATATTGCCAACAGACTTTCTTTTTCTTCCCAGAGCCATTTTATACAGCAGTTTCGCGAGGTGGTCGGAATGACTCCGAAGAAATACCGGGATGAATATTATATGGTTCAGTGGGATATTGATCCTGTCGGCAAACATTTCGGCGGAGACGGAACAGATGATTCTGAAAAAAAATATTCATGAAAGCAAAGTGCGGGATACAGTCATGATACGGACTGTATCCCGCGCTTTGCTGTGCGCCCGGCGGGCGCACATACTGACAAGTACAAAGGAGATGAACTATGCCGCGGATGATCACATGGTCAGGACAATTTCATTTTCCTCAGCGAGAAGCTCTTCCGGTATGTAATTATCCGGAAGTTCTTTTCCATTCAGAGTTAACGAAGTATATCCTGATTCGCGGCGATCCGGATTCTCAACGCGGATGTGAAGGCGTTTTCCGCGGAAATCTTTTTCGATTTCAAAGGAATCCCAGCTTCCGGGAACCGCAGGCGCGATCCAGATACCGCCGAGATCGGGACGGAGTCCGAGGATACCTTCCACGCATCCGACCATTATAGTTGAGGCAGTTCCGGTAAGCCAGTGGACGTGCGAACGGCCGAAATGGCTGCTTGCCGGTCCCTCTGTAAACTGACCGTAGCAGTAAGGCTCGAGCTGACGAATTTCAGCCCGGTCATTCTGAGCGGAAGGAGCGTTTTCGGTAAAGTATTTAAATGCGCGTTCACCGTGTCCGCTGAGAGCTTCTGCCAGGATCAGCCAGCCCTGAGACTGGGAGAAAATTCCTGAGTTCTCTTTTGTCCCCTGATTGTAGATCACCGCAAGAGCGCCATCAAAGGCGTGCGCATGATAAGGCGGATCCATCAGCACAGCCCCGTATTCTGTGTTAAGTCTCTTGTATACATTTTCCAGGGCGGCATCAGTCTGCTCTTTTGTTGCGAGACCGCTGATCACAGCCCAGCTCTGCGGATTCAGCCACATGTTTGCTTCGGGATCTGAAGCGGCGCCGATTCGTTCTCCGGTTTCGGTATATCCTCTGATGAAGCGGTCGTTGTCCCAGCAGAGTTCCTGGATCTTTCTACCAATTTCATCCTGCTTTTGATCCAGATAACAGATATAGTCATTGTCTTTTTTATAAGCTGCAAATTTTTTCAGTATTGTCATCGCATAGTAGAACTGGAGGGCGACGAAGGAGGATTCACCCTCAGCTCCCAGGCGCAGACAGTCGTTCCAGTCTGCGTACAGTCCTGCCGGCATGCCGTGTGGACCGAGATGGTCAAAAGAAAACTGTATAGCGCGTTTCAGATGTTCGTAGACAGTTCCCTCATCTTTATTGGCAAATGGAATAACTTCGTCAAGGAACGCAGTGTTTCCAGTCTCGGCGATGTATTTATAGACTGTCGGGAACAGCCAGAGCGCGTCGTCCGCGCGGTACGCCGGATGTCCGGTCTCCTGTACATAGGATGCATCATCGGGAGTATCCTCATTCCCAGGATCATGGGTGAACTTTACAAGAGGAAGTCCGCCGCCATTGTCCACCTGAGCAGAAAGCATGAAGCGGATCTTCTCGCATGCCATTTCCGGAGCTAGATGGATGATCCCCTGGATATCCTGTACGGTATCGCGGTATCCGTAGCCGTTCCGGAGTCCGCAGTACACGAAGGAAGCGGCCCTTGACCATACGAAGGTGATAAAGCAGTTATAAGCATTCCAGGTGTTGATCATGGTATTAAATGCAGAGTCCGGTGTGCTGATTTTCAGGTGGTCCAGCTTAGAATACCAGTCATTTTTCAGTTCGTCGATTTCCTGTTTTACAAGTGTGGCAGGATCACCGTAGGAATCGATTATGGAGGCGGCTTCAGCGGACGGTTTCATTCCAAGGAGGAACAGCACGGTCTTGGACTCTCCGGGAGTAAGTGTGACGTTACAGGAGAGCGCCCCGCAGGAATTTTCATTGTAGCTTGTTATGTTTCCAAGATCGCCGCTGATCACGCCCTGTGGACTGCCGTATCCGTGGTATTTTCCGAGAAAGGCGTCTTTATCTCCGCAGAAGGAGGAGACTTCCGCTCCGGCAAGTCCGAAGAAGCGTTCTGTCACCTTCTTATCATCCACCTCTTCATCTTCTTTGAGAGCGTCAAGATTGCCGTGGATCTGCTGTGTGATCCGGTTTTTCTCGAACAGAGTGCGGGTGATGAACAGAGAGTACTGAAGATTTACCTGATCCTGCTCATAGTTGCTGTGATTTGTAAATTCCGCATATCCGGTAAGCGTCAGACTGCGCTCGTGGTCTGAGTGATTGGATACGGTAAGCGCCCAGACTTCATAAGATCTGCCAAGCGGAACATAGTAGTCCGCTTCGGAATGTATCCCGCTGTAGTCTGCGAGCATTCGGGTATATCCCATGCCGTGGCAGCATCTGGACTGATAGGATCCAAGATCCTTTCCCACGGGCTGCCAGGACGCGGACCAGTAGTCTTCGGAATCATTGTCCCGGATATAAATATAGCGTCCGGGCTGGTCAAACTGGTTGAAAATATAACGAAGGATGCGTCCGTTCGCGCCTGATCTGGCAAAGCTGTATCCTCCTGCATTGTTGGAGATGATCGCCCCGTACTCCGGTGATCCCAGATAATTTACCCAGGGAGACGGAGTGTCCGGACGATCGATCACATATTCTCTTGCTGCGTCGTCAAAATATCCATATCTCATAATGTTATACCTGTCCTTTCAGTTGGTTTAAATCAGTTTTACAGTCACACGATGGCATTCGTCTGAAAGTGTTTCGAGCATACTGCGTCTGATCACTGCACAGCAGCTGTCTTTTATCTGAAGCTCTGCGCCGCTGCATGATGCAGAGCCGACAGTGTAGTCTCCGTATTCTTTCATCCCCTCATTTTCGTAGACGATCTCGAGTTTTTTCCCGGCAAAGACAAGGCTGAGCGATGCGCGTCCCTGTTCGTCGAACTGTTCTGCAGTCAGCTTCGGTGCGAGGAGCAGATCGCCTGCCTCACCGCGGACGCCGAACGCCTGGGTGATCATGGTCATCATAAACCAGCTTGCCGCTCCGGTCAGATAGTGATACATTCCGCGTCCGTCGGAACGGAAATATTCCGGGATACCGGGATAGATGCGGCTTGTGTCAAAATCAAGAGCAGTCCCGGCCAGTGTCCTGAGCGCCTTCCAGCCCTCCTTGGCAAAACCGCGCCGATACAGGGCGTTGGCGTACATGACGGTCATATGTGAGAACACAGCTCCGTTCTCTTTCTCCCCGTATGCAAATCCGAACATTCTTCCCATGTCGAATTTCAGTTCATGGAAGTCTGTGTTAAGACGGTATCCGCCGATTTCTTTCCGGTAGAGATAGCGGTCCGCACTCTTTATGATCCTGCGGATCTGCTGGTCGGAGGCAACATTTCCCATGATGGCGAAGACCTGGCCAGTAAGCATCATACGGACCCCGGATGGAAAATAACCTTCCACTGCCCGGCCATGATCGTCGTAGTAGCTGTTATACCAGCCTTCCCCGTCTTTCCCCTCGATCCATTCCTGTTTGCGGAGAAATCCGGTCAGCCAGTCAGCTTTCCGCTCAAGATTCTCAGCGAGTTCGGCAAGATTGACGCGGAATCTTTTCCCGCTGATGTGGTGGCAGCAGGACTGCGTATATCTGCCGAGGAGTTCCTTTTTCGCGTCTATGTTCTCAAAAAGTGCGGGATCTCTGCTGAGAAGGGGCTTCAGTTCCTCCATGAGCTCTGTTTCTCCTGAGTCACAGGCGCTGTCAAGAAGCCTGATCATACCGGCAAGCTCCCGCAGATTGCCGGTATAGGCATAGGTGAAGGCAGCACTCTCGCCGTGCTCAGAGGCCATATCCAACGCGTCATTCCAGTCAGCTCCGCGGAGACGATAAATATTGTGGTCTCCGACTTCATAGAATGCGGTCAGCTGCTGGATCAGAAGATGTTCCAGAATACTGCCGGAATAGACGGCATTTTCTTCCGTGCGCTGAAGACTTCCCTGGGAGGGATTCCAAAGTGGATCGAACGTTGTCCCTCTGCATGACTGGGCGTCCTTAAAATAGGGAACCTGTCTGTTCAGGATATCGATATCTCCTGTCTGGTCGATATAAAGCTTTGTGGTCATCTGAGGCCACAGCGCATGATCCATCCATACTCTGGCAATGCCGTTCCGGTCTGCGATGAAGCTTCCGTCTCCGTCTCCGATAATGGTGGCGTTGGTTCCATCGATCCGGACTCCGCCGAAGTTTTTCTCTATCATCTGTCCTACTCCGTCGGGATCCATGAGGAGGAGAGACAGGCAGTCCTGCCACAGATCACGCCAGCCTCGTCCGCCTCGTCCGTAATCGTGGTGAGGCAGGAAAGAGCAGCCAAACAGGCGGCGTAGGAAGGGCTGGAAGCAGACCCATTTCATAAAACAGTCGAGATCGGTGTTTCCTGTGGAGAATCCGGTATTTACTTTCTCTCTCCAGTAAGTTCTGGTCCTCTCAAGTGCAGATCGTACCTTATCCGCAGTATTATATTTCTCAAACACTTCAGTAATGGCGTCTACGCTGTCTTCCACGCCCAGAAGAAGGATATATTCTGCTTCTTCCCCGGGATCTAGCAGGATCTCCGGAAAACGGAAAGCCCCCATTGCCTCTCTGCCGGCAGCGTGAGACTGAGCCGGCACTCCTGGATAGTCTTCATATACAGCGCGGGGATGCGTGTAGGATCCTCCTTCGCCGAGAAAATCCTCTACGGTAGGATAGAAGCTTTCCGGAGTCTGGCCGCTGCCTCCACATCCATATACATAGTAGATTCTTTGGTTCGGCCGGTGACCTCTCTCGTCAAAGGACATGGTCGGGCGGACAAGGACTCCGTCTGCTGTGGACCATATCCGGTGCAGCATGGAAGTTACATTCCGGTGGTCCCGGATATTATCCGCACTCCGCCCGTAAATCGGAATTGCTGCATACGGAGTCAGTTCCTGAGGCGTATCGGCAAGATTCCGGATGGTGATGTACATGATCTCCGCGTTTTCCTCCACGGGGATAAATGAAGTGACTCGGGCGCTGACAGAACAGGAACGGGAAACTCTTTCCAGTGTGTGCCACATGAATCCTGCCGTGAGTCTGCTGTCATCCTGATCCGGGGTAAATTTTGCCGCCTCCTGTTCAGCTGACGCGCCTGCCGCAGAAAAGACTTTTCCGGGTCCGCATACGATCCAGAAATTTCTGACCGACCTGTTATTATGAAGGTTCTCAGCGCTTACTGGCTCCAGAAGAAATGTCTCCTGATCGATCTTTGAGTCGCCTCCAAGATCAGGAGTGACAGAGCTTTTCAGTCCGGTTTCCGAAGCAAGGGGAAAGTACAGATAACTGGTATTTTCCGGCTGTTCTATCGAAAAACTGCCGTATTCGTCAATAAATACAGGGTGTTTCATTTTACGTCTCCTTTCATTGATTTGTATTTGTTTATGGGCATTATATAAGAATCCTTTCAGTGCAAAAATCAGAAAAGCGTGCAAAAATATCAGAATCATGACATAAAATCAGGATCGGGCCGAAAACGGTCATGAATCTGACATTTTTTTGTAATTTATAATATATTGGCAAAGGAAATTGAGCTATAATTTCCCTATCTCAAGCGGGGCAGAAGCCCTTAAATAAAAGACAGGAGGAATGAAAATGAAAAAGAGAGCAGTTGCTGTTTTACTGGCAGCGGTTACTGCGGCAGGTCTGCTGGCCGGCTGTGGTGGAAAGGGAGCTGAAAATGGGCCCGGCAGCACGGAGGAAGGTAAGGTCATCAATATTTACAGCTGGAATGACGAGTTTCGTACACGGCTTGAGGCAGTGTATCCTGAGGTTGAAAGTACATCTGATGACGGAACTGTGACGACTCTGAAGGATGGAACAGAGATCCACTGGATCATCAACCCAAATCAGGACGGTGTCTATCAGCAGAAGCTTGACGAGGCGCTCATGGGCCAGGTGGACGCAGCACCGGATGATAAAGTGGATATTTTCTTATCCGAGACAGACTACGTATATAAATATACGGATGCTGAGGCAGATGTTGCGATGCCGCTCGAAGATCTGGGAATCGATCCGGAGACTGATCTTGCGGATCAGTATGAGTTTACCAAGACGACGGCTTCAGATGAGAACGGGGTGCAGAGAGGATCCACATGGCAGTGCTGCCCGGGACTTCTTGTATACCGCAGAGATATCGCAAAAGATGTGTTCGGAACGGATGATCCGGCTGCAGTAGGAGAGAAAGTGAAAGATTGGGATACTCTGAAGACTACTGCTGAAGAGCTGAAAGCAAAAGGATATTATACATTCTCATCCTATGCGGATACTTTCCGTCTGTACGGAAACAGCATCAGCGAGCCTTGGGTAGCAGTCGGCGATACAACGATCAAAGTAGATCAGAAGATCATGGACTGGATCAGCGATTCAAAAGAATGGCTTGACGCAGGATATCTTGACAAGAATGTAAAGGGGCAGTGGAATGACGACTGGAACAAAGCTATGAGTTCATCTTCCAAAGTATTCGCATTCCTGCTCCCGGCATGGGGCATTGATTTTACGCTGAACCCGAACTGGGACGGCGGAGACGGAGCATGGGCAGTTACCAATCCTCCGCAGGAGTACAACTGGGGCGGATCTTATATCCACGCATGCACAGGAACGGACAATCCGGAACACGTAAAGGACATCATCCTTTCACTTACTGCAGATAAGGACAACCTTCTGAAGATCTCAAAAGATTATCTTGACTTTACGAATACAGTAAGCGGGATGCAGGAAGCAGCAGAAAGTGATGAATATGCATCTGACTTCCTCGGCGGACAGAACCCGTATCAGTATTATGCGCCGGTAGCTGAAAACATTGAAATTGCACCGCTTTCCTCTTATGATCAGGGATGTGTGGAACTGATCCAGAATTCATTCAGCGATTATTTCCAGGGTAACGTAGACTTTGACAGAGCAAAATCAAACTTTGAGACGGCAATCAAAGAACGTTATCCGGATATCACTGAAATTCAGTGGCCTGAATAAGAAAACAATAAAACCTGTATCTGCCGTATTGGGAGCGATACGGCAGATAAGATAGAAAGGAACGGTGTCTTATGAAGAAAAAACGTAAGAGCATCAGCTATGCCAAGTGGGGATACCTATTTATCCTTCCATTTTTTATCTGCTTTTTAATTTTTTCTTTGATTCCGCTGATTGATACGATACGGTACAGTTTTTATGAGTATTACCGTTCAGGAATCAAGGAAATCGGCCCAAACTTCATCGGAATGGATAACTATGTGAGCCTGCTCGGATCGGATATGCTGAAGTACGCAGGCAATACGCTGATTCTGTGGATCATCGGTTTTATTCCGCAGATCGTGATCGCCCTTCTCCTTGCAAACTGGTTTACGGATATAAGGCTTAAGATCAAAGGAAAACAATTTTTTAAAGTGGTCATCTATCTGCCGAACCTGATCATGGCGTCAGCGTTCGCAATGCTGTTTTTCGCAATGTTCTCAACAAACGGACCGATCAACTCGATTCTGACTTCGATCGGGCTGATCAGTGAACCGATCGACTTTCTGGGATCTGTGTTTGGAACGAGATCTCTTATCGGACTGATGAACTTCCTGATGTGGTTCGGAAATACGACGATCATGCTCATGGCGGCGATCATGGGGATCAGCCAGGATATATTTGAGGCGTGCGAACTGGACGGCTGCACAAGCGTGAAGAGATTTTTCTATATCACACTTCCGCTGATCCGTCCGATCCTTGCGTATACGCTGATCACTTCGATCATCGGCGGTCTGCAGATGTTCGACGTACCGCAGATCCTGACCAACGGACAGGGAAATCCGGACCGTACGTCAATGACGCTTATCATGTTCCTGAACAGCCATCTTAAGAGCAGAAATTACGGTATGGCCGGAGCACTGTCAGTATATCTGTTTATCGTCAGCGCTATTCTGTGTTTCTTTGTTTATAAGATGACGAATGGAAATAGTTCTGATGCGTACGGGAAAATTTCGAAAAAGAAAGCAAAAAGGGGGAGATAGGTTATGAAATCTAAAAAGACAAAGCACGGTCAGACGATTCTGGCCTATATAGTGCTTATTTTTCTGACATTTTTGTGCCTGTTCTTCTTCTATATCCTGATTGTAAACTCAACAAGGTCTCATGCGGACCTACAGAAGGGATTTTCGGCGATTCCGGGTACATATTTTCTGGAAAATCTGAAGAATGTCGCCAATGACGGAAGTTTTCCGATGTTCAGAGGAATCATCAACAGCCTGATCGTATCGGGAAGCTCGGCGGCTCTGTGCACATATTTTTCGGCGTTGACCGCATACGGGCTGTATGCGTATGACTTTAAGGCGAAGAAAGCTGCGTTTACCTTTATCATGGCAATCCTTGTTATGCCTACGCAGGTTACGGCAATGGGATTCCTGCGGCTGATCACAAATATGGGAATGTATGATTCGCTCCTTCCACTGATCATACCTTCTATCGCATCGCCTGCAGTATTCTATTTCATGTACAGCTATCTGCAGTCTTCGCTTCCGCTGTCGCTCGTGGAGGCGGCAAGGATCGACGGATCCGGAGAGTTCAAGACATTCAACAGAATCGTCCTTCCGATCATGAAGCCGGCAATTGCGGTTCAAGCGATCTTCACTTTTGTAGGATCATGGAACAACTACTTCGTTCCTGCATTGGTGATCCAGTCAAAGGACAAAATGACTGTCCCGATTCTGATCGCAACACTGCGTGGAGCAGATTATATGAATTTTGATATGGGCAAGATCTATATGATGATCACCGTGGCCATTGTGCCGATCATTATCGTATATCTGCTTCTCTCCAAATACATCATTGCAGGCGTGACGCTTGGCGGTGTAAAGGAATAAAGAAAAGAATAGCGGTATACTGAGAAGCCGTCATAGGGCAATCCTTTTAGAACTGCGGGAGAACGCTATGGCGGTTTTTCTATATACCTTGACTCAGAAAGATCATGACAGAAAAGGAGAAACAAGATGACAAAAAACTGGATACACAGCGGAAATCTGCAGCAGGAGCCGTCCGAGCAGGAAATAAGGCATAGAGCTCTTGCAGGGAAAGCTGCCGCAGAAGGAATCGTTCTTCTGAAAAATGACGGGGTTCTGCCGCTGAAGCTCTCTGATCCGATCGCCCTGTTCGGCAGCGGTGCTGATAAGACGGTAAAGGGCGGTATCGGATCAGGAGATGTGAATAACCGGGAAAATATTTCCATTTTCAGAGGAGTGAGAGAAGCCGGTGCGGCAGTGACCAGTTTGGAATGGCTGAAGGACTATGACCGCCGGTATGACGATGCCCGGGAGAAGTGGAAAGAAAAGATACTGGAGGATGCCCATCATGTCGATAATCCGTTTGATGCATATGCGGCTAATCCGTTTGTCCTGCCGGAGGGACGCAGCATCACAGAAAAGGATTTGAAGGGTGCCTGCGCTGCGTTGTACGTGATCAGCCGGATTTCCGGAGAAGGAAAGGACCGCCGTCTGGCGGAGGGGGATTACTATCTGAGCAGAAGGGAATGGGAGGATATCCGGTATCTTGATCAGTATGGCATCCCGCTGATTCTGATCCTGAATGCCGGCGGGCCGGTGGAGCTTACAGATATTCTCAGGGAAGCGGACAATATCCGTGCTGTTCTGAACATCTCTCAGCCGGGACAGGAAGGCGGAACCGCGGTCGCCGATATCCTCTTCGGAAAGGCAGTGCCGGAGGGAAAACTGACAGCGACTTGGGCAGAGCGGTATGAGGACTATCCCTGTGCGGATTCCTTCAGTTATCTCAATGGAAATCTGGAAAAGGAAGAATACAGGGAAGGAATCTATGTAGGCTACAGATACTTCGACAGCTTTGGCGTCAAGCCGCTGTTTCCCTTCGGACACGGTCTTTCCTATACGTCGTTCGAGATGAAGTTCCATGAGATGAAGGCAAAAGAAAATGCTTTGGGCGCGGAGGTCAAAGTAACAAATACCGGCAAAAGCTATGCAGGCAGAGAAGTCGTCCAGATCTATGTATCGCTGCCGCGTACCGGAACTGAAAAGGAGTACAGAAGGCTTGCGGGATTCAGAAAGACGGACAGCCTGAAGCCGGGTGAGAGTCAGAATGTTGTAGTTGAGATCCGGCAGAAACAGCTTGCCGTATTTTCAGAGGAGCGTCAGGCATGGATCGTGGAGAAAGGAATGTACGGCATATGGATCGGCGGCAGTTCGGCGGAAGCCAGGTTGTGCGCCTTTGTCAAAGTGCCGGAAGAAGTGATCCTGGAAGAAACGCACAGGATCTGCCCGCGGGAGGAAATGTTCGCAGAACTCTGCATGAATGGCTCTGAAAAGGATATAAGGAGAACGCCCGCGGAGAAAGAAGGGCAGCTGTCAGTGTATGAATTTATTCCCCGCAGAGAAAAGCAGAAGAACTATAAGGCACCTGCCGAGAGGCGGTACCCTGTGGAGGCTTTGATCCCTCTTCTCTACGGAAATATCACTTCAGGAGCAAGCACGCTGGGATCTGCCGGAATCCGTGTTCCGGGATCGGCAGGTGAGTCGACAGAAGCCCTGGAAGAGAAGTACGGAATCCGTTCTCTGATCATGGCGGATGGACCGGCAGGAATCCGGCTCAGACAGAGCTATCAGGTGGACAGAGCATCGGATACGGTGTACGGCACAGGAGTGCTTGGATCCCTGGAAAACGGGTTCCTGGAACCCATGGAGCTCCATGAAAACGCTGACACCTATTTTCAGTACTGCACTGCATTTCCGGTGGGAACCGCACTGGCACAGACATGGGATGCTGAACTGCTCAGAGAATTCGGATGCGCAGTTGCGGAGGAGATGGAAGAGTATCATGTGGACCTGTGGCTGGCTCCGGGAATGAATATTCAGAGAAATCCGCTCTGCGGACGTAATTTTGAGTATTTCTCAGAGGATCCGCTGCTGACGGGAGTGCTGGCCGCCGCCGTCACACAGGGAGTTCAGAGCAGGCCTGGATGCGGGGTGACTATCAAGCATTTTGCATGCAATAATCAGGAGGATAACCGGATGGGGGTCGACGCCTGCATTTCTGAGAAGGCGCTCAGAGAGATCTATCTCCGAGGTTTTGAGATTGCGGTAAAGGAGAGCGCGCCTGCAGCGGTCATGTCCTCCTACAACCTGCTCAACGGCGTCCATGCGGCCAACAGCAGAGATCTGTGCACGGTCCTTGCACGGGAAGAGTGGGGATTCGAAGGAGTGATCATGTCGGACTGGAACACGACAGTCCCGGCAGACGGAAGTATTCCATGGAAGTGCGCGGCGGCCGGGAATGATATCATCATGCCAGGGAACATCCGGGATGATGAGAATATCAGGCAGGCTTATATGCGCGGGGAGCTTACGGAGGAAACGATAAGAGAATGCGCGGGAAGAATCATTGCGCTGGTGGATAAAATATGTGAGGAGGCGTAGCATATGAGGAAAAAAGGAAAGATCACGGCGGGCATATCGGCAGTACTGCTGGCTGCTCTGCTGGGAAGCGTTACGGTTATGGCGGACACGGCGGCCCAGGAGCCGGTAGTTTCTATTGAGACGGACCGGGAGGAATACAGCGTCGGGGATCCGATCAGCGAGACGGTGAAGATATACAATGCATCGGAGGAAACCATGACTGATATCCGGATCCAGGGAAGCATCCCGGAAGGATACCAGACAGAAGAAGGCGTGTCCGGGCAGTGGGAGGCAAAGCTTGATAAGGCAGAAGCCGGGGAATCTCTGGAGACCGGTGTCAAACTGATCCGGAAGACAGCCGGAGAAGTGCCGGGAGGAAGTGACGGAGAGGAGCCGGGAGGAAGTGACGGAGAGGAGCCGTCAGGCACAGGTACCGGAAGCGCGTCGAAAGATCCGGCTGCGAAGCCGGAACAGAAGCCGGCAGCAGGAGCAGTGAAGACCGGAGACGGAATCGAGGTCATCCTGTGGGCGGCAGCAGCTGTGGCAGGCATATGTACTGTCGGGGCGGCGGTCAGGTCCAAAAAAGGAAAACGTCTCCTGTCACTTCTGCTCGTGGCGGCACTGACAGGCACGCTTCTCCCCGCCGCAGGCACATCTGTACAGGCGGCTGAGGCAGAACCGACAACAGAGAAGACCGCGGAGGCAGCAAAACAGATCACCGTGGACGGAAAGGAAGTTACATTGACTGCAAAAATCACATATCAGGTGAAAAATCAGGAAGAAGATACATCTCTGTCTTATGAAGGATATGAACTTAAGTGGGAAGACCAGTTTGAGGGAGAGACACTGAACAGAGACGACTGGAATGTGGAGCTCCATGATCCGGGATGGGTGAACAATGAGCTTCAGTCCTATGTGGACTCCCCGGAAAATATATACATTGAGGACGGCAGCCTTGTGCTCAAACCGGTCGAGAAGGTAAATGAGGACGGCACCGTGTCGTACACGTCGGGACGTGTAAATACGCAGAACAAGCATGATTTCAAATATGGATTATTCGAGGCGAGAGTAAAGGTTCCGGAAGGACAGGGATTCCTCCCGGCGTTCTGGATGATGCCGACGAATGAAAACCTCTACGGACAGTGGCCGCGCTGCGGAGAGATCGATATCATGGAAGTGCTCGGAAATGACACAGACACTTCTTACGGAACGATCCACTACGGAAATCCTCACAGTGAGAGCCAGGGCAGCTATACTCTGGAAGAGGGAACATTTTCAGAGGAATACCATGTGTTTGATGTTGAGTGGGAGCCGGGAAAGATCAGCTGGTATGTTGACGGAAAACTGATCCATACAGAGAGCAGCTGGTATTCCGCAACAGAAGGCCAGGGAGAGATCACCTATCCGGCGCCGTTCGACCAGCCGTTCTATATCATCCTGAACCTTGCCGTCGGCGGAAACTGGCCGGGCAATCCGGATGAGACGACAGATATCGCAGGCTCAGCATACTATATTGATTACGTGAAGGTATATCAGAAGGACAGCTATGACGAGAATGTCACCAAGCCGGTGGAGGATGTAGTGCTTCGTGATCCGGATGAAAACGGAAACTATATCGTCAACGGAGATTTTTCTGTGAAAGAAGATCTGACAGATGATCAGGACTGGACATTCCTCACGGCGCTGGGCGGCGAGGCAGAGGCTTCGATCGATAACAATGAGATCGCGATCACCACGGAGAACGAAGGCACTGTGGACTACAGTGTCCAGCTTGTGCAGCCGAACCTTCCGATGAAACAGGGAGGAGTTTACCAGGTAAGCTTTGACGCATACGCAGACACGGACAGGACGATGAAGGTCAACGTATCCGCTCCGGACAGATCCTACCGGCGTTATCTCGAAGATACGGCGATCAACCTTACTGCGGAGAAACAGACCTATACCCTTGATTTCACCATGACGGACAGCGACGATGCAAACGGACGTCTGGAATTCAATATGGGAGCCGCAGGATCCACCGCGGGGATCAGGATCAGCAATGTAACCCTGAAGAAAACAAGAGAGATCGAGATCACGGAAGGCGACAAGGGCATCCTTGCCGACGGCAACTATGTATACAACGGCAGTTTCCAGGAAGGCGAAGGACGCCTCGGATACTGGGATGTACAGAAAAATGAAGGCGCTCAGGTAAGCGTCACGAACGAGAATAATATCAGACGCCTGATGATCAGTGCTCCAGAGGGAACATCCGCTGAGAATCCGGTCATTGTGTCGCAGAGCGATCTGGCATTGTCAGCAGGAAACGCATACGCGATGAGCTTTACGGCGGAAGGCGATGCAGGAAAGAGCATCAGCGTGAAAGCGGCAGGACAGACGTTTACGGCAGATCTGACGGGAGCCGAGGAGGAGTATGAGTACAAGCTCACTCTGGACGAGGCACCCGCTGACACAGACATTGCCATCTGTGTTGAAGAGCCGGGCGTGTTCTACATAGACAACGTGCGCATCGTGGAGGACAGCCTGATCAAAAACGGAAGCTTCAACGCCGGATTCTCCGGATACGAACCGTATGTTGACAGCAGTATTTCCTCAGATGTCACCTATGTGGTAGACAGCCTGACCGAGGACAATGCGGCAGACTTCTCCATCGGCAATACAGGAGACGCAGCGTGGAAGATCCAGCTGAAGCAGAATAATGTTGAACTTGAGCAGGGACAGTGGTACAGACTTTCACTTGACGCAAAGGCGAACATTCAGAGAAAACTTATGTTTGCCATCCAGAGAGACGGAAGCAGCGATGATGACTGGACGCCTTACTCAGGAGAAAAGATCGTTGATCTTACAGAGGATTACAATACATATGAGATCATCTTCCAGATGACAGCAGAGACAGACCCGAAGGCTGTGCTCAGCATTTCCATGGGCGCGGTAGACGGAATCCAGATCACAGAGAAGCACAGGATCTGTATTGATAATATTAATCTTGAGAAGATTGACGCACCTGAGACCAGCGAGCAGCCGATCGGAGAGAATCTTCTTGCAAACAGTGATTTTGCTTCTGGAAGCGAGGGATGGGAAGTAGTTACCGCCCCGGGAGAAGCGCAGGCTTCTTTTGAGAATAACAGGGCAGTATATAAGATTACTAATGCCGGTACTGCAGACTGGCACGTACAGCTGAAACAGCCAGGTATCCTTCTGGAAAAGGGAAAACAATACCGTGTCAGCTTTAAAGCAAAATCCACGGAAGCGCGGACGATCAAACTGGCGATGCTGAGCCCAAGCTATACGTGGTACGGCGGTGCTGATATCAGTCTGGAAAAGGATCAGGAGAAAGAGATCACGGTTGATTTCACGATGGATGAAGCCACTGATATGAATTCTGCAATGGTAATTTCTATGGGAATGATCGAAGGAATAGATACGCCTGCGTCAACGATTGAACTGTCCGAGTTTTCTCTTATAAGGACAGCGTGATACAAAAAATGAAGGCTTTTGCTGCAAAAGTAATTCATAGAATGATTGCCGTTCCGCTCCAAACATGTTATATTATCTATAAGTGTTGTTATTTTTACACAAAAAGAAAGTATTAGGAGTGGTAAAAATGTATCAGGAAGAGTATAAGCGCTGGCTTGAAGCAGATCTTGAAGATCCAGATCTGAACCCGGAATTGTCAAGGATCGAGGGCAATGACGAGGAGATCAAAGATCGTTTCGCAGTCGCACTGAAGTTCGGAACTGCGGGACTCCGCGGTGTGCTGGGAGCAGGAACGAATCGCATGAACATCTATGTGGTGCGTCAGGCAACGCAGGGACTTGCAAACTGGGTAAAGACACAGGGCGGCACTCAGACTGTTGCGATCAGCTATGACAGTCGTCTGAAGAGTGACGTTTTTGCAAAGACTGCCGCAGGCGTTTTGGCAGCAAACGGGATCAAGGTAAGGAT
The DNA here is from genome assembly GCF_016902345.1 of Mediterraneibacter glycyrrhizinilyticus. GTDB lineage: Bacteria > Bacillota > Clostridia > Lachnospirales > Lachnospiraceae > Mediterraneibacter > Mediterraneibacter glycyrrhizinilyticus_A. The sequence goes on along the minus strand of NZ_JACJLR010000006.1, from coordinate 42,464 downwards.
CTACGATGCGCTGATGCCCGTACCGGCACTTTCCTTTGCGACACGTTACTATAACTGCAACGCAGGTATCATGGTAACAGCTTCGCATAACCCGGCAAAATACAATGGTTATAAAGCTTATGGACCGGATGGATGCCAGATGACAGATGATGCGGCTGCGATCGTATATGAGGAGATCCAGAAGACAGATGTCCTGACAGGAGCAAAATATGTTTCCTTCGCACAGGGCGTTGAGGACGGACTGATCCGTTTCGTAGAAGACGACTGCAAGAGGGCTCTCTACGATGCGATCGAGTCAAGACAGGTGCGTCCGGGCCTTTGCAAGACGGCAGGTCTGAAACTGGTATACAGCCCGCTGAACGGTTCCGGGCTTGTGCCGGTGACACAGGTGTTAAAAGACATCGGGATCACAGATATCACTATTGTTCCGGATCAGGAGTATCCGAACGGTTACTTTACAACATGCAGCTATCCGAACCCGGAGATCTTCGAGGCTCTGGAACAGGGGCTGAATCTGGCGAAGGAGACAGGCGCTGATCTGATGCTGGCGACAGATCCGGATGCGGACCGTGTAGGTATCGCGATGAAATGCCCGGATGGTTCCTATGAGCTGGTAAGCGGAAACGAAGTCGGAGTCCTTCTTCTGGATTACATCTGCGCAGGTCGTATTGAGAAGGGAACGATGCCGGAGAAGGCAGTGGCAGTGAAATCCATCGTATCCACACCGCTGGCAGATGCAGTGGCGGAGCACTACGGAGTAGAGTTAAGAAGCGTGCTGACCGGATTCAAATGGATCGGGGATCAGATCGCTCAGCTGGAAGAGGCCGGAGAGGTTGACCGCTTCATCTTCGGTTTCGAGGAGAGCTACGGATACCTTGCAGGACCGTATGTGCGTGATAAGGATGCTGTCATCGGCTCTATGCTGATCTGCGAGATGGCTGCTTATTACAGGAGCATCGGAAGTTCACTGAAACAGAGAATGGAAGAGATCTACGCACAGTACGGTCGCTACCTCAACAAGGTAGACAGCTTTGAATTCCCGGGATTAAGCGGAATGGACAAGATGGCCGGCATCATGACAGGCCTTCGTGAGAATCCGCTCAGTGAGATCGCAGGATACAAAGTTGTCAGCGTGACAGATTACACGAAACCGGAAGAGACAGGACTTCCGTCAGCGAACGTCCTGATCTACAAATTGGAGAACAATGAGACAGTCATCGTTCGCCCGTCAGGAACAGAGCCGAAGATTAAGATCTACTACACAACACTTGGAAAAGACCTTGCAGAAGCTCAGGCTGAGAAGGACAAGCTTGCTGAGGCGCTCAAGCCAATCATGGCATAACAGTTAAAAGTGAGGGACAGGGAAACCTGTCCCTTTTTTGCGCTTTAAGGTATTGCGGCGGCGCACGGAGGGGGCAGAAGTTCTATTGTTAAACTTTGCTCAGTGTTCAATGAAAATTTTCCGGAGATATGTTTTTCTTTTGGTACAATAAAAATCCTCACAGATAAATCAGAAGATAAAAAGAAAAGAATGGAAGAAAAAAAGAAAAAATCGCATGTAAATTCTTTGGCAGAGAAGTTAATAATATAACAAATATTGACTTCATTCTTTTTCGTGTCAAACTAAATAGTAGGAAACTGTGAAGAGTGTCAGTATTGCCGCAGGGTGGTCAGAATTCAAGATTTTTCAGGAGGTAGTGAAGTATGGGATTACATGCGATCGATGAAGCAAAGAGATGTCTGAACTGTAAGAAGCCCAGATGCCGGGAGGGGTGTCCGATCAACACTCCTATCCCGCAGATGATCCAGATGTTCCTGGGAGGGGAGATGTCGGATGCGGCGGAGATGATGTTTGAGAATAATCCATTATCAGTCATCTGTTCTCTGGTGTGCGACCACGAGAAACAGTGCGAGGGACACTGCGTGAAAGGGATAAAAGGGGAACCGGTGCATATCTCTTCCATCGAAAATTATATCTCGGACACCTGTTTTGACAAGATGAAGCTGGAGAAGAAGCCGTGGAACGGCAGCAGGATCGGAGTCGTAGGAGCCGGTCCGGCGGGGATCACCATCGCGATCCTGATGGCGTGCAGAGGATACCGGGTGACTGTGTTCGAGATCCGGGAAAAGATCGGAGGGATCCTGCGGTACGGGATTCCTGAATTCAGGCTCCCGAAGTCGATCCTTGACTGGTATTATGTGAAGATGAGAGAGCTGGGGATCAAGTTCCGTCCCAACTTTGCCCTGGGCGGATCCACGGGGATCCAGGACCTTCTAAAAGACGGGTACGACGCTGTTTTTATCGGGACAGGGACATGGCGCCCTTACAAGCTGAACATACCGGGAGAAACCTTTGGAAATGTGCATTACGGGATCAACTATCTGAACAATCCGGATGTATATGATCTCGGGGAGAGAGTGGTCGTGATCGGCGCGGGAAATGCAGCTATGGATGTGGCGAGGACCGCGATCCGGAAAGGTTCCCAGTACGTCACAGTGTATTCTGTGACAGAGGTTCCGGCGGCATCTCCGAAAGAGGTAGAATATGCCATGATCGACGGGGTCCAGTTCGAATTCCTTCAGACTGCCATTGAGATCAAAGACGACGGGCTGATGGTCTGCGATGTGGAGTGGGGCGAGGACGGCGAGATGATCCGGCATGAGGAGAACGCACGGTTCGTGCCGGCGGACAGTGTGATCATTTCCATCTCCCAGGGCCCTCAGGACAGGCTTGTGAACAGGGACAAGGAACTCAAAGTGGACAGCAGGGGACTTTTGAAGACGGACGAAAAAGGGGAGACGACAATGGAAGGTATTTTCGCGTCCGGAGATGTGGTGACCGGGGCAAAGACCGTGGTGGAAGCTGTGAAATGTTCAAAAATGATCGCAGATGCAATGGATGAGTATGTCCAGAAAAAGAAGAATATGTTAAACTAGACTTCAGATGAACGGCGCGGAGGCAATGAAGCAGCGGACTGCCGTATATGGCGGATACCCGATGGCAGATATTGAATGCGCCGGAGTGATTCGGAAGGATGGGGAACATATGACGATCAAGGAGATCGCGCAGCTCGCCGGAGTGTCGAGCGCGGCTGTGTCAAGATATTTAAACGGCGGTTATGTCAGTGACAAGAAGAAAGAGCAGATCAGAAGAGTGATCGAGGAGACAGGATATCAGCCCTCGGCGCAGGCGAGGATCCTGCGGACCAAAAAAGCCTGCCTTGTCGGGGTGGTCGTGCCGAAGATCAATTCGGAATCTATCAGCCGCGTCACGGCAGGGATCGAACAGGTGCTCTCGGCGAGAGGATATCAGATGCTCCTTGCCAGTACGGACAACGATCCGGGGAAAGAACTCACATATCTGAAGCTGTTTGAGAATTATCCGGTGGACGGGATTATCCTGATCGGTACAGTGATCACCGCAGAACACAGGAGATTTCTAAAAAATTCGAAAGTCCCCGTGGTGGTAGTGGGACAGTATACAAAGTATGCCAACTGTATCTATCATGATGACTACGGGGCGGGAAAGGCAATGGGGAAAGCCGTGGCTGCGACTTTGAAAAACTGGAGAGCAGAGGCGGATGAAGCGTGCACTGAGGTCGGAGAGTGTGAAAAAGAACTCCATGTTTGTGGAAAAGTGGCATACATCGGAGTCACAAAAGAGGATAAAGCGGTGGGAGTCGCAAGGGAAGACGGATTCCGGGCAGGGCTTAGATCCGAAGGGATTGAGCTGGAGGAAACCTGTACGAGAAAGGCAGAGTTCACCATGGAATCGGGCTACAAGGCTGCGCTGGATCTTCTGGAGGAGCACAGCGATATCCGGATCCTGTCCTGTGCCACGGACACCATCGCGGCGGGGGCAATCGAAGCCCTTCTTACTTACAGCAGGAGGAAAGTGCCGGAAAGAGCGAAACATTCCGGCGGCAGGATGCAGTATATCCTGGACAACTCGGGAATCCGTGTGACCGGATTCGGGGATAACCAGTTCCTGAAGGCGGTGACCGGAGGAATCCCTACCGTACATTTCGGATATAAGACGAGCGGGATCCGCGGGGCGGAACTGCTCCTGGATGTGATCGAGTGGGGAGAGAAGATACCGGTCGAGATGAAGCTTGGTTTCCGGATGGTGAATTAGGAAGATGGCGCGCAGGATGGTGAGTAAGCTGAATTTTGAGGAGCAGGAGGAAGAAGATGCGTCTTGAAGCACTGATCAATAAAAATTATGATCTGCTCACGGCAAATGATCGGGAGATCGCCAACACGATATTCCGGGAAAAGAAGGCGGTCCGGGAGATGAACAGCACCCAGCTTTCCTCTTTTCTCAACATATCCAGGACGACGCTGGTGCGCTTTATGAAAAAGCTGGGGATCGGGACGTTTGCCGAATTCCGGCTTCTGCTGGAGGAAGAACAGGGGAGCAGGAATGATATGTCGTTTGGCATGAGCGATGTCCTGGACCACTACCACGCCGTGATCGATGAACCGAAGAAACACGACTATTCCCAGGTGTGCCGCATGATCGCGGGTGCGGATACGATCTACCTCTATGGTTCCGGAAATGAGCAGAAAGCGGTAGCGGAAGAATTCAAGCGGATCTTCCTGATCTTCGGGAAATACTGTGTGGATCTTTTTGATCTCGGAGAGGTAGAGTTTGCCAGAGAACGGTTCAAAGAGAATGACCTTTTTGTGGCGATCTCTTTGTCCAGGGAGAGCAGCGAGGCGATCCGCGTTATGAGATGTGTGCAGGGAGCGGAGATCCGGCCCCTCTCTCTTACAAGATGGGCGAACAATTCCCTGGCGAGGATGTGCCAGGAAAACCTGTATGTGGGGACGCGTACCGTCTATCAGACGGAGAGAGAGTCCTACGAGATGGCAGCGGCTCTTCTCAGACAAGGGCGGCAAGTGAGATGAAAAGGATCTTTCTCCCGGTAAAGGAGATGGTGCATATCCACGGACATGATATGTGCCGGGCGCTGCAGAAGACGGCGGGAGACGAGGATCTGGTCATACTGATCTCCCTCTCGGGGGAATCCCTGGCGGTCGTGGAACTGGGGCGTGCTCTGCGGACGAACCATGTACAGGCAGTCTCCATCACCCGATTGAAGAACAATACGCTGGCATCTCTCTGCAGCGAAAATCTGTATATCAATTCTATACAGATGCCGGTGGAATATGATGTAGAATATGAGATTGCGACGCCCTATTTTATCCTGATCGAATTTCTCTATCTTTCCTATCGAAATTATCTCTCGATGAAGTGAAGAAAAAGCGGGATACAGTGAAAAAATATTTTTTTGAAAATAAGTGTACAAAAATTTAAAATATGAAAGTATGTACAAAAGGTGTACATAAATCTTAACGAAGGCCATTCTATTGAATGGCTTTTTGTTTTCTGCTAGTATTGCTCATGAAAGAAAACAAAGAGATCAGAAACAGAGGTCAGAAAAGAGGGATAACAGTGACCGAGATCATTTATCTTGATATAGACGGCACGCTCAGGGACGAGCGGTACGGGATCCCGGACAGTGCAAAAGAAGCGATACAAAATTCCGGAAGGCGCGGACAGGAAACGGTTTCAGGAGGAAAACAGGATTTCCTATGAGGATAACTTTTCTGATCTGTGGAAGGCATGTGGAAAGATACACAAGATCTGCCTGCTGGGAAAAGAAGAAGAGATCGACCAGGTCCGGGAACAGTTTGAAAAAGAGACGGAGACAGCGCAGCAAAAGGAATGGAACGGACAGTGGTACATTGAACTTCTCCCGAAACACTGCGGGAAGGGAACTGCGGTGGAGTTTTTGAACCGGTATCTGAAGATCAGCAGGGAGAAGAGCATGAGTTTCGGGGACGGGGACAACGACGTGGATATGCTCAAAGCGTCAGGAACAGGGATCGCCGTCCGCAGCGGAAGCCGGAAACTGACAGAGTGCGCTGACGCTGTGTGCGAGAGCCCGATGGATGACGGTATATACAGAGAATTGAAGAGACGGGGGATCATCTCCGGAGAGAACGGTACAGGAGAAAGCAGAGAGAAAAAAGCGGAGGAAAGGAGAGCATGAGATGACGAAGAAATGGTGGCAGGATGAGGTGATCTATCAGATCTATCCCAAAAGTTTCCGGGACAGCAACGGCGACGGGATCGGAGATATCCGGGGGATCACAGAGAAGCTGGATTATCTTAAGGACCTTGGGGTGACGATGCTGTGGATCTGCCCGGTCTATCAGTCGCCCATGGATGACAACGGCTATGATGTGTCGGATTATATGGCGCTGGCGCCGGAATTCGGGGATATGGACGATCTGGATGAACTGATCCGGGAGGCGGATAAGAGAGACATTAAGATCATGATGGACCTGGTGATCAACCACAGTTCCGATGAGCATGAATGGTTTCAGAAAGCGCTGGAAGATCCGGAGAGCAGATACCATGATTACTACATCTTTAAAGAGGGGACAAAAAGGCCGAACAACTGGAGATCCATCTTTGGAGGAAGTGTCTGGGAGAAGGTTCCCGGGCGGGATGAATATTATTACCACACCTTCGGAAAGAAGCAGCCCGATCTGAACTGGGAAAATGAAGAGCTGAGAAAAGTCCTTTTCGATATGGTCAACTGGTGGCTTGACCGGGGGATCGCAGGGTTCCGCATCGACGCCATCTCATTTATCAAGAAAGATCTGACATGGGCCGACAGGGAGCCGGACGGAGCGGACGGGCTTGCGAAATGTGCGAAGGCAACGAGAAATATGCCCGGCATCGGGGAGTTCCTCACCGAACTTAAAGAGGAGACGTTTGCCCGTCACAAGTGCGTGACCGTGGCGGAAGCGGCAGGCGTGCCGTATGAGAAGATGGAGGAGTTCATCGGCGAAAACGGATATTTTGATATGATCTTTGATTTCCGCTATGCGGACCTGGATATCGCCTCCGGGAGCGAGTGGTTCAAACGGCTGCCGTGGACGGTGAAGATGATGGGAGCGATGTATTTCTTTTTAAGAGGCGTGCCCTTCATCTATCAGGGACAGGAACTGGGGATGGTGAACTTTGAGAGGACGTCCATGGATCAGTTCAACGACCTTTCCAGCATCGATCAGTATCAGAGATCTCTTGAGGAAGGACTCACCGAGGAGGAGGCGCTCCGGATCGTGAACTTGAGGAGCAGGGACAATGCAAGGACTCCGTTCCCGTGGAATGCGGAAAAGTACGGCGGATTTACAGAGGGAACGCCATGGCTTGACATGACGGAGGAATATCCGAAGATCAATGCAGAGGAACAGAAGGGGAAGACGGGAAGTATCTATGAATTTTATAAGGAAATGATCGCCTTCCGCCAGCATGGACCTTACAGCCGGACTTTGATCGAAGGAAATATCGAGCCGGTGGGATCCGGGGACGATGTGATCGCATACCGGAGATTTACGGAAGAAGAATCCATATATTGTCTGTTCAACTTCTCGGGAGAAGAAAGAACAGAGACCCTTCCCAATACGGGGATGGTACCGATCTGGGGAAATCTGGAAGAGACAGACATGGACGGAAAGACGATAAAGCTTCAGCCATATCAGGCTGTGCTGATAAAAGAAAACGAGTGAGAGAGGAAAACGGAGGAAGAAAAAATGGCAGGAACAGATTACAGACAGGCTGCCTCCCGGATCATCGAGATCGTGGGAAGAGACAATATCATGTCGGCGACGCACTGTGTCACAAGGCTCAGACTGATCGTGAAAGACAAGGATAAGATCGATGAGAAGAAGCTGGAGAAGATTCCGCTGGTGAAAGGGACATTATTCAATGCGGGACAGTACCAGATCATCCTGGGAACAGGGATCGTAAACAAAGTATATGCCGAGATGGAGAGCATGGGGCTTAAGACCCTCTCCAAGCAGGAACAGGACGAGATCGTCAAGAAACAGCAGAAGGGCGTAAAGTGGATGATGCGGACCCTGGGAGATATCTTTATCCCGATCATCCCGGTGATCGCTGCGACAGGATTGTTCATGGGACTCAAAGGCTGTATCTTCAATGACAATGTGCTGGGGCTCTTCGGAGCATCCACAGCGATGATCCCGGATTATATCGTGACTTTGGTAAATGTGCTCACGGAGACCGCGTTTTCCTTCCTGCCGGCGATCATCTGCTGGTCGGCGTTTAAGGTGTTCGGCGGGACTCCTGTTATCGGGATCGTTCTGGGGCTGATGCTGGTCTCCCCGATCCTGCCGAATGCGTATTCTGTTGCAGACCCGAAGAGCGGCGTTGATGCGGTGATGGCTTTCGGAGTCATCCCCATTGTCGGATGCCAGGGAAGCGTGCTGACCGCGATCCTGACCGCACTGATCGGCGCGAACCTTGAGAAGAAACTGCGCAAAGTCATGCCCAACGCGCTGGATCTTATCATGACGCCCTTTGTGATCATGCTTGTGACCTTCCTGATCGTGATCCTGGGAATCGGCCCGGTGATGCATGTGATCGAGCTGGGGCTTGTGGATATCGTGGAGAAGCTGGTACATCTGCCTCTGGGGATCGGAGGGTTCATCATCGGAGCGACATATCCGCTGCTGGTCATCACCGGTCTGCATCACACATACACGATGATCGAGACCTCCCTTCTTGCAAATACAGGGTTCAATCCGGTCATCACTCTCTGCGCGATGTACGGATTCGCGAATGTGGGAACCTGTCTCGCATTCTTCGTGAAATCTAAGAAGGAAAGCGTGCGCCAGACAAGCATCGGCGCCATGCTCTCCCAGCTGTTCGGGATCAGCGAGCCGGTGCTGTTCGGTATCCAGCTCAGATACAACTTAAAGCCGCTGATCATCATGCTTTGTACATCAGGGCTTGGCGCCGCGATCCTCTCGATCCTGAACATCCAGTCCAACTCCTACGGGCTGGCGGTGCTTCCTTCCTATCTGATGTACATTTATGAAGGAAGGCAGCTGTTCTGGTACTTTGTCGTGTCGGTCTTCTCCGGTCAACGGAAAGGTGATCCCTCTGGAAGAAGTAAAAGACCCCACATTCTCACAGAAACTTCTGGGCGACGGATTCGCCGTGGAACCTGTGGATGGAACTGTGAAAGCTCCTGTGGACGGCACGATCGGCGTGGCGTTTGAGACAGGACACGCGGTCGGCATGACGGCGGAGAACGGGACAGAGATCCTGATCCACATCGGGATCGATACGGTAGATATGAACGGAAACGGTTTCCGGATGATGGTACGGGACGGACAGAAAGTGAAAAAAGGCGATATACTTGTGGGAGCTGATCTGGAAGAGATCCGCAAAGCCGGAAAGGATACGGCGGTGATGGTGATCTTTACATCCGGAGAGAAGGCGGAAAGGATGAAAGCTGCATTTCCGCTGTCTCTTTTATCATTTTTTCCGGAACTCAGATAAGGGAAAGACTGTTTCCTGATCCGGAGAGGGATGAGAATCTGTAAAATGTGACATCGTTTTCTTATTATTATGGCTTTTTGGATAATGTGTACACGGGGAGAAAATGGTGGAAGTACCGCATAAACGGCAATAAATAGTGCAAAATATACAAAACAAAATAAAAAATATCGGTAAAAATGCCCTCTTTACAAATCTGCTCCCTGGAGATATTATTTTAGTAGAAAATATGAAATCGATTACATATAAAGATGATTTCATGCAAAAAGGTTTCTAAAGGGAAAGGAGAGTCAACATGGATTACAGAAAGACCGCGCAGGAAATTCTGGATAAGGTCGGGGGCGGTAAGAATATCGTTTCCGCCGCACATTGTGCAACAAGGCTCCGCCTTGTCATTGCGGATAACAGCAAAGCAGACAAGACAGCCATAGAGAACGTGGAGGGAGTCAAGGGCGTGTTCGAGGCATCCGGACAGCTCCAGATCATCCTCGGGACAGGAACAGTAAACAAGGTTTTTGATGAGTTTATCTCCATCGCAGGCATTACGGCAAGCTCGAAAGCAGAGGCGAAGGAGGCGGCCGCGCAGAAGCAGAATGTGTTCATGCGGGCGATCAAGCTGCTGGGAGATATCTTTGTGCCTATCATCCCGGCGATCGTGGCGAGCGGTTTCCTGATGGGGATCATGAACTCCCTGGATTTCATGATCAGCAACGGATTTATCAATATGGACACCAGCAGTTCCATCTATGCATTCGCAAATCTGTTCAGCAACACGGCGTATACATTCCTGCAGATCCTGATCGCATTCTCTGCGGCAAAGGCATTCGGCGCGAATCCGTACCTGGGCGCGGTCATCGGTATGATCATGATCAACCCGTCTCTGCAGAACGCCTATACGGTCGCAACGGAAGGCGTACAGCAGACACAGTCCGTGTTCTTCGGCCTCTATGACATCGACATGGTGGGATATCAGGGGCATGTCATCCCTGTCGTCATCGCGGTATGGCTCCTGTCAGTGATCGAGAAGAAACTGCACAAGATCGTGCCGGAGGTGCTGGATCTGTTCGTCACACCGCTGGTCAGCGTGTTTGTGACAGGTTATCTTACATTATCCATCATCGGACCGATCTTCGTGTGGGCTGAGAACGCGATTCTGGACGGGATCCAGTGGCTTCTGACTCTCCCGTTCGGTCTTGGAAGCCTCGTCATGGGTGCGCTGTATGCGCCTACGGTCGTGACAGGCATTCACCAGATGTATACGGCGATCGATATCGGACAGATCGCCCAGTACGGTGTGACATACTGGCTGCCGCTGGCAAGCGCGGCAAACATCGCGCAGGGAGCAGCAGCTCTTGCAGTGGCACTGAAATCAAAAGATAAAAAGATCAAATCACTGGCGCTTCCGTCATCCTTAAGTGCATTCATGGGGATCACGGAGCCGGCGATCTTCGGTGTGAACCTGAGATTTTTCAAACCGTTCATCGCAGGATGTATCGGTGGAGGATGCGGGGCTCTGTATGCGTCTATCGTACACCTGGGAGCAAAGGGAACCGGTGTGACTGGTATCTTCGGTATCCTGCTCTGCCTCGAGCAGCCGGTGCAGTATCTGATTGAGATGGTCATCGCGGTAGGCGTTGCCTTTGCGCTTTCCTTTATCCTTTATAAGGATCAGGCGCCTCAGGAAGCGGCAGCAGGGGCAGGGAATGCTCCGGCAGAGATTCCGGCGGAAGGAAACGGGAAGGCGGACCAGATAGAAGGGAATGAGCAGGCGTCTCCGGAAGAAGATAAAAATGATGCGGAGAGTGTCAGGGAAGAAGTCCTGGGAAGCCCGGTCAACGGGAATGTGGTTCCGCTCTCTGAGGTGAGTGACCCCACATTTGCATCCGAGATGCTGGGTACCACGGTTGCAGTTGAGCCGTCTGACGGAAGGATCGTAGCGCCGTGCGACGGGGAAGTGATCAATATCTTTGATACCGGACACGCTGTATGCCTTACCACACAGGCAGGAGGAGAACTCCTGATCCATGTGGGGGTTGATACGGTGAAGATGGAAGGCAGAGGATTCACAAAGAAAGTTTCTGACGGAGAAAAAGTACATGCCGGGGACGTTCTCATCGAGGCGGATCTGGATACGATAAAAGAGGCAGGATATCCTGCAACGACCATGTTTATCCTGACCAATGCGGATGACTTCACAAAAGTCGAAAAGGCAGAGCCCGGCGCAGTGACCGCAGGCGGCAGGATCATGGAGATCGCAAAATAGGAGAGTGTGTTATGAGCGCATTGACGAATGATCTGAAAAAACTGACAGAGACGGCGGAAAAAGCGTTTGAGGAAAATGCAGCAGCAGGAGATAAGGGAGCGCAGACGGGATTTCGCCAGAAACTTCACCTGATGCCTCCCGTTGGCTGGCTGAACGACCCCAACGGTCTGTGCCAGAAGGACGGCATATTCCATGCTTTTTTCCAGTATTCTCCGTTTGACCCGGAGGGCGGCGTGAAGCTGTGGGGACATTATATCAGCCGGGATATGATCGACTGGGAATACAGGGGAGCGATGCTCTATCCGGATCAGCCCTTTGACTGCAGCGGAGTCTACTCCGGATGTGCCTTTATTGAAGGCGGAGAGATGTATCTGTACTATACCGGAAATGTAAAACTGGAAGATCGGGATGACTACGACTACATCAATACCGGGCGGGAGGCGAACACAGTCCTGGTGACCAGTCCGGACGGAGAGCATTTCAGCAGAAAGCAGCTTCTTATGAGAAACAGCGATTATCCTGCGGATCTGTCCCTCCACGTCAGGGATCCGAAGGTCTGGAAACAGGATGATGTCTACTACATGCTCCAGGGCGCAAGGACAAAGGAAGATGTGGGACAGGGGATCATTTTCCGGTCACAGGATAAAGTGAACTGGGCTTTCCACAGCCGCGTGGAGACGGAGAAACCCTTCGGATATATGTGGGAGTGCCCGGATTATTTTGAAGCGGACGGCGCGAAGATCTTTTCCGCATCCGTCCAGGGACTTACAGGAGAAGAGTGGAAGGACAGAAATGTATACCAGTCAGGATATTTCCTCCTCGATGGCGATATCCTGGGAGAGTACAGTCTGTCGGACTACCACCTGTGGGACTACGGGTTTGATTATTATGCTCCCCAGAGTTTTGAGACAGAAGACGGCAGGAGGATCCAGATCGGCTGGATGGGGATGCCGGACTGCGAGGAGTATACCAACCTGACGATCGAAGCGGGATGGCAGCACTGCTTTACATTTCCAAGGGAAGTGTTCGTGAGGAACGGGATCGTCTGCCAGAGACCGGTGCGGGAGCTGGAGGAGAAGAAACAGCTCATTGAAACGGCAGCAGGCCGCCTGGAGAGAAATGGAGATCCGGTCTATGAAGTTGATATCACGGAGATCCGGGACAATTCGTTCCGTGCGGTGCTGGGAGAAGAGCTGATCCTGGAATACCGGGATGGCAGGTTTGAGATGCGGTTTTCAGACCGGGCGAAGGATTCTGTTTCCGGGGGAAGAGGGATCCGGTACAAAGAGATGGAGAAGATCACGGATGTGAAGATCCTGGGGGACGTCTCATCGGTGGAAGTGTTTGTGAACGGCGGGGAGACGGTATTCTCGACACGGTATTATCCCGGGAGATATGAGATCGATGTTAGATCGGAGGGCGCAGAGATCGCACTTCATTCGATAGGAATGTCCTCTGAATTTCCGACAGAATAAAAAGCCGTCCGGGCGGCACCGGGAGGAAACTATTTGCAGCAGTTCAGCCGTGCAGCCCGAATCCGCTGCTTTGCAGCACCTTCCCGATGAGGGCGTTCGTCCTATGGAGAGTGCAAATAGTCGAAGAATCTGAGAATTAAAGATTTTAAAAGAGCCTCATATGTGCTATGATATTTTCATGCCATAAGAGGCTTTTATTCTGTTATAAAAAACAGACCTGTACGGGGGATACAGGGCAAAGGAAGTCTTTGTAAATGAAAATATATGATCCTGGAGGGTGAGTATGGAAAAAAGCGGGAAACGTTTTCTGGCAGCGATCCTTGCCGCTGTGTTGTTTTCTTTTCCTGCCGGAACAGCGTTGGCGGAAGAGGGGACGGATGCGACAGAAGAGACGGGGGAAACTGCGCAGACAGGTGGAATAAAAGACGGAACGGCGATCCTTACGGCAGATGATCCGGAAGCTGAGCGGGAGAAAGAACGCCAGACAGGATATGAGATTCAGCCGGATACGAACGGTCTGGAGGGATGGCCCCAGGGTCCCGCTGTCTATGCGGATTCAGCGATCATAATGGAGATGAACACAGGGGCGGTACTGTATGGGAAACAGGCAGATGTGAAACATTATCCCGCAAGTATAACCAAACTGCTCACCACACTGGTCGCACTGGAAAACTCAGAGCTTACGGATGAAGTATTGTTCTCTGACGACAGTATTGCTTTTATGGAGCCGGGTGATGCCAGCATCGGAATGACCCCCGGGGAGATCCTGAGCATGGAGGATGCACTCTATGGGATTCTTCTTGCCTCAGCAAACGAAGTGTCCTATGCGGTCGCAGAAAATGTGGGCCGGCTCATGGGCGGCGATTATGATACATTCATCCAGAAGATGAATGACCGTGCCGCGGAGATCGGGTGTACGAATTCCCACTGGATGAACGCCAATGGACTCCACGATCCGGAACATTATACGACTGCACATGATATGGCAGTGATCGCATCTGAGGTCTATCAGTTCGAAAAATTCAGAGAGATCGTTCAGACACTCAGTTATACCATCGGACCGACCAATCTTGTGAAGGAAGACAGAGTCTTTCAGCAGAACCATAAGATGCTTTGGCCGGGAAACAGCTATTATTATGAATACTGTACCGGAGGAAAGACTGGATACACAGATCAGGCGCGCACGACCCTTGTGACCATGGCAGACAACGGAGATCTTCAGCTTGCTGCGGTGGTGCTTTATGATTTTGGAAACGATGCATATGCAGATACAAGAGCAATGTTTGATTATGCATTTGATAATTTTGAAAAAGTGATGTTGAGCGAGCAGGAAAAACCGGAGGGGATCGAGGCGTACACGGAGATGGATTCCTATGTTGTGCTCCCGACCGGAACAGAGTTTGCTGATCTGGATTCGAAGATCGAGATCACAGATACACAGAATCATACCGGAACAGTGACATATACATATCAGGGGCAGAATGTGGGAAGCGCGGATGTGGTACTGACAAGGGACTATGTTACGGCCCAGACACAGGGGACAGATGGAAATGTGCGGGTTTCAGAGAATAATACAGAAAAGGATACATTTCCATTTCTCGCAAAACTGATTATCGGAATTGCAGTAGCAGCTGTTATCCTGTTCGCGGTACTTTTTGCGGTACTGAAATACCGTCAGATCCAGCGACGAAGAAGACGCAGGGCAAGACGGCGCAGAGCAGGAAGAACGAATCAGATACAGCAGAGCAGGAACAGGCAGGGACCAGGCGCAGGAACATCCGGAAGCCGGGGGACGGCGCAGAGAAGGAAAAGATAGACGTTACAAAAAGCAGCACGGACACAATGCTCATCCGTGCTGCTTTCTGTATTCTGTTGGAAGGACATCCATGATATCCTTAAATGCAGAAGAAAATTTGCTCTGACTCTCATATCCCACCGCATGGGCTGCTTCCGAGATATTTGAAGAGCCGTCCCTTAACATCTCTGCTGCCCGCAGGATCCTGTAATGTTTCATGTAAGAGGCAACCGGCATCCCGTAGACAGACTTGAAGATAGATTTCAGCGCCGAAGTGTTGATCCGGTACTGGCGGGAAAGTTCGTCTATGGTATAGCGCCGTGTAAGGTCTTCTGTGAGCTGTGCATGGATCCGGCGTATGATCTCGATCTGTCCGGAATAATAAGGGTCCAGCGGCTTTGTCTCTGCAGGCCCTGTCATGTCAAGGAACAGGAGGAGTTCCTGGCATTTCAGTTTCAGATAGGGGAGGATCATCTTTTCCGGGAGGTGATATACCTCGGAGAAAATGTGCTCGATATGGCTGCTTGCGGGAAGCGCGGACACAGTTCCATTCCTGCAGAACCTGTGGCTGAGCTTTCTGACATCAATGCCTGCTTCCCGGATGAGCTCCGGGGGCTGTTCCATCAGGATGTCAATGTCCAGAGTCAGGGAAAGACCTTCGTAGTAACCCAGCGGAAGGGTGATCAGCGAATCTGCGCAGCCGGTGTTCATGTGAAAGGAAAGGTCCCCGCTTCCCAGGTACAGGCTCAGTCCTCCGCTCATTTCCCATCCGATGCGTCCCCGGCAGCAGTGGTCCACCGCCAGGGCGGAAGAACGGTGACAGTGGTGGAAGGGAAAGCGTTCCGCCTGAAAATAGTTGTAGGAGATCTCAATGCCGGGATAGAGCTCGTAAGTGATGATCTTCAGCCTGGCGTCAGCAGGGAGCCCCTGTCCGCTGCATTCAGAGAAGGGCGTATCGCTGCCGGCTGAATGCCGGATGCTCAGACACTTTCCAAAGGGGACGTCGGCAAGTCTGTTTAAAATTTCCTGAATACATTTCTTTTCCATATGACTTTAACCTCGAATTTCTGAATATTCTGAAAACGCTTGCAATCGGTGCCGTGTACTTTTTAAAAAGTGCCTGACACTTTTTAAAAAGTACACGGCACCTGTTGATATTTTAACAATGTCATTCTTTCGGACAGGTGATCCTGCCGAGTTTCTCGATCGTATGGTGAAGCACCTGAGCAAGTTCTGTATCTGCTGTGCGGTAATACATCTCTTTCCCTTCGCGGCGGCTCACGATCAGTCCGCTGCTTTTGAGCAGGCGGAGATGATGGGACACGGCGGGACTGCTCATGTTAACGATGGACGCGATGTTGAGCACACATTCCTCGCAGTGGCACAGGAGCCAGAAGATGCGGAGGCGGCTCGGATCCCCAAGCTGCTTCATTGCTTCGGAGACCCCGGCGATCTCATTTTCACCAGGCATATGTTCTCTTATTTTTTCTTCATTTTTCTGGCCGTGATCATGCGGCAGTTTTTTCTCTTCCATAACAATTGCTCCAATCGGAAATAGTTTTCGCCCAAACGGTAAAACCGCTGGCATTTCTATTGACTTATTATAAGATCTGAAGTACATTATAGTCAACAATTAAATAATTGTTTAATCAAAAGGAGCAAAAGAGATGAAAAAGACGTATAAGATCGATGTTGACTGTGCAAACTGTGCGAACAAGATGGAGCAGGCTGCGAAGAATACAGCAGGAGTGAAGGACGCAGTAGTAAACTTTATGACGCTCAAGATGAATGTTGAGTTTGAAGAGGGACAGGATGCGAAGACCGTTATGAAAGAGGTCCTGAAAAACTGCAAGAAAGTGGAAGACGACTGCGAGATCTTTATCTAAGCATGTTGTAGGTGCGAACAATAATAATTCAGCCCCGGAATCCGGAAGGGATGCCGGGGTGTAAAAATGCTCATCAGATAAACAATTAAGCATATATTTAATTAAAACGTGAAAGAGGGAAATGACATGAATAAAAAACAAAAAAAGATGCTGGCGAGGATCTTGGTCGCAGCAGCGCTTATGATCGGGTTCAGCTTCCTGCCATTTACCGGATATGTGAGATTTATATGTTATCTTGTACCCTATTTGATCATTGGATACGATATCCTGATCAAAGCATTCAAGGGGATCAGGAACAGACAGCCTTTTGACGAGAGCCTGCTGATGGCGGTCGCAACCATAGGAGCCATTGCCATAGCGCTGACCGGGGACGGGGATTATACGGAGGCGATCGCGGTCATGCTGTTCTATCAGATTGGCGAGTGGTTCCAGAGTTATGCGGTAGGAAAGAGCCGGAGAAATATCAGCGAGCTGATGGACATCCGTCCGGATTATGCGAATATTGAGACATACGGAAAACTGGAGCAGGTTGATCCGGATGAGGTGGAGATCGGTTCCGTGATCGTCGTCCAGCCGGGAGAAAAGGTGCCTATTGATGGAATCGTGGTGGAAGGGAGCTCTACGCTGAACACAAGCGCTCTCACCGGAGAAAGTCTTCCGAGAGATGCAGAGGAAGGCGATGAGATCATCAGCGGATGCATCAATATGACCGGAGTCCTGAAGATAAAGACGACAAAAGAATTCGGAGAATCCACTGTATCGAAGATCCTGGATCTGGTGGAGAATGCAAGTTCCCGGAAGTCCAGGTCCGAAGAATTTATCACAAAGTTTGCCAGGATCTATACGCCGGCTGTGGTTTACAGCGCCATTGCCCTGGCGATCCTGCCTCCGCTGGTGCGGATGCTTGCCCTTGGACTTCCGGCAGACTGGGGAACATGGATATACCGTGCTCTTACATTCCTTGTCATAAGCTGTCCCTGCGCCCTGGTCATCAGTATCCCCTTAAGCTTTTTTGCCGGTATCGGTGGAGCCAGCAACGCGGGAGTGCTGGTCAAAGGTTCTAACTATTTGGAGACACTGTCCAAGACAAAATATGTGGTATTTGACAAGACCGGAACGCTGACGCAGGGCGTGTTCGAGGTAAATGAAGTCCATCACAATCAGATGGACAGAGAACAGCTTCTGGAGTACGCGGCGCTCGCGGAGAGTGCGTCCTCCCACCCCATCAGCAGGAGCCTGCAGCGCGCATATGGAAAAGAGATCGACCGGAGCCGCGTGACGGATATCCGGGAGATCAGCGGAAACGGCGTGACTGCAAAGGTGGACGGTATTGAAGTGGCAGCAGGTAATTCCAAACTGATGGATAAGCTGGGAGTCAGGTGGATCGACTGCCATCAGGCGGGGACCATAATCCATATGGCAGTGGACGGAAAATATGCGGGGCATATCGTGATCTCAGACATCGAGAAGCCTCATGCCAGGGAAGCGATCCGGGCGCTCCGCACGGCGGGAGTCGAGAGGACAGTCATGCTGACCGGGGATTCACAGAAGGTTGCGGAGCATGTGGCGGCGGACCTGGGGATCGATGAGGTCCACGCAGAACTTCTTCCCGGGGATAAAGTGGATAAGGTGGAAGAACTCCTCGCCAGGAAGCCGGAAAAAGGAAAACTCGCGTTTGTCGGCGACGGCATCAACGACGCGCCGGTCCTCTCCCGTGCGGATATCGGTATCGCTATGGGAGCTATGGGGTCTGACGCGGCGATCGAGGCGGCGGATATCGTCCTCATGGATGACGATCCCCTGAAGATCGCAAAGGCGATCCGGATCTCACGGAAATGTCTGAGGATCGTGTACGAGAATATCTGGTTTGCCATCGGCGTTAAGCTGATCTGCCTGGCGCTGGGGGCTGTAGGTATCGCCAACATGTGGCTCGCCATCTTTGCGGATGTGGGCGTTATGATCATCGCGGTGCTCAATGCGATCCGGGCGCTGTTTGTGAAGCGGCTGTAAACGGCTGATAAGCCGATAATAACTCAACAAGAACAAGAGAGAGGGGAGCCGCTGCGGCGGCTCCCCTCTCTCTTGTTATTCTGGACATGTCTACTGTATTTTCTGATAAAGCTCCAGGATCCTGCTGTAATCTTCCCCGTATATAAAATAATAATCGATCTGTCCGGGACCTTCTGTATACAGATAAGTGCCGTACATGGGAATGTTACAGCACAGGACAGTCTCTTCCGCGGCGATGCCAAGCCCATATCCGTATTTGGATACAAGGAGGGGCATGCGCAGCCTCTTCCCGCCAAAGCTGATGTACCGCGCCTTATGGTCCATTCGCTCCAGATCTTCGGCAAGGATCCCTTTGGCGGACAGCTTTTCCTCTTTCTGCCAGTCAAAATATTCCCATGTGCGGACGCGTTTTCCGCCCTCCACCTGTCTCGGGAGAGCAGTTTTCTCTGTCAGAAGCCGCCTGCCGTCCCTGGAGAGAAATCTAAGGGCTCCGCTCCGCTTGTCAATCTGTACGGTGATCTTTGCGGTCGAGAGTTCCACAAGGGATTTTCCGGCACGCGCTGTCCAGGGGACAGACTTGTCCGGAAGAAAGTTCCATGCTCCCGGTCCGGAGGGCGGGACCTCGCGGCTTACGAAACGGATCCGGATCACGTCCTCAGATTCCGGGGTCAGGCGGAGGATCCCCTGCCGGCTGATCAGGTCAAAATCCTTTTCTGTCCGTTTGATATCACGGATGGAGAGATCCGCGGAACAGGGCTCCTGCCGGGTGAGGATCCGGCTGTCCGGGATGGAGCCGAAAGGATAAGGCGAGGGATTGAGCGTTTTCTTGCTCCCCTGGCCGGAACCCGGGAACCGGCGCCGGCTGATCTCTGCCCCTGTCCCTTTTCCCGATGCTCCCGCAGCCTGCGGATGAGTGACAGCGGTGTTTTCTGCAGCCTGCGGATGAGTGATAGTGCCGCCCTCTGCAGGCTGCTGATGCGCAACCGCATTGCCCTTTACAACCTGCGGCTTGTTCTCCTCCGTGTCCAGAACCTGAAGATGCTTTTCCTGCGGCACCGGTTTTGCGATCAGATCGGTCAGATCGCCGGCGTGTATCACAGCCAGCTCATGCAGTGCACGGGTCGCAGCTACATACAGGAGTTTGACATAGCCGTCCTCCGACGGATAATTTTTTTCAGAAGGGCCGTACAGGACCACAGCGTCGAACTCCAGCCCTTTCGTATATTCCACAGGGAGGACCATGATCCCCTCTGTGAATTCAGCTGTTTCCAGGTTGCTGTCTGCAAGTTTGAGGTCACTGCTGAGGGCTTCGCTTACTCTGGAAGCTGCTGTCTCGTCCCGGCAGATGACGGCGATGGTCTCTCTGCCGTCCGCCTGCCATTTCCGGATCATCTCTGCTGTTTCCCGGATCATGTCTGACTCATCACTGCATCCGGTCACGCAGACCGGATTCCCGTGCCGTTCGACGGGGTCCACCGGATAGACAGGGAAATTTCCATGTCTTAAGATCCCGGTCGCAAAATCCGAGATCTCCACGGTATTCCGGTAACTTTTCTTAAGTACGCCGAACCCGCTGGATATTCCCCTGAGCATCAGCTTTTTCAGATCTTCCCAGTCGTTCAGCCCGTACCCGTAATGGATATTCTGGGAGACGTCTCCCATGATCGTGTAGGTGCAGTTCCGCAGACAGTAGGAGAGTGCGCCGTACGCCATCATACCGAAATCCTGCGCCTCGTCGATGATCACATGGCTCGCCTCGCGGATGCCGTCCGTCTCTTTGATGCGCTTGTAAATGTAGGCCAGGGCCGCCAGGTCATAGAGGTCAAAGTTATTTTCAGAATAAGGGACTCTCTTTCCGTTCTGATCCTGTGCGTCCAGAAATTCGCGGTAAACTTCAAAGACAGACCCCTTCCAGACTCCTTTTCCGAAATGACGGCTGTATTTTTTCAGGATCTCCTTTTTTACTTTGAGCGGATATGTGACAGACTTTCCGGACATCTCATTTTCCAGTTTTGAGCGGAGGATCGCGTTTAGCATATTGATCTTTCCCTGCATGGAGACGAGGGGATTATTCTCAAGGCAGTCCAGGATCTTGTCCCTGCTCATGATAAGGATGCCGTTTTCCAGGCAGATGCTATCCTGAGGGATGGCTGCCCGCTCCAGAGAACGGCAGAACTCTTCCAGATCCTGGAACCACGCATAGCTTCCTTTGAGCCATCCCCGCCTGTCTTTCTTATCCAACGGGCGGATGTGGTGGATCTTCGGATCCCAGTCCTCGTAGAGAAGGCGGACAAAGAGCTGCTCCATGGTCATCTGGGACACTCCGTACACGTCCAGGTCCGGCAGCACGCCGGTGATGTAGTTCAGAAGAATCCGGTTGCTCCCGATGATGTAGAAATCTTCCGGGCGGAACTCTTCTTCGTAGTTATACAGGATATAGGAAATGCGGTGCATTGCAACCGTTGTCTTTCCGGACCCGGCGACGCCCTGCACGATCAGGTTCATTTTTGGGGACCTTCGGATCACTGCATTCTGCTCTTTTTGGATCGTTGCAATGATCTCGCCGAGGACCGCGCCTTTATTCCGCGCGAGATACTTGGTCAGGAGCTCGTCGTTTGCCACCACGTCCGAATCGAAGAAGTCCACCAGCCGGTCATCAGCGATCTCATAGGTGCGCTTGCGCTTCAGATCGATCTCACATGTCCCTTCATTCTTTACAGTATAACTGCAGTGTCCGGTGGTGTTCTCATAGTAAACGGATGCGATGGGAGCGCGCCAGTCGATGACTACGGGTTCAAAACTGTCTTTGGAGATGCCGACCCGGCCCACATAGTATGACTCGGCATAAGGGATCTTCGGATCCTTAAAGTCGATGCGGCCGAAATAAGGCTTCGTCCGCGCCTTCCGGTACCGGATCAGATCCCTCTGATTCTCCCGGAGCTGGGACTGGGTATTATGAAAGAGGGCGATGGATTCCTTGTCTTTCGTCCCGAAGGTCTCCATCAGATCCTGGAGCTCATCCGCAAGCTGTTCCCCGCTTTTTTCCGCCCTTTCAAGGTTATCCTGGGCGATCCGGATGATCTCTGCGAGCTGCCGTTCTTCGGCCTCGCGGCTTAAGCCCGGGATCGGGCGGAATTTATGTATGGTCCGGGCATCCATTATAGAGTCACCTGCCTTTCTGATATCGGATATTCCATGAAGTACACGTACTATAGCACTTATGGGATGGGGTGTCAAATTCTGTGTTTTTCTGCCTGATAAACGGGAAATAATTATCGGATGACAGGAGAAAAATATCTTGAAAATCTGAGCGGAAAATATTATTATAATATAAACTAACTCATAAGAAACTAACTTATAAGATACTATAGAGGGCGGTGTTGGGATGTTTTATTGTCGTGAAAATGAATTGAACAAATTAAATAAACGTTATGCCGGAGGGCAGTTTGAGTGCATGGTCATATATGGAAGAAGACGGGTTGGAAAGACAGCTCTGATCAGTGAATTCTGTAAGGACAAGCCTACAGTATTTTTTTCTGCATTGGATTCCACAGAACAGGAGAATCTTGAGACTCTGTCGCGTGCGATCGCTGCATATGAGAGACCGGGAGCATTGTCTTTTCCATGGTTTGGCAGTTATGAAGATGCACTGGATGAAATCAGCCGGCTCTCAGAGGAAAAGAGGATAGTTTTTGTGATCGATGAATATCCTTATCTGGCAAAAGCAAAGCCTTCAATCTCTTCCATACTCCAGCATCTGATCGACCACAGATGGAGCAGTTCAAAGCTTTTTGTGATCTTATGCGGATCTTCTATGAGCTTCATGGAAAACCAGGTGCTTGGGCATGAGAGTCCGCTATATGGAAGAAGGTCGGGACAGTTTAAAATAGAGGCATTGAACTATAGGGAAACGGCAGTTTTCCATCCTGAACTGGCGGACGAGGACAACGCATTGATCTACGGGATCACGGGAGGAGTCCCACATTATATCAATAAGCTGGGAGTACGCGGAAGTGTGGACGACGCTCTTCTGGAAAATCTTTTTGACCGGTCGGGGTATCTCTTCGAAGAGCCGGAGAATCTTCTGAAACAGGAACTGAGAGAGCCGGCGGTATATAATTCTGTCATCAAGGCGATCGCGGAAGGAGCATCCCGGCTGAACGAGATCGCGACCAGGACAGGACTGGAGACAGGTCCTTGTGCCAAATATATCAGAGTCCTGACAGAACTTGGCATTGTTAAGAAAGAGACACCGATCACAGAGAAACCCGGGAAAAAGACAATCTATCTGCTGGCAGATAATTTCTTCCGGTTCTGGTACAGGTTTGTCCCGCAGAATATTATCGCTGTGAATTCCGGACGGATCGGAAAAGTATATGAACAGGCGGTAAAGGCACAACTGTCGGACTACATGGGACTTACTTTTGAAACAATGAGCAGGCAGTATCTTCTGTATTATGCAGAGGAACTGCCGATTTCCCTGACAGATTTGGGACAATGGTGGGGGAATGACCCTCAAAACAGATGCCAGGTGCAGATTGATATCGTGGGGTGTCCGGCAGAGGGAAACGAGTATATTATAGGATCATGTAAATACAAAAAAGAAAAGGTCGGAACAGATGAACTGGAACTGCTGAAAGAATATTCCCGGGCGTTCGGAAAGGGCAGCAGATATCACTACTATATCTTTTCAAAGAACGGCTTTACAGAGGGACTGTCCGAAGCGGGGAAAAAAGGAATGGTGACACTGGTTACATTGCGAGATATGTACAGATGAACTGTAACGATGAGGTCGAAAACCCCTTGACTAATCAGCCTGCCACCGATATGGATGTCAAACTTCTTTCTTTACAAAGTTTCTCGGATTCCTTTATAATGGTAAAAAATATCATGGTGGTGATGATTTATGTTTACGAAAGAGATCATGGAGGCTTTTTCTGAACTTGACCTCGCGGTCTATGACTGTATTGTAAAGAACAGGGAGCGGGTCGGGAAAATGACCATCAAAGAGCTTGCGGATATGGCGCATGTTTCCACCGCCACAGTCCTGCGGTTCTGTAAGAAATGCGGAGTAAACGGTTACAGTGAATTTAAGCTCAGATACAGGGAACACCTTGAGGGAAAGCGCGACGCCCTGAGGGCGGACGGGGAAGATGAGCTGCAGAGTTTTTTGAAACGCATCCATTCAGAAGAGTTCCAGGAAAGCATCTCCAAAGCGTATCAGTATCTCAAAAAATCGCAGTGTACGATATTTATCGGCATCGGCTCATCCGGGATACTGGGAAGATATGGTGCGAGGTATTTTTCAAATGTGGGGCACTTCAGCCTGTTTATTGATGACCCATGGCTCCCTGTCCTGCAGGATCTGTCAGAAAATACGGTTACGATCGCCCTGTCAGAATCAGGAATGACCAGCCAGACCGTCTCTATTGCCTCCCAGCTGCAGCAGAGGGGAAGCGCCCTGATCTCTATAACAAACAAAGCGAATTCTGTCCTGGCGAAAATGTCGGACTGCAATATTTCATACCATGTGGCGGAGGCTTTGGTCAATGAGCGCAATGTGACCACGCAGATCCCGGTTGTCTATATTCTTGAATCGCTGGCAAAGAAACTGTACAACAGCGGACCTGTTCAGTAGCTCTGCCGGGAGGAGGAAGAAATGGCTCTTTTCACTTATAGTCAGCTCAGGGAGATGAAACCGGGAGAATTTAAGGTATATAATCATATAATATCCCACATGGAGGACATTGCGGAAATGAACATCCGCCAGCTTGCGGAAGCGGCAGGCGTCTCGACGACGACGGTACTGCGGCTCTGTGAAAAGGCGGGATGCGAAGGATATACAGAGATGAAGTACCGGGTCAGGCGGGAACTGGAAGGGCAGAAGAGAGAGGTTTCTTTCGATGCGGTTCCTGCGGTCCAGTTTGTCAGGGAGTCTGAAAGAGACAGGGAGTTTTTAATGAAACTGGAGGCTGCTGCAGAACTCTGCGCGAACGCCGGACAGGTCATCCTGTGCGGGGATGGGGGCTGCGGGATGCTCGCGGGATACGGGGCGTATCTGATGAACAGTTCAGGCGGCTCCGCCTTCTTGGCGGAAGGAGGGGCTGTGGACGCCAACCCGGTAAAGGGAACCATGAGCGTGCTTATTGTCCTGTCGGCTTCCGGGGAAAATGACAGGACTCTCACCCGGATCAACCGGTATAAATCAGCGGGCTCAGCCGTGGTCAGCATAACGAATACACGGCAGTGCCCGGCAGCCCGGATGTCGGACGTTAACTTTCCGTGCTACATGCCGGAGGCTTACAGGGGAAAAGACGGCGGCGGAGAAATTGTATCTCAGATCCCGGCATTGTATATCCTGGAAGCCCTGGCGGCAGCAGTGCAGGACAGAACAAGCTGCCCGGATTCTTTGGCAGGACACGCGGGAGAGTCCTGAATCCTGAAACAGACATGCAATATGTCTGTTTTTTTTGTGTAACAAATTTTATTCCGGTAAATATATGTCAAAATGTTCAAATAAAATTGAAAATAAGGGGCTTTGTGGTAAGATTTGCATAGTACATGAGCGCTCATGTGGAATTAAACCTGATACGAGCCAGGCAGGAACCGGACCTGCCTGACCCTATCCTGCAGAAATGTGCAGGAGCGAATAGAAAAAGGAGACCAGGAGAGTATGGAGAAAAGAAAGATTCCACATGATTTTTTGTGGGGCGGCGCAGTTGCTGCGCACCAGCTCGAGGGGGGATATGACAAAGGCGGAAAAGGGATTTCCATTGCGGACGTTATGACCGCAGGGGCAAACGGCAGGGACAGGGAGATCACCCGGGGGATCCTGCCGGACCGTTACTATCCTAACCATGAGGCAATCGACTTTTATACAAGATACAGGGAAGATATCCGCCTGTTTGCCGAAATGGGGTTCAAATGTTTCCGGACGTCGATCGCATGGACAAGGATTTTTCCAAACGGCGATGAAAGCGAGCCGAATGAAGAGGGGCTGAAATTCTACGACAGCCTGTTTGATGAACTTCTGAAATATAATATCGAGCCGGTCATTACCCTGAGCCATTTTGAGATGCCGTATCATCTTGTTGAAAAATATGGTGGGTGGCGGGACAGAAGGCTGATCGGCTTCTTCGTCAGATTTGCCACAACGGTAATGGAACGCTATAAAGATAAGGTAAAGTACTGGATGACATTTAATGAGATCAATAACCAGTCCAGCGTGCAGAACGCATGGGGCGGCTGGACAAATTCCGGCATCCTCTACAGGGAGGATGAAGATGTGCAGACAGTACTGCAGCAGGCAGTGCACTATGAGATGGTGGCAAGCGCCATGGCAGTGAAAGCGGGGCATGAGATCAACCCGGATTTCCAGATCGGATGCATGCTTGCGATGGTCCCGTTCTATGCCAGGACATGTTCGCCCCAGGATGAGATCGCAGCACAGATCGCAATGGAGCATCGCCTGTATTACTATGGGGATCTCCACGTATTCGGAGAATATCCGGCATATATGAATGCTTTCCGTGAGGAAAGAGGGATGAAGCTGGATATCACGGAAGAGGATCTGGAGTACCTGAGACAGGGATGCGTCGACTACATAGGGATCAGCTATTATATGAGCAGCACGATAAGCAGTGTGGAGACGGAGGGCAGTACAAAAGTAGCGGATGGATTTTATGTTGCCCGCAATCCTTATGTGCAGAAGAGCGACTGGGGATGGCAGATCGATCCGCAGGGGCTGCGGTATTCCCTGAATCTTCTCTATCAGAGATACCACAAACCTGTTTTTATCGTGGAGAACGGATTCGGCGCTTACGACAGGCTTGAAAACGGCGAAGTGCATGATACTTACCGTATTGATTATCTCAGAAGACATATCGTTGAGATGAAAAAAGCCATGTTCTCAGACGGGGTTCCCGTCATGGGCTATACGCCGTGGGGATGTATCGACCTGGTGAGCGCCGGATCCGGGGAGATGGAAAAACGTTACGGCTTTATCTATGTGGATAAGGATAACCAGGGAAGAGGAACCCTGGAGAGGCGGAAAAAGGATTCTTTCGCATGGTATAAAAAGGTCATAGAGAGTAACGGGGAAATTTTATAAGACAGGACAAAGGCTCCCGGGCGAGTCTTTCAAAAAGAATCAGGAGGATGAAGAAAATGCTGAGGATCAGACTGTTTTGTGCAAATGGAATGTCTACGAGCCTGCTCGTAAAAAAGATGGAAGAGGCGGCAAAAGAAAAGGGGAAAGAAGTGGATATCAAGGCTTATCCAATCCTTGATATGGAGAGGCTGGTCGGCGAGGCGGACGTCGCCCTGCTCGGTCCCCAGGTAGGGTACCAGCTGGCTAAGGCGAAAGAAATCTGCGGGGCAAAGAACGTTCCGGTAGACGTTATCCCGATGGCAGATTACGGGATGTGCAATGGGATGAACGTGCTGAGGTTTGCCTTTAAGCTGGCTGCCGGGAAATAACAGCCAGGATCCGTTTACGGATCCTGGTGCGGGGGCGGGAGCGGCATCAGCCGGAATGGCACTTATCCAGGTTCCCGCGCGCTTTGTTACGAAAAAATATCGGAAAGGAAATGAGATATGCAGAAATTAATGAATGAAAAAATAATCCCGAAGATCATGGCGTTTATCAATATGAAAGGGATACAGGCGATCAAAGACGGCATGGTATATTCAATGCCGCTCCTGATCGTAGGTTCCGTTTTCCTGATCATTACAAACTTCCCGATCCAGGCAGTTGTGGATGTGCTCGATAAGTCCGGGATCAAGGCAGTGCTTGAACAGGCGAATGGAGCTACGTTCAACATCAGCGCGATGATCGCGGTGCTCGGTATCTCCTATAACTACATAAAGCTGGAAGGGCAGGAGCCGTTGAGCGGCGCTATCGTCGCCCTTGGCGTATTTATCATGATGACGCCGGCGTCTATCACAACAGAGGGCGGAGAAGTTGTGGGCGGTATCATCAATAAAAGCTGGACTGCAGGACAGGGAATGGTCGGAGCGATCATTGTCGGTCTGATCGTCGGCTTTGTGTACTGCTGGTTCCTGAAAAAAGATATCCGTATCAAGATGCCTGCCGGAGTTCCCGAGGGTGTGTCAAACGCCTTTTCCGCCCTGATCCCGGGCGCGGTGATCGTAGTAGGGGCGACGGTCGTACACGGGATCTGCTCCATGGGATTCCACACTACGGCAATGGAGGCAATCTATAATGTCATCCAGACCCCGCTCCAGGGCATGACCGACTCGATCGGCGGGGCGCTCTTTATGTGCTTCCTTACCCCGTTCCTCTGGTTCTTCGGAGTTCACGGCTCGACGATCGTAGGCGGAATTATGACAGGTATCCTTCAGGCGAACAGCCTGGAAAACCAGGCGCTGATTGATCAGGGAATCGAGCTGACCGTACAGAACGGCGGGCATATCGTTACAATGCAGTTCCTTGACCAGTTCATCAATGTCACAGGGGCAGGGCTTACGATCGGACTTGTAATCTATATGTTTTTTATGGCAAAGTCAAAGCAGATGAAAACACTTGGAAGGCTGGAAATGGTTCCCGCGCTTTTCAATATTAATGAGCCGATTCTTTTCGGACTTCCCATCGTTATGAACCCGATGCTTGCCTTCCCGTTCATTGCGATGCCGGTGATCTCCTGTATTCTGCAGTATGTGGCTCTCTACACGGGGATCTGCCCACTGTACGGCGCGACACAGGTGCCGTGGACATGCCCGCCCATTATATCGGGATTCCTGATCGGCGGTTGGAGAACAGCGCTGCTTCAGCTTGTGATCTTTATCATTTCTTTCTTCGTCTATCTTCCGTTTGCACGGAAAGTAGATAAGCTGAACCTGGTAAAAGAGGCAGAAGCAGAAAAAGAAGCAGACGATGACGACTGGTAAAAAGGAGAGTGAAAGAGATGACAGAGGCATTTGAAACAGCTTGTTTTGGGATCATAACTTATGTGGGGACAGCACGATCCTGCTTCATAAACGCTGTCCAGTGCGCGAAACAGGGAGACTTTGAAGCAGCTCAGGAACAAATCCGCCAGGGGGACGAAGCGTTTACCGAAGGACACCATATCCATGCGGACCTGCTGGCACAGGATGCCAACGGCGAACTGAACGAATCGGGGCTGATCCTGATGCATGCGGAAGACCAGCTTATGAGTGCGGAAACATTTCGCGTCATGGCGGAAGAGTTTATCGAAGTGTACAAAAAGATCACAGCCTGAGGGCAGTATATCGCAAAGGATTGCAGTATCGCAGGGGACAGGGGAAGGGAATCTTCCCCCGTCCCCATATTAGTATGGAAATTATGGAGGCAAATCAGTCTTGCACGTTTAGGCTCAAAAAGGTTGGAATTTTCTGGCTTTTCCTGTCCCGGTATGTTATCCTGTACATATCCCCTGCGGACGGCACATCGCCGTTTCGATCCGCAGGGACATCACTATTTCATTATTCATTTTAAGCCCATTTTATCTCTGCTCGAATTGAGAGCGGATGATAAGGTCCGGGCAATGTTCGCACGAAGAATTTAAGAAGAACCGGAAGAACCGGAGGTGATGCTGTTGGTCACAGCAGTAAAAAATGACATATGAATGCATATGTGAAAGGAAGAAACTTATTGCATGGCAAAAAAGAACTGTATTATACTAAGGAGGAAAGATGGAGAAAAGAAAACTACAGTGGCATCCGGGCTTCTGTGCGGCGCTTCGGATCACACTTGAGAGCGATCTGGAATATCTTGAGATACACGAAGAGTATCTGCTCAGTAAAAAGCCGCTCCAGGTCGATGTCCTCATCGTAAAGAAACTAAAAGACGTTGCGATCAGGAAGTCGATCGGAGAGATATTCCGAAGGTATAACATCATTGAATATAAATCCCCGGAGGACCATCTGAGCATCAATGATTTTTATAAAGTGTACGGCTACGCCTGTATCTACCAGGCGGACACAGACCGGGTAAAAGAGGTTGACCCGGAAGAACTGACTATCACATTTGTGTGCAGCCATTATCCGAGAGAGATGCTAAGACATCTGAAGGCAGTGCGCGGGATAACGGTGGAAGACCGGGGGAACGGGATCTATGACCTGAAAGGGGACCCAATCCCGATGCAGCTTTTAGTTACGCCGCGTTTGTCCGCAGAGGAAAACTACTGGCTGCAGAATCTGAGGACAGACTTGAAAGCAGGGACGGAGATCCGGACATTGATGAGCAGATATGAGGAACATAGAAGAGCAAAGGACTATGAGGCGGTGATGGATCTCATCGCCCGGGCAAATTGGGAACAGATGGAGGTGGAAAAAAAGATGTGCGATGCATTGAATGAATTATTTGCAGAAGAACTGAAAGAGGCAGATGACAAAGGAAGGGAAAAAGGAGTAAATGAAGGGCGCGAACAGCTTCTGAGAGAACAGATCGCAAAAAAGCGGGAGAAAGGTAAAAATGTATCGGAAATCGCGGAGGAGCTGGAAACGGATGAACAGACTGTCCGAAAGCTTATGTCACAGTGAAATGCTTACAGAGGCGCGGGAAAACAGGATTGAAAACCCTTGACTAATCAGCCCGCCATCTATATAATTACCTTTGTATGAATTTCAAAACCAAAGGTTATGACGGAGACAGTAGGTATTATCCGAACATCTCAGCGAGCCGGAGATGGTGCGAGCCCGGCATCAGTAGGATATTTCCGAATATCACTCCCGAACCGCAGCCCCCAAAGCATACTCAAAAGCTGAGACAGCATGGAAAGTAAGGGCTGACGCAGATCCCGCGTTAGAGGATACCATATGCGGACTGAGAATTTCTGAATGCAGAAAAACAGAGTGTATGTATGAGGAAAAAGAAGTTCAAGTATGATGTAACAGGTGGTTGAAACGAGAGTATGGCTTTCGTCCTATTGCAGGACGGGAGCTTTTTTTATCTTCTGATCGGAGAAGCGTATACCGGAGGGTGAAGCCTGCATGGGCGATATGTCCGTTGTGGACACGCTTTCGCTTGGAGAAAAACGCAGCGGACACGTAAGACCGCAAAGAACGCGGTCTAAGTGCCGGCGTTTTTCTACAGTCCGTAACGGACACACCGCCCATGCAGGCTCCCGAAGCCAGAAGGTTTCTCCCTGACAGAAGATGAAAAAAGACCGCCGTGAGAGTGGTTGAGATCGGAAGTGCGCTGGCGGAAACGTGGGATGGTCGTCCGCATCGGTATCTGGACGTTTCCGTCCAGATGTGATGCTGGGGGATTCCAGTAAGAAATTTTATTAGAATTTCTTATTGGCGCACGGAAGATTTTGGCAGCTTTCCGGCTGCAACCCGAAAAACTATGATTCATGCTCCCGTTCTGGAACGGTCCGGCGCAGTGATGTGCCGATGAAGGACCGTAAGGAAACGCCGGCACTTAGAGCGCGTCCTTTGCGCTCTTATGTGTCCGCTGCGTTTCCTTCCGAGCGAGAGCGGGTCCGAAAGCGGTATATCACTGCGCCGGACCGCCCGCAGAAAGGAAGAATCACCCCGAGCGGGAGCGGGTCCGCCAGCGGTACATCACTGCACCGGACCGCCCCGCAGAAGGGAAGATCACCCCGAGCGGGAGCGGGTCCGCCAGCGGCATGTCACTGCGACGGACCGCCTTCAGAAAGGAAAAAATCAACATGTACAAGAAAGTATCCACGGATATGAACTTCGTCGCCAGAGAGAAAGAAGTTGAAAAATTCTGGGACGAGAATCACATCTTCGAGAAGAGTATCGAAGAGAGAGAGGGATGTCCGGACTATATCTTTTATGACGGACCTCCGACAGCAAATGGAAAACCGCATATCGGCCATGTGCTCACTCGTGTCATCAAGGATATGATCCCGAGATACCGCACGATGAAAGGCTACATGGTGCCGAGAAAAGCCGGATGGGACACACACGGTCTTCCGGTGGAACTGGAAGTTGAGAAGGCACTGGGACTGGATGGAAAGGACCAGATCGAAGAATATGGTCTGGAGCCGTTCATTGACAAATGTAAAGAGAGCGTGTGGAAATATAAGGGAATGTGGGAGGATTTCTCCGGCACGGTCGGCTTCTGGGCTGACATGGAACACCCTTATGTGACATATCACAACAGCTTCATCGAGTCCGAGTGGTGGGCTCTGAAACAGATCTGGGACAAGGGACTGCTCTATAAGGGCTTCAAGATCGTTCCCTACTGCCCGCGCTGCGGCACGCCTCTGTCCGCACAGGAAGTGGCGCAGGGATACAAAGACGTAAAAGAGCGCTCCGCGGTCGTACGGTTCAAGGTAAAGGACGAGGATGCGTACATCCTGGCATGGACCACAACGCCGTGGACACTTCCCTCAAACCTTGCGCTCTGTGTGCACCCGGAAGAGGATTATGCAAAAGTGAAGGCTGCTGACGGACGCACTTATTATATGGCATGCGCCCTTCTGGATACGATCCTCGGAAAACTTGCCGAGGAAGGAAAGCCGGCGTACGAAGTTCTTGAGACCTATAAAGGAAAAGAGCTGGAAGGCAAAGAGTACGAGCCGCTGTACCAGTGCGCTGCGGACGCTGCCGCAAAGCAGAACAAGAAAGCGTTCTACGTGGTATGCGATACCTATGTCACACTGACAGACGGTACCGGTATCGTTCACATCGCGCCGGCATTCGGTGAAGACGATGCGAACGTGGGAAGAAAATACGACCTTCCTTTTGTACAGCTTGTGGATGAAAAAGGAAATATGGCGGAGTCAACTCCCTTTGCAGGATTATTTGTAAAGAAGGCAGACCCGGAAGTATTAAAGGATCTGGATGCGAGAGGGCTTCTCTATGATGCGCCGAAATTCGAACACAGTTACCCGCACTGCTGGAGATGCGACACTCCGCTGATCTACTATGCGCGTGAGTCCTGGTTCATCAAGATGACAGCGGTAAGGGATGACCTGATCGCCAACAACAACACCATCAACTGGATCCCGGAGAGCATCGGAAAAGGTCGTTTCGGCGACTGGATCGAGAACGTTCAGGACTGGGGCATCAGCCGGAACCGTTACTGGGGAACGCCGCTTAATATCTGGGAGTGCGAGTGCGGACACATGCATTCCATCGGAAGCATCGCAGAACTCAAAGAGATGTCCGATAACTGTCCGGACGATATCGAGTTACACCGCCCATACATTGATGCAGTGACCATCAAGTGTCCGAAGTGCGGCAAAGAGATGCACCGTGTTCCGGAAGTGATCGACTGCTGGTTTGACAGCGGATCCATGCCGTTCGCGCAGCATCACTATCCGTTTGAGAACAAAGAATTGTTTGAGCAGCAGTTCCCGGCGGACTTCATCTCCGAGGCGGTGGACCAGACAAGAGGATGGTTCTACTCCCTGCTGGCGATCTCAACGCTGATCTTCAACAAGGCTCCGTACAAGAACGTTATCGTTCTCGGACACGTGCAGGATGAGAACGGTCAGAAGATGAGCAAGTCCAAGGGAAATGCGGTAGATCCGTTCGACGCCCTTGAGAAATACGGCGCTGACGCGATCCGCTGGTACTTCTATGTAAACAGCGCTCCGTGGCTGCCGAACCGTTTCCACGGCAAAGCGGTGACCGAGGGACAGCGCAAGTTTATGGGAACATTGTGGAACACCTATGCATTTTTCGTGCTCTATGCGAATATTGATGAGTTTGATGCCACAAAATATGAACTGGAGTATGACAAACTTTCTGTCATGGACAAATGGCTCCTTTCCAAGATGAACACCATGGTAAAAGCTGTGGACAGCAATCTTGAGAACTACAGGATCCCGGAAGCAGCGCGCGCGCTTCAGGAGTTCGTGGATGACATGAGCAACTGGTACGTCAGAAGAAGCCGTGAGCGTTTCTGGGCAAAGGGAATGGAGCAGGATAAGATCAACGCTTACATGACCCTTTATACAGCACTTGTGACCGTCTCCAAGGCAGCAGCTCCGATGATCCCCTTCATGACAGAGGAGATCTATCAGAACCTTGTGCGCAGTATCGACGAAAACGCGCCGGAGAGTATCCACCTGTGCATGTTCCCGGAGGTAAATGAGGAGCAGATCGACACGGAGCTGGAGGCGAACATGGACCATGTCCTGAAACTGGTCGTTATGGGACGCGCCTGCAGAAATGCTTCCAATATCAAGAACCGTCAGCCTATCGGACAGATGTTCGTGAAGGCAGGATTTGATTTGCCTGAGTTCTATCAGGAGATCGTTGCGGATGAACTGAATGTTAAGAATGTTAAATTTACGGAAGATGTAAGAGACTTTACTTCATATACTTTTAAACCGCAGTTAAAGACTGTAGGCCCGAAATATGGTAAAATGTTAGGAGGTATCAAGGCTGCACTTGACAGCATTGACGGAAACGCCGCGATGGACGAAGTCAATGAGACGGGAGCCCTGAAACTCCATGTAAACGACCAGGAGATCACACTCTTTAAAGAGGACCTTCTGATCGATACTGCTCAGGTAGAGGGCTTTGTGTCTGAGAATGACAACGGCATCACTGTTGTGCTGGATACGAACCTGACTCCGGAACTTCTGGAAGAAGGGTTTGTGCGTGAGATCATCAGCAAGGTACAGACCATGAGAAAAGAAGCTGATTTCGAGGTCACGGACCGGATCCGGGTGACTTACGATGGAACAGAGAAGGCAGAAGCAGTCTTTGAGAAATACAGCACGCAGATCGGCGGGGAAGTACTCGCTGATGAAGTTGTAAAAGCGCAGCCGGCCGGCTGCGTAAAGGAGTGGAAGATCAACGGTGAAGCGGTTACAATGGGTGTTGAAAAGGAAGGAAGATAAAACAATGTTCAGCAAAAGATTTGAGAAAGAAACATTTAAGCAGACGATAAAGGACAATATCAGGACTTTATACAGAAAAACGATCGAGGAAGCAACTCCGCAGCAGATGTTCCAGGCAGTATCCTATGCGGTGAAGGACGTCATCTTTGATGACTGGTTCGCAACACAGAAAGCATACGATGAGGCAGATGCAAAGACAGTTTACTATATGTCAATGGAGTTCCTTATGGGCCGTGCCCTGGGGAACAACCTCATCAATATGACAGTTTACAAGGATGTAAAAGAAGCGCTCGACGAGATGGGCATCGATCTGAACGTGATCGAAGACCAGGAGCCGGATGCGGCGCTCGGAAACGGTGGTCTGGGAAGACTTGCAGCATGTTTCCTGGATTCCCTTGCAACACTGAACTATCCGGCATACGGCTGCGGTATCCGTTACCGCTACGGTATGTTCAAGCAGGAGATCCGTGACGGTTATCAGGTGGAAGTTCCGGACAACTGGCTCAAGGAGGGCAATCCCTTTGAACTCCGCAGAGAGGAGTATGCGAAGGAAGTCCGCTTTGGCGGAAACATCCGTTTTGAGAAAGACCCGGAGACCGGAAAAGATAAGTTCATCCAGGAAAACTACGAGTCCGTTCTTGCGATTCCGTATGATATGCCGATCGTCGGATACGGCAACCATGTAGTCAACACACTTCGTGTATGGGATGCAAAGGCGATCACAGACTTCAAGCTGGATGAGTTTGACAGAGGAAACTATCACAAGGCAGTGGAGCAGGAGAACCTTGCAAAACTGATCGTTGACGTGCTCTACCCGAACGATAACCATTACTCAGGAAAAGAGCTCCGTCTGAAACAGCAGTATTTCTTCATCTCAGCCAGCCTTCAGGCGCTGATCGCGAAATACAAGAAGAAACACAACGATATCAGAAAACTGCATGAGAAAGTTGTCATCCAGATGAACGATACACATCCGACTGTGGCTGTTCCGGAGTTGATGCGTCTTCTCATCGATGAGGAAGGATTAAGCTGGGAAGAAGCTTGGGATGTGACGTCAAAGACCTGTGCATATACGAACCACACGATCATGGCCGAGGCGCTGGAGAAATGGCCGATTGATCTGTTCTCCCGCCTCCTGCCGCGTATCTACCAGATCGTGCAGGAGATCGACCGCAGATTCCTTATCAAAGTCCGCGAGATGTATCCGGGCAATGAGCACAAAGTGAAGAAGATGGCGATCCTCATGGACGGTCAGGTCCGCATGGCGAACATGGCGATCATCGCAGGATTTTCCGTAAACGGTGTTGCAAGACTTCACACAGACATCCTGAAGACACAGCAGCTCAGAGACTTCTACGAGATGATGCCGGAGAAGTTCAACAACAAGACAAACGGTATCACCCAGAGACGTTTCCTTGCGCACGGAAATCCGCTCCTGGCTGACTGGATCACAGACAAGATCGGAGACGGATGGATCACAGACCTGTCTCAGATCTCCAGACTGAAACCGTATGTGGATGATGAGAATGCAAGACGCGAGTTCATGGAGATCAAGTATAAGAACAAAGTACGTCTCGCGAAATATATCAAAGAGCACAACGGGATCGATGTTGATCCGCGTTCCATCTTTGACGTACAGGTAAAACGTCTGCATGAGTATAAACGTCAGTTCCTGAACATCCTGCATATCATGTATCTGTACAATCAGATCAAAGAGCATCCGGAGATGTCCTTCTATCCGAGAACATTTATCTTCGGAGCGAAAGCGGCAGCAGGATATTTAAGGGCGAAAGAGACGATCAAGCTGATCAACTCCGTAGCGGATGTTGTAAACAATGACAGGAGCATCAACGGCAAACTGAAAGTCGTATTTATTGAGGATTACCGCGTATCCAATGCAGAGATCATCTTCGCAGCGGCAGATGTCAGCGAGCAGATCTCGACAGCATCCAAGGAGGCGTCCGGTACCGGAAACATGAAGTTCATGCTCAACGGAGCGCCGACGCTTGGAACCATGGACGGCGCGAACGTGGAGATCGTTCAGGAAGTCGGAGCGGAGAATGCGTTCATCTTCGGAATGAGCTCAGAAGAAGTCATCAACTACGAGAACAACGGCGGATACAATCCGCAGGATATCTACTTCAATGACTGGGAGCTCAAGAGAGTTGTGGATCAGCTTATGGACGGCACATATTCCCACGGCGACCACAATATGTACAAAAACCTTTACAATTCACTGCTCAACACACAGAGCACGGACAGAGCGGATATGTACTTTATCCTGAAAGATTTCCGTTCTTATGCAGATGCTCAGAAGAGAGTGGAAGAAGCGTACAGAGATCAGAACAGATGGTCCAGGATGGCAATGATGCAGACTGCATGCAGCGGCAAGTTCTCCTCAGACAGAACGATCGAAGAATATGTGGAGGATATCTGGAAACTGAAGAAGGTTGAGGTCCCGTCCGGGCAGGAAGACTAGGAGGATTTTATGGAATACGCTTATGAGTATAATTATGAATACCCGGTAGAATCGGGAATGTCGGATTCCCTTTTTGCCGCGATCATGTCGATCTATCTTATCATAATCATAGTGGCACTGATCTTTTGGATCGTGGAATATCTCTTCCGCGGAATCGGCCTCTATACGATTGGAAAAAGAATGGGGAAAAATTATCCCTGGCTTGCTTTTATTCCGTTTGCAAGAAAATATATGCATGGCGATCTTGCAGGAACGATTCCGCTGAAAACGAAGCAGATAAAGTCCCCGGGGGTGTGGAAGCTGGTGCTTCCGATCATCTCAGGAATTGCAGGTTTTATATTTTACTTTATCTTTGTTGCTGTGCTCGGAGTCGGGATCCTGTCGGGAATATCATATTCCTATGGGGGCTACAGCAGTCCGTCCATAGGTGGAGGTACTGTGTTTGTGCTTGTGATTCTGCTCCTTCTGCTGGCAGTGGGTGCAATTTTCTATCAGGCGGTCTATGGAGTATTAACGGCACTGATCAACTTCCAGATTTATGGCAGGTTTACGACTCGCAATATGGCGATCGCACATTCGGTCCTGTCTTCACTTGTACCGCTGTATGAGTCGTTCTGCATGTTTGCGCTCCGCAACCGCGACTTTAATCCGGGAATGGAACCGAGGCTGACGCCTCCGCCGGTGCAGCCAGTCTATCCTGGTTATACTGTACCGCCGACTACACCGGGAATGGGACAGCCGGTACCGCCAGCCGCACCGGAAGCGCCGATGGCAGGACAGCCGGTACCGCCAGCTGCACCGGAAGCGCCGGTGTCAGAACAGCCGATGCCGGCAGATGCACCGGAAGTACAGGACAGCGCTCAGCCGGATCCGGAAAATAAAACAGAATAAGAGAGAACGCGGACAAGACGTTCTACATCAGGTCAGCCCTTCATATGATAAAATATGGAGGGCTGTTTCTATGAGTCGATATATCATAAAGCAGAAACTGAAATCTTTATTCTCATTTCTGATCATTCTGATTCTTTTCCCTTACATTGTATCAGTCTTTGTAAACGGAGCGCAGACAAGACTGGGAAGTGCAGAAAATGCTCCCTATGTCACAGTAAAAACAGAGAAAGATGACGGCAAAGAGCAGGTCAGCGAGGTGAAATGGACAGAATACCTTGCAGGGATTCTGGCAAAGGAAATGCCGGGGGGTTACGAAATGGAAGCTCTGAAAGCGCAGACAGTCCTGATTCGGACCAGTCTGTACAGAGAACTGGAAAAATCGGAGGATAAAGTCCTGTCAGAGAATTATATGAGCATGAGCGAGATGGAGACAATATGGGGGAAAGAGGAGTTTGAGGAATACTATGGGAATTACTTGGATGCCGTGGAAGCAACAGATGATATGGTCCTGTTTTACGATGAAACATATGCCTGGACGCCGTTTCACCAGTCCAGTGCCGGGATGACCAGAAGCGCTGAGGAGGTTACCGGAAACAGTGATTACCCGTATCTGAAAGTAAAAGAATGTCCCCTTGACAAGGAAGCGGAGGATGAAATACACAGTTATACTTTTTCATATGAAGAGATTCAGAAACTGTGCCGGGATTTTCTTGTGGCAGAAGAGGGAGCAGAACAGGCTGAAGCAGGATACTCTTTTTCTGATTTTGAGATTCAGGAAAAGGATTCCGCAGGGTACGTGAGCTGCCTGAGGATTGGTCAGACTACATGCACGGGGGATCAGTTCAGAGATGCCCTGTCTCTTTCCTCCAGCGCATTTTCATTCAGCGAGAGCGGGGACGATCTGCAGATCACTGCAACAGGGAACGGACACGGGCTGGGGATGAGCCAGTGGACAGCCAATGAGATGGCAAAGGAAGGGGGTACATGCGAAGAGATCCTGAATTTTTTCTTTGGAGGGACGACGATAAACAGGGAGATACAGGAGACAGAACTTCTTTGAAAAAAGATCAGAAATACCAGACAGATTATCCAAAATAAGAATAACGTGTCTTATTTCTGGCAAAGATATAGCCAGAGGTGATGATTATGAATAAAAATGAAAAGCCTTCCTTTCTGAGAGGAAAAGGCGCTGCGGTCGGTATCGTGATCTGCTTTGTTGCAGTCATAGCAATGGTTGGGGCATATACATTCAACAATTATCAAAGCCAGATCGATGAGCAGGTGGCGAAAGCTGACGAACAGGCAGAAAGTCTGACAGAAGATAACAGTGAAGAGGCGACAGCGGATGAGATCGTGCAGCCTGAAGCGGGCGAAGGAGCTGATGGAGAATCAGATCCTGAGACGGAAGAACAGGCACAGATGCAGGAAGAGGACCAGCCAGAAGAAAACACAGCTGCCACAGACGATGCGGAAGCATCAGGAACTGCCTCGGAGGCAGATGTATGGTTCAGTGAAGAAAGTACTCTTACATGGCCGGCAAGCGGCGCGGTACTCATTGGATACAGTATGGATCAGACCGTGTTTTTTTCCACTTTGGAGCAGTATAAATACAATCCGGCACTGATCATCGGCGGTGAAGTGGGGGAAACGATCGCTGCGTCCGCGGCCGGGATCGTGACCAATATTGAAGAGACGGCACAGACAGGGACAACAGTGACTCTCGATATGGGAAACGGCTATACAGCAGTTTATGGACAGCTTACCGATGTGCTGGTGGCAATAGGCGACTATGTAGCTTCCGGTGAAACTCTGGGTGTTCTGAACGAGCCCACAAAATATTACAGCGTAGAGGGACCAAACCTCTACTTCCAAATACTCAAAGACGGAGAACCAGTAGACCCCACCAATTTTATGGAATAGCATTGAGCCGTGCGGAAAAAGAGAGGGGAGACTCTGGGGGAGAGCTTGCTTTCCCCCAGAGTCTCCTCTCTCTTTTTCCATAGGGCGAAAGCCCGCAGCGAGATGAAGCGGAGCGGAATCGAGCTGGCACGGGGAAATGCGGACGGTTAGGAGCTTGCTTTCCCCCAGAGTCTCCTCTCTCTTTTTCCATAGGGCGAAAGCCCGCAGCGAGATGAAGCGAAGCGGAATCGAGCTGGCACGGGGGAAATGCTACGGAATGAAAATTAAAAATCTTAGGTGATAAGATTGAAAAATCCTGCGGAATGGGATAAAGTACATACCGGAGGCTGTAGCTATGAACTATACGTACATCGTGAAATGCAGCGACGGGACTTTTTATACCGGATGGACCAATGATCTGGAAAAAAGAATTAGTGCCCATAACAGCGGGAAGGGCGCAAAATATACGAAATCCCGGCGTCCTGTCATCCTGGTATATTACGAAGAATTTTGTACAAAAGAAGAAGCCATGCGCCGGGAGTATGAGATCAAGCAAATGCCCCGGCAGAGGAAGCAGAGACTGATCGATTCAAACAACGAGAGCGCCGCGGATGTAGATCCGTGACGC
Source organism: Mediterraneibacter glycyrrhizinilyticus (assembly GCF_016902345.1). GTDB lineage: Bacteria > Bacillota > Clostridia > Lachnospirales > Lachnospiraceae > Mediterraneibacter > Mediterraneibacter glycyrrhizinilyticus_A. The sequence continues at coordinate 1,944 of NZ_JACJLR010000006.1, read as the reverse complement.
TCTTATCAGTCTGCGGAGGATCCGAAAGCGGATGCCTCCAACAGGAAAATTTGTGATCAACAGTGGATTAGTAGTTCTCAGCTTTTCTCTCAAAGTAAGCCTTCGGGTGAGCGCATACCGGGCAAACTTCCGGCGCCTCGTCCCCCTCGTAGATGTATCCGCAGTTTCCGCATTTCCACCCAAGCGGCGCGTCATCTTTAAAGGTCTTACCTTCGCGATAGTGGTCCAGCAGTCTCTGGTAGCGTTTCTCGTGAGCAGCCTCGACTTCGGCAACGCCGCGGAATTTTGCAGCCAGTTCTGTAAAGCCTTCAGCGTCTGCTTCCTCAGCCATTCTTTTGTACATATCTGTCCACTCATAGTTCTCGCCGGCAGCAGCGTCAACAAGATTTTCCTCCACATTTCCGATTCCGTGGAACTCTTTGAACCACATCTTTGCGTGCTCTTTCTCCTGGTTCGCTGTCTCCTCAAAAATGTTTGCCATCTGTACAAACCCGGCTTTTCTTGCAACAGATGCATAATAGGTGTATTTGTTCCTTGCCTGTGACTCACCGGAAAATGCTTCCATAAGATTCTGCTCAGTTTTTGTTCCTGCATATTTAGACATGTTACATACCTCCTTAAATAAGTAAAAAGGACTGCCTTCGGGAAGAACTATTTGATTCTCAAAGACAGTCCGCGTTGTTATTATAAAATATTAAAACTGTGGTTCTGCTTATATTCAGAAATTAGCCGAAGTATCTCTTCAGAAGACCTTCGAAAGCTTTTCCGTGACGAGCCTCGTCTCTTGCCATCTCGTGTACTGTATCGTGGATCGCGTCAAGGTTAGCAGCTTTTGCACGTTTTGCAAGATCAAACTTACCAGCTGTAGCGCCGTTCTCAGCTTCTACACGCATCTCCAGGTTTTTCTTTGTGCTGTCTGTTACGACCTCACCAAGAAGCTCTGCAAACTTAGCGGCATGCTCAGCCTCTTCGTAAGCTGCTTTCTCCCAGTACAGACCGATCTCCGGATATCCTTCTCTGTGAGCAACTCTTGCCATTGCAAGATACATACCAACCTCAGAGCACTCACCTTCAAAGTTTGCTCTTAAGTCTGCAAGGATGTCTTCGCTTACGCCCTGAGCAACACCTACAACGTGCTCAGCAGCCCACTCTCTGTCGCCTGTCTGCTCTTTGAATTTCTCAGCCGGTGCATGGCATACCGGACATTCAGCCGGTGCAGCCTCTCCCTCGTAAACATAACCACATACTGTACATACAAATTTTTTCATAGTTCTGATCTCCTTTTCTTTTTGAATATATTTGCTATGACCTTTTAATGCAGTCACTGCATTCACCATAAAATAAAGTGGAGCTGGATGTGATGATTCCGTCAAAACTCTCCGCAGCCAGGCGGTTGACTTCTTCTATACTCTGCATATCGAGCTCCAGGTCCAGTAACCGTCCGCACTTTGTACACAAAAAGTGATTGTGCGGTTCAATCCTTCCGTCAAATCTGTCGCCTCCGTTAGGAGTTGTGATTTTGACTGCCTCGCCAATGTCTGTGAGGAGGTTTAGGTTTCGATATACTGTACCCAGACTTATATTAGGAAATTCTCTCTTCACATGCATATAAACTTCGTCAGCTGTCGGATGCATTTTGGTTGTCATCAGGTAATGTTTGATGGATTCTCGTTGCCTACTGTACTTTAAAGATGCCAATGGGAATCCCCCTTTCATTTCTAAATGAGAACCGTTATTAAAACAATAATGATAACGATTACTGTAATTAAAATATAATACAAAAAATGTGAGATGTCAAGATGATTTTCGAAATAAATATAAAAATATCTGAAAAGCGTCGATTGCAAAACTAAATTCCACCCTTTTTTCTCTGAGTATGGAATTTACTGTTTCTAAATCAAGACGTGGAATTTAATATTTCCAAAATATCCTATATAATCCATC
>NZ_JACJLR010000050.1 GCF_016902345.1 Mediterraneibacter glycyrrhizinilyticus | reverse complement strand
CTTGAATTTTCGGTAATGCATTGATATTCTATAAAACCGCATGAATATACAACGCTGATTATAGGGAATCATAGCGACGAAAATGAGGAAAAATGCTCGCCAAAAAACATTTCAGCGAAGATGATACGCTGCTTTGTTCTTTAGACCGTGTCTTTGATGATGCTACTGTATTTATGATCAAAGGTGGCAGCTACCGGGGACGCAAGCTGGAAACACTTGGTCTTGAGGCTGGTATCGCAAAACATACGGAGTTTAAAAATGCGTAACTGTTAATAACATACATGATGCATTGGCGATTTTAAATTGACTGAGATTGGCGTTTTTAATCCGACTCTGAATGGTGAAAATCGCCCGACGCTAACAGATGCTCTTGTAATCTAACATAAGGCATCCTCCTTAAATGATTCGTACCATTTTTCAATGGCCTCAATCATTATAAGGTATCTGCAGATTTCAATAGCTACAGGTTAAGTCCGCTCGCTCCGCATCGCGTCCGTTTTGCTCCGCAAAACCGTCTGTTGGAGCCCGCTGATTGCACCTATATGAAAATAAATAGCGTCAACATAAGATATGTTTGGCGATGAAAGATCAGTCCTTTATGAATAAGGGGGAGACAGAGAAGATGAAATCATGACGTTTTTGAATCCTTGAGGGCGTTTGGTGTAACTTTTTTGCAGAGTTCACAAAAAGTAAGGTGTATAGAAGATGACCTTGGCAAAGTGCCTAAAAAGGATGTATATAATATGTGCATAAAGCATAAAAAATATAACGCGGAAAACAAACTCTTGATATAAAGATACAATTATCATATAATTTTATTGTATTTTTTGGCTTATGTGAGGATTTGGTACAAATGAAAATATATTTCTATAAGAAGTAAAATTGACGTCAGGGAATAGAGAAGCAATGGTGCTATGCCCTGACTTTTTTGCCTTTGTATAGGTCAGAAAAAATACCAGAGAATATATTATAATAAAAAGATCGGAGGATAACCGTATGGAGCGGGAAAAGGATCATGTAAGATGCATAACAGTAGTGCATCCTCTGCATAAGATAAGAGAATATAGGGAGTTTTCGGCCTTTTTCCGATTGATGGGTATTTTTGTGTGTGAAAATATCGCAAGAGAAGAGTATGGGAATCCGACAGATTACGAAATAGATATTCCGGAGGAAAATGGACAGAATTCGGCTAAAAAACTGTCGGCGGTATTGAACGAAATGGATGAAGTGTTTAGCGTAGATGCCATTCAGATATTTCAGGAGATATATAATATTTTTAACGAATATGACTTAATGAGAGCCAGTTACGCGATTGCCTATTTTTTTGATGCAAAAGAAGATTATATTTATGATCAGATGCTGGAGGCATATGATCAATTTGACAATGCGTGGAAAGATTTTTGTGAATTAGAGAAGCAAGTAAAAAATAAAGCGATTTTAAAATATATATGGGCGGCAAAGAGTAACTGCCGAAGAAGGATGAACGAGCTGTATACGATTGTGTGGGATGCGGCTGAGAAAGGTTGGTATGCATGGTATCCTAAAGATGAGAAAAACTCACGAATAATTAAAAAAGCTCAAAAAGCTCGAGATAAAATAAAAGAAACACTATGGGATAAAAAATACTTCAGTTATGCCGACATTAATGAAGATATTCAGAAAATAATTGACGCTGACCCTGATTTTTATGGCGCTTATGTAATTCGCGGATTTGCTGCAGAGTTGGATGATGACTATAGATTTGACTCGGTATCTGATCTTCTTACTGCATTAAATAATATTGGGAATCACTCTTATAGCAGCTACCTTTGCTATCGTATTGGAAAATATTATGAGACAATCCGTAAAAATCATGACAGTAAATGGGAGTATTACCGCATGGCATGGGAACGGGATCCGCATAACTATCGAGCTTTGTATAAACTTGTATTAAAGGAACAGGCAGACGGTAATCTTGAAGAGGCAGATATGATGTGGGGGCAGCTTATCGGGATACTTGAGGAAAAGAAGGATTCACTGGCGCTTCAGCCGATAGAATGTGCATATTTATTTAAAGGCTATTATAATAGGGGAAAGCTGTATATAAAGAGGGAAAGATACTCAGAAGGAATTTTATGTCTGCAAAAGGCTGAGCAGGTTTTTAAAAATCAACATAATGAGGATAAAGCCGAAGGCTTTTATCCATGGATGTTTAAAGAGACTAAAATGCCAAAAGATCCGGAAGACCCTTCGCAAGGTGATGTGGAAAGCTGGGAAAAATATAAATCTGCTGCAAAAAATAAATTAATGATTCAGGATGTATATATACGTTTGGCAAATGCAGCAGCGGACACAGGAGATAAAGCATTATATGAATCCTATTATCCGCTTTCTCTGGAGTGATAAGGAAAGTTTGGAAATACAGGGGGATAAAGATGAAAAGAGAGCAGAGTACTTTAATTGAAATTAACAATTCAGGATATCACTTTGAATCGCAGCGAGAGTTTAAAAATTCATTTTATAAAAACGTTTATAGGGAAGCATATCTCCGCGTAGAAGACATTATCAATAATATTACTGCGAAACAAGGTAATGAGAATAAAAGAATATCAGCGGCGTTGCAGGCTGATTTCCCCAATATAATTACATTTATAGGATCGCGTGGAGTAGGAAAAACATCTGCGATGCTTTCTTTTATGGAGGCGTTAAAAGATTATTGTGCAGATGATGATAATAATAATCCTTTTTATAAGTTTAATGTAAAAGGCAAAATATTGTTTACGTGTCTTAATTGTATTGACGGTTCGCTTATGGAACGCGGTGAAGATATCTTTAAGACAATATTGGCACAGATGTACCAGAAATTTATTGATCTTGAAAAGGACGGAGCTATACACAAAGGCGCTGACTTTGATTTCAGAAAACGAGAACTTATGCGTCAGCTGGAAGATGTATATCGGACGGTCTGTGAAATCGAAACAATGGAAAAGGGCAGGATCATAGCAGGGGAAGCATATATAAGCAGTTTGCAAAGCTTTTCCAGCAGTCAGAAAGTGAGGAAAGATTTTGTAAAACTGATCAGTAACTTTACAGATCTTATGAGATATAATCGCTTTGGAGGTACAGTCCAGAGTGATAATCATTATGTAGTGATTGCCATAGATGATATAGACCTTAATATTCAGAACAGCTTTTCTATGCTGGAAAAAATACACCGCTATTGTACAGTTCCAAATGTTATCGTGCTTCTGACTCTGGATGTTCAGCAGATACTTTCAATTGTAACAAATCATTTTTATGAGGTTGTACCGAAGGTAAATAAGCTTCTTATTGCGCAGGAACAGTATGTCCATAATCTTTCTATGGATTACCTCGAAAAGGTTCTTCCGGTTAATTATCGTATTTATATGCCGGGCGTCAGCAAAAATGTACTTATCAAGAAAGAGCAGACAAATTTGAAGAAAGCTATACTTGGAAAGCTTTACAGGCGAACCGGCATCTGCTTTGATTCACAGGGGTTGAAACAGCATTTTTATGTTCCCACCTCTATGCGGGAACTGACCGGTTTTTATCTGATGCTGGAATCTATGGGAAAAGTAAATGAACTTCACTTGACAGACTCTTTTGCGCTTGGCAAAAAAATAGAAAATGAAGAAGAAATTATAAAAATAAAGAATATATTTGAAGAAAATTATAACATTTTCCTTGCGGATTTGGAAAACCGGATGATTCTGGAAAAGATACATAAGAGCGAAGATATCATATTTTTCAAGAATTTGATGCGTGCAGATGTACATCGTGCAATGACAAGCGTCAAAGAATATTACCGAAACTGTGTAAACAGACTGAAGAAACAAGAAATAGTTTCAGAAACTGTGTATATGCCAAGTAATGCCGATGATACTTCTTATGGCGAGTTAATTGAAGTGCTCTATGCGTTAGGACGACACCAGAATGGTCTGTATAAACCGATGGTACACTGTCTGATTGCGTATTTTTCTTTAGCGTTTACCCGCGAATATATTTACGAAAAGCTGTCTTATAGTGAAGACAGTACAAGCGATCCAAAAGGTATGACAGAAAGTATAATTGGCGGACAGGTTGCAAGTGAGGTATGGGCGAACAGCCTTATTCCTCCAATACAGGTGATGCCCGAAGCGGGGCAAGGAATTTTTGAGTCTAATGGAACGCCGGAACGCCCTCTGCATAAGGGCATAGGGCACGCCAGTGCTGTAAGGTTAGATAATGTACTTGTTATACCGATTGAAAAAGAAATTTTAGATAAAGTGTATGAAGAAAATGAGCAATATGATGATTTAGTGCGTGCATTGGGTGAAATGGAGATAATGACTCTCTTTTTCACTAACTTTGTAGGAACGTTCGAAAATCAGCGCATATGGAAATTTGATTTTTCAAGGAATAAAACAGGAAATTATATATTGTGTTATGACAATACACAGGAAAAAGATGTTGGGTCAGCAAGTGCAGACTTCAATGTTCTCAATATAATTACCAATTCTATGTACGCAGAAGAGAAGCTTGCAGATGTAGATGCTGCGCTGATAGAAGCTTTAGAAACATATGTAGATGAAAATTCAACGAGTGAAGAGAAAAAAACTAAAGATGAGATTATAAACAAGATAAAAATAGCATTAGAGCAAAATTCGTTAAAAAATGAGTATAAAAAGTGGAATCAAGCATATGGAGGGCCTACGATGCCGCTTCCGTTATGGTGGTTTGATTTTTCTTATAATATACTGAAAAGAGCGTTTCGGGAGCAGCAGAAGAAGAATCCTAAAGCGATAAATGACACTGATAAAATGTATGATTATATGAAGGACTTGTATAGCGGGATTAAAAAACAGCTGGAACAGCAGCAGGGGTTTTATAATTCGGACAGATATAATGAGAAGGCAGAAAAGACAGGGGACGAAATTCAAATGGTAAAATTGTTTACCGAATGCCCCGTAATAAAAATGATCCTTGATGAAAAGGAGAAACAAGAAGTTGATAAAGAGGATGAAAAAGATAATGAGCAGCGGCAACGTATAGAAGATATGAAATCTGCAGTAGATCAGCTGTTCAGACGGTTGAAAAATTTTGAGGGTGATTAAAGAAAGTGGATAAAAATGGAAAATCTTGAAATGATTTTACACATACTCTATAAAAGAGTACCTGCTCAGGAAGTGATCGAGGGCAGAATTCGTTGTGATAAATTTGAAGCAGCTGAGTTTCTGCGCATGGCTTCATCTTATGTCCTTCATTACAGCGAGAATGAGGCGTCAAATCTACTGAACTATTATACGAATGTCTTCCGTGAGGATGCCAGAAGAACCGGACGGGAGGCATCGGATCAACTGGATGTATTTGATGCCTTGTTGTATTGCGCAAAAAGATTTTTGTGCATAAAAAATAATGAGATACTTTGCCGGTATAATGAACTGATGGAATGGCGTAAACTGGCGCTTGAGCTTGGAGAAAATATTTTTGTAACAGCCTATATAGCTGCTCAGGTTTCTCATTTTGAAGTAATGCAGCAGGGGTTTCTCTGGCAGCGTGTGATTGGACATGATAACGCTCAGCTCAATCTGGTGCTGGGAAGAAAATATTCAGAAAATCATTTTCATCTGAATGGGTCTGCACCGATTTTTCATATTTCATGGATCAGCCTTATGAATAATATAAGCTCTTCGCACTTGGTGGATATTCTGGCGTCATATGACAGAGACAGGCGGTATACGAATGTTGCGTATACAAGCGGCTACAGTGAACTTCCGTTTTACATAAGAGCAATACAGGCTGCTCTGATCCGGCTTCTTATTTACAGCAGGTTAACAGGAAAACATCTGAAAATAGGCGATTATTATGTGAATCCAAAGAATGTAATATGCTTTTTGGATCAGAAACTGCTGGGCGATGGTGAATGGGTTATTAACAATGATAGTGCAGAAGAAATAAAGAGGCTGCTGGATGAATCTTCGGAAAATCAGGAAGACAGGTATACATTTGAATTTGTTGTTTTCAAAATTTTTGATTTTATGGAAAGTAATCCTGTGTGTTTTAAAAACGTCTGGGAGGGAAGTTCACAGATCAGGCATATTTTAAAAAAGGACATTGGAAGTTTGCGGTTGCCGAAAAGTCAGGTCGAGGATGTGCTTGCAAATGTAGAAACGGAGATAAGCTTCAGGAAATTATTTATTAATTTGCTTGATAAAATGTCCAGAATTAATATGGAGGATGTGCAGGACATTGTAGCTGATACGGAAGGTTATTATGAAATCTGGGATCAGATAACACTGGAAAATATACGGAAGATTTTGAAAAACAAGGAAGATCTGGTCCAGCAGATTACATCCATACAATCGTCAATTGATGCATTCAGAATGTGTGAGAATGCATTGTACGAGCAGGAGTATGCAATGGATTATGCTCTGTCTGAGTTGAATATGGAGAACTTGTCGGGAGATAAAAGTAACTTTTTATATTCCGGAGAACGCTGGATCATGTATATGACGTTCAGAAGCATTTATGGAGATGAAAAACTTGATTCAGGATGGGCGAATTTGTTTTATGCGTATCTCCTTATAAAAGAAAGTATCCGCTCCGAATTAGTACAGGCTAATAAAAATGTCGGATTCAGGAATTTCCAGCGGTATGAACATAGAAAAAGAGATCTGCTGGCAGATCCGCTGTATAAAAAAAAGTTTGTGAAACTGGCAGTTTCTGAAAGTCTGTTTACAGAAAAGACAGAGAGATTAGAACTTAGGTTCGCTCCGTTTGATAATGCAGAAAAGAATCGGCAAATGATTTTAGACGTCGATAATCTTCTTGATCCGAATGGAAAGAAAAGAAAGAAATTTTTTTATACGCTGCATTTTATAAAATCGCCTGAAAAACCTGAGAAATCTGACATATGTCATTGCAGGCATTATAAAAAGCGTGCGAGGATTGAAAAACAGGCTTTCGCGATTGCAGAACTTCGTGAAAAATATCCGATTGTGGGAAGAAGAGTTCTTGGAATAGACGCTGCTTCAAATGAAATCGGATGCAGACCGGAAGTATTCGCAGTAGTTTATCGTTATCTGCGAGAGCATAGATACAGTTATATGACAGTAGAGGGAATGAAAAGACTTCCGCAGTTATATTCAACCTATCATGTGGGGGAGGATTTCCTGGATCTGGCAGACGGACTTCGTGCAATAGAAGAAGCTGTGATTTTTCTTGAACTGGGATCCGGAGATCGGCTTGGACATGCCCTTGCTCTCGGGGTTAATGCGGAAGAGTGGTATGCATCTAAAAATTACCGTGTCGCATTGCCGTGGCAGGATTATATGGATAATCTTATGTGGATTTACCATAAGATTGTGCAATTTAATATCAAAGGATTTGAGAATCTTAAAGATCATATTGTCGGCGAGTTTTCAAAACTGTTTGCTGATATCTATACGGGAGGCATCAACCGTAGTGAGTTGGATATGATTGCTAAACGGCCGGAAAATCCACGAGGGATTTCGGCCCTCTCATCAGGAAAAGAACTGGTTTTTAATTATTATTATGCATGGCTGCTGCGGGGGGATGATCCGGAATTCTATCATTCAGGATTTTTTGATGAAGAAATGTATCTGAAAAAAGGCAATCATTTCAGAATCAGCAGTGCACTTTTTGAAAATTATGATATCAGATATTCTTCCGAACCGGCGTTGATTTATTATATGTACCACTATAATCAGCATGTGCGCACGAAAGGGAAACTAATCAGAGAAGTTAAAGTTAATAAGCAGTATGTAAAAGCGGTTGCTGAAATTCAGAAAGCTCTGCAGCGAGAAATAGCTGACAAAGGAATTGCAATTGAGACAAATCCGTCTTCAAATTTTCTCATTGGAACATTCAGACAGTATGAGAAACATCCGATTGTTCGCTTTTACAATAAGGGATTAATTCATGATCCCGAAAAACTCAGAGAATGTCCGCAGATACAGGTTTCAGTTAATACCGATGATCAGGGAGTATTTAATACATCACTTGAAAATGAGTATGCGTTGCTGGCCCGTGCGTTAGAGTTGCTGACGGATCAGGACGATACGCCGTTATATAATAAATACGATATCTACGACTGGTTAGATCAGATTAGAAAAATGGGGAACGAACAAAGTTTTGGTTATCTGGCGGATATGAAAGAGCAAGGGCTATATTATGATGAATAAAAAATGAGGCCTTTAATAATCAAGTGTTGAGAATAACAGCAGTGCAATAAAGTTGAAGATCATATAGATTATAGGAAGGAGTCAGATTGTGCCGGGATATATTATACATCTGGCAGAAGCCGAAATGATAATTAAAAGGTTTCTGAAAAGTGAGGATTCAGAAATGTATTCGGAAGAGTGGCAGGACAGATTCCGAAGAGGATGTCTTCTGCCGGACAGTAAGGATGAGAAGAAAGAAACGACACATTATTGGAATCATGGAGATGAATGCGCGAGAGTGCGGCTGCCCGACATAGAACTTTTCATTAAGGAACATTGGCGGCAGTTGACACAGCGAAGAAAATATCCGGAAGTGTTCGGATATTTTGTTCATTTGTGCTTAGACAGGCTGTTTTTTGAAAAATATCTGCCGGAGCACATCCGGTTTCTGGACAGTAGAGGTTATCCGGTACAATCATATAAATGGACTGAAGGAGGTGTTATACAAAAAAGCGGAGAGGGAGTATTTCTGGATGAGTTGTTTTCGAGCGATTTTTTGTATGGTGATTATACAAAACTCAATTCTTATTTTATAGATAAGTATCAGATAAAAATTCCGAGGAATGATGACACATATACACGGAATTGCAAAATAAAAGATCCGTTGTTCGGAATGTCGTTAAACGATATTTTAGATAGGCTCAATGTATATTGCTTAGAAACCAGGAGTGCAGACTATAAGGATAATATTTGTAATTTGAGGGTTCTAAATCTGGAATCATTCGAAAGATTTCTATGGTCTGTGTCGGATATGGTTGCGTATAGTCCGGGAACTTTGTCATCTGTTATTCATTATGTGCCTCCGTTTTCGTGTGTATTTCGTTGGGGAAAGGGGGCTGCTCAATGGATTAAGAAAAGACGTCTGATACAGTTTTTGAAAAAGTGCGGGAAAGCTTTAATGGATTACGGATTATATTCGATTTTTGTTGCTGTTCTCTATTTCCTGTCCGGCGTTATCTGCGGCAGAAAAGGGCATGAATTGATACGTTCCGGGAAGCTTTTGAAAAGCACTCAGATTCCGGAAAGGATAAAAGAGGGCGAACCTGAGGGGGGGATAGAAAAAACATACAGACAGGCGTTATCCAAAGAAAATGATTGGCTGCCGCGATGGAAAAAGAAATGGGATCAGACCGCAGAGATGGAAATAAAAGATTTTGGCGACATGTTTGTGAGCGTTTATCAGGACACCGACAACCATCATAGGAAAAACAGAAGTAAAAATTTTATTTTTAAATTCTTGTATATCGCCGTCATGATCTTGACGCTGGGTGGTTTTGCTGTTTTCTTTATATTTAATATTCGTGACGGAAAAACCTTGTCCTACGAACTTGCTGAAAACAGTATATTGCTCATTACAATCATATTAGCGCTAAATATTATTTCTAAATGGCTTGATATTAAAAAATACCAGGAAACATGGGTACGGCATTATAATCATCTTTACCGGATGAGAAAAGAAATGATGAGATATTTATATTGCCTGGATGAATATAAAGTAACAAAAGAGAATACACAGAAAATGGCTAACCAGGCATTTATGAAAAAATTCTTTGAGATAGAAGATGAGAATACAAAGAAATTCGTGGAGAATATGGAAAATAAAGAGAATAAGATAACCGAGGGCCTGCGGGGAATACTAAAGCAATAGAGAAGACAATAAGAAGGTCGAATTTTTGGAAGAAATAATCAGGTATATATACAATAAACTGCATCTGGACGGGTACATATAGATGGGGTATACTAATGCCATATTTGTTAATTAAGCAATGGTATTTGTGGATATTAATATTTATACGGAATGGGAACCTTGATATCAGGCAAAATCAATGAAAGCGGGGACACAGCAGTGGCAGAAGAATTTCAGAAAAATCAGGAAGACTATGACCTTGAAGACTACGACACAGTAGAAGTAGAAAAGGAAATCGGCCTCCAGGACGAGAATGAAGAAGATTATCCCAACCTTACTATAAAAATAGAACAGGCGCAGTATTCTATATTTGAGTTAAAAAGGCGTTATGACCGTGGAAGAATATGTCTTGACCCGGATTTTCAGAGAAATGATGTGTGGAGCTATAAGCAGAAATCCGAACTGATTGAATCTGTCATTATGGGTATACCTCTTCCGATCATTTACCTTGCAGAGAATGCAGACGGGCGTTTGATCGTGGTGGACGGACGCCAGAGACTAACGACATTTTTTGAATTTTTGGACGATAAGTTCCGGCTCAGAGATTTAAAAATCCTTAGTCAGGTCAACGGGATGAACTTCAGCGATCTGGATCGGAACCCGCGTTATTCCCGATATGTTACTACGATTGAGGACACGCAGCTGGTTGTACAGATTATCAAATATCCGACAAAGGACAGAGTGCGTTTTGATATTTTTGACAGGGTGAACCGCGGCGGAACTCCGCTCAATAAGCAGGAAATGAGAAATGCATTATATCAGGGAAACGCGACAAAATTATTAAAACGTCTGGCGGAATCAGAATCTTTTCTAGAAGCTACGGGGGGCGCCATTTCATCGAAACATATGAAAGACAGGTATATTATACTGCGGGCGCTGTGTTTTTATTTATATTGGAACAAGGAGATGCTGGACGAAAAAGGGAAAAATATAGAGTATCGAAGTGATATGGAAGAATTTCTCGGAGCCGGCATGCAGCTTTTTAACAGAATAAGCCCGGATAAGCTGCATAAAATAGAAGAGATTTTTGATTTCATTATGAAAAGAGCATATCAGTGTCTTGGAAAGGACGGGTTCCGTATTCCTTCACAGGGAAAAACAAAGAGACCGATCAGTATGACTTTATTTGAGACTCTTTTTTATTACTATTCGTTATTTCCAGATAAGTTTGAGTTGGAGAAAATGAAAATGGGAATACAGGAACTGTTGGAGGATCAGGAATATCTGCATAGTCTGCAGCATTCTGTAGACAGTTCTGTGAATGTGAAAATGAGATTTGGGAAAGTAGAAAAGAAGTTCAGGGAGATCAGGAATGTTATCGAGGATTAGTATAGAAGGCTTTAAATGTTTTGACAAGGTTGAATTGACATTGGGGAAGATGAATCTTCTCACAGGAGCAAATTCATCAGGAAAATCATCTTTTATCCAGTCGCTTCTGCTTTTGATGCAGCAGACGGAACAGGGGAAAAATCCATTAAACGGGAAATATACTCATCTGGGGTTCTGGCAGGATGTAAAAAATTCTATAACAAATCCAAGAAAGATTAAGATCAGCGCTGTAGAACAGGGAGAGGCTCAAGGACAATGCCATCTTGAATTTGATATGGATAATCCGGCGGAGGCTTCTGGTATAGATCTTCTTTCGAAAAAGGACTTTATATATCTGTCTGCGGAAAGAGTCGGAGCGGAGGCAGTATATCAGCAGAATCTTACAGACGAATACAGAATCGGGGTTCATGGAGAATATACGTTTGATTATCTTAGCGAGGAGCGGATGAATGAACTCAGAGAACCGGCATTTTTATATCCGGATCTGGGGGTGAATCTCGGGAATCAGGTGGATTACTGGCTCGACTATATTACAGGATATATGATAACGTCAGAGCGAATACCGGGAACAGAGATTGTAAAAGTTGCTTACAGACAAAGTAAGGGCGGAAACCGGGAGATTAAACCAAATCATGTGGGGACAGGGATCAGTTATGTGGCCAATGTAATTATTTCCGCACTGTCCTGCCGGAAAGACAGCTTGTTTGTAATTGAAAATCCGGAGATTCATCTGCATCCGAAAGCTCAGTCAAAACTGCTGGACTTTTTCTGCTTCCTTGCTGCCCGCGGACTGCAGATTATTATAGAGACTCATAGCGACCATATCTTTAACGGACTTCGCAAGAATATTAAAATGAGCAGAATTTCTGAAAGCGATTCGAGCATTTACTTTTTTAAACAGAATGAAGATCTGATAAGCGAACCGGTCAAAATATCGGTCAGCAAGGATGGGATAATTCAAAATCATGAAAAGGGGTTATTTGACCAGTTTGATGAAGATTTAGATGAATTACTGGGGCTTTGACATATGGATGAATCAATTTATTTGAACGAATTGTCATTAGACGGGCAATATGATTCTATGGAAGAATTTTTTCAGGCGGCGCGTCCTTTTATGAAATGTCTGAAACTAATATCAGAGAAAAACTGCCAGATTCAGAAACATTCTATGCTATACAGCAGGAAAATTACCAAAGATAAGACGCTGAATGACCTGCGGGGAATGCGGGGAGATCATGTAACAAGGCTGAAAAGCCTGCTCCTGTCAGTGACAGACGCCCCACCTTTCTGGGATTGGAAAGAGGAATTTGCCCAGGATCTGACAGCGGAATATATTTGTGAAAATGAGGACGTCTCGGCTACTTCACTGCCGGAAGCCGCTGAGGATAAAGGGGTTTTGCTGTCTTTCCCCCATAAAAAATATCAGGACAGAGTGTTAAGGATTGTAAAGAACGGGCAGGACATTTTCAGTCTGCCTGCAGCAGCTACAGTCAGCTTTATGGCAAAATGTCTTTTGGACAGAGACGTAGTGGAGTTTAATGAATATTTGGCGGCCAGATATGCAGGCACACGGCTGAATTTCTCGATGCTGGAGCCGGAATTTGGTTTTGATGATTTTGAGAAAGAAGAGGTTGATGACTGTCTGCGGGCTTTTGACAAGTTTGTTTCGATACATACATGGGATGAAATCTATCAGGACCAGGGGCTCAGATATAAGAAATATTCACCCGGTTCGGATGCATATGACTGGTTTCGTAGAGCGAAATATCGTGGGCTGAGTATTGATAAATTCCGCTGCGGCAATCCAAAGCGCTGTTTTGGCTTCCGGAAGGGAGATGTATTCTATGTTCTGCGGATGGAACGGGATCATAAGATCAGTGATCACGGCTGAATATAGATAAAATATCTGATGCGAATGTGGTCAAAGCAAACGCTATGGTTCAAATTGCGATTAATAATGCTCTGACTATCGATGCTCCAAAGTATAATAAGTTGAAATTTAAACAAGCTGTGGATTATGCGTTGTCATTAACCAAAAACTATGAAGACTTTTATCCATTTGGTCATATTATTTACGGTGACTATGGTATTTCATTTGAAAAGGAGAGCGGAGAAAAAGATTTCCGATGAAAGCGGCAGTATTTTAATGAAATCAATTTGAAAGAGGAGGCCGAAAGAGATGACATTATCACAGGAAGATGGACAGTTATATTATAAGCTTTGGTTGACGTTGCTTGATTTTGTAAATAAAACATATGGGATAAACAAAAAATTGAAAAATATGGCGGAAGCAAAAAATTTGGATCCTGCAGAAGTAAAAGAAGTAGCAAATAAGCTTTGGTCCGAGGTAGAGATCATAGATCGGTACATAAAGGAAAACCCGGAACTCCAAGAGGAACATAAGGAGATTATTCAGGGGTGGAAGCGAAGAATCCAGGGAAAGTTTATCATGGAACGGCATCTGAAAAAGGGTACGATCTTTATATCTATGGAGGATGAACAAGTATACCAGGTCAGCGGTATTATATCGAGTTGGGAAGAAATGTTTTATGGGGCGCCGATGCCTTTGATTGTCGAGGCAACGTTTATTCCATTTCGTGATGTAATCATATCAGACGGACTTGTCATGCCATACAACATTATGATCGGAGGCGAAATGAAACGGATGTTTAAGGATGTGTATATGGCTGCGAAAAAGAGCGGACAGATTCAACGTTCTCTTTGAGAGTGATATTGATCAAATATAAGGCAGAAGTTTTTTCTTCTTGTGAAGAAACCGTAGAAAAAATGGGGAATAGTGAAGAAAAAGATAAGATGCGTACATATATTATCAAGGCGAGGGTGAGCAGAAGCGTTTTGAAGAACTTTTCCAGGCATCGTTGTACAGCTGCATCTGCCGGACGCCGAATCCGGCTTTGTAGAGATAGCGCTCCATCGTGGAACGTTTCAGGACTCCCGGGGCCACAAGACCCTCCAGTTCCAGGATATAGATGATTTGACGGACCGAGCGTTTTGGTACTTTCCGTTTCAGCTGGATTGCCTGTTCTAGAAGCTCATTGAAGTTTTCCGGGAGCTTCTATGAGCGTTTTGATTCCCGTTCTGCGGCTTCAGCCCGGGGAACCCGTCCTTCCTGTAAGCCGCTTCATAACGGTACAGGGTTCGTGGGGACAGTCCGTTCTGTTCTGCGACTGTTTCCCGCAGCTGGATCCGCTTTGCGTTGTCCAGTGATTTATCCAGCGAGGGAGCAATCAGCTGGTGCCGCTGCAGTGTCAGTGGCGCATTGTCGTTTCGCAGGGATAATCTGCGGAATCGTCATCCTCCGGAGTGATAATCCCATCCAGTACACCGGAGATTGCTTCGGAAGCATAGTGTTTGTAAGGGACCAGACAGTCCGGGAGTTCCCGATGGAGCCTGCCGCAGTTGCTGCATTTCAGCCTGCGGATCAGGAATCTTCGCTTCATTCCGCCCTCCAGACGCATGATCCTGACACAGGAATCCCGGTAGGAAAGCGGCTCTCCACAGACTGGGCAGTAGGATGTGGCGCTGCTCTCAACAAAAAATATCATTTTCGTGATTGTAAGTGAACGTATAATCTGATACAATAACCATGGTTTTAATGCCAGGGTTTCAGAGTACACGACTTGTCACGGAGGGTGCTCTGGAACCCTTTTTCTTTCTGTATACTGATGACAATATACAAGGCAATCCAGAGACATGCAAGCAGAGCAGCATAATGCTAAACTATGAGGTCAAAAACAACCAAAGTCCTCTTTGAAGTTATGGAAATAGGAAAGAATACTGCTCGTCAAGGACTAGAAAAATGCATTGAGTGTAGAGATCGAACTTATCTGGAAAAATGAATGTTATATATGGGAGGGTTACAGTATATGTACGAACTGAAAGTTGCATTTTCAGAAGATGATATTGAATTTCAAAGGGTATTGGAAGAACAGTTTGGATCAGGTTTAAAATATATTAGAGAAAGGGGATTCGATGGATGGGAATTCCTTCTTACAGTTGCGATTCCTGTGACAGAAGTGAGTGTTGCTCTGGTGGAGTTTGTTCTTGGTCATTTTCAGAATCATGATAAGGGAAAGAAAAGACTTATTATTGAAAAGAACGGGAAAATCGATCTGACAGGATATTCGGCGGAAGAAGCTGAAAAAATCATCAGAGCGTACTTTGAGAGCCAGAAGAAAGCAGATAATGAATAAAAATACAGAAAATACATTTGTTAAGCTGCTGGCCGAGGAGTTAGAATATATTGATCTGTGTTTTGTATACAGTACTCAGGCTCGCATTGCTGTCAGAATTGATAATGGTCAGTATACGATCATATGGGATGAGTGTTACTGGAAATATTATAGAAAATATCTTTTGGCGGTGGGAACTGCCCGGAAAAATAAAATGGCGGTCACTCAGGCAGTTACTGCAGTAATGGCGGAACATTTGAGCGAGAGGTTTTCAACATTTATAGATTTGAGTAGTTTTCTCGGAAAGATTGCATCGCAATTTGGTATTGCTCCGAATTTGACATCAGAAGAAACGGATAGAACGGAGACTAGGATATTTATAGCAAAGATATTTTCTGTTTTTCATGAGATAGCTCATATTCGGATCGCTCAAAAAGATACTGCTGCTCTGAAAACAAAAGATATTATTTTTCATATGTTTTCACATGTGCAAAAAGAGCATTTTGCATCGTTGGATGAATGGGCGGATCTTCATTTCCATATGGTACAGGAGATTCTGGAAGGAAAGCATGAAGAAATTCTGGAAGAGCTGATGGCAGATGTTTATGCGGCAGGAAAGACTGCCGTTTATTTGAAAGAAATATTCGGCTATGTTAATTTTACGTTGCTTTGTGAATCAGTGGCAGGTATCGGGTACTTGTCCGGATTTCAGAATCTGTTTAATGTAGTTACCAGATCATGGGATGGTCATTATACGGAAATAAGATTCGGTCTTGATCCACGACCACGGGAAATCGATCCATATATCAACGAACTGGAAACTGCCAGAAGCGGGCTTGGCAGGATAATGACAGTGACCCTGCTGCTGAGCCGGTTTGAACTGAGTGATCAACAGCGTTTTGAGGCCTGGAAGTATCATGATGAGGAACATGTGAAAACTTCCACGGCGATGGACTGTCTGTCTTCAGAAGAGTTTATTTGTACAGCGATACAGGAGGCAGGGCGGAGCGGATTTTGAGTGCTGTTCAGAAGGACGCGGATGCAGAAGAATGCTTATGATCGAGGCTCATTCAATCTGAGATAGAAATAATGGTTGAAAACTGGAAAAATCAGAAAATAGCAGCGTGAGATGCAGGGGGAAAGCCTGGAACCTGCGTTATGTCACCGGCGTCAGAAAGCAATTTGGAAAGTGAGAAAGAAACTTCCCATTGGAATCGATGGATTTGAAAAAATCAGGACGAATGATTTTTACTATGCAGATAAAACTCTGTTCATTAAGAAACTGATACAAAATTGGGGAGAGGTAAACCTGTTTACCCGTCCCAGACGTTTTGGCAAGTCCCTCAATATGAGTATGCTGAAGTGCTTTTTTGAGATAGGGAGAGACCCGGCGCTGTTTGAGGGACTGAAGATCATGCAGGAAAAAGAGTTGTGTGAGCGGTACATGGGAAAGTTCCCTGTGATCTCCATCAGTCTGAAAAGTGTAGATGGCCTGAAATATGATTCAGCGGTGGCGGCATTGAGGACAGTCATCGGGAATGAGGCTGGAAGATTTCGTTTTCTGCGTGACAGCGCGAAATTGGATGAGGATGATGTTCCGCTTGATAAGGCCTCCCAAAAAGGTTACTATGATGAGATGATACCGCTCATCCGCAGTCTCTTTGATAATGCCCTGAAAAGCAATGACAGCCTGTACTTCGCGGTACTCACAGGGTGTCTGAGGATCTCCAAAGAAAGCATTTTCACAGGCCTGAACAACTTGATGGTACACACGATTTCAGATGTCCGCTATGATGAATACTTTGGCTTTACCAATGCAGATGTGGATGATCTGTTGGAATTCTATGGACTGTCAGCTTACAAAGATGTAATTCGTGATTGGTACGATGGGTATCGTTTTGGAGATACAGATGTCTATTGCCCTTGGGATGTGATCAATTATTGTGATGAGCTGCTGGCAGCTCCGAGTGCTCCTCCCAAAAACTACTGGGCGAATACCAGTGGGAATGACTTGGTCCGCCGTATGCTGAAGAATGCGAGTTTGACTACGAAAAACGAAGTAGAGGAGTTGTTAAACGGAGAGAAGATAACTAAACGCATCAAACAGGAACTGACGTACTGTGAAATTGACGACAGTATTGAAAATGTATGGAGCGTGCTGTATGTCACAGGTTACCTGACAGGGATGTATGTGGAGCAGGCGGATGCGGATATCTTCCATCTGTGGATCCCGAATGGAGAGATCCGAAAACTGTTTTATGAACTGGTGGAGGACTGGTTCCGCGAGTCGACACGTTCCGACACGACCAGGATCAGCCGTTTTTGCGCAGCATTTCCGGCGGGGGATACAGATACGTTCCAGGAGATGCTCAGCGATTATTTGTGGGATTCCATCAGTGTGAAGGACACAGCAGTGCGCAGGAACATGAAAGAAAACTTTTATCATGGGATGATGCTGGGGCTTTTGCAGAACCAGGACAGCTGGCTCGTAAAGTCCAATGCGGAGACGGGAGAAGGCTACAGTGACATCTCGATCCAGACGCCGGAAAGAACAGGGATTGTAATCGAACTGAAATATGCGGAAGACGGAAATATGGAGAAAGCATGCAGCGAGGCACTTAAGCAGATTGAAGAGAAGAAGTATGCGGAAGGTCTGAAACGCCGGGGTATGAAGAAGATTATCAAGTACGGAATTGCCTTTTATGAAAAAGCGTGTATGGTTGTGAAGGAGTAAGAAAATCACGCTGCGGAGTCGCTTAACGGGTTCTGGCGGGGATTGATGAGGAAATGTTTGCCCGCCAGTTTGTTACATGGATCGGAGAGATTATAGAGATGAGATTGTATTTAAATGTGCCGTATGAAGAGAAGGATGAAGCAAAGGCTCTCGGAGCCAGATGGAATGCGAAAGTTAAAAAATGGTATATTGATGCTGAACGGGAAAAGTATGTTCGGTTTTCAAAATGGATTCTACGGGACACGGACGATGCTGTTATTGCAACGGAGTACATTCATATTATTGAAGGCAGGCAGAAATGCTGGAAATGTGGTCGTTCTACCAGAGTTATAGGTTTGGGGATAGGAGAGTTTGTTCATATTTATGGTGAGACGGAAGATCCTCAATATGAAATTGTTGAGGATTATGTAAATCCGGGAGAAGAGCTGCATCTTGCCTGGGTAGAAAACGAAGAGGACATCCCGCCCAGACTTTTAAGATACATAAAAGAAAATTACTCTGTTAAAACAGGGTATTCAAAAACTATTGGGGGAAAATGCTTTGCAAATCATTGCGACTACTGTGGCGCATTACAAGGCAACTGGTTTCTGTTCAATGAACCGGACAGTCCGTTATCTTCATGTGTGGATGGCGATAAACTGGCGGAGAAGATGAGCAGAGTGAAAATAAAGGGAATTCCAATTGAAGATGATCTGCAGCTTGATTGGAATATTGGATTTTGTTCGAATGATTATGCATATCTGAAATATGGCCAGTTTGAAGAACTGGTTTTATCAACTGACCCGGAAAATGAATATGTTACATATGAAGAACTTTACAGCCGTAGATGAATTATCCCGGGATTGATTTGGGAGATGAGAGAAATCGGATCGCGGTTCAGGTTACGGCAGAGTCAGACCGGGAGAAACTAGAAAAGACCATTGAAACGTTTGAAAAAGAGGGCTGTCAGACAAGGTACGACCGGCTTATTCAGGCAGCGGTTACAGGATCACTGCAAGGTGAGGAAGGGATCTATTTTAACCGCTGCCTGGATCATAAAATATACGGCATCAGACCCGGAGATGCGGATGCGCGGCAGGTATGCGCTTTTCCGGAATCAATTTTTTAAATTGATATGGCCGCGATAGAATGACGGAAGAACTGTTCGGGTAGCGGGGTGTCGAGAACTTCTGTATTTTTTCTCTCCCGATCATGCAGAATAATGCTACTGTTTTAAGGGGCCGAGGATAGGTCAGCTTTATGGGAACCGTTTTCACAGATTTTTGATAAGTATCTGCGGCTGGTATATGGCTGCGTGAAATGTTCCCCTGCGGATGGCTGCGGGCCGCAGACCGGCGGACGGGTGTGCCTGCCGAAGCTTTAGGATGAGAATCTGAAAAGAACCGTAAGAGGAAAAATCCTGCCGCGCTAATCAGAAGACTGCCGAAAATACATAATAATACTTCCGCTTTTTTCATAATGCATGTCCCTCCTTTTTATAAACACAGTGCTACAATAATGCCAGCTGCAAAAATAGTTACTCCGATGAGAAAGAAAACCATGGAAGCCATTAAAAACCGGACTCGCTTATTGTTGTTAATTCGTTTAGCTTTCTGAATGCTTGACAGCTGCTGGATCCACTGATAGTCATATTGAAATTGGAATTGGTAGTGATCCGCATCTTCTTCTATTTCTGTTCTGAATTCTTCCGCAGTCATCAGAGATAAATATCTGAATCTCCATTGCGTCATAATGGAAAGAAATAAACTGATAATAATGGACAGTCCGGTAATACCAGCAACAAGCATGAGCCGCGATTCAGGGATAGAAGTGTAAGTTAAAAGAATCGGAAGTGCCATCAGTATTCCTGCTGAAAAAAGCGAAATTGCCGTCAATATCTGACCTGACTGAGAGATAAGGCTCTGTTCCCTTTTTTCTTCTAAATCAAATGAATATTTCCCCAGTTCAACAACATTTTTTAAGCGAAGAGAAGTCTCTTCCAGTGCCTTTTTAATATCAGCATCGCTTCTAATTTGAGTAGGTGATGCAGACATATAAATCACCGCCTTTCGACTGCATTATATCTAATCCGGTTTACAATATCAATCAAAACAATGATTAAATAAAGAAAAGTAACGCATTTTCCAGTGTTTCTCAGTATAAATCAGACCGGCCTTCTCATTCGTGTTACAGCTGCAACGCCCATACTTGTTAATGCTCTCCTGGATTGTCATGAGATTACTAAGGGAAAAGAAGCAGCCCCTTGCGAGTTGATGCCCTATATTAGAGTATGCCTCGCTGTTTTTACGGTGTTACAATCTGCCCCTTCTTAAACTTACATTCCTGGCAGACCGTTTTGAGATCTAGTCGTTTCGTGAAAATACTTTTACGAGTTTTCGGCTGTTTTATAGACTCTTTTTCCAATTCTTTTCCTAATTCTTTTTCCAATTCTTCTTTCAAATCTCCTTCAAAGAGTGGACTGGAAGTAAGCACCATTGCCTCAATAACATTTTTGTTTAAGGGGATAGCCACTCGTTTTATTTTATTGCAGTTGTTGAATTCAGCCTTTATTCGGAGCTCTTTTTCATAAGACCATGCGATATCTTTTATATATCCTGTCAATTCCGGGATCCGTGTGGCATTTTTAAGCTTGGTATTGCTTCGGTTGCTCCATCTTATCTTTTCCTGTTCTCCTTTCTGCAAACTGTCTGCGTTACTGTATGCGACAGAGGACAATCTTAAGGATCCGCTGTGTCCGTCAACAGGGATTTCCTGTCCGGTCTGCTGGGGATCTATGGTTGATATTTCCCAAATTTTTTTTGTTTCTTTTATCCATTGCAAAACAGTTTCCCGGGGAATGGAAATGTTCACCCCTGTTTCCCATGGCTGTGCATACATACTCCACATGCCGATATTTTCCTTGTCTTCGCACATAAAGCTGCTGAAAAAAAGGTTGTTCCACCGAGCTGGATCCCCAATTTCATATTCCAGTTTATCATTCATTTCTTCGGCGTTTCCAAGATGCCATGTCTTGCTGCGTATTATATTAATCGCATTGGAAATCGTTGTATAATGATAAAGATATTCGCTGTTGCGTAATCTTTTGTCTGCATTGTCCAAATATAATATTAGCTCTTCTGGTGTGCTGATATCAGAAAATTTAGTAGGAATTGTGATTTTTCCGGTTGTATTTTTCACTATGTTCTCCTTTACAGTTCTCGCAGGTCGAAATGACGAGGACCTTTTTAATCGATCTAATAGTACAGTTCAATGTTAGGATGATTGATCTGGAAGTGTAAATATAATTGTATTTTACCTCCAGTGTTTAGAAAAAGACAATACTAAACAATGATTTATAACGCGATCGGAATAAATTCCGAAGATATGCTCCTGATAAAGGTCGATTGAAAAAGTAAATTCCACTTTGAAAGACTAAATTCCATTTTGCAAAAGTAAATTCTACTCATGGGAAAGGAAAGAAACTTTTTGAGAAGGTTTTATTCC
>NZ_JACJLR010000049.1 GCF_016902345.1 Mediterraneibacter glycyrrhizinilyticus | reverse complement strand
TATTTATACATTCCAAAAAAGAATTTTTTCAGATTTTTCTATTTTAGATGATCCTTCGCATTTTCAAGCTTTATCCCTTATTTCTTTCGTATAAAAGCGAAATCCCTGATCTCCGTTGACATACTTATACCATGGTGGTATTTTATCATGTGGATATTTTGGACGCAGAACGGCAGATGTGTTCGGAGTGCCTGTCATAGCACAGAGCGGTCATGCGGTTCTGACGTTACACTATAAAGTAAAGGAAAGTGAAAATGAAGATCATAAAACAGATTGGCATCATATTTTCTGTCTGCTGGATCAGTCTGCTCATCGAAAAGCTTTTCCCGGGGATCTTCCCGGCGAGCATCATCGGCATGATCCTGCTGTTTCTCTGTCTGGCAGCCGGTATCCTGAAGATTGAACATATCCAGGAAAAGGCAGATTTCCTGCTGGAAAACATGGCGTTCTTTTTCATTCCTGCGGGAGTGAGCATCATCAATTATATGGATATCTTGAAGAACACGGTGGTACAGCTGATCATCATCTGTACAGTGTCCACGGTCATCACCTTTGCGGTGACGGCTTACACGGTCCGCTTTACCATGTATCTGATCCGGAAGAGAAAGAAATGACACAGAGGAGGAAGAAATCATGAAAGAACTGTTTGCATCCCCCTATTTCGGAGTGGCTCTGAGTGTGGTCACGTTCGGCATCGGGGTGAAACTGAACCAAAAACTGAAGACACCGGTATGCAACCCTCTGATCGTTGCCATCGTCCTTACAGCCGGCGTGCTGGTCCTTTTCGGGATCCCATATGAATCCTACAATGTGGGCGGCGAGATCATCAATATGTTCCTTGCTCCGGCGACCGCGTGCCTTGCTGTGGCGATCTACACAAAGAGGCAGATATTAAAAGAGTACTGGCTTCCGATCCTCATGGGGTGCGGAGCAGGCTCCGCGGCGTCCATGGCAAGCGTCTATGCTCTTTGCAGGCTGTTTGGGCTGGACGAGAGCCTGACCGTGTCCCTTCTCCCCAAATCCGTGACCACTCCCATTGCGGTGAGCATCTCGGAGCCTGCGGGAGGCGTGGTGCCCATCACTGTGGTGGCAGTGATCGGCACAGGGATTCTGGGCGGGATCCTTGCGCCTTTCCTGATTAAAGTGTTCCGGATCACAGACCCTGTGGCAGCGGGACTGGCGATCGGTGCCTCCAGCCATGCGGTGGGAACCTCGAAAGCAATCGAGATCGGAGAGGTGGAAGGAGCCATGAGCGGTCTTGCCATCGGGATCTGCGGGATCATCACCGTGCTGTTTTCCATGCTGATCGGGCTGTAAAAAACGATACAAGTGTATACAGGAGGGGAAGGTATTATGAAGAAAAACATATCTCAGACCATCCGCCGCGCCGAGCGGTTTCCGGTCATCCTGATCGGGGAAGGGCTGCTGGTGGGAGTATCAGCAGGACTTGTGGTGCTGCTCTACCGACTGGCGCTCACCTTTGCCGGAAATGCGCTGAATGAGATCCTGGGATTTGTCGGGAAGGATCCCTTACGGATCGCGGGATGGATGGCAGTCCTCGTCCTTCTGGCAGTCATTGTGGGAAAGCTGGTAAAACTGGAGCCCATGATCTCCGGCAGCGGGATCCCTCAGGTGGAGGGAGAGATCCTTGGGAAACTGTCTGAAAATTGGAAGAGGGTCCTTCCGGCCAAATTCGTCGGGGGATTCCTGTGTATCCTGGGCGGGCTCTCTCTGGGAAGGGAAGGCCCGTCCATACAGCTTGGAGCGATGACAGGACAGGGAGTCTCCCGCCTTCTGGACCGGGGGAAGACAGAAGAAAAGTATCTGATGACATGCGGAGCGAGCGCAGGACTTTCCGCTGCGTTCCACGCTCCTCTGGCGGGGATGATGTTTTCCCTTGAGGAAATACATAAAGGATTTTCCATGAATATCCTGATCTCTGTGATGACGGCTTCCGTGACTGCTGACTTTATCTCATCCCATATCATCGGGATTGATCCGGTGTTCCAGTTTACCATCGAACACGCGCTTCCTCAGGAGGATTACTGGATGCTCCTTGTCCTGGGCGTGATCCTGGGTGTGATGGGAGTCTTTTACAACCGTCTGATGCTGAAGGCTCAGGATCTCTATAAAAAGCCGGCCTTCCTCGGAGTGACGGGACGGCTTGTGATCGCCTTTCTCGCGGCAGGGGCGGTGGGGCTTGTGATGCCTTCCGTGCTGGGAAGCGGCAGCGGGCTCATCGTTTCCCTGACGGCAGGTGAGATGACGCTTGGGCTGATCCTGCTCACCTTTGTGGTGAAGTTTCTGTTTTCGGCAGTCAGCTTCGGCTCGGGCGCGCCGGGAGGGATCTTTTTCCCGCTGCTGATCTTAGGGGCACTGCTGGGAGGGGGCTTCGCCATGGGGGCGGTACAGCTCTTCGGGCTGGATCCGATGTACATCAACAATTTCGTGCTCCTTGCCATGGCAGGCTTTTTCACCGCCATCGTGCGCGCCCCGATCACCGGGATCATCCTCCTCTTTGAGATGTCGGGCTCAGTCAGTCAGATGCTCTCTCTGGCGGTGGTCTCTGTGGCAGCGTATATCACGGCGACCCTCTTAAGGTCTGAACCAATCTATGAGAGCCTTCTGGGACGGATCCTGGAGGGGCCGGGCGAAAGAAAGAAGGGGACGGCCGGCGGACAGAAGGTTCTGAGCGAGTATGTCATCATGGGCGGTTCTGTCCTGGAAGGGCGGAAAGTCATGGACATCCACTGGCCGAACAACTGTCTCCTCGTCTCCCTGGAGCGGGAAGGAAAAGAGCTGATCCCCAGAGGAAAGACCGTGCTCCTTGCCGGGGACAGACTGACAGTCATGACAGATGAGAGAGATGCGGGATATATACATGACAAATTGGAAAACTTATGTTATACTTCATTTTAGTGAGTAAAATCAAAGGAGTACTACAGACATGAAGAGAATTTTGCTGAAATTGAGCGGAGAAGCGCTGGCAGGAGAAAAGAAGACCGGGTTTGACGAGGCAACCTGCATCGGTGTGGCAAAACAGGTAAAGAAGCTTGTGGACGACGGGATCCAGGTGGCGATCGTGACAGGAGGAGGAAACTTCTGGCGGGGACGGACAAGTGAAACCATAGACCGTACAAAGGCTGATCAGATCGGGATGCTTGCCACGGTGATGAACTGCATCTATGTGTCAGACATTTTCCGTTATGTCGGCATGAAAACAGAAGTCTTTACACCGTTTGTATGTGGATCATTCACCTCTCTATTTTCGAAAGATGCGGCAGTGGAAGCTCTCGAGGCGGGGAAAGTGATCTTCTTTGCAGGAGGGACAGGACATCCGTATTTTTCAACAGATACAGGAGCAGTACTGCGCGCCATTGAGATCGAGGCGGATGCCATGCTCCTGGCGAAGGCGATCGACGGGATCTATGACAGTGACCCGAAGGTGAATCCGAACGCGGTCAAATATGATGAGGTTTCGATCCAGGAAGTGATCGACAAAAAACTGGCGGCAGTGGATCTGACAGCTTCGATCCTCTGTCTGGAGAACAAAATGCCGATGCTCGTATTCGGCCTTAATGAAGAGAACAGCATCGTGGAGACGATGAGCGGAAATTTCACAGGAACAAAAGTAACAGTTTAGGAGGACCTTTGGTATGGATGAAAAATTAGTTGTATATGATAATAAGATGACAAAGACGATCAATAATCTTGATTCCGAGCTTGCGACGATCCGTGCGGGACGCGCCAATCCCCATGTGCTGGACAAGATCGTGGTCGATTATTACGGAGCGCCAACACCGATCCAGCAGGTGGCGAACGTCTCTGTCCCGGAGGCGAGGATGATCCAGATCCAGCCCTGGGAGAAGAGCATGTTAAAGACCATCGAGAAAGCGATCCTCACATCTGATATCGGGATCAACCCGACCAACGACGGATCCTCGATCCGCCTGGTATTTCCGGAACTGACAGAGGAGCGGAGAAAAGAACTGGCGAAGGATGTAAAGAAGAAAGGCGAGGCGGCAAAAGTGGCTGTCCGCAATATCCGCCGCGATGGGAACGTGGCGTTTAAGAAACTGAAGGGAACAGAGATATCAGAGGACGGCATCAAAGATCTGGAAGACGCACTTCAGAAGATCACGGACAAATATATTGAGAAGATCGACAAGATGATCGAAGTGAAGTCGAAAGAGATCATGACAGTTTAGTTCAGACAGGATGCAAAAACAGAAAGGGGGCTTAGTTTTAGGCCCCCTTTTGTTCTGGTGTCCGCTCCATGACAGTCTGCGGGGCGGATTCCGGCAGAATAGAAGAGGAGAGAGGGAAAGAAAATGAAAGTACCACAGCATATAGCGATCATCCTGGACGGAAACGGCCGCTGGGCAAAGTCCAAAGGAATGCCGAGGAATTACGGGCACGCCCAGGGAAGTAAAAATGTGGAAAAGATCTGTGAGGAAGCATGGCGGATGGGGATAAAATATCTCACTGTGTATGCGTTTTCCACAGAAAACTGGAACCGGCCCAAAGACGAGGTGGACGCGCTGATGAAACTGCTCCGCAATTATATGAAGACCTGTCTGAAGACCGCGGCAAAGAATGATATGAAGGTCCGTGTGATCGGAGATATCAAACCTCTGGATGATGACATCAAGAAACGGATCAGAGAACTGGAAGAGGCAACAGTGAATAACGGAGGGCTGAATTTTACGATCGCCCTGAACTACGGAAGCCGGGATGAGCTGACAAGGGCCGCGAAACGGATGGCGCAGGACTGCGCAGCCGGGAAACTGGATCCGGAGAAGATCGACGAGTCAGTGTATGGATCTTATCTGGATACGCATGACATCCCGGACCCGGACTTTATGATCCGGACAAGCGGGGAGCAGAGGCTTTCCAACTATCTGCTCTGGCAGCTCGCCTACGCGGAGTTTTATTTTACAGATGTGCCCTGGCCGGATTTTACAAAGGATGAACTGGTGAAAGCGATCGAGGAATACAATCACAGGCACAGACGTTTCGGTGGAGTGGAGGAGGAATAGATCATGTTTAAAACACGGCTGTTGAGCGGGATACTTCTGGTGATCATTGCGCTGATCACCCTGATAACAGGCGGAAACCTTCTTTTCCTGGTTCTGCTTGCCATCAGCCTGATCGGGCTGACGGAGCTGTATAAGGTCTTTGCGATCGAGAAGAAAGCTCCGGGGATCGTGGGATACATTTTCGCGGTGCTCTATTACGGGCTTCTCTATTTTAAGCCTATTCTGCCGGTGGACGCGCTGGACTGGTTCATGCTGCTCTTCCTGGGACACCTGATCTGTCAGATGGCTGTGCTGGTCTTTGCATATCCGAAATATAACACGCAGCAGATCATGGCAGCATTTTTTGGTGTGTTTTATGTGGCGGTGATGCTGTCCTATATCTACCAGACAAGGATCCTTCCGGGCGGCGTGTTCACGGTCTGGCTTGTCTTTGTCTGTGCATGGGGATGCGATACCTGCGCATACTGTGTGGGGATGCTCATCGGAAAACACAAGATGGCTCCGGTGTTAAGCCCGAAGAAATCCGTGGAAGGCGGGATCGGCGGAATCGTGGGAGCCGCCCTGATCGGAGCGCTTTATGCGCTGGCGATCAACCACTGGGGAAATGCAGGTGTCAGCGTTTTTGAGTTTGCTGTGATAGGAGCAGCAGGAGGCGCGATCTCCCAGGTGGGAGACCTTGCCGCGTCTGCCATCAAACGTTATCATAATATCAAAGATTACGGAAAACTGATCCCGGGACATGGAGGAATCCTGGACCGGTTCGACAGCGTGATCTTTACCGCGCCGATCATTTATTATCTGGCGATCCTGCTCTGAGGAGCGGGAGGCACTGTCCGGCAGTCTTCCTGCCGTTCCGCAGGGAGAAGCAGGATCACATGGTATTAAGAAGAACATTCTGAGAGAAAAGAAGAGGTATAACATAATATGAAGAAAATCGCGATACTGGGATCGACCGGTTCCATCGGCACCCAGACACTGGAGATCGTAAGGACAAACAAAGATCTGGAAGTGACGGCTCTCGCAGCCGGGAACAATATCGACCTTCTGGAACGCCAGATCCGGGAGTTCAGACCCCGTCTTGCCGCGGTGTGGAAAGAAGAGAGGGCGGCAGAGTTAAAGAGCCGCCTTGCGGATATGGATGTACGTGTAGTCTCGGGCATGGATGGACTTTTAGAGGTGGCGGCAGTGCCGGAGTCAGAGATCCTTGTGACCGCGATCGTGGGAATGATCGGGATCCGTCCGACCATCGAAGCGATAAGGGCAGGAAAGGATATCGCCCTTGCGAACAAGGAGACTCTGGTTACGGCAGGACATATCATCATGCCTCTGGCAAAAGAGTGCGGCGTGTCCATCCTTCCGGTGGACAGCGAGCACAGCGCCATCTTTCAGTCTCTCCAGGGAGGTCAGAGAAAAGCGCTCCACAAGATCCTTCTGACTGCTTCCGGCGGTCCGTTCCGGGGGAAGAAGCGGGAAGAGCTGGAGCATATCCAGGTGGAGGACGCGCTGAAGCATCCGAACTGGGAGATGGGACGGAAGATCACCATCGATTCCTCCACCATGGTAAATAAAGGACTGGAAGTGATCGAGGCAAAATGGCTGTTTGGCGTTACCGTGGATCAGATCCAGGTGGTCGTACAGCCCCAGAGCATCATCCACTCCATGGTAGAGTACGAGGACGGAGCCGTCATCGCACAGCTTGGCACACCGGATATGAAACTTCCGATCCAGTATGCGCTTTATTATCCTGAGAGAAGATATCTTCCGGGGGAAAGACTGGATTTCGGGACACTGACCCAGATCACATTTGAAAAACCGGACATGGAGACGTTCTACGGTCTGAAGCTCGCATTTGAGGCGGGGCGCAGAGGCGGATCTCTCCCCACAGTCCTCAACGCGGCCAACGAGAGGGCGGTTGCCATGTTCCTGAACAGAAAGATACGGTATCTGGAGATCCCTGAGATCATACAGGCATGTATGGAGAACCATAAAAATATTCCGGATCCCACAGTGGAAGAGATACTAAAGACCGAGAAGGAAACATATGAATTTATTAAAAACAGGTGGTAATCAATGGGTATTATTATAGCGATCCTACTATTCAGCTTTATTATCATTTTCCATGAACTGGGACATTTTCTTCTGGCGAAGGCGAATGGCATCCGGGTGGATGAATTTTCCCTGGGGCTGGGACCGACGCTGATCGGAAAAGAGATCGGAGGAACAAAATTCTGTCTCAAGCTCCTGCCTTTTGGAGGCGCCTGCATGATGGGAGAAGATGATGCGGATGATATGTCGGAAGGGAGCTTTAACAGCAAATCCGTCTGGGCAAGGATCTCAGTTATCGCCGCAGGTCCGGTCTTTAACCTGATCCTGGCCTGGATCATGAGCGTGATCATCATCCTTTTTGTGGGATACCAGCCTACTACGATCAGCGGAGTGAGCGAGGGTTATTCCGCAGAAGAGCAGGGGATGCAGGCGGGAGATGAGATCAGGGAGATCAACGGGAGGCGGGTCTACATCTGGAATGATATCAGTCTCTATACGCTGACCCACTCCGACGAGACGACCCTGGAAGTAGTCTACGAGCGGGACGGGGAGGAGTATACGGCTGTGATCGAGGCGCGTCAGCTTGAAGGAGACGCATCCCCGAAACTCGGCGTTATCAGCAGCGGCTCTGTGAAACCTGGGATCCTGGATTCCCTGGAATATGGAGTTTATACGGTGAGATACTGGGTCACCTACGCCATTGACAGTCTGCGTATGCTGGTAGGCGGACAGGTGGGGATCAAAGATATGTCAGGTCCTGTGGGTATCGTGAGCGTGGTGGACAGCGTGTACCAGGCGGCAGCCCCGGAGGGACTTCTGATGGTGATCCTGAACCTGATGAATTTTGGAGTCTTCATATCCGCCAACCTGGGAGTCATGAACCTGCTCCCGATCCCGGCGCTTGATGGAGGACGTCTTGTATTCCTGATCGTGGAGGCGGTCAGGCGCAAACGCATTCCGCCGGAAAAAGAGGGCATGGTCCACTTTGCCGGATTTGCACTTCTTATGGTCTTAATGATCGTCGTCATGTACAATGACATCTTAAAACTGTTCTGATCTTAAAGTTGTTCTAAATGGCTGTCTCTGCATATATATTAAAGAAATGATCTTGTGCAGAGGCAGTTATGAGTGAAATAAGAGCAATGCAGGACGAGGCTCTGGAGAAAGGGAGTCTTCAGATCAATGTAGTATCGTCCGTGACGTCTTTTCCGATCACCAACGCGGAAATTTCCATTTCTTACACAGGAATCCCGGAGAGTACACTGGAGAGGCTGACAACCGACTCTTCCGGCCAGACAGAGACGATAGAGCTGGATGCTCCGCCGGAGGAGTGGAGTCTGGACCGGAACAATGAGAGACAGCCTTATTCGGAGTACACTCTGGACATCAGCGCGCCCGGATTTGAACCGGTGAGCATTGCCGGGACAGAGATCCTGGCAAATACAAAGGCGATCCAGAACGTCCGGATGCGGCCGAGTGACAACGGGCAGGAAGAGGAGGAAGTCTTTGTCATTCCGGCGCATACTCTTTATGGGGAGTACCCTCCAAAGATCGCGGAGGATGAGATCAAACCGACCAATGAGAGCGGGGAGATCGTCCTGAGCCGGGTGGTCATACCGGAGTATATCGTGGTTCATGACGGTTCGCCGCGGGACAGCACGGCGAACAATTATTACGTGAAATACAAAGACTATATCAAAAATGTGGCGTCCAGCGAGATCTATGCGACCTGGCCGGCAAATACGATCCGGGCCAATGTGCTGGCGATCATGTCGTTTACACTGAACCGGGTTTACACTGAGTGGTACAGAAACAGGGGCTATGACTTTACGATCACTTCCTCCACCGCATTTGACCACAAATGGATCCCGGAGCGGAATGTCTATGAGTCCATTTCAGTCATCGTAGATGAACTTTTTTCAAATTATCTTTCCAGACCTAACGTCCGGCAGCCGATCCTGACCCAGTACTGCGACGGCAGGAGGGTGACGTGCCCGAACTGGATGACACAATGGGGGTCAAAGGAACTGGGGGACCAGGGATACAGCCCGATTGAGATACTCCGGTACTATTACGGCGATGATATGTATATCAACACGGCGCAGGAAATATCGGGTATTCCCGCATCCTGGCCCGGAAGTAATCTGGAACAGGGATCGAGGGGGAACAAAGTCAGACAGATGCAGGAGGAGATCAATGTGATCGCGGGAGCTTATCCGGCGATACCGAAGGTCACAGTCGACGGGATATACGGTCCTGCGACGGCAGCAGCGGTGGAGAAGATCCAGTCAGTGTTCGGGCTTCCGGTGACCGGAGTAGTGGATTATAAAACATGGTATAAGATCTCGGAGATCTACGTGGGAGTCTCCCGGATCGCGGAACTGACGTAGAGAAGAACTGGAAAAGAATCTGATACAGCGGATGCAGAGAGGAGAGACATGGCGAGGAGAAGAAGGAGAAGGCGGAAAAAGAAGTTATTTCCGAAGATAGCAGGACTGGTCATTTTTCTGGCGCTTGCCGCAGGAGCTGCCGCGTCTGCGCGGTATCTTCTGCCGGAGATACTTAAAACGGCTCAGGAGACAGTGGGAGAGGCCGCGGGGACAGCTTCGATCGTCCTGGAAGGGAGGACGGAGTTTCCGGAACTGACAGTTTCGGAGGAGGAAGCCGGAGACGGCTTTTATTTCCAGCAGCTCACAGAGAGGGAACAGACGATCTACCGTGAGATCCTTCAGGGAGTGAACGGCATGGAAGAGATGATACGGATCCATGCCACAGAGGAAGATGACGTGGGAAAGATCTATGAGTATCTCCTGTACGACCGTCCGGAACTTTTCTGGTGTGCGGGAAACACGAGCCTGACTATTTATGATGAGTATACAGAGGTCAGCCCGGAATATACCTGTTCTTGGGAGGAGAAGGAAGAACGTCAGGCGCAGATCGACGCGGCAGCGCAGGAGTGTCTTTCGGGAATTGATGGCAATGCCTCAGATTATGAAAAGATACGGTATGTCTATGAGTACATTGTAAATACGGTGGAGTACGACGAAAACGCGCCGGACAATCAGAATATCTACAGTTCCATGGTGGGAAAAAGATCTGTCTGTGCAGGTTATTCCCGTATGGCGCAGTATCTTCTCGGACAGATGGGGATTCCCTGCATCTATGTGATCGGGGACATAGAAGGCCAGGGGGCACATGCATGGAATATTGTGAACTGTGGCGGCACATACTATCAGATGGATACCACATTCGGAGACCCGGTCTTCCTTCAGGAGGAGAGCGGAGAGAGTATTCCGTCCGGAAGCATCAATTATGATTACCTTTGCTGTACGGATGAGGAGATCATGGTGGATCACACGCAGTGGGAAGAGGTGGAATATCCGGCCTGTACATCCGATGATCTGAACTATTACAGGATGAACGGGATGTACTATGACCGCTTTGATCCCGGTGAACTCCTTCAGAAGATGAATGACAGCGTCTATGCCGGGGAAGAGAACTTTGTGTGCAAGTTTTCCGATGCTTCGGTTTACAGTGAGGCAAGGGATGCCGTGATTAATGAACTGCTCCCGCAGGCGGCGCAGAACCTCGCTTCCTACTATGGACTGGACAGTGTGAGCTATACCTATGCGGAGGACGCAGAGCACTGCAGGATCGCGGTCTTTTGGCGCTATGAATAACCTCGTCTGATGGTGAAAGGGAATCAAAATAGGACAGATCATACCGAAAAACTTTATGAAATTTTTACAAAATTTACAAACTTTTTTTGGTTAGTATTTTTCTGGACAATGCAATCGATTTTTGCTATTATATCTGTGGTTAAAAAAGTATAAGCGCAAAGGCTTGTTACTGAAATGTGATCATCGTCAGGCAAGACCTATAGTCCGAATATTTCGTTCGGGTTATAGGTCTTTTTATATTTATCGGGAGGCAGAGGGGATGAAAGTAAGCAAAATACTGAATAACAATCTCGTGTTATCCAGAAATGCAGAAAATGAGGAGATTATCGTGAAGGGACTTGGAATCGGCTTCCACGCGAAACGCGGAGATACGATCGACGAATCTCTGATCGAGAAGATCTTTTATCCTGAGAACCATCAGAACAGCATTCAGATCCAGCAGTATCTGCTGTCGATCCCGGAAGAGTATCTCGATTTTGTGCAGAAGTTTGTGGATCAGGTCAAAAAAGAAGAGCCGGATCTGCGCCTGAACAACAGCATCTACCTTTCTCTGAGCGATCACATTATGGGGACTGTAGAGAGATTTGGAAACGGGATCAGCCTGAAAAATGTCCTTCTGCTGGATATTCAGCAGCTCTATAAGAAAGAGTACGAGTATGGCCTTAAAATGGTAGAAGAGGCAAACCGGAAATTTAATATACAGCTCCCGGCAGATGAGGCGGGTTTTATCGCCCTTCATTTTGTCAATGCAGAAGAAGGACAGCAGAACAACGACAATTATCAGATCGCCATGATCGTAAACCAGGTCCAGGAGATCGTTAAAACATATTTTTCAGATATCACCTTCAATGAGTCAAGCTTATATTATCAGAGATTTCTGACTCATTTAAAATATTTTGCACAGAGATATCTTCACAAAGAGCTCCAGTACGACGAGGATGAGAATCTGTTTCAGATCATACAGGAGCAGTGCCGCGAGGCGTATGGATGTGTGAAGCTTATCTATCTGATGATGGAGGAGAAATATCACTACGCTCTGAGCAAAGAAGAGATGATGTATCTCTCCATCCATATCCAGACAAATGTGGACAAGTCCCGCGCAGCTGTGAAAAAAGCGGCTGAAACAGCGGGAGAAGACTGATCAGTCCGCAGGGCGGGCAGCTTGGGCAAATTTAGCTTGGACTGGCTTGTGACTGATATGTACGGCCGGCATATCAGGCAAGACCTTTCAATAAAATGATCAAACTATTTTAAGGAGAACAGCCATGAAAAAAGATTATTCAAAATCAGCGGAAAAGCTGGTTCAGGCAATGGGTGGCAAAGACAATATCACACGTGTCTTCCACTGCATGACAAGACTCAGATTTTATGTAAAAGACAAAAATAAGATCGACGAGGCAGAGATCAAAAAACTCTCCGAGATCTCCGGTGTAAACTGGCATCAGGACCAGTTTCAGGTCATCGCCGGAAATGAAGTGAACGAGATGTACGCCGAACTGGTGAAAATGGGCGTGCCAAACGACGATGCGGATTCTTCCGTGAAAACAGCAGAAAAGAAAAGCATCGGCTCTGCCATCATTGATTCCGTTACCGGATGTATGACTCCGATGATCCCGGCACTGACTGCAGCCGGTATGATCAAGGTCGTGCTCACGCTCCTCACAACATTTAATCTTGTGAGCGACACGTCAAGCACTTACCAGGTCATCTCGTTTATCGGTGATGCGGCGTTCTACTTTATGCCGTTTCTGATCGCTGCAAATGCTGCAAAAGTGTTTAACGTAAATCAGTCTCTTGCGCTGATCATCGCAGGTGTGTTCCTTCATCCGAACTTTACGGCGATGATCGAATCAGGCGACCCGATCACATTCTTTTCGATCCCGGTCACACCGACGACTTACAGTTATTCGGTGATCCCGGTCATCCTGATGGTATGGATCATGTCATATATCGTTAAACTCGTTGACAGGATCACACCTCGTATCGTAAAACTGATCCTGCATCCGACGCTCGTCATCCTGATCAGTGCGCCGATCGCCATCATCGTTGTAGGTCCGCTTGGCGGGATCATCGGTGACGGACTGGCAGTTGCGATCGACTTCCTGTCCACGAAGCTTGGATTCATCATCGTAGGTATCCTGTCTGCGGCATTCCCTTTCATTGTCATGACAGGTATGCACCATGCGCTTACCCCGATCGGGCTGAACGCGGTAGCTACCAGCGGCGACACGCTCATCTTTGTCTCCCAGGTATGCTCCAATGTGGCTCAGGGCGGCGCGTCTCTTGCAGTTGCAGTGAGATCTAAGGATAAGAATATGAAACAGCTCGCCAGTGCGTCCGGTATTTCCGCTCTGATGGGGATCACGGAGCCGGCGCTTTACGGTGTCACACTGAAGCTGAAACGTCCGGTCGTTGCAGCGGCGGTCGCAGCCGGCATCGGCGGTATCGTGGGCGGTCTGCTCCAGGTAACTCTTTATATCGCACAGAACTCTCTTCTTGCGATCCCGGCATTTATCGGTGAGAAGGGAATGACAAACTTTATATACGGTCTCATCATGATCGTCGTTTCTTTTGCAGGCGCCTTTATCCTGACAATGATCTTCGGATTTAAAGATGAAGTGGAAGAGGGAGATGATACGGCAGCCGCAGAAGAAAGCGGAGCAGAGAAAGAGGCAAAGCCTCTGGTAGAAAAGATCCAGATCCTTTCTCCTGCCACAGGAACGGTAAAGGATATCACAGAAGTGCCGGATAAGACATTCGCGGACAAGATCCTGGGAGACGGTGCGGCAGTGGTCCCGGAAGAAGGAAAGATCTATGCTCCGGCTGACGGCACGGTCGTAAATATCATGGACACAAAACACGGGATCATGTTCCAGACGGCACAGGGCGTGGAACTGCTGATCCACATCGGACTTGAGACAGTAAATCTGAACGGAAAATATTTTACCTCCCATGTGGAGAACGGGGCTCAGGTGAAAGCAGGAGACCTGCTCGTGGAGTTTGACCTGGATGCCATCAAAAAAGAGGGATATGACCCGATCACTCCGGTCGTCGTGACAAACGGGGACGATTATATCCGCTCTGTGAATATGATAAAATCAGGCGAGAAGGCTGCACACGGCGACTGCCTGCTGACGATCGTGTAAGGGAGGGATCCGCATGCTTGAGAAGAAAATGCCTGAAAATTTTCTCTGGGGCGGCGCGACAGCCGCAAACCAGTATGAGGGAGGATGGAACGAGGACGGGAGAGGCCCGTCCATCGCTGACATCCTGACCGGCGGAAGTGTAGACAAAGAGCGCCGCCTCACCGCTCCGGAACCTCTGGAAGGGGAATTCTATCCGAACCATGAAGCGACAGATTTTTATCATCACTATAAAGAAGATATCGCGCTGTTCGGGGAGATGGGATTTAAGGTTTACCGTTTCTCCGTATCAT
Organism: Mediterraneibacter glycyrrhizinilyticus; assembly: GCF_016902345.1. Lineage (GTDB taxonomy): Bacteria > Bacillota > Clostridia > Lachnospirales > Lachnospiraceae > Mediterraneibacter > Mediterraneibacter glycyrrhizinilyticus_A. The sequence goes on along the minus strand of NZ_JACJLR010000049.1, from coordinate 7,602 downwards.
GGTCGAGGATCTTCCCCAACGGGGACGAGGAGACTCCCAATGAAAAAGGGCTGGAGTTTTATGACAGGGTGATCGATGAACTGGAGAAATATGGGATCGAGCCTCTGATCACGATCTCACATTATGAAAATCCGCTCCATCTCTCCCTTGCCTACGGCGGATGGAAGAACCGGAAGCTCATTGACTTTTACCTGCGTTTCGCAAAAGTGCTTTTCGAGCGTTACAAGGGGAGAGTAAGATACTGGCTGACATTCAATGAGATCAACATGCTCACAGAGCCCTTCGGAGCCATATTCTGTGCCGGGATGCTGGACGAGGCGGACAACAATGAAGAGACACGCTACCAGGCGATGCACCATCAGCTTGTTGCCAGCGCTCTCGCTGTAAAGATGGCTCATGAGATCGATCCGGAAAACAAGCTGGGCTGTATGCTCGCTTATCACAACGGGTATCCCTACACATGCCATCCAAAGGATGTGTTCTTTGCGCAGCAGTACTGCCAGATCCACAACTCGATCGCAGGGGATGTCCATGTGAGGGGAGCATATCCGGGATTTGCGCGCCGCTATTTTGCCGAGCATGATATGAACATCGTGATGCTGCCTGAAGATGCAGAGATCCTGAAAAACGGCACTGTGGATTTCGTCAGCATCAGCTATTACTCCAGCAACTGTGTCAGCCTTACGCAGGAAGGCGCGGAGACGACGAAAGGCAATGGAACAGTTAACATCAAGAACCCGTATCTCAAGGCTTCTGACTGGGGATGGCAGATCGATGCTCTCGGCTTAAGATATGTGCTCAACCAGATCTACGACCGTTATCAGATTCCGATCATGATCGTGGAGAACGGTCTGGGCGCAGTGGACGAGCTGACTGAGGACGGCCAGATCCACGATGATTACCGCATCGACTATATGCGTCAGCATATTGAGGAGATGAAGGAAGCAGTGTGCGACGGAGTTGACCTGATAGGATATACCTGCTGGGGCTGCACAGATGTCGTCAGCGCTTCCACCGGAGAAGTAAAGAAGCGCTACGGGCTTATCTTTGTGGACAAATTTGATGACGGGACCGGAGATCTGTCACGGAGACGGAAAGATTCGTTCTACTGGTACAAAAAAGTGATAGAAAGCAATGGAGAAATCCTGTAATATCCGGTTTTTGGCATGAAAAATAGAAAAACGGCGTTACTCTTTAAAAAGAGTGCGCCGTTTTTTCTGTTTATTTTTCATGATTATGAATATTTATTAAAGAAAATGCATAATTATAAGAAAACTTACTGTTGAAATATGCGTTCAGTTGTAGTATAATCTTTACAATTTGAGAACGAGGGCGCTCTGGATCAAAAGACTCCAAGAGTGCCTTTGCTATGTAACGGTCCTGCCGGTACAGGCGGTTTTCAGATTATCTGCTATTGATATGTACGAAGGGAAAGGGTGAACAGATGAAGGCGTTTCTTATATTGGAAGACGGTACGGTGTTTACGGGGACGAGCATCGGCTCGACGCGCGAGTGCATCAGCGAGATCGTTTTTAACACTTCTATGACAGGATATCTGGAGGTGCTGACCGACCCCTCTTATGCGGGACAGGCAGTTGTGATGACGTATCCTCTGATCGGAAATTACGGGATCACACCGGATATGGAATCAAAGAAGGCATGGCCGGACGGATATATTGTCAGGGAATTATCACGTATGCCCAGCAATTTCCGCTGTGAAGGCACGATCCAGGATTTTCTGAAAAGTCAGGATATCCCGGGGATCGCGGGGATCGACACGAGGGCTCTCACAAAGATCCTCAGGGAGAAAGGCACCATGAACGGCATGATCACGACGGATGAGAATTATGATCTGGATGAGGTCCTGCCGAAACTGAAGGCTTACACAGTGGGGGATGTTGTCTCCAAAGTGACCTGCAGTGAAAAATATGTTCTCGAGGGAAAAGGAAAGAAAGTTGCACTTCTTGACCTTGGCGCAAAAAATAATATTGCAAGATCTTTAAATGAACGTGGCTGCGAAGTGACTGTATATCCGGCCCACACAACCGCGGAAGAAATCATATCATCAAATCCCGACGGTATCATGCTCTCCAACGGACCTGGGGATCCGGCGGACTGCACATCTATTATCGAAGAAATCAGAAAACTCTACAATACAGACATTCCGATCTTCGCCATCTGTCTTGGACATCAGCTTATGGCGCTTGCTACAGGTGCGTCCACACACAAGCTGAAATACGGACACCGCGGAGGGAATCATCCGGTCAAAGACCTTCAGACCGGAAGGGTGTATATCTCATCCCAGAATCACGGCTATGTGGTGGATGACGAGAGCATCGATCCTGCGGTAGCTGTGCCGGCGTTCCACAATGTGAACGACGGGACAAACGAGGGACTTGCATATGTCGGAAAGAACATCTTTACCGTGCAGTTCCATCCGGAAGCGTGCCCGGGACCGCAGGATTCCGGATACCTGTTTGACAGATTCATTGAGATGATGGGAGGAGCGAGATAATGCCAAGAGATTTAAGTATAAAGAAGGTACTGGTCATCGGTTCCGGTCCGATCGTCATCGGGCAGGCAGCAGAGTTCGACTACGCGGGAACACAGGCGTGCCGTTCCCTGAAAGAGGAAGGGCTTGAGGTCGTTCTCTTAAACTCCAACCCGGCGACTATCATGACAGACAAAGACATCGCGGACCGCGTTTATATCGAACCTCTGACGGTGGAAGTGGTGGAACAGCTCATCTTAAAGGAGAAGCCGGACAGCGTGCTCCCGACACTGGGAGGACAGGCGGGCCTGAACCTTGCCATGGAGCTGGAAGAGGCAGGCTTTCTGAAGGCAAACGGCGTGCGTCTGATTGGGACCACGTCCGAGACCATCAAGAAGGCGGAGGACCGCCTGGAGTTCAAGGCGACCATGGAAAAGATCGGCGAGCCGGTGGCCGCGTCTCTCGTGGTGGAAAACGTGGACGACGGTCTTGCGTTTGCCAATAAGATCGGCTATCCGGTGGTACTGCGTCCGGCGTATACACTGGGCGGAAGCGGCGGCGGGATCGCCCATGATTCTCACCAGCTCGTAGAGATCCTGGAAAACGGCCTGAGGCTTTCCCGTGTGGGACAGGTGCTCGTAGAGCGCTGTATCGCAGGATGGAAAGAGATCGAGTACGAGGTGATGCGCGACAGCGCAGGAAACTGTATCACAGTCTGCAATATGGAGAACATCGACCCCGTGGGTGTGCATACGGGTGACAGTATCGTTGTGGCGCCGTCTCAGACACTGGGAGACAAGGAGTACCAGATGCTGCGTACTTCCGCGCTGAACATCATCAGCGAGCTGAACATCACAGGAGGGTGTAATGTGCAGTATGCACTGAACCCGGATTCTTTCGAATACTGTGTCATTGAGGTAAACCCCCGTGTCAGCCGTTCTTCTGCTCTGGCGTCAAAGGCGACAGGATATCCGATCGCCAAGGTGGCCGCGAAGATCGCCCTGGGCTACACTCTGGATGAGATCAAGAACGCGATCACACAGAAGACATATGCAAGTTTTGAGCCTATGCTGGATTATGTGGTAGTCAAGATGCCGAGGCTCCCGTTCGATAAATTCATCAGCGCCAAGAGGACGCTGACGACCCAGATGAAGGCGACCGGAGAGGTCATGAGCATCTGCAACAACTTTGAAGGGGCGCTGATGAAAGCGATCCGTTCTCTGGAACAGCATGTGGACAGCCTGATGTCCTATGATTTTACAGACCTTTCCCAGGATGACCTGATGGAGCAGCTTGAGATCGTGGACGACATGAGGATCTGGAGGATCGCGGAGGCAGTCCGCCGTGGTGTTGATTACGATACCATCTTCAGGATCACAAAGATCGACCGGTGGTTTATCGATAAGATCGCCATCATTGTGGAGATGGAGAATGCCCTGAAAAATGAGGAGCTGACTCCGGAACTCTTAAAAGAAGCGAAACGGATCGAGTTCCCGGACAATGTGATCGCCCGCCTGACAGGAAAGAGCGAGCGTGAGATCCATGACATACGCCATGATAACGGGATCGTGGCTGCGTACAAGATCGTTGACACCTGCGCGGCAGAGTTCGCGGCGGAGACGCCATATTACTACTCCGTATACGGAAGCGAGAACGAGGTGGAGGAGACCACAGGAAAGAAGAAAGTCCTGGTCCTTGGCTCCGGCCCGATCCGTATCGGACAGGGGATCGAGTTTGACTTCTGCTCCGTACACTGTACCTGGGCATTTGCAAAGGAAGGATTTGAGACGATCATCGTCAACAACAATCCGGAGACAGTAAGTACAGACTTTGACATTGCGGACAAGCTGTATTTCGAGCCTCTCACACCGGAAGATGTGGAGAGCATCGTTGACATCGAGAAACCGGACGGCGCTGTGGTACAGTTCGGAGGACAGACCGCCATCAAACTGACAGAGGCGCTCATGAAGATGGGAGTGCCGATCCTGGGAACCTCCGCGGAGAACGTGGACAAGGCGGAGGACAGGGAACTCTTTGATGAGATCCTGGAAGAGTGCGAGATCCCGCGTCCGACAGGAGGAACGGTATTTACCGCAGAGGAAGCAAAAGAGGTGGCAAACCGCCTTGGCTATCCGGTGCTGGTACGTCCGTCCTACGTGCTGGGCGGTCAGGGAATGCAGATCGCCATCAACGACAATGATATCGACCAGTTCATCGGTATCATCAACCGGATCGCTCAGGATCATCCGATCCTTGTGGATAAATACCTGCAGGGCAAGGAGATCGAGGTGGATGCCGTGTGTGATGGCACAGATATCCTGATCCCGGGTATCATGGAGCATATCGAGCGTGCAGGGATCCACTCCGGAGACAGTATCTCCGTCTACCCGGCGCAGAGCCTGACGGAAGGAGCGAAGGCGAAAATCGCGGAGTACACGAGAAGGCTTGCGAAATCCCTCCATGTCATCGGTATGATCAATATCCAGTTCATCGTCTGCGGCGAGGATGATGTTTACGTGATCGAGGTCAATCCCCGTTCCAGCCGTACCGTGCCGTACATCAGCAAGGTGACAGGCATCCCGATCGTGCCGCTGGCGACACAGGTCATCATCGGCAAAAAGATCAGGGAACTTGGCTACACACCGGGACTTCAGCCGGAGGCAGACTATGTGGCGGTCAAGATGCCCGTCTTCTCCTTTGAGAAGATCCGGGGCGCAGACATCAGCCTGGGACCTGAGATGAAGTCCACGGGAGAGTGTCTGGGTATCGCCAAGACATTCGACGAGGCGCTCTATAAAGCGTTCCTCGGCGCAGGGATCAAACTGCCCAAGTTCAAGAACATGATCATGACAGTCCGCGACGAGGATCAGCCGGAGGCTGTGGAGATCGGACGCAGGTTCGAGGCGATCGGATACCACATCTTCGCCACCAGCGGAACAGCCCGTGCCCTGAACGAGGCAGGGGTGAAAGCGACTCCGGTCCGTAAGATCGAGCAGGAGTCCCCGAACCTTCTGGACCTGATCCTGGGACACAAGATCGACCTTGTCATCGATATCCCGGCACAGGGAGCAGAACACTCCAGGGACGGATTTGTGATCCGCAGAAATGCCATCGAGACAGGCGTGAACGTGCTGACAGCGATCGATACCGCTGAGGCGCTGATCACCAGTCTTGAGAATACAGATATTAAGAAACTTACATTGATCGATATTGCGACGATCTGAGGAAAATAAGTACGCAGAGACCGGGGTGTCTCTCCAGAGCGCGCTTGCGCTCGGGCCGCAGCATAGCGGTACGTAGGGCTGCAAAGGACGCAGCCCAAGTGCCGATGCTGCTCTACGGCTCAGGAGAGACACCCCGGTCTCTGCTGTTTTTTTTCTCAGACGGAAGGGTGGCTGAAGGGGGTGGAAGTATTGCATGGTTGACGTGCATGCCCATCTGGAATAGGGAAGTTATTGTATTGAACGGGATAATGAATTCATACAGTATACATTAAGTCTGTTCGCGTTTGTATTGTAATACAAATAAAGTTAGAATATAATTATCACGAAAACAAAATGTATTGACCAGGGAGAATGATCAGATGAAGAAAGAGACGGACATCAAACTTCATTACACAGAGAAAGGAACAGGCTCCCCGCTCATCCTCCTCCACGGGAATGGGGAGGACAGCGGATATTTTATCCACCAGATAGAATATTTTTCCAGGGAATACCGGGTGATCGCGCTGGATACGAGGGGACATGGGAAATCTCCGCGAGGCGAGAAGCCTTTCACGATCCGGCAGTTTGCGGAGGATCTGCATGATTTTATGGACGAGCAGGAGATCGAAAAAGCGGATCTCCTCGGCTTTTCAGACGGAGGAAACATTGCCCTGGTATTTGCCCTGAAATATACGGAGCGGGTGAACCGGCTTATCCTGAACGGGGCGAACCTGTACAGCGCGGGAGTGAAGCCCTCTGTCCAGATCCCGATCATCCTGGGATATCATGCTGCGTCACTGCTTGCGGGGAAAAGCGAAAAGGCGCGTAAAAACGCCGAGATGCTGGGACTTATGGTCAACGATCCAAATCTTGACCCGGAGGAGATTTCCGAAAACAGCGATCCGGATTTCCTGCGGATTCCCAAACTGGTGATCGCGGGAAACAGGGACATGATAAAGGATGAGCATACAAGACTGATCTATGCCAGCCTGCCAAATGCACAGATCCGTGTGATGAAGGGAAGCCATTTTATCGCGAAGGAAGAGCCGGAGGGATTCAACCGGATCGTGGAAGAGTTCCTGAAGCAGGAGAGACAGTGTTAAGTTTTGGAACTGACCGCTGACCGCCGGCTGGTCCCGCAGGAGATTTTTTCAGAGACGGAACAAAGCAGTTAGAAGGAGGGAAAAGGATGCGTTACACATACCATTACGATTCACCGCTGGGCGGGATCACACTGGCTTCTGACGGGGAAGGGCTTACCGGACTGTGGTTTGACGGACAGAAATACTTCGGCGCGGGGCTTGAAGCGGATCATGAAGAGATGGGACAGGGCGGAGAGATCCTTCCGGTATTTGAAGAGACGGCAAAGTGGCTGGATATTTATTTCGAGGGACGGGAACCGGACTTTACGCCAAGGCTCCATCTGCAGGGAAGCCCGTTCCGGATGGAGGTCTGGGATATCCTGTTAAAGATACCATACGGGAAGACCATGACCTACAAGGAGATCGCAGGAGAGATCGCCGGGCGGCGGGGGATCACTTCCATGTCAGCCCAGGCGGTGGGCGGAGCGGTCGGGCACAATCCGGTCTCGATCATCGTTCCCTGCCACCGCATCCTGGGGACAGACGGAAGCCTCACCGGATATGCGGGAGGAGTGGAGAAAAAGAGGAGCCTTCTCGCTCTGGAGCGTGGGGAGAAATAAATCACCGGAAGTGCCAGAAAGCATATGCCGGGATCGTTAGCGGCCGCCAGGGTCTCGGACAAGCCGGGACTTTGGCTCGTCGCCGTTACAAAGAAGAGGGCTGTCGGTTAATACCGATTTTTAATCCCTGACATGCAGGGAAGAGGCAATCCCAGAGAATTCGGGCTTTTTTAAGCCCCTAATTCTCCAGTGGATTGTCTCTTCCC
>NZ_JACJLR010000048.1 GCF_016902345.1 Mediterraneibacter glycyrrhizinilyticus | reverse complement strand
AAGAGACAATCCACTGGAGAATTAGGGGCTTAAAAAAGCCCGAATTCTCTGGGATTGCCTCTTCCCTGCATGTCAGGGATTAAAAATCGGTATTAACCGACAGCCCCAACGCGTAAGTAAACCGTTTTCTCTTCACTTTTACTGATCGAACCGGATCCGGATGTAGGACTTGATCTCCTCCACGCACTTCTCGAATCCCAGCTTGCCGCTGTTCAGGCACAGGTCGTAATTTCTCGCATCCGCCCATTCATGCCCGGTATGATATCTGTAGAAGTCCCCCCGGAAATTGTCGGTCTTCTCGATATATTTCTGCATCTCTTTCTCGTCCATGCTGTGGCGCTCCATTGAGCGGTCCAGACAGAATTTCCGGTCCGCATGGACAAACACACTCACCACGTTCGGATAATCTTTCAGAATGTAGTCCGCACATCTGCCCACGATCACACAAGACTCTTTTGCCGCCAGCTCCTTGATCACTTTCGCCTGATAGTTGAACAGGTTGTCATCTGACACAAAATCCCGGTCCTCCGGAGGAAGAAGCTCTCCGCCGTAGGGACGGCTTAAGAGTTTAAACCAGCCTGCATGGCGGATCTTCTCATCCGACATCCCGAACAGCCTTTCATTGATTCCGCTGTCCTCGGACGCCATTCTCAGGATCTCTCTGCTGTAGCAGTTGATCCCCAGGTCTTTTGCGAGCATCGCGCCGATCGTTTTTCCGCCGCTTCCGTACTGTCTTGCTATCGTGATAACAATATTTTTCATGTTGATACGCCCCCTTACTCGCCAAGATATGCTTTCTTGATGGAATCGTCTTCAAGCAGGTCTTTTGCATTTCCTTCCAGAACGATATTTCCCGTCTCCAGAACATAAGCACGGTCTGCGATGGAGAGTGCTTTCTTCGCATTCTGCTCCACCAGCAGGACTGTCGTTCCACTCTCGCTCACCGCCTGGATAATGTCGAAGATCTCATTTACCAGGATCGGAGAAAGTCCCATGGAAGGTTCATCCATCAGGATGATCTTCGGTTTTGACATCAATGCCCTGCCCATGGCGAGCATCTGCTGCTCTCCGCCGCTCAAAGTCCCTGCCATCTGGTTCTTTCTCTCTTCCAGACGGGGAAATCTCTTATACACATTGGCGAGGCTCTCCTCGATCTCGCCTTTGTCCTTTCTTGTATAAGCGCCCATCTTCAGATTCTCATAGACGCTCAGTTCCGCAAAGACACGTCTTCCTTCCGGCACATGTGCCATTCCCATGGACACGATCTTGTGGGCCGGGACTTTTGTGATATCCTTACCCTCAAAGAGGACCTGACCTTTTTTCGGGGACAGCAGTCCGGTGATCGTGTGAAGGATCGTCGTCTTTCCCGCTCCGTTGGCTCCGATCAGGGCGATGACTTCTCCCTGATTCACCTCGAAGGACACGCCTTTGATCGCCTGGATGACTCCGTAATATACTTCCAAATCTTTTACTTCAAGCATTGCCATAGCCGTTTCCTCCTATTCTCCCAGATATGCCGTAATGACCTGCGGATCGTTGAGCACGGACGCGGTATCGCCCTGGGCGAGCACCTCGCCGAAGTTTAACACCGTCAGTTTCTCGCAGATCCCGCTGACCAGTTTCATGTCATGTTCGATCAGAAGGATGGTCATATGGAATTTTTCTCTCACAAACTGGATCATCTCCATCAGTTCCCCGGTCTCGTTGGGATTCATTCCAGCCGCCGGTTCATCCAGCAGAAGGAGTTTCGGCTCCGTGGCGAGCGCCCTGGCGATCTCCAGCCTTCTCTGCTGTCCGTATGGAAGGTTTGACGCAAGATAGTCCGCATGATCTGCAAGACCAAATACCTCCAGAAGCTCCATCGCCTGCTCATTCATCTCTTTCTCGATCTTCCGGTACCCGGGAAGCCTTAAGATCCCTTCCACCGTAGAATAATGATGCTTGTTGTGGAGTCCCACCTTGACATTGTCAAGGACGCTCAGCTTTGAGAACAGGCGGATGTTCTGAAATGTCCTGGCAATTCCCGCCTTGCTGATGTCAATGGTCTTCTTGCCGGTAATATCCTGACCGTCCAGGATCACCTTTCCCGTATCCGGTTTATATACTCCTGTCAGGAGGTTGAAGACAGTTGTCTTTCCGGCTCCGTTAGGACCGATCAGGCCATACAGTTCTTCTTTCTCAATGGAGATGTCAAAACCGTTCACAGCCCGCAGACCGCCAAAAGAAATACCCAGATTCTTTACGTCCAGTAATGCAGCCATTATTTTACAGCCTCCTTTTTCTTCTTTCCGAAGGAAAGGTATTTTTCTCTCCACTCAATGGACTTCGGCGCCCAGTTGAAGAGCATCATGAGAATCAGGACGATCGCATAGATCAGCATACGATAGTCGGAAAGTCCTCTGAGCATCTCCGGCAGGAGCGTCAGGATAACAGCCGCGATCATGGAACCTCTGATGTTTCCGATGCCGCCCAGGACAACAAATACAAGGATGTTGATGGACATGTTGTATCCGAAGTTGTTGGTATTCGCTGTCAGCGTGGACAGGTTATGCGCATACAGCACGCCCGCTCCGCCGGCAAGCGCCGCAGATACGGTAAATGCCATCAGTTTATACTTTGTGATGTTGATTCCCACAGACTCCGCAGCGATCCGGTTGTCGCGGATCGCCATGATCGCACGTCCGTCCCTGGAATTGATCAGGTTGAGTACGATGAACAGTGTGATCAGGATCAGGACTACTCCGATAAAGAAGGTGGAATCCTGGGGCGTGCCCGTGATCCCCTGAGGTCCGTTTACGATGACTTCGCCGTCCACCTCCATGTTCAGGTCCATAACGTCTTTTGTGGAGAAATGAAATCCGCTGGAATCTCTTCCAATGAACACTACATTGACAAGGTTCTTTATGATCTCTCCGAATGCCAGCGTAACGATGGCAAGGTAGTCTCCCTTCAGACGGAGGACCGGGATTCCGATGATGATCCCGAACACGGCCGCCACGGCGATCCCGATCAGAAGCGCCAGAATGAAACGCAGTGTTCCGTTCTCGATCACATCTTTCATGCACTTCGAGAAAAATGCACTGGAAAATGCGCCTGCACACATAAATCCCGCGTGTCCCAGACTCAGCTCTCCCAGAATGCCTACCACGAGGTTCAGTGATACGGCAAGGATCACATAGATACACAGCGGCACCATCAGTCCTTCCAGAAGGCTGGAGATGCTCCCTGTATTGATCAGCGTCTGCATCACGGCAAAGGCAACGATAACGATCCCATACGTGATCAGATTGCTTTTTGTAGTTTTATTCATATTCTTCAGCTTTTTCATCCCGACTCTCACCTACACTTTCTCCTGAATCTGTTTTCCGAGTATACCTGTAGGCTTCACGAGGAGCACGATGATCAGCACGGCAAACACCAGCGCATCTGCCATCTGCGAAGAGATATAGGCTCTTCCCAGGATCTCGATGATCCCCAGGAGAAGTCCGCCGATAAAAGCTCCCTGGATCGAGCCGATCCCGCCGAATACGGCTGCCACGAACGCCTTGATACCGGGCATCGCTCCTGTGTACGGAGTCAGGCTCGGATAAGCGGAACAGAGCAGCACGCCTGCGATCGCCGCCAGCGCGGAACCGATCGCAAAAGTCAGGGCGATGGTGCCGTTCACATTGATTCCCATCAGCTGTGCAGCGCCTTTATCCTCGGATACAGCACGCATTGCCTGCCCCGGTTTCGACTTCTGGACAAATGTGACGAGGACCACCATGATGATGATACATGCAGCGATCGTCACGATCGTCACTCCCGAAATACTCAGGGCCCCGTCCGCCAGAGTGACGCCTTTCCATTTGATCACCGAGTCGAACGTCTGAGTGTTCGCCCCGAAGATCAGAAGCGCCAGGTTCTGGAGCAGGTAGCTGACACCGATCGCAGTGATCAGGACAGCCAGCGAGGACGATGCATTCCTGAGCGGTTTGTAGGCGATACGCTCGATCAAAACTCCGAGCACCGTACATCCCACAACAGCGGCGATCACCGCAGCGACAGGTGGAAGCCCTGCCTGGGTCATGCTCATCAGAGCAATGTATGCTCCGACCATGATAATGTCTCCATGAGCAAAGTTCAGCATCTTCGCAATACCGTACACCATGGTGTATCCCAGGGCAATGATCGCATACACACTTCCAAGACTCAATCCGTTTACTAAATACGATATAAAGCTCATAATCATTCCCTCTCATCTATATTGTGTGATTATTTGAACATCAGCTAATTATATCATACTCTCTCTGTCCCTTGCAATAAAAAAATCGAGTCCACTCGGTTTTTGTACACCAGTTCCGCCATGCAGAGAAAAAGATACCCTATCCTCGTGGGAGCTGGTTCACAAAGAGGATAGGGTATCTTTTTCTCTATAGGGCGGACGCCCACAGCGAGAAGGAGCTGTGAAACAGCGGATTCGAGCTGGCATGGCGGAACGGACGCATACTATAACTTTCTTCAAACCAGCTCACTCAAGAAGGGCTCTGCAAGTATTTATGCTGGCATAATAATACTTGCAGAGCCCTTCTTGAAGAGAGCGCCATATTATGAGCAAAATGAGCTGCGAAGCAGCGGTAAAGCGCTGAAAGCGCGTTTTGCGAATGGCGCGGGTGAGCGGACGCATTCGCTCCCATTTATCCGTGGGAGCTGGTTCACAAAGAGGATAGGGTATCTTTTTCTCTATAGGGCGGACGCCCACAGCGAGAAGGAGCTGTGAAACAGCGGATTCGAGCCGATATGGCGGAGCGGACGCATGCCAGCCGCACTTGCAATTTTTCTTCCGACTGCTGCATACCGCCACAAATCCGGCATTTCGTATTTCAACCGTATCCATCGAAACACTGCTACCGCTCAGATTCCAGATACAGCATTTATAACCGTATTGTTGAATTGTGCATCAAATCACACATCTACGTAACCGCTGCAAAACAGCTGCCCTTCCGGGCAGCTGCTCTGTCAATGTCCTGGCAGTATCCTTTGGGATCTTCTATCAGTCCATCACTCTATTCATTTCCTGTATACAGGCTGTAGATCTCCGGGTCCACGACTTTCTGGATCTCCTCGTACACCGGCCCGCTCGCCTCGATCATCTGCTCTCTCACAGAGTCATCCAGTGTGAGGATCTCGGTCCCGCTGTCACGAATGGTCTGGATCCTGTCATCGATTCTCTGATCAGACTGTTCCCTCGCATACTCTTTTGCGATCTTCTCCGCCTCGATCAGGATCTGCTGGTCTTCCTCCGGAAGTTCCTGGAAAAATTCTTCGCTCACCACAAGGGAAATGAGATGAGGTACATGATTCGTCTCAACAATATAGTCCTGCTGCTCATAGAGCCGGTTGGATACGATAACCTCATAGGGATTTTCCTGGGCGTCAATGGTATGCTGCTGGAGTCCGATATACACCTCGCTGAAGTTCATGGGCGTTGGGTTAGAACCCAGCTGCTGCCAGAACGCCAGCTGATAAGCGTCCTCCATGGTGCGGATCTTCTGTCCCTTAAAATCAGAAAACTCCGTCACTGCCTTATTCGTCGACATAACGCGGAAGCCCTGGTCCGCATATCCCAGAAGTTCGAAGCCGGCCTCCCTGTAGGATTCCTGTATCTTTTCCAGGAACTCCGGCTGGTCCACTGTCTCCCGCACAGATTCGATGTCATTGAAGACGCACGGCGTATCAAACACTGCCGTGTCATCAATAAAGCTGACCTGAGGCGCCGTATTCTGGATCACGAACGGGATATCCCCGTCATAGCAGCTCTCCAGAAGTTCCCTGTCTCCTCCCAGCACGCTGTTAGGGTAGACCGTGATCTTGATCCTTCCCTCGCTGCGCCTGTCCACTTCCTCCACAAATCTCTCCGCATAGATCTGCGTCACTGTGTCCTCCGGGCTCGCCGTTCCGAGCGGGTAGGCATACCTCTGCTCGACCTCTTCCCCGGATACACACCCTGTCAGTACTCCGGCAGCCAGCACTGTCCCCGCCGCGAGGAGCGCTGCCGCGGATATATAGTTTTTCTTTCTCATATATTCCTCCTTCTGTCTGTTCGCGCCGTCATAGCTGTACCTGACTGACTGCCGCCATAGCGGTCCCCGCCCGGCTTCCGGCATAACAATCCCAGGCTGATTTTCGTCACAGCAGCGCCAGGCTGACCGCCGGCACAAACGTGATGATCAGCAGAGCCGCCAGGAAATACAAGATCATGGGCAGCGCATGTTTCGCGATCTCCATCAGGGGCACTTCCGTAAGCGAACTTGCCACGAACAGGTTGACCCCAATCGGAGGCGTCACGAAACCGATGGCAAGATTTACCACCATCATCACACCGAAATGGATCGGATCCATGCCGATGGATTCCACGATCGGGAGAAGGATCGGCGTCAGGATCAGGATCGCGGGCGTCGTATCCATGACCATTCCCACGATCAGCAGAAAAGCATTGATCACCAGGAGCAGGATGACCGGATTCGTAAAGTGTGACAGGATCCATTCACTGATCGCCTGAGGAACCTGCATCAGGGTCAGCACTCTCGAGAATGCGATCGCCGCCGCCAGGATAAACAGGATCGGGGCATAAGTGCGGATGGACTCCACAAGGATCGCCCATATATCCTTTACCCTGATCGTCTTATAGACAAGCATGCTGATCAGGAGCGCATAGAACACGGAAATGACTGCCGCCTCAGTAGGTGAAGCGATCCCCGTGTAAATGCATCCCAGGATGATGACCGGGCTTAAAAGGGCAAATGCGCTGTCCTTCAGCACCCGCAGGAGTCCCCGTTCATGGAGCGCTCCCACTACGACCATCTTCTTCTCCTGGTCTTCTCCGTTTTTCTTGCAGTAATAAAACGCATAGATCATCAGGAGCACGCCGATCAGAAGCCCCGGGATGATCCCCGCGATGAACAGGTCGCTGACGGAGGCTCCCGAAGCGGATCCGTACATGATGAACGGAATACTGGGCGGGATGATCACTCCCAGCCCGCCTGCCACTGCCACCAGCGCGGTGGTAAATTTCTTATCGTATCCCATCTCGATCAGGATCGGGATAGTCATACTCCCTACCGCCGCCACGGTCGCCGGTCCGGATCCGGATATCGCTCCGTAGAACAGGCAGGTCACGACCACGGCACAGGGCATTCCCGCTGTCCGTTTTCCCATGAAATAGGCAAACACATCGAACAGCTTCCTGGAAATCCCTCCCCGGGCCATGATGATACCCGACAGCACGAACATAGGCACCGCGAGGAGAGGAAAACTGTCAAGGCCGCCCAGCATGGAACGGATCACATAGGTCGCACTCGCCGTAAAAGACGGGTCCGCCGCCCCGGGAAGCACGGAGACGATCCCAAGCGAGATGGAGACCGGGATCGCGATGACCAGGCACACGACAAAGATGATAAATAAAACAACAGCCGACATCTCACTCTCCTCCTTTCCGGCGCACTGTATTGAACTCCACGATCCACCGCTGGAGCACACGGATCGCAGAAAGGATAAATCCCACCAGGGGCGCCGCCTGTACATAATACATCGTAATCCCCATCGCCGGGCTGGTCTGTCCGTTTGCCACGGCAGACATCAGATATTTCCATGCAAATGGGATCAGGTAAAGGAACAGGATCAGTTCAAATGTGTGGTTCACCACCTTGAACATCGCCTTGCCCCGCTTCGGGAACAGTGCGACAAACTGTTCGATCTTGATGGAAATACATTTCTTTGTACAATAGCTGACGCTCAAAAATCCTGCCCAGATAAAAATATATCTGGTAAGCTCCTCGGACCAGGACAGAGAAGCGCCAAGCACATACCTGCAGAACACCTGCACTCCCATGATCACAGCCATGGCCGCAAGAGCAGCCACCAGGAGTACTTCTTCCAGATATTCGTCTATCCAGTTAATTACTTTTTTCATAAAAAATCTCCTGAAAACAGGGAGATGAAGAAAAGCATCATCTCCCGTTTTTTTCTGAAAATCAATATATGTTCTTTGTCCTTTAGAGACTCTTGTGGAGAAGTCCCAGGACGGTCTGCAGATCCTCCGCTCCCATCTGTCCCGGTGCGGAAGCCTTTCCGACCGCTCCGAATGTCAGCGCGGAACCAAACACCTCCCCGCACAGACGGCTGATCACGCCGGTACCTGCCATGGACATGGTGATGATCGGACGGTCCGCATACTCTGACGCCATCTCCTCTGTCGCAGACAGAAGGATGAGGACGTCTTTTTTGTTCTGCGGCATCACCGCGATCTTCGGGATATCCGCTCCCAGATCCTGCATCTTGCGGAGACGGGATACGATCTCGTCTTTCTCTGGAGTCTTGTGGAAATCATGATTGGACGCGACTACCTTCACGCCGCAGGCATGGGCAGTCTCCACAACTGCTTTTACCGCTTCATCCCCGGTAAAGGCCTCGATATCTACCAGATCGATCAGACCGGTCTTTGCCGCCTTCTGGTTCAGCTCCACATACGCATCTGTCTCGATCGCCTTCTCTCCGCCCTCTTTGGATGTGCGGAACGTAAAAAGGATCGGGATCTCTCCGAGCGCTTCCCTGAGAGCACGCATCGTCTCCTCTGTCTTTCCAAAGTCAAAGATATCCTCATACCAGTCCACACGCCACTCGACAACATCTGCTGCCGTGGTCCGGATGGTCCCGGCCGCCTGCAGGATCTCTTCTCTTGTCACGCCCACGATCGGCACACAGATTTTCGGGATCCCTGTCCCAATTTCCACATTTCTTACTTTTACCGGATTCATTCTCATCTTCCTCCTGACTGAATTGATATAGATTATAATATAACTGAGGTTACAGAGCAAGGCAGCTCTCCGGCCAGATCAAGATCCTGTCTGCCCGCAGGCTGCCTGCCTTCTTTTTCACTTATTTGGATGTATCTGCATTTTTCAGCAGCACACCATACCTGGCATTTACAAAAAGTGCAAGTGCGATACCGATGACCGTGATCACAATATTCATGATGATGACGCCGGAAGCGCTCATGTTGGATGCCGCTGTCAGGATCGTGTAGTTACACAGGCTGGACGCGATCATGACGAGGCTGGTAAGGGTTCCCTTGATCTTCGGGAACAGGTCGTTTGCAACAGCTGTGACCATCTGGAGCACACCGCCGGCTCCCGCGTATCCGACTACAAATGCACCAACATAGCAGATCATCGGTGTTCTGACCATGTATACGAGTACGAGCATCACAAGTGAGATCACCGGATAGATCACAAGGAAACGCACCTGTTTGAACTTCGTGATGAGGATACTTGTGATAAACAGTGCCACCAGTGTACCTGCAGAGTAGTAAGTCTGCATCATGGAAACATCCTCCGATGCGATGCCTGCCACCTCTGTGCCGAATGTCTGCGCACAGTTCAGCCAGAGCTGGAATGTAGCAGTGCATGTGAAACCGATCAGGATCAGGGCAACACTCTCCACAGAAAAGTGCGCGTTCTTTAAATTGTTCAGGAAGGATTCACCTTTTCCAACACCCTCAACCTTCGGCAGCGGGGCAAAGATCGCCAGCACCCCGAGCACTGCGATCGCGATGCCGCACACCAGCGGAAGCGTCAGGTAGGACATTGCGGTTCCCGCACAGATTCCAAGGAAAAACGGAAGCAGGAGCTGTGCAACAGAGATAAACAGCTTGATCCCCATTGTAGCGATCCCTGTATATTTGTAGATGATCTCCGCGACAGCCGGGTAGGTAGCCGTATCAAGGAAGGAGTTTGCGATGCCTCCCAGGACTGCTGCCACATAGGCGATGGTCATGTTCGGGGAAAACGCGATCCCCACGAAGAAGATCACATAGGAAAAACATCCGATCAGCACAGAGATCCTTCTTCCGAATTTATCAGAAAGAGGCCCTGCAAACGGCAGTGAGATCAGCCTTCCCAGCCCCAGTGCTGCAGCAACGGCAGTCACGCCCATGACACCGTCCATGCCCCACTGATCTGCAAGAAGTTCTTTTACGACCTGCTGGCTTAAGATCGAACACCCGATACCATGGATAAAATAGTTTAAGTAAAGGATCAGTGCGCTTGGCACATATTTCTTATTCATTTCTTTTCTCCTTCTCTGTTTTAGTCGTATTTGATATCCAGAACTTCTTTCATGTGGTCGATCGGCATATGCTTTCCTGTCCACAGGTAGAACGCTGCGTCTCCCTGGAACAGCATCATCCCGAGTCCGTTCATAGTCTTACAGCCTGCCTCTTTCGCCATCTTGAGGAGTGCTGTCTCTCTCGGAGAGTAGATCGTATCTGTCACGATCAGATCCGGGCGGAAGAAAGATTTATCCGGAACCACAGACTGTCCCTCAAGGGGTTTCATTCCCACGCCTGTAGCCTGTGCAAAGAGGTAGCTGTCCGCGATCTCTTCTCTTAATTTCTCCTTGTCGTCCAGGTCATACAGATTGACAACACAGTCCGTATTGTTGCGGATCGTCTCCACCGTCTTCTCGGCAGCTTCCCAGAATTTATCTTTAATATTGAAGATGGACATCTCTTTCACACCGTCCAGAGCAGCCTGCACCTCGATCGCTTTTGCAGCTCCGCCTGCTCCGGTGATGGTCATCTTCTTTCCGATCACATCGATGTTGTTATCCTTTAAAGACTGCATATATCCGATCCCGTCCGTGATGTGTCCGATCAGCTTTCCATTGTCATTCACGATCGTGTTGACTGCGCCGCACATCTGAGCCGCCGGTGACAGTTCATCCAGATACTGTCCCACGACAGTCTTGTTCGGCATGGAGACGTTGGAACCTACCATTTTCAGTGCGCGAAGGCCTTTGACCGCGTCCTCGAGCGTGCTGTTGTCAACCTCAAACGCAAGGTAAGCATAGTCCAGTCCCAGTGTTGCGAACGCCTCATTGTGCATTGCCGGTGAGCTTGAATGTCTGATCGGATACGCCATCAGACCGATCAGTTCTGTGTGTCCTGTGATTCTTTCTGCCATGATTCTTTTCTCCTTTTTTTGATCTTCCTAGTTTGTTAAATATCAAACAACCTCTCTGGGTTTATTATACGAAATTTCATTTTATAGTTCCAATATATCTTTTTATTCATTTTGATAGCTTTTTTCTATCAGCAGTAGTATAATAGTACAAAAAGCTCAGGAGGATATGCCATGACGTTAAACCAGCTCACTTACTTTCAGGCAGTAGCCAGATATCAGCACTTCCGGCTTGCCGCCTCAAATCTGAACATCTCCCAGCCGTCTCTGAGCCGCTCCATCTCCAATCTGGAGGAAGAACTGGGCATCATCCTGTTCGAGCGAAAGGGACGGACAGTCACGCTCACCAAATACGGAAAGATCTTCCTCGAGCATGCGGACCGGATCCTGTCGGATGTAGCGCTTGCAGAAAAACAGATGAAAAAGCTTTCCGGGAACTCAGGGCATGTTGATATCGCCTATGTATTCCCTCTGGCTGCGAGATATATCCCACATATGGTCCGCCGTTTTCTCGGAACCGGAAACAATTCACAGATCAGCTTCAGCTTTCAGCAGAGTTACACCGCCGAGATGATGTCCGGGCTGAAGGAGGAAAAATATGACGTTGTCTTTGGTTCTTATATTGAGAATGAGCCTGACATCCAGTTCGTTCCCATTCTGTATCAGGAAATGATCGTGATCACGCCCCTTGGCCATCCGCTCTCCCGCAAAAAGAATCTTTCCATCCGGGATCTGGAAAGCTATCCTATCATAGGGTATGACAGGACCTCCGGGCTGGGGCGCTTTACAAACCGTACCTACGCATCTTACGGCATAACTCCTGAGATCATCTGCGAATCTCCCGACGAGAATGCCATTGCTTCCCTGGTGGCTGAAGATTTCGGGATCGCTCTGGTAGCAGATGTGGACAGCCTGGAACATTTTGCCCTGGAGAAGCTCCATCTGACGGACGTCAGCTTAAGGCATACCGTCTACATGGCTTATTTAAAGGATCATTACCAGATTCCGGCAGTCCGCAGTTTTATCTCCTTTATAAAGAAAGAAGGGACTTCCGTCTGATCCGGAAGCCCCTTCTCTTACATCCCATTTTTCTTACATCCCCCTGCTCTTTACATATTCCGCAAACCTGCGCACCAGCGGGGTCTGATATGTATTTTTCCCCCGCGCCATATATACATACCTCTTCTCATGCTGATTGCGGATAGGCACGATGTCTACATTCAGCTGCCGCAGCACCGGAATCTCCGGCATCACAGCAATCCCGAAGTTCTGCGCCACCAGCCCTGCCATACAGCCATCCTCCTCGATCTCATATGCGATCTGGGGTACGACTTTTATCTGGCTGAACATGCGGTCCACGACCGGCCGCAGTCCGCTGTTCTCCGTATAGAAGATCTGAGGATAAGCTGCTGCCTGCTCCAGGTCCACAGCCTTTTCGTAAGACAGCGGATGGCCTTTGGGCACTACAACGACCAGGTTTTCCGTCCCCACCGGAGTAAATAAGATCCCGCTCTCCCGCTCCGCCATGGAACAGAAGCCGATATCAAAGCGCTCATCTTTGAGCCCCTGTATGATCTCCGATGTATTTCCCACCGTAAAATGAAACCTGACCTTCAGTTCCTCATGGGTCCGGATAAAGTCACTGACAAGAGACGGCACAAACTCGCTTCCCAGAGTGTAAATATACCCCAGTTCGATCAGTCCCTCTGTCTGGCCGGTCAGCGCCCGTACCTTTTTTACTCCTGAATCCAGTACATGGAGAGATTCATCCACATACTCCCTGAAAATACTCCCGTACTTTGTCAGCGTCACATTGCGCCCCTGCTTCTCAAAAAGCTTTGTTCCCAGCTCTTTTTCCAGAGAACCGATCGCGTGGCTGAGCGTAGGCTGGGAGATATCCAGTTCCTCCGCTGCCTTTGTATAATGTTCTACTTCTGCCAGTTTTGAAAAATAATGAAGCTGATTCAAATTCATAAAATCACTCCTGACTGTTTATAGTTTGTCCTCTCTTTCATAAAATAGCACAATTTATTAACTTTTTCTATGATTTCCCCCTAAAACATGCATTTGTTTTATATCATTTTCCCCTTTATAATACAGCCTGTAAACGGATTGTTAATCTGATGACGATGGTTCCGTTTGGAAGCAGCCTCTCTTTATTTTAAACAGGATCATTTACTAAATCAATTCAATCAGGAGATCAAGAGTTATGAAAAAAGAGTACAGACACATTTTTGAACCTTTCACTGTCCGCCGCATGACACTGAAAAACAGGATCATGATGACACCCATGGGAACAAACTACGGCGAGCAGAGCGGAGAGATGAGTTTCCTCCATATTAATTATTACGAGCAGCGCGCAAAAGGCGGCACCGGACTTATCATGGTGGAAAATGCCAGCGTGGATTCCCCGGAAGGCTCCAACGGAACGACACAGCTTCGCATCGACCACGACAACTATATTCCCCGTCTCTTCAAACTGACAGAGACCATCCATAAACACGGGACCTGTATCGGGATCCAGCTAAACCATGCAGGAGCGTCAGCACAGTCTGCCCGCACGAACATGCAGCCTGTCTCCGCCTCAGACATTCCATCCAAAGAGGGCGGAGAGATCCCGCGTCCGCTGGAAAAAGATGAGATCATGCGCATCGTTAAAAAATACGGAGAAGCGGCCAAACGAGCTCAGACTGCAGGCTTTGACTGTGTGGAGATCCACGCCGGACACTCCTATCTGCTCAGCCAGTTCCTCTCTCCGCTCACAAACAAGAGAACAGATGAGTTCGGAGGCTGCGCGGAAAACCGTGCCCGCTTCGCCCGTCTCGTGATGGAGGAAGTAAGACGTCAGGTAGGTCCCTTCTTCCCGATCTTCCTCCGCATCAGTGCGGACGAGTTCCTGGAAGGCGGAAACACACTGGACGACTGCCTGGACTATCTCCAGTATATCCAGGAGGAAGCGGACGTCATCGACGTATCCTGCGGACTGAACGGATCCATCCAGTACCAGATCGACTCCAACCATTTCCCGGACGGATGGCGTTCCTATATGGCAAAAGCCGTAAAAGAGAGATACAACAAGCCCTGCGTCACTATGGGAAATATCCGTGACCCCCATGTTGCCGAGGACATCCTGGCAAGAGGAGACGCCGACCTGATCGGGATCGGACGAGGACTGATCGCTGATCCGGAATGGGTAAACAAAGTAGAGTTCGGAGATGTCTGCGATATCAGAAAATGTATCTCCTGTAATATCGGATGCGCCGGCAACCGGATCGGCATTAACCGCCCCATCCGCTGCACCATCAATCCGGCTGTCGCAGAGGGCGAAGACTATAAGAAACATCAGATCACAAAGCCCTGCAACGTGGTCGTTGTAGGCGGCGGTACTGCCGGAATGGAAGCAGCCTGTACGGCAGCGGAAGTTGGATGTACCACTTTCCTGATCGAGAAGAAGCCGTATCTCGGCGGGCTCGCGGCAGAGATCTCCAAGATTCCGGATAAAAAGAGGCTTTCTGACTTCCCGAACTATATGATCCACCGTACCAACAAGCTGAGGAACCTGTTCTCCTTTACGAATATGGAGGCGGATGTGAACTTCATCAAAAACCTGAAGCCGAACATCATCGTAAACGCAACCGGATCTTCTCCGCTGCTCCCGCCGATCACCGGACTCCACGAGAATCTCGGCAGGGAGGGAAGCAAAGTATACAGCATCCTTGATATGATCGAGCATGTCAATAACAATGACTATCCGGAAGACATGACCGGAAAGAAAGTAGTCGTCATCGGCGGCGGCGCTGTCGGCCTTGACGTCGTGGAGTATTTCGCTCCGAGGGGAGCAGACGTGAGCATCGTAGAGATGATGCCTGTCATCGGAAACGGGATCGATCCGGTGTCCAAAGTCGATATCAATACACTGATGAAAAAGTACAATGTAAAACAGATGCCGAACACAGCACTCAAAGAGGTTCGCCCTGACAACTTCCTTGTAGAAGTAAACGGTGAACAGAAGGAGCTTCCCTTTGATTACGGCTTTGTATGCCTGGGAATGAAGGCAGAACATCCTGTGCTCCAGCAGATCAGAGAGGCATTCGAGGACGATGATTCCATCGAGATCGTAAACATCGGAGACAGCGTCCGGGCAAGAAGGATCATCGACGGAACCGAGGAAGGCCGGAATATCCTCAATACGCTCTCCAAGAGGGGATACCTCTGATCGGGAGTTGTATATAGTCCGAAAACAGCGTAATGGCTTAAAAGACATATTCGAAGAGACGTGACAGAGGCTCCGGTTCCGTTCCAGGAGTGAAGAAATAGTAGAACTCCGGAAATTCAGCTAAATACAATGCGGGAAATGGCACAACTCGCTCTGCTCAAACAGTACCATTTCCCGCATTAACGCTGAATCTCCGGAGTTTAACTATTTCTAACACTCCTTCCAAAGTCACCGGAATCCTCCGCCCCGTCTCCCCGAAAGTTTCTTCACACCTGATATACGCCGCTTTCCGCTGTATACAGAACAGGAGGGGGCCCCGGCTCGGGAGGGTGAACAGGGCCCCGCGGCTATCTCGTGGTTTTCCTTATACGGGGTAAAAGAAAAGACTGCCCGCCTTATGGCGCTGCAGTCTTTTCTTTATATGGCTGTTGTTCTGTGAAATGTTCTTCCGGGCTCTCAGAGTCCTTTTATTATCCTGAAAAACCTCACCTTACAGAACGGAGTATTCTCCATTCTCGATCACAACGACTGTAGGCTCTTTTGACGGCTCTCCGTCTTCGCCCCATGTGATCTGTTTTCCTGTAAGACCATCGATCGTGATCTCTGTCATCGCTGTCTTCATCGCGTCACAGATATCAGAGATGCTCATATCCGGTGTGATGTCAGCCTGCTCTACAGCAGCTTTGATCACGTACATGCAGTCGTAAGCGTCCGCTGCGAACTGGATCGGTGTATCACCGAACGCTTCCTCATAATTCGCAACAAATGTCTGTGTCGCCTCATCCTCTGCATTCGGTGTGAACGGTGTCAGGAACATCAGTCCCTCTGCAAGGCTTCCGTCGAATCCTTCAACGTTCAGGATTCCGTCCATTCCGTCAACGCCGAACCACTTCGGAGCAAATCCTGCTCTGTCAGCCTGTGCAAGGATCAGGGAAGCTTCCTGATAGTAGATCGGAAGGAATACAAGCTCAGCTCCTGAGTCTTTTGCCTTCTGGATCTGTACAGAGAAGTCTGTCTTGCTGTCCGCTGTAAATGCCTCTGCAGCTACGATCTCAAGACCTCTTGCCTCAGCCTCTGTTGCAAAGTTCTGATAGATACCTGTTGAATATGTGTCAGAACTGTTGTAGATGATAGCGATCTTCTGTGCAAGTCCGTTGTCAGCGATATAGTCCGCTGAAACAGTTCCCTGGCTCGGGTCTGAGAAACACATACGGAATGCGTTGTCATACTGGATACTGTCCACAGCTGTTGCAGAAGGTGTGAACTGGAACATATTGTCCGCATGGGACTCCTCTACTACCGCAACACACGGAGTAGATGTAACTGTTCCTACAAGCATCTGCATTCCCCAGTCTTTCAGTGTATTGTACGCATTTACAGATTTCTCAGAATCACTCTGGTCGTCCTCAAACTGATACTCGATCTGATATCCGTTGATACCTCCGTCCGCGTTGATCTCGTCAACAGCAAGCTGGATCCCGTTCTCAACGGCTGTTCCGTAGATCGCATTGTCACCGGTTGTTGGTCCGATTCCGCCGATCTTAAATGTAGTCGCATCGGAATCTCCTGAATCACTGCTGCCGCTTCCGCTGCCGCACGCAGCAAGTGAAACCACGAGCGCTGAAGCCAGAGCCAGGCTCGCTGCCTTTTTCCACATTTTCATAATATCTCCTCCTTAAAACATATATCAAATCCTATGTTACCCCCAGTACTGGAGGTTTGTCAAGACTAAAACCGATTACGCTCTATTTTTTGGGCAACAGCTGTTACAGTTCACACCACATATCTCTGAAAAACAGCGAGTGCCTGAGCATCGTCTGTCACTGCGTTCAGGGTAAGAGGCGCCGACAGATCCAAACTGAAGATCCCCAGAAATGATTTCGCGTCCACCACTTTTCTGCCGGAAACAAGATCAAATTCCCCCTTCATATTTGCAATATCTTTTGAAAATCTCTCCACCGTCTCATAATCTTTGAATTGGATACTCATTGATTTCCTCATACTCTTTACCTCCTAACAAAAAAAGAGACAATAAACATATTGTCCTGCTTTGGACTCCCTGCTTATTGTCTCTTATTGCTGTCTGCCCACACAGACAGTTTTTAAATATGAAGTTATGATATCAGATAATTCCGTCATAATCAAGAGTTTTTCTATGTTTTTTACCGACTCCTGTTTCGCCGTCACAGTTCATCTGATTCTATCCAAAAATGTCTTTGTATGGAGACGGACTTTCTCCTACATACCCCGGCAGTCCGATCGTCTTATACTCTGCCGGGGCTTTCGGATATTCGTTGCACAGCAGCCTGTAAGGTTCCTCGTCCTCCTCGATCTCCGGGAAACGTCCCACCGGAGGGTTAAACCGGTTGTCTGTATTATCGTCATTGCACATGGAGACCTCGCCGATCAGCACGTCTCCCGTGCCCGGCTTCACATCGAAATCATGATACTGGTACGGCCACAGTGTAATGCTCTCTCCGGGCTTTAACTCCACCCCGGTTCCCGCCGGAACATAGTAGGAGCGCCCGTCAGAGTTCACACACACATCTGTGTCAGCCAGCTCCTCGTTTTCATCCGCATTATAGAGGTGGATGATCAGCGTCCCGCCGCCACGGTTGATGATATCTTCGGATTTTGTCCAATGAAAATGCATGGGCGAATGCTGTCCTTCTTTCAGCATGAGAAGCTTCTCCGCATAGACCTTCTTGTACGTTGGATCATGCTGGTTTCCGTTGCGCAGAGTGATGAGCGCAAAACCGACTTTATTCCAATCTCCCAGACCGTAGTCTGTGATGTCCCAGCCCAGCATGTTGTCGCGGATCTCGTCGTACTCGTGCCCTTTCTCCCTCCATTCCTTCGGCGTCCAGCTGCAGAACGGAGGAAGATGAAAGCCGTTCTCTTCGATAAGCTTCTCCATGTCTCTGATGCACTGGTTGATCTCTGATCGTTTCATGGCATGTCCTCCTTTAGTTTATTCTGCTTCTTTCTCACAAAAGCGCTCTCACATCGGAAGAATCAGAATCACTCTCTTCCATATCTTTGTCTGATAAAAACAGGTGGTCTGGCACATGGATTCCCAGGTCCGTAATTTTTCTCAAATCGCTGAGTATAAGATTCACTTCTGAAACAAGAGTATCTCCCCTCTTTTCCAATAACACCCGCAGCATTTTATTCCACAGTCCGGGGACCTGCTCCCGCAGAACCCGTCCATTTTTTATAAGAAACTGTATAAGACGGTGCTCTTTATTGCAGGATTCTCCTATCTTTATGCAGTTTTTCAGTTCGTCATACTTCGGAGCATCCCTCGAGATTTTAAAACAAAACCAAGGCGGAAATATCTCGTCTTCCTTTTTATCATCAGCTTGCTCCTTTTTCCCAATTGTAAATACTGTCCGGTAAGGAGCTCCCAGTCTGTATTCCTGTTGCTTGAACAGCACCTTATAATTCTTTTGTAAAAAAGCAAAATATAATTCCGGGTATATACTTTTGCTCCATAACAAATAATGCTCCCTTTGAGAATATATATCCTGAAATCCTCTCTCATCAACAGTCTTCCTTAATTCGTCTGTTGTTATTTCTCCTTCTTCCGTATCAAATCGAAGCAGCTCTTCCCATTCAGGGTGATCTGCGATCTGCTGCCAGTAGTTCTTCTGAGGTATATAAAGATAATTCTCTTGGAATGTCAAATAATCCATGTTAAATCTCCCGGGTGCGGATTCCTCCAGGATTCCAAGTGCACATGCCGCCTCCAGATTTAATTCTTCTACATTATCTCGGGAGAGATTTATAACAGGGCGGTACTTGTCCTTCAAAATAATTAGAGTGGATATATTTTCAACTTGTACTCCTGATATGAAACACCTCCCCTCATGCATCTTACAGATAATTCCATTATGCGAAAGAATGAAAGAACTCTTTCTAAATCCATCAAATATCTTTCTGTGTAAACATCCTCCAGATTCTTCCAGCCTCCTCTGTAAATGCTGCAAATTTCCAATCTGATAAGTCGCAGAGGCACGGAATTTTATATATGTATTCAGTGCGGACTCGTCTTCTGAATCCGTATTTTTATACAGTTTCATAAAATCTTTTTCAGGCTGTATTTTCCACTGATTAAGACTGATTCCGGGAAAAGATGTCTCTATCCTTTTTTCTATCTGTTCCTCCACTCGTTCAGAAAGAAAACGGAAAGATATCCCGCAGAAGATGTCCTCATTCGGGATGAATAATGATATCTCAGCTTC
Source organism: Mediterraneibacter glycyrrhizinilyticus (assembly GCF_016902345.1). Lineage (GTDB taxonomy): Bacteria > Bacillota > Clostridia > Lachnospirales > Lachnospiraceae > Mediterraneibacter > Mediterraneibacter glycyrrhizinilyticus_A. Next base: position 2,893 of record NZ_JACJLR010000048.1, on the reverse strand, counting down.
CATCTCAGCCTCCATCTCCCACAGCTTCACCTTGATCGGCTCAAACTCCCCCGACGCTTCTGCATACAGAGAAGCCCCCGTCAGATAAGGCGACTTCATATAATCATCCAGAGCGTCACAGTGAATGATCACTCCTGGTCTTTTCCTGCAGACCAGCTCTGGAAATCCTTTTTCTAGCCTCTCCATGTCCTCGTCTGAAATCAGGAACTCGAATCCACTGCTTCCGTCCGATCCTTCCGCATCCTTCAGGCTGTGGATTCCTTCCATAAATTCCTTCTCTGTCGGATAGTCATAGCTGCCCTCCTCCGCGCTCTCAAAATGGATCGGCACTTCGGGATACAGGACATACTGATCAATGATCTCACGGAACCCTCTGTACTTTCCCGTCTGATAAAGGTTCGTGCGCACAGCGATGACCGTGCCCGGCTCGTTCCGGTAGGGTTCCTTCTCCTCATCTGTCACTCCCTGCATGGGCTCCGCAGTGTGTCCCTCCTCCCGGTCTGCCATATAATAATAGCCGTTAATGCCGCACATGCTCAGTCGCAGTGAAGGATAATATATACCATTTTCGCTGAAATGCTTCGTACTGACCTCCACCCGGTTTGTCTTTTTATCACCCATAAAACAGGATAGGATTCCAATCCCGAACCGGCTCACAGGAGTATAATCCGGATTCGCTTTGCACCGGTGCTTTACCTGGCGAAATTCGTCTGAATTATAGTAGGAGCGTCCGACTTTCAGAAAATAATTCTGGATCACATCCTTCGTCATCCCAATCCCGTTATCCTCGATGCGGAACCAGTGATTCCCCCGCTCACTCCATATACGGATCTTGATCTGCCCCGTCCAGTCAGGCGGAAGCGAGCGGTCGAGCTGTTTTCTTGTCCTTACGGCATCGATTGCGTTCTGGATCAGTTCACGGACAAATACAGCCGGATCACTGTACAGGTTCTCCCCGACAAACAGCTCCATCACCTGCTCCTGATCAAGCGTGATTTGAAACGGATCGGATACATAGCCATGATTCTGAATATAGGGTTTAACCTTTGCCGGGAGCACAAAGTCATTCCATCTCCCGGCAAACCGGCGAAGCATCTTTCCGCAATCGTTGAGTTCCTGATCCACCCAGTCCAGATAGCTTCTTATTTTCTGCTCAATCTTTATTGAATAGCATTCTGCCGTATAGTCCAGCAGATATGGATAAGACCGGTCCCCCGCGCTTTTAAAGCTGAAACCGGCGGATGAGAGATGCTTTTCCCATTCTTCCTCACTGAACTGTTCGCTGTAAGATGTTCTCCTGTCAAATTCATTATATTCATAGATCGCCTGCGGCGCCCGGCTGTCATCAAAATCAAGAATATCCGCAAGGCGAAGCAGGATCGCACAGAACCTTATATCCAGAGAGTGCACTGAATCCAACTCCGCAAGTTCGCTGACATCCTCGCCGTGACTTCTGCATACCCGGATCAGATCCGACTTGTCGATCCTGCCTCTCAAAGCTCTTGGCCATTCTATTTTCTGCAGCAGCTCTCTGACTCTTTCGTGATGAATGCTGCGGAAGAAATTCATCTCGATCTCATTGGTAAGCTCCGGCTCTTCCCCTCCGTCGGCATATGCCTTCATATATTCCGAAGGATTTCTGTCCAGATAACGTCTTATGGCGTCTCTGTTATTAAGCAGTGCTTCTTTTTCGCTCACAGTATAGCTCATGCCAATATCATGACAACACGCCGCCATCACGAGCATTGCCGTCTCATCCCTCGTCAGGAACTTGATTTTGTCGCCCAGCAGTTCCCCCATCAGGCGCATGACATTGCAGATATGGATTTCATCGTGCATAGTATAAAACGGAAATGTATCCCGGATCGTCTTCGCCCGGTCCACACCATATTTACAGATTACCTCAACCGCTTTCAGATAATTTGGGGCGGATTCCCGTTCTCCGCAGCGTTCCTCTTCCTCCTGAGCTTTTCTCTCCAGTTCTGTCCACAGCTTTTCCTCTTTCATTCCCATATTCTCATTCCTCCGTATATGTCAGATTATAGCAGAGCGACGGAGGATTTTCCATATATTCAACTCTTCACATCACCCAGACACAGCCCCGAGTATGACTTCTTCCGCCGAAATCTCTCCTTCCCGTATCTCCATATCTTCTCCCATCTTACTGATATACTCAGAAGCCTCTTCAACCTGGAGCGTGCGCTCGATCCTGCTTTCTACGTCTTCATAGCTGACCGCCTGATTCTCTTCCCGGGACAGACATTTTATCACGCAGTAGGTACCTTCCTGTTCATACGGAGAACAAACCTCCCCTTCCTGCATCGAGGACGCCGTTTCCCAGCATAAAGAATGTAATGCTTATCGATAAAATCAAACGACTTTCTAAACGTCTCAAACCCTGCCTCTGCCGGTATATCTTTCTCATATACCGGCCCGGTATTATTAAGGCGGGCAATATACGTAAAGAGAGATACCAGACAGCCTTTTACACTGCCTTTATAGAATGTTTTTTCATCCTCATCTCATCCAATATAAGTTTGACCAGCAGACTTATTTCAGAATGCCTTTTCTTTATCTTCCCCGCTGCGTTACATATTCGAGATTCGCATTCTTTGGAAAATGCGCGGTGAAGCCCGCAAAAAAACACCTGAAAGAATACTCTCTCAGGTGTTCCTCTCATTCCATATGTAAATATCCGTGTACCTTCAAAACTACATACAAAGAATCAATCCTTCATCCATCTTCACCTATTCCGTTCTGGTCATGCCCTCGACCTATTAGTAACAGTCAGCTCCACATGTTACCATGCTTCCACCTCTGCCCTATCTACCTCGTCGTCTTCAAGGGGTCTTACTAACTTGACGTTATGGGATATCTCATCTTGAGGGGGGCT
>NZ_JACJLR010000047.1 GCF_016902345.1 Mediterraneibacter glycyrrhizinilyticus | reverse complement strand
TTCGCCTTTTTATAGAAACGGAATAAAAGAAGTGAATATTTCGGCTTAAAAATAGCAAAAAGATGCTGCCGCATCTATGATTTTCTAATCATTGATGCGACAGCCCCTTTATTATTCGAATTCCACTTTTATATTTATACGCCTATAAATAATACGTATTATCGATTCGCTTTTTGTCTGATTATTATTGTTTTATATGTATTATCCATTTCGTTTATAATATTTATGCGGCCAAAATGTAGCTACCGTATTTTATTCACCTCAAAACATTTTATTCACAATCCCGGATTTTTCAACTCCAATTGAGTTTCATCCGGTAGCTTGCAAGTTCTCTCTTAAATAACTAAGATTAACGTTTGCGTAACCGAAAACAGCGGGAAAATCAGGGATTCACAGAAATTTATTGCAGACATGCTACAAACCACAGGCGACCTAGCACGATTGAGGATACCTCTCTTATTGCTTTCCTCATGTGCCATAAAACCTTATATTTATTTTTTATGTATTCTTTGCTTCAGTACAAAATCTTAGTATGCGTTTCTCTATACCTGGTTCTGTAACATAATACTATTCTCTCTAAGATCAATACAGTCTCCTCCATAAGTCATCATAACTTAACATGCCGCTAACTTTGCAAGCAGATAGGCCAGCGAGCTATCATAAAAAACAAAATTATCTATCAGGCCCTTGTTTTTTGCATTAACAGAGTTTCTACGGACGATATCCTGTTCAGGCCTGACCAAAAGCAAAATTTTTATCACTCCATTACATTGCCGTAATGCTTCACTTATTTTGAGTGCATACTCCATATCTGTCTGGTCTACAACGTCCAGTATCACCACGTCAGTTTGAAAGATTTCAGCACCAATTATAGCCTGAGAATAATTCAACTGTGCGGTCCATTGAAAGCCAAGTTCTGGTTTTGACAAAATCGCTTCCAACAACCCCTGTCCAAGAATCTTGTTTGCTGAAATAAAAAGAATTGATTTCATAATTCCACTCCTCTGCTGAAAACAGGCATTTTATAACGGAATACCGGTTCCTTTTTCTTTCATTAGCCATAGGCACGCGTCAGATCTGCAAAAACCCTGTCCTCTTCAAACAAGGAAGACTATTTTGGTTTCATAGTCCTGCCGAATCCGGAGATAGTCATAGAAAAAATCGACGAACACCTGGAAGTTACCGCTGACAAAATTCCCCTCTCCATCCATAATCTCCAGCCATAAACCATCCACATCCAAACGTTAGATACCAAAATAAATATATTACTCCCGCCTCACATCCAGGCGGGAGTCCGTTACATAATCATAGTTCCAGTCATCTTTCTCACTGATAAATTTATTTTTTGACAGTAAAAAATGGCATCAACAATTCCGCTACTTTACTGATCGGCATTGTTTGCAGGATCACTTTGCCCGGTCCTCTGACAACAGTGTTAAAAATCCCCTCTCCGCCAAGCAACATATTCTTTGCACCTTTGACAGTAACAACATCCATGGTGCAGGTTTCTTCCATTGCTGCCAAGTAGCCCGTGCTGACCAGTATTTCTTGTCCTGCGTTCAGATCATACTCCGTTGCGTGTCCATCAATCTCGATAAATGCTGTTCCATTTCCACTCAATCTCTGCATGATGAATCCTTCACCGCCAAAGATTCCCGAACCTAGTTTTTTCTGGAAATGCATGGATAACTCCACCCCCTCTTCGGAGGCAAGAAATGCACTTTTCTGCACGATCATGGAGTGACCGGCACTGATATCCAACGCTTTGATTGCTCCCGGAAAACTTGATGCAAAAGCAATGACCCCATCCGCTCCTTCTGCAGTGAACCTGTTCTGGAAAGCTGAATCTCCCGACACCAGCCGCCCCAGCATCTTCCTCATGCCGCCCCCGGAAATTGTCTCCATTCTCATATTCGGACTCATCCAACTCATACTTCCACTCTCTGTAATCATAGACTCACCGGAAAATAATTCACATACAACCGCCGGCAGATTTCCTCCCAGGATTTCATATTTCTTCATTGTATTCTCCTTTTTTGACTTACATATATCACTTTTCAATATCCATATGTAATTAGTCACCTTTATATTTTATCCACTAATGGCACCGCCACAGAATTCACAACATCCATTGGCATCTGGTATGGTAGTTGCACCGCAAAACGGACAGGTCACTGCGGTCTTGGGAGCCGCGGCTGCAACTGCCTCTTCCCGCGCCTGCTGTCGAACCTGAAGCAATGCATCCCGAATCTCTATTCCCATTGCTTCGTATTGCTGGTAATCCACACTGGCACGGACTTCCTCCGCATTAGATGTGAAAGCTGCGCCTGTCATGCTGCCAATTGTCGGACGAATACCCCCACGCAGCATTCCTGTATTGTTCGATCCATCCAGCAATGTTTCCACATTGTTGTCCACAGTATCATTGTTTAGTTTAAATCGAATCTCGCTAAAGTAAGGGTGGCTGACATGAATTACGATATAAAACTCATAAGAATATGCATATCGCTTAGGATTGAAACTATGTCTTTCTCCTTCCGCATCTTCATATTCAATTTCCGTTTTTCTCTCATCAATATCCAAATTACATCCGGTCACATCCGAAAAGGACAACACGTCTGGATTAGCTTCCGCCAGATTTTTAGCAGCGGTAACCATGAACAATCCCTTTTCCTCGTCCAACAACACCTTCGTGCGTTCACCCAGAGTCCGGGTGGTATGAAATACAGCAACCTTCTCCTGATTTGCCTCTCGGTAAGCCAGCTGTCCCTTAATCTCTTCTACTGTACTCTGCCGGCGGTCACTGAACCATGGGGAAAGTTTAGAAGCACAATCTTTGCACAGATTGCCGTCCTCCAACTTGCGGTTACCTAACAGACCAATTTCGCCACCGCAAACAGCGCACTCCTTTTTGTCGAACAATTTTCCAAAAAGTCCCATATTCCTTACTCCTCTCTAAAAACTGTTCAAATATTACCTTTCATCTGCATCGCACCATAAACATATGCTCCCGGCAATAACAAATTGAGAATCAAACTAGTAATACTGAATTCTCCTCCACCGACAACCCCGATGATTATGGAGATAATAGTTAATATCACAATAATAATGCCCCACTTGATGCAGGAAGCTGCCTTCTCAGGTGCACTACACGCCCCGATACCTTTAATACCAGCGATGAACTGAATAACAGATGCCACAACAACAATAATAGAACTGGCATAAAGCAAGCCAACATCTTCCGCGCTTCCGGACAACGCCGCCAGCGCACTGATACCCAGAATAACAATCACCCCTGCAATTGCAGCGATTACACTACCAATGATCATGAGAATTGATGTAATTTTCAGAATTTTTTGACCTTTCATTTTTAATACCTCCTATTTTTCTGCTTCTTCGGGAATCAAAACATTCTCTCCTGCCACAAATCACCCCCGGATATCACCATCATCAAAAGGATCTCCACATTCCGGGCAGAATTTAGGCGGACATTTTGGATCATCTGGCTCCCAACCACATTTATCACATTTGTACTGTGGCATACCGGCAGGTTTGGGAGTTCCGCATTCTACACAGAATTTTCCCTTATTTACTGTCCCACAAGAACAAGTCCAGCCGATCGGCACAGGTTTTGATTTGCCACACTCCGGACAGAACTTGCCAGTAGCTGTTGCACCACAGGAACAGGTCCAGCCAGACGCCACAGTTGCCACAGACGGATTGACCGGTGGCTGTTGTCCCATCTGATAAAGATTCTGAGGATTCATCCCTCCTGCCTGACCAGCCATGCCCATACCCATAAACGCCATAGCCGGACCGGCATTGGGATTAGCCGCTGCCGCCTGCATAGCACCTGCCTGTGCACCTACTAAATGTGCCGCTGCTCGTGTTGGATCCATAAATGCAGTATTACGTTGCATTTCCTTAATCATCTGCTCATCTTCTTCGTTGGCTTTAACACTGGAAATCCCAAAAGAGACAATGGCAATTCCCCGCAAATCATGCCATTTGCCAGATAACTCCTGATTCAACGCTTCTGCCAGCTCACTGGCATGACCAGGAAGGGCACTGTATCGGATTCCCATTTCGCTGATTTTAGCAAACGCCGGCTGAAGAGCCGTCAGGAGTTCTGCTTTCATTTGTCCTGCAATTTCATCCCGCCTATACATCTCGTCTACATTACCGCATACATTGGTATAGAACAGCAGTGGATTAGTAACACGGAAACTGTACTCTCCGAAACACCGGATTGCGATGTCTATATCTAATCCTGCACGTTGATCCACTACCCGGAACGGAACCGGGGAAGGAGTCCCATATTTATTCCCCACAATTTCCTTAGTGTTAAAGTAGTAGACTCTCTGATCTTTGGGCACCTCTCCACCAAAGGTAAAACGTTTTCCGATATTTTGGAACACTTTTCCGATGCTTTCTCCCAGATCACCAGAAAATACACTTGGCTCTGTTGACATATCATATGTGTATTCACCCGGTTCAGCGCACACCTCTACTACTTTCCCCTGTTCTACGATCAACATACATTGACCGTCTGCAACAGCGATCACTGAGCCATCGGTAATGATATTTTCGTCCCCTTTGTAATTGCTTGTGCGACCAGAAACTTTTTTTCTGCCTTTCACCGCCAGAACATCTGCCGGAATGGATTCGCAGTAAAAATATTCTTTCCACTGATCAGCCAGCACACCACTTACAGCTCCCAGTCCAGCTTTAATAAGTCCCATAATTTAATCTCCTTTCCATTTTCAGATAGTCAGAACAATCCACATTCTCCCATGCATTCACTCTTTAAATCAGTGATCAATCACGTCCTATATTATAACGATTGCAGACATGCGATCAGATAATCCAGTGATGCATCATAGAATACAAAATCATCGATTTCTCCTATCTGCTTCGCTTCAATAGCACGGTGGACAACCTCTGTCTGTCCCTCAGGGCACATCAGCATCAGTCGACAATTCGGAGCAACCTGCCGCAGCCATACGCATAGCATCAAACAAAACTCAATATCATACACTCCGTTCTCTGATACTTCCAGCAATGCTCCTGTAGCTAAATGGTTACGAATCGCCACATCCGCTTTGGTATAGTCCGATTCATAATAAAACCGGATACCATAAACATGACGCGCTTTCATCATTAATCCTTGTGCCAGTGAAGCTCTCTGTATAATTAGAACCACATTTTTCAGATGCCCACCCCCTTACAAATCCTGTGTTTATATCTTTATTGTAGCGATTTTATTTGATTTGCACCCTACCCGCAACGGATAGTCTTGAAACAAAAGGTGGCATATCCCCAAATGGAGCTATGCCCCCCGATGAAACACATACTTCACCAAAACCTGAATATTTAAAAATTCTTACCTTCTATTTGATTTTGATACCTTCCAGAATCGCTAAAACATCTTCATCCTCAAGACTTATTTTTGAGTCGCCATTTTCCAACGTAATCGATACCTGGATCTGTTTGTCATCAAATTCCGTAAATAATATGGCAATCGGATATCCGATACTTAATCCTGTAAAACCTTTCCAGGTATAATCACCGGTTTTTATATCCTCCAGATCTTTACCGTCCTCGTATATTTCCTTAGTCGGCATAATCAATGATTTGTCTCCGGAATAGTGAATATTTACCATCGGTTTGGAAAACAGTTCCACTTCAAGTTCAACTCCTTTACCGATATTTACAATGTTGGGATCATATCCTTCTTCATAATCGTCAAACGTATCTGGACCATGAAAGGCTTTCCATCCCTCAGGAACAAATACCTCAATATTTCCGCCATCAAAGGATTCTCCCTTTACCGATTTTGAAGAAGTTCCACAGCCGGCTAACGCCGTTATCATCATAAATATCGTGATGGCAACTGTCATCATCTTAAATTTATTTCTCATACGTTTATCCTTTCCTTTATTCCCCAAATACAGCCAGACAATTTAAACCGCTTATTTTTCTGACAAACCACTATAAATCACAAGGTGGATTTAATCAGTTGTCTGTCAGCTGACCATTCGCACTTAAACTGGAAGGTGTGAATTTTCCCGCATCATCCGCCTTAAACAACACACGCAAACTGGATTCCTCGTCCGGTCCCGGGAAATCAACTACCAGATAACCTTCTCCCCAGTCCTCTGTTGATTCTTCATTCACCACGTATTTTACTCCCAGGAACTCCTCCATCTCTTCAGGAGTAAAATCTCGCCATTCCGTATTTCTCAGTTCATCATACTTCTCTTTCGTAAGAACTGCATTTTCTTCTTCTTTTTCAGTAACCTCGGACTTCACATTGCTTTCGTCCTCATTTTTCTTGTCGCCGTCTCCACAGGCCGCAAGGGACAGACACAGCAGCATTGCAATAATGAACAATAAAAATTTTCTTTTCATTACCATACCCTCCTTTTTAATTGGACTGTTTATTTACATATGAATATCCTATACTCTTTTCATCATCCGTGCCAAATGTTCTCGGCCCCATAAAGTTTTCACCATCACACCATGTTATCCAGATTTCACCATTACTGTAAATCGGATAGAATTTGAAACCAGCACTGTTTTTGTCTGCAAACTTATTCCACTCATCAAACTCTGCTGTTACAAATCCTCCCATCGCAACTGAGAAGTTATCAGGAGTTACATAATAGTCGAACATCAAAGCCTCCTGCTCTGCTTTCTCCAATTTCCCCGAATACATGTTGACACGACACATATAATTCAGATCCTCATCGCTTCCAGGCGTATAAAAATAAAGATAATCTCCACAGAGCATGGGCTCATACGAGATCACGTCAGAAATCTTCGTATCATTCCCATTCTCCATGTTATACACATGTAGCGTTTCTCCGTCGGCATCATCCTGATAGACAAGGAATTTTGCGTTAACCTGATACGGATAATATACTTCCTTTTCTATTATGATCTCTTTGTCTTTACCATCGAGATCTACCTTGCAATAATGGTTCTTTTCATCCGTGAAATAAATACCGCTTTTCGTCACCTGCATATAATAGCAAGTTCCTTCGTACAAAGTCTGAACCTTGGCTTTCCCGTCTTTCAGTTTTATAATCCTGCTATTGTCTAAAATCCCATAGATATCATCGTCATATATGGATAAATAACTTACTTTCGCATTCTCTGTGATGACAGTTGGTTCTTTCAGCTTTCCTTCTTTGATCTTGGCAACAGTAAATGCTCCTTCTCCCCATTCATCGCCTCCATAGTCACCGTAGAGCATGCCGTCCATTTCAACACATAACCCTCCAACCATGAAATTGCTCATGGCATAAACATCATGATCATCAAAGGTCACATCCCATCCTTCGATTAATCTGGATTCCTTTCCCAGATATTTCATCGTAAATATCATCTCTGTACTTCTTTCCACGCCGTCGGACAGATATGTTTCTGTAACAGTAACGGTCAGTGTCTCTCCATCCAGCTTAGCGGCCATAGATTCGGAATCTTCTGTATCACTCTCGGCACCAGGCTGAGAAAATTTATAGACCTTATCCGATGTTTCACTCCAAAGAACAGCACCCTCCTCTTCCATCATGGTAACGTACGCTAATCCATCATCATAAGCGGCAAGTTTGAACGCATTCGAAACTCCTTCACCAAACATCATCTCAACGGTATCCTTATCTAGTTTTTCACCGTTATCGACAACTTCAATGTTCTCACATTCCCAACTGCCGATAATTGACGTCACTTTCGGTTTTTCCGGCTCTTTGACTTTACTGTCCGTCTCGCCTGTATCTGTGCTGTTCCCGCTGCATCCTGCAAAAGCAAAACACATGGCCAGTGCGAGAATGGCTACTAAAATCTTACTTTTCATGATGCCCTCCTTATTTAATATTTTAAAGTGATGAAACAGCCATAAACAGCGACGGCGACGGTTTATGGCTGTTTAGATAACGATATTACTGTTTTTCAAGAGTGATTGTTACCCCATCATAATCCGCAAGCGCCGTATCCCCATCTACCTCGAAATCAATCTCATCATCTACACAAAATCCCCCTTCGGTTTCAGTCCATGCCGCTGTCTCTTTTTCATCCGCAAGCGTCAGTGTACACTTACCATTATCTTTTAATTCAAATATCATTTCACCCCCCATAACCTCCTCCACTGACATCTCAACACCGGCAAAACTTGCATTAATTGCCTTCCATGTCCCTACATATGGGCTCTCTTTTGCGTCTTTCCCACACGAAGCAAAAATAAAACACATTGTCAGAATCAATACTACAGCCAAAACCTTCTTTTTCATACAATCTCCTCCTTACATCGCTCACACATTCTTCTCAGTCTGTTACATATACCTCGCTACTGTACACAGCATCACAAGAAAGTCCCAAAGCCACACTGCTACTTTCAGATTTTATGCCGTCCTAGTTTCTAATGATATTGTAACAATTTTTTATTACACATACCCTACCCATAGCGGGTAGTCTTTTAAGACTAGGTATATCCAAAGAGAATGGAAATTACAGACAATATAAAATTACCGCCAGCCGGTTACCGGCTGACGGTGATATGTTATGGCTTATAATTCTCCATGTGTACAACATGCATTTATTCAATGGTTTGAATTTTCATTTTATTAATACAACGGATTGATCCATCCATTGGAAATCATATAGAAAGCCAGGTCTACCGCTTTCGAAAATCCAGTTTTACCCAGCATATTCATCTTGTGATACTTAACGGTATTCTCACTGATAAATAATTCCCGGGCGATTTCCTTATTCGTCATATGCCTGCACATCAGTCTAAGTACTTCCATCTCGCGCTCTGTCAACGGAGCCTCTCCCTGGGGCATGGGAATAGTCTTAGGCTCTGGGAAACTGCTGCCTCCTGCCAGCACTTCTTTGACTACTTCAAGAAAATAATTTAAACTTTTGCTTTTATAAACAAAACCATTCGCTCCGGCAGCCTTCGCCCGCGGAATATACGTAATCTCATCAAAAGCAGTCATGACGATAATTTTTATATCCACATAAGCTTTACGAATAGCCTCCACTGCTTCCAGTCCGGAGGCTCCATCTTCTGTGCATACATCCATCAGAACCATATCCGGCTGTAACCGTTTGCAAAAATCAAGTGCATAATCTGCATTAGATACCTCGCCTACAACTATAAATTCACCCGAACCTGTCAACGCTGTAGCAAGCGCTTCCCTCATGGATGCGTGATCATCCACAATAAGAACTTTAATCATACTTGTATGTCCTCCTTTGGAATGAAAATTTGAATATTGAATCGAGGGAATGTGCGAAGTTCCATTGTACCTCCAAGCCGGTTAACCCGGCGGCGTATCCCAGTGATTCCTCCGCCTTCCCGGATGAATCCCGTTGGAGGAATTCCATTGTCTGTTACCGTCATCCGCCAACAATTATTTTGAAAAAAATGAAACCGGATGCAGGTGGCATAACCGTGGCGTACAGCATTGGTAACACACTCTACAGCAATCTCCGAAAAACTGTCTGCTACCTCTACATTCTCCGGCAGCTCTCCTTGAATCTCTACAGACACCCCCATTCCCAGAAATGTTTCCTTTAATGTTTCCAAACGTTCCCCGGGACTCGCCGCCTGATTCTCCCGAAGCGCCATAGGAAGATTGTGTATAAAATCAATTATCATCGATTCATCCTGTTGTTGATTGTCCCTCAGAGACCGAAACAGCAAGCTGATATGCTGTCCTAAAATGTCATGTACCCTTCCTTTGCTTCGAGCGATCTCTTCCGCCTCACAAATGGCATGCAAATGATCGATGGTGTGGCGAAGTTCCTCTCCGCGTTTCTTCAGTGCCTGATTCTGCCCGGCAAGAAACGTCATCGCATCCCATCGTTCTGTGACATCATCGGCGGTCAGCAAAACGAATGTCCTGTATTTCATTTGAATATTATGGCTGGAAATGCTCCACACAGTTGAATCTGAGAGGCGAAACACCTGTTGTTGTCCCAACGTTTCCCGAACACAGCCATCAAACAAGGCTCCGCATTCCAAAAACTCTTGAAACTCTTTTCCATTCCTCAAAGTCTGCCCAGTCATCTGGCGGGCAATCTTATCCATTCGGTGGTTACATAACAGAATATCCCCATTCGGCCGAAAAAACAGCATCCCCGTATGCATGGTGTCAATCGCCTCTTTAACAGATATGGAAGATAACTGGGTATACAGTTCTTTCCGGCGCATCAGGCAAATGTGTACACTGCGTATCAGAAAGAACAGAATACTCGCAAGTACAAAAACAGGATACAATGCCCCCGTTATTATCTCCGTCCAGGGAAGTAAAACCGCCGTCCCGCCAATGACAAAAAACGGCCAGATCATTTCTGTTCCCATTGCCGCAGCAATACCAAGTACCGTTGTCAGCAAAACGATCACCTGACGGAAAAGACTATATCCACCGGGTTCCAGGAAGCCGCAAAACAAGGCATACTGCACTTGGGCGAAAAGAGCGGCAAAAGAAAACAACACAGCCAGAACGGCACACTCCAGCCCGTTTTCCACCCTGCGCACCCAGCCGGTGTACAACCGTCGTATACTATAAGAAATGACTAAAGTCTGCAACACGATGCAAAGAGCGATCACCATTACCAGCATTGTCAGTATCCAGTGTTGCATACGATAAAATTCAGTCACAATTCTCACCTCCCAATGGCAACGTCATGCAAATTCCCACAGCATCATCCAGATCTTTATATGTAATTTCTCCACCCAGTGCGGAAATCTCCGCCATAAATTTCTCCGAGTAATGCCATTGTCTGGAATCACATCCTGGAAGAAAGCGAAATATCAGATTGGAGCCCTCCGATTCCATGTATCCAATCAATACAGACGCGTTCGATTTCAACATCCATAATATGGTTTCAAAAGCATAATCATAACAGAGTGCTGCGCAGCGGATATCTAATGCACCAGCTCTCCCATAACGAATCAACATTTGTATTCCCACATAGCCAGCCAGTTCTGCCAGCTCGTTCAGATAAATACTGAGTTCTTCTCTAAGCAGTGATTCCCCCTGACGATCCAGAAAGAACAGATTACATCTACGCTTAATATGGCACAAACACAAAGCAATATAAGCAGTCGTACCTTTTGGGCACCCTGTTTCCGGAAGCTTTTCAATCTCCCGGGACAATGCTGTGATACGATGCTCTATATCACAATTCAGTTGTTCAAACAGATCTCTCTTTGTTTCTGCAGCCATTAGTCGTTTTTTAATCTCCTCTTCCTCCTGTAGCAAATTATTAGCTGCTTCCAAACGGGACTGCACATTCTGAATCTCTTTCTTTAGTCGATTAAGCTGAGAGATATCTTCCTGCCACACCGCCATACCATTGTGGACAGGAATTGCATGAAGCTGTGTATCGCTGTCACGCAGCAAAGGCTTATGGGGATCCATATGCATTCGTCTCCAGATGGAAGGAGAAATCGGAACTGTTCCACAGGATGACAACACTGCACGGCCTTTTTCATCAAACAGTGTGAGTCCAACAGGAGCAGCCGTAAACAACTTTTTATACTGAATGTTAACTGGAATAAGTCCGGAATGAAGCACTGTTTCAAAAAACAAAATCGAAATTATACAGATACATACTGTCAAGTCGCTTTCCCACACCAATGGTACCCTGCAAATATAAGCAATGATATATGCAAGCAATCCTGCGCAGAACAACAGAGGAAATATTTTACCGCCCCAATGTGTATTTCTCCTCCCCATACATAATAGTTTTCCAACGGCCAATACCAGAGCCAGAAGTGAGCCAGCCATAATTATCCAATATCCCGGGCCGTAATAATAATCACTGTTCCAGTTGCCGCCAGGCTCAAAACGGAACACCATATGATGCAGGTCATTGGTCAGCACCAGTATCACCGAAAGCACATAGAAAACAAAAGGCGGCCAAAGAGGACGCAAAGGCGATCTTTCTCCCTCGGGGCGATCAATGATTTCTGTTAGACATAACAGCGCAACCGGAAGGATCAGCTGAAAAATATAGTAGCCATACCAACATATCCGGCATAAAATTCCTTCTGAGAACAACTGGTACTTAAACAGACGCAACAATAACCATCCCACCATCGACCAGCACATCGCACCCACGATCCATTGGACATCGTGCCGCAGCATTCGATGGGATACCGTCCCTTTCCACAGCAATATGACAACCGCAATCAGTAAGGCCGATAAAATATGTTCTCTGAGATCTGCTGTGGTATAGAGTCGGGTATGAAAAACTTCTCGGCGCAGATCTCGGCTGCTGTCCCCAGCAAGTTCCAGAAACCAGTCATAATCCTCTGCCCTCAACGTATGAGCCGATTGGTAATTGCTTGGAAATCCTTGCGGTCTCTCCCCACTGGCCAAAGGAAAACCCGCAGATAAAAGCGATTCATCCAATCCAGATTCCAAAGTTAACGGAACATCAGAGAGCAGCCCCAGACGATAAGATATTGTTCCTTCCTCCGGCACAATCACTTCATAATTTTGTCCATTTCGATTCCATGCAGCTGCTTCGTAGTCCAGGCAAAGCAAAATAGGAGCATCTGATTCATCGAGCTCAAACCCTCCATTTCGGCTAAGTTGTTCCAGAAAATCCAGGGCATCCTGTTTTGCAGGTGCGGCCGGGTTCAGCCCGTAAGACAGTGCACCAATAACCAGCATGTTGCGAATAACAGAAGTACTGCTCATACCAACACGAATCTGACTTTCTGTAAGACTTTTCCATCCGGTTATGACCGCATCTGTCCGTGTGCGATCCACTGCTATGACCACTGTGGCCAATACATGAGAATACCAATATCGGCCAACTCCATGATCTATCGCCGGCATCGCCTGCACATCAAAACATGCGGTTGCGTTTCCATCTGCCGTCTCCACATAAAGATTTTCCTTCAGATTTCTGGTTTCATACTCAGAGAGGTATCCGTTCAAAGTTGTAACATACTCTTCAGAGCCTTCGGCAGCGGGAATTAAATAACCACCAGTAAGATCCGCTGCGCAACCGGTCAGCAACATACATAGCAAGAGAAAGAGAAGCAGATATTGCATCCTCATGGCATCACCGGCTCCCCACGTTCTTTCATTCGACAAGCGCACTCACGGCACATGTCTATTTCATCACAGATAAGAAAACAAGAATCACAGACCAGCCGCCCACAGATTGGACACTGGCTGAACAATTCTCTGGCTTCCTTTCCCGCCGCCAGTTTGGCTCGTACCTTCTCTCTCTGATAGATGGCATCATAAAGTTCTTTCTTCTCCAAACAATCTGCTGCTTGTGCAGCTTTGGAAAATGGAATACTACTGCTGTACCAAAACTCCCCACATACCTCACAGCGGATAGCAAAACAAAAATACTGAGGAGTAGACCAATCCTCCATATGACCGGATAGCAGATTCATCATATCATGCGCCCCCTTCCTTATCTTATTATTAATATAACAGAGATAAGAAAAGAGCATATATGGTCCAGATACTTTTTACAAAAAGTATTCATTGGATAATGTTGAAAGTGCACAAAAATCTTTGCCAGATTTTTGTGCACCTTGCTGTTTTTATAATATTTCAGAAAAGTTCTTGAAGTCTTCCGCAACGGCGGATCAGATCGATGTACAACATCAATTCATCCCTGGATGACACTCCCAACTTCTCATATATTTTCCGGTTATGTTTGCGAACTGTGCTCATACTGATAAAAGCAAGCTCTGGGATATCTGCAATTTCATATCCATCGATATAATAGCGAAGGATGTTCCGTTCTGCTTCTGTCAGCAGACATTTTCGCTCTATAAACTGATCAAATAGTTCTGCAATATTAGGAGGAAGTTCTCCTTGTTCCAACCGTTGGCTCCGCGCTCTGGCATTCAGAAATTCGGCCAATTCATCCACTTCCGAAATACCAGAGAATACACCTGGTTCCAGCGTTTCTTCCTGCTGGAAGCGTTTCAGGCTGTCAGTAATAGGCCGTACAAATTTCCGGGTCAGAAAAAATGCAAGGGACAACAGAACGAGGAATAACATCAGAGCTATCATAATCCATGTCTTTTGCTTGTCAACCGTATATGCAGTATAGCTGTTTTGGGGAATCATAATCGCCACGACCCATATATCATCCTCAACCTCTCCCTTAGATATGAGAAGATTCTGATGTAAGCCTATATACTGTTCCGCACCCGTATCATATTCATTATAGTATCGCCCCTGATGGATCAGGAGTGTTTCCAACCCGTCTAAATAGGTACCATTAACACTTCCGGTAAGTCCGTCAGACAACAGAAGCCGATTGTCCTGAACGGGAGCCAGCACAGTAACAGCGGAACCAAATTGTGTCTCCACCGTAGGATAAGAAAATTGGAAATACAGCGCGCTGATTTCCACACCACAGACACCGTATACAGTTCCGTCACTGCCCACGATAGGAACACACAGCAACATGGCAGATTCCCATGTGTCCTTTAGATTGATCCGGCGGGACCAGAAATAACACTCCGCAGGTCGCTCCAAAGGAGTATTCATCAATTCCTGACACCCCGGGATCTGGTCGATATCAAATTCCAGATTCCAGCGGTTGTGCAGTTCCAGATCTTTTTGTCTCGCAATATCTGGAATACCGCGAAAGTAAACCACTGTCTGGTTAATCAGACTGCTGGTGCTGAGGTTGGAGTAGCGCAGATGAATGCCACTTCTGGAATGTTCTGCCCCATCCAGCTTCGTATTAATGGTCGCATTCAGTATCGCATATGCACCATTACAGTTTCCCGTTTGAAGAGTTGTACTGATTAACGGATACATAACTTCCTGCAGGCGCAGTAATAGTTCAGGATTATCGTTGACCTCTTCCAGAGAAACACCTTCCCGCATCAGTATCCCTTCAATTTCACGACTCAGTTCTTTGGAGAGATTTAAACCCTCAGCGGTTAGATTCTCAAGATGATTTCCCAGGTGGTCCTGCCCATTTTTCAGATGCAGTTCCATCACTTCATGAAGTTGTTCATCATCTCTCGAAAAGACTCCGGCTATAAATAAAAGAAGGATAACCGCCATAAAAATTACCAAAATCATAGATACCCAGTAAAACATCAGCTTTCTCTGCATCCCCATACTTTGTCTTTTGGCAAACGCATTCAGCATTCGGAGCTCTTTCAATTTGTCAAGCACAGCTTTACCTCCTCTCCGGGTTATCGTTCCATGATCTCTTGAAAAGTATCAAGATATTCCGTACTGATCCTTTCCAGCCCGCTCTCTCCGGCATCCAGATAAGCCCGGCGCCCCAGTGCCAGTTGTTCCCTCACATTGTCTTCCAGCATTGTTTCAAGGCTAAGGTAAGACTCCAACTGTGGAGGTACATAAAATTCATAGTTTTGCTGCGTGTCCAAATATGCCTGATAAAGAGAAACATATTTTTCATTTTCCAGACTTTCGATAGCCTTTGGCAACTCATTTTCAAATGCCGTCTGAGTCACCGGCATATAACCTGTTTGCGTCACAAACTCCACGTTGTGTTCCGGCTCAGTCAGCCACTTAAGGAAAGTTACAGCTGCCTGTTCTCGTTCTGGAGTAGAACGGACAGTACAAAAACCTGCTCCCCTTTGCATTACCATTCTCTCCCCATTCTCAAATATAGGACAGGGACGCGAAACGATAGTAATATCCTCTGAAGTATTATCAGGATAAGTTACCACATCGCTATAATAAAGGATGCTGGCTGAGGAGGCAACACTGACAATACTTTCTCCGGTACGGATAGATTCCGTGGCATAGCCCCCCTTTAGCCATACGCCTCCCTTAAGAGCAGCATGTGCCAAAGGCTCCCACGCCGTCCGGAAAGCAGACCCAAAAGCAAGCTTATCTCCCCGGAAGAATGCCTCTCCAAGGGATTCCGCCCCCACCTGAAAGTAATTAAAGTAGTAGTCGTGAACAAACATGGCCTTAGCATCGTCTGGAATATTCGGTGTCTGAGCATCGGTCCATTCTGCATATACTTCCGCAGCCTTATATAATCCTTCCCAGGTATTCAAATCTTCCACAGTAATACCTGTTGCCTTAGAAAATCGATCAAAAATCGTCTGATTGATAAACATGATTTCTGTAGATTTTGCCACAGGAAGAACAACGAATCGTCCATCCACTGTTCCTTCTTCCACGAAAGCCGGAAGAAAGGCAGACAATTCTTCCTCACTGAAATATTCTTTGTAATCCACAAGAATACTGTCATCCGGCAGAGCCAGCACCGTTTTGGGATAAGAGACAAAAAGATCGGGCAATTCAGACGCGCCAGGCTCTTCATTCGCAGCAGCAAGTACCAGTTCATGAATTGTATTGGTATTAGATACTGAAGTAACCTGCACATTGATTCCTTGCTCTTTTCCCACAGTTTCGTTAAACTGGTTGATAAGATCATTAAGAGGAGAATCTGTCTGTCCACCATAAACATGCCAGACTGTAATTGTAATGGGTGTTTTTTCTTTTTCAACTGTGCTTGCACAGCTTGTATGAAGTAATAACACCGCAATCAATACCAAAAGGCAACTCCTGTTTTTCATATATCCATCCCCCTACTTATTGTTTGATTCTATCACTTAAAACAGCTGTTCCCAAAAAACTTTATTTTCGTTCGTCAAAAATTGTTATTCTTCAGTATAACATAAATTCTTTGTTCCTGCACTACCCGCAGCGGGTAGTCTGTTTTTTTCCAATCCGGAAAGTTTCAAAAAATCCCAGCCGCTGGCTTTCGAAATCAAAAAGGCATCTGCCAAATAATCTATATGCCTGGGGATTGTTTTGTTCGTGTAAAATATCTGTCTTTCACTGGCAAAAATCTCTTCTAATCTCCATCGTATCATTCCTTGATTCCGTGCATCTGTACGCTTTTATGTATTGAAAATACTCTACCACAGTTTTTCTGCAAAAATATACGAAAAAATCTCCCAGAACAAATATCCTGGGAGGCTGTATACCGTATAGAATTGTGGGTACGGTTATAAATAATATGTATTCTTAATTCGCTTTTTTCCGTATTATATTATTTTATATGCATGATTTGTTTCGTTCATATATTTTGTATCTCTATTGTTCTTTGTTTGTCTGCATGACCCATTTTGTGTTATCGACTTGTAAGCTATACCCGCAGTAAGAACAGCAGTGGTTCTCGTCTGGTACAAAATTCGCACCGCAGGAAGGGCACTCCCGTTCCGTGAAAAACTTGCCATCACTTTTTCTTCGTTTTGGATACCGGGCTCTCTGTAGCACAAGCGTTCTTTTGTATTTTCTGGTGTACGGTTTTCTCCCCTGTGGAAGATAGGTTTCGCTTATGTACACCTGAGCCATTATTCTGGTTATCTCCTCTGTGTTGACCACCCTTTTCAAGCGGATTGTGCCCACACTGTAATCCATCAGATCGGGGTAGTTTCCATCCGGATACAGTGCCTCGTTGATGCAGGTACGCAGATAATTTTCGGAGTAGCGCACAATCTCTTTCTCCAATTTTTCTTGCTTTCCGTACGAGATGGAGAAAACAGCGATTGCCGCAGCCAAAACAAGAACTGCAGCCCCCACCCCCGCCGCCAGGGAAATCTGGGTGTCCTTGATGAGCCAGAGGCAAAGGAACAGGCAGACATACTGCAAAGCACCCCAGAGGAGCAACTGTAGCACACGCAGCAACTCGTCCCCCATCTGCTCATACACCTCAAAAACCTCGGTCTGCCAGTCGTAAAATTCGCTTTGGATCACGCCACCGCAATAGGGGCAGACCGTCTGCTGACTCTTCAACTTTACCTCCGCGCCACAGGAGGGACAATTGATCGTCGTCTGATTAGCATAGTAGCTCTCCCGCTTCTCCTTGCGGTCGCAGTTGCGGATATGTCTTGACTGGAGCAGTCGGAGATAGGCGTTTTTCCGGTAGACTACATGGACTGGGCTGCCGCCTTCCTTTGGGAGCAGGCGCTCCAGGGCGCTGCACTGCAGCACGGACTCTCTCCATTCCCGGCCGTCATCGTTCCAATGTCGGAAAGAGTTTTTGGGCAGGGGAACCACGTCGATCAGCCGGATCTCCCGGCAGAGCTTCTGCCTCTCTAAAAGCCCAATCTGCTGCTCGATCCGCCTACGGAACGTCATGTCCATCCGGGCGGGGAGAAGCCCTTTGTCCGCTTTTCCCAGAGGGAGCAATACCATGTTGAAAGCACTCCGGATCTCGCCCTGCAGATTTGTTCCCTGCCACGGTCCCTTCCACTGGGCAAGCATTTTTTTACACTTGGTGCTCTTCCAGTTTCGCTTCAGAAGGCCGGAAAAATCTACTTTGATAATCTTCTCCCCTATAAAATAAAGAAAAACAATCGTATATGCAGCACCCATGATGGCAGCTTCCAGTAAGTTCATAATGCACCTCCCTGTTCGCAGACTCAGTGTTTTTGACCCGATTATTCCTACCCGCGTTTTTTACCCTTTTTGCCTTTACCGCCGTTTTGCTGCTCTGTTTCCGGTCTGAGAATCCCGTAGATCATGGCGGCAGTGATGATCAGTCCCACGAGGACCGCTGCACAATATAGAAGGAAGTTTACGGGGTTATTGTTCTGTGACATCTTATACGTACCGTCCTGGCTTTTGTAGACCTCAACGGAGATGCTGTCGCCGCGCTGAAGCTGTTTGTAGAATTGATTCTTTTCACGGTCGTACGAGAAAGTCTGATAATAATACTTGCCCTGATAAGTCTTTCCGTCCACAACAAAGGAGAGTTTCATCTTGTGGTTCGTCTTAATATAGTTTTTGTACTTATCGTTCCTATCTTCATTGTCCTCCTGCTTTTCTTCGCTTCGTTCGATCTTTTCGATCACGGCGTCGACCGTCCGGATGTCGTCGGAATTGTTGTAGTCGTCGGAATTGGTCAAGCTGGTTACGATGCCGAGAACCCCAGCAACAAGGAGTCCGATGCCCAGAAGTATTGCCAAGATGTCGTATTTATTTATTTTTTTCTTCGTCGGTATTTCTGCCTTTTTTTCCATTTTTTCATTCATGATGCACACGCTCCCTCCAAATGATAAAAAACTGCTGGAACAGTTGGATGCCGAAGACGTCCCGTATCTTAGTCATCAATCCCTTTTTTGTGATGCCCGGCTCCATCATCAAGATCACCGTTTTCAGCGTTCCTACTCTTCTTTTTATACCGATTTTATTATAGTGCTTTTTCCCTTCTGATACCCTACCTACTGCGGGTAGTTTTCGGACAAATTGAAAAAGACCTTAAAGGCTTACGCCCCTAAAGTCTGATTTTTTTGTATCTTTTTATTCTCTAGCCATTCTTCCCACGACAACAGAGTTTGCGAAAAACACGCTATCGATGGTTGCAAAATAACAGCGATGTCTATGCGAACTCAATTTCTACTCAATGCCTTATCCCTCCTTCTTTTGTATGCTTATCCCACAGCAAAGCAGTACCAGACCGGTACAAGCTGCTGATAAAACAAATACGAATGGAGGGATTTTTCATGCGAGAGATCAATAACACAAAGATCATTGCCGTAGATCATGGATACGGCAATATCAAGACCGCCAATACGGTCACACCTACCGGTATCACTGCCTATGAATCAGAGCCGATCTTTACCGGAAACATTCTGGAATATAACGGTATCTATTACCGGATCGGGGAAGGACACAAGGAATTTATACCGGACAAAGCCATGGACAGGGACTATTATCTCCTGACACTGATGGCCATTGCACGGGAGCTGAATCTGCATTCCATCCAGGAAGCAGATGTCCATCTGGCTGCCGGGCTTCCGCTGACATGGATCCGGAACCAGCGGGAAGAATTCCGTTCTTATCTTCTCCAGAATCCGGAGATCCGTTACCGCTTCAATCATAAGGATTACCACATCCGCCTGGTCGGATGCAGCCTTTATCCACAGGGATACCCTGCCATCGTGAGCCGTCTGGGTGAACTGAAAGGTACGAATCTCCTTGCGGATATCGGGAATGGAACCATGAACATCCTGTATATCACCAACAAAAAAGCACAGGAAAGCCGTTGCTGGACAGAGAAATTCGGGGTGAACCAGTGCATGATCACTGCAAAGAATGCCATTCTCGACCAGTTCGGGGTAAAGATCGAAGAAGCTACCGTAGAGCAGATCCTGCGGTTTGGAACAGCTGATATCTCTGCCCCATACCTGGACTGCATTACCGCTGTCGCCAGGCAGTATGTGGCTGATATCTTTGCCACACTCCGAAAATATGAATACAACCCCGATCTGATGAGGCTGTATGTGGTGGGCGGCGGCGGATGCCTGCTCCGTAATTTCGGGAAGTATGACAGGGCCCGTGTCACGATCCTTGATGACATCTGTTCCACTGCCAAGGGATATGAATATCTGGCTTATATGAGCCTGAAAAGGAGGGGATGATCCATGGCAGCAAACATCCGGAACACAAACCTGCGCTTTAACCTGGAAAAAGATCTTCAGCGAAAAGCCTGGGAATACCTGCAGACCATGGACAAGCAGGAATTCCGATCCTACAGTCAGGTGATCGCCCTTGCCCTGGTCGAGTATTTTGACCGCTATTACCGCACACAGGAAGACCCCTATCTGGAAACAAGAGAACGGGAAGAACGCTTTGTGGATCAGATCCTAAAGGCAGTGGAAAAGTGCCTCGAGCAGTATCTTCCCCTCTTCCTTTCCGGCCTGACAGCAGGGATGGCACCAAGGGAGCCCCAAAACAAGGCATCCCTGCCGCTTCCCAAAGAACCGGAGCCAGAAGAAGCAGAGGTAGACTGGGAGTTTCTCGGAGAATAACCGGGAGGAGGTGTACACATGACGGAATTTCTGACTGTCGATACCAGTCTGCCGCCTTATCTGGTATTTCCCAGGTTCCTTCTGGATATGGATCTGAATGAAACGACCAAACTTCTCTATATGATCCTGCTGGACCGGGCAAGGCTCTCCCTAAGAAACGAAGGCTGGACCGATGCATCCGGTCATGTGTTCCTCTACTTTACGATTGAAGCAATGGCAAACGTTCTCCATAAAAGCCAGATGACCATCAAAACATCACTGGCTGCACTGGAAAACAAAGGACTGATCCTGAGGAAACGCCAGGGCGCCGGACATCCAAACCGGATCTATGTAAAATTTCCAGAAGATGCTTTCAGAGAGACAGACAGGATCCTGTCCCCGAGACAGACAGAAAACGGTCCTTATAACAGACAGGATTCTTTCCCTGAGACAGACAGAAAACTGTCCGGTAATAAGAAAGAGATAAAAAAGAACGATCTATCAAAAAGAGAGAGTCAGGAGGACCGCTCTCCCTATGGAAACTTTCAGAATGTGTTCCTGTCAGCAAGAGAGTTGGAGAACGTCAGACGGACCGTCCCCAACTGGCAGGATTATATCGAGCGTTTATCCGGCTACATGGCTTCCACCGGAAAACAGTACCAGAACCATGCAGCCACCATCATCAGCTGGGCACTACAGGATAATCCCCCTTCCCGGCAAAAATTCTATCAAAGTGAGGAGTACGAAACATTATGAGAAAGTTCACAGAAAAACGAACCGATCCGCTTCCAGCCAGAGAGTTGCAGCCGGATGAATATTTCAATCCATCCGACCACCTGATCTACTGTGCCAAGTGTCATACACCACGGCAGGGAAGATATACCTTACAGGGCCGGATATTCCTGCCGCCCATCCGATGCAGATGCCAGCAGGAACTCTATGATCAGGAAGAAGCCAAACGAAAACTTAAGGAAAAACAGATGGAAATCCAACGGATGAAGACCAGCGGCCTGCAGGATAAGGCATTCTATGATTATACCTTTGCCAAAGACAGCGGGGTAAATCCGGAGATGGCGCTTGCCCATAAATATGTGGAAAATTGGGACAGCATGAAAGACCGGTCTTCCGGTCTTCTCCTCTGGGGAGATGTCGGAACCGGAAAGACCTTCTTTGCAGGCTGTATTGCCAATGCCCTTCTGGATAAAGGCATTCCCGTATTGATGACGAACTTTGCCCGAATCCTCAATACATTGGCAGGTATGCATTCTGAGGACAGGAATCTGTTCATCGACAGCATGAACCGTTACAGCCTGCTTATTATCGATGACCTGGGAATGGAACGGAACTCCGAATTTGCCCTGGAACAGGTCTTTCATGTGATCGACAGCCGCTATCGGAGCAGGAAACCGCTGATCGTAACGACGAATCTCACATTGACGGAACTGAATACCCCAGCGGATATGGCCCACAGACGGATCTATGACCGGATCCTTGAGCGCTGTGTCCCCATCCGGATCAACAACCGTAACATCCGGCAGGACAATGCATCCAAAAATCTGGAGGAAGCGAAAAGATTATTACTCTGAATGACGGGCAGCACCAGCAATGGGAAGATGAAATACTACAGGACTGCCACAATACACCGGGATAGATACTACTTTCTGTATCTTGAAATATGGATGAGGGTATCTGTCCCTGTTCAGATAAAAAGCAGTACCAGGAATAACCCAAACAAGAACAAAACAGCCCGGATACGGGCACAAAGGAGGTGCCAGATATGGCAGATAAAAAAACAATGACACCAGAAGAAAAAGCCCTGTTACAGGCAAAACACCGGCTGGAAGCTGCACAGGCAAGAGACCGGAGAAAAGAGCGGAATGCAAGGACCAGGAGGCTGATCCTGGAAGGTGCGGAACTAGAATATGTTGTTCCGGAAGTCAGGGAAATGAGCCGTGAGGAACTCCGTCATTTTCTCAGCTTTCATCTTCAGAAGCATGATTAAGCATCTTTGTACGTATTCCAATCCCGAAGGGCGCACTTACTCACCACCTGATAAATCAGGCAGTGGTATCCCCTTCGGGGCTCGTGCGCTCTGCCGAGGGCCAGTCGTTTCCATAAACGTCATCGACTGTACAGCCTGCCTTTTCTGTCCCTGCTGTCCAGAACACTGCACCTGCTGATCATCCGTTGCAGTCGTGGATATTCCACGGCAGGCTGTCTGCAAAACCTGCCACTGGCAGCTTTTCGCAGTTGTTTGTGCCTCATGATTCTGTATCAAAAGGAGGAATGCTTATCGCTATTTACCATTTAGATGTTAATGCTCTCCTGGGATGTCATGATCCCGCTCTGTCATGCTGACATGAAATTGCCAGGATATCTGTCATGGAATGTTCCCTTTGATGGGGCGGTTATCCGCCCCA
>NZ_JACJLR010000046.1 GCF_016902345.1 Mediterraneibacter glycyrrhizinilyticus | reverse complement strand
TTAAAAGTGAATAAGTTCGGAAGAATAACCAGTGTTGTGGATAACTTATTTTTTCTTAGAAATTCATTGGCATATGGCAGGCAAATATATTTTTACCGTTTAAAACTGCCGGACTTTTTCTGCTGTTGACTCATATGTGCCTGCGGCGTTATAATCATAGCATCTGCACTTTGATGTGCGAATGCGTACTAATCTAAGAAAAAGGAGTGGGAAAAATGCCAATTCGGGTACAGAATGATCTTCCGGTCAAAGAGATACTGGAACAGGAAAATATATTTGTGATGGATGAGTACCGGGCGGCTCATCAGGATATCCGTCCGATCAGCATAGGTCTTTTGAATCTCATGCCGCTGAAAGAGGATACGGAACTGCAGATTCTCAGATCTCTGTCAAATACACCGCTGCAGGTTGACGTGACGTTTGTCCGGATGACCAGCCATGTGTCAAAAAATACATCAACCAGCCACATCTATAAATTTTATGAGCCGTTTGACAGTATCCGGGACAAGAAGTTCGATGGGTTTATCATTACGGGAGCGCCTGTGGAGCTGCTTCCGTTTGAAGGCGTAGATTACTGGGATGAGCTGAAAGAGATCATGGAGTGGACAAAGTCCAATGTGACTTCCACGCTCCACCTCTGCTGGGGTGCTCAGGCAGGGATCTATTATCATTATGGCATCGATAAAGTGAAGCTTCCGAAGAAACTTTCGGGCATATACCGGCATCGTGTGAGAAATCGGAAGATTCCATTGGTGCGCGGGTTTGACGATGTGTTCATGGCACCGCATTCCCGTTATACAGAGGTGCCTCAGGACCTTCTGGAGGCGGATGAGAGGATCACCATCCTTGCGGATTCACTGCAGGCAGGGGTATTCCTGTGCATGGCAGAAGAAGGAAGGCAGATCTTTGTCATGGGACACCCGGAGTACGACAGGATGACCCTGGACGCCGAATATAAAAGAGATATGGGAAAAGGGCTGAACCCTCAGATCCCGCTGAACTATTATCCGGATGATGATCCGGAGAACAAGCCGGTACTCACATGGCGTTCTCATGCGAACAACCTGTATACGAACTGGCTGAATTATTATGTTTACCAGGTGACGCCGTACGACCTGTACGGGACACCTTCATTTTGAGGCTGGAAATGGCGTAGTAAAAGAAAGCGAATGGTGTAATAAATGACCCGAGGTATATTTTAAAGAAATGTATTTCGGGTTGTTTTTTTACTATGCAGACTGTATATGAGGGGAAAGCCATGTTATACTATATATATAAATATGTCTTTTCGACGAGATGGAGTGTGAAAGCTATGCTTATAGGTAAAAAAAGTCATACATCTATAAGAAAAAAATACGAACAACGCAGCAATGCTGCTGTTAAGATTGCTTTGGATAAAATCAGCAAGGCGGATCTTGCCCCTTATGTTAAACATGTGTATTTATATGGCAGCTGCGCCCGCCAAGAGCAGACTTACGAAAGCGATGTGGATCTGCTGCTGGAACTGGATCCGAGTTTTGAATCCTTTGCGGATAAAACTGAGTCTATCATAGAACTGAAGAAGAGTATATCTGCGATTGACAGTTCTTTGCCGCAGATAGAACTAAAGATCGTGATCGGAGACAACTGGAAAAAAGCAAAAAGTCTTTTTTTTATTAATGTTAACAGGGAGGGCGTTGAGTTATGGTAGACAATAATTATTTCGGATTTGCTGAGAATGATTACCGGTTTTTTGAGCAGACATATAAAATGGGAATAAAAGGAAGCGCGCAGGCGTCTCTGGGGCAAAGTATCTGTGAGAGATATCTGAAACATATCATCGACGAATATGCAAATCCGGAAGATGAGATTGAATCTCTAAAAAAGCAGTCTGCGCTGCGGACACACAGTCTACATAAACTTCTCCGATATATTAAAGAAGATATGGAACTCACTATACCTGAGACCGCAGAAAACAAATTGGAGAGGATTGATGGCTTTTATTTTACTACCAGATATCCGGGAGATGACAGCTTTGTTGCATCAGAAAAAGACATTGATGATGCATGGGAAGCAGTGCAGTCTGCCAGGACATTCACGACCGACATGATCCGCAAAATGGAATCTGACGAACCGGAACCATAGAGAGTAAATGAATGACTTCAAGAAGTGCTGGATGAGAATTGGGAATTAAGGGAAATGACGACAGATATGCAGCAGGAACAGATAGAGAAAGAGCAGAAAGAGGCTTTAAGGAGAAAGCACAATCGGGAAGCCTGTTGATGGGGGAGGGCTGTTTACAGTCCTTTTGATTGATAAAAAGCAAAGCCCTGCCAGGCAGTCAAGGGCGGTACATAGCCGCTCATTTTACCCTTGACTGTTTGGCAGGGTTTTGCTATGCAAAATGATGTGAAATCAACTTCATATTTCTGTTGACAGAGATATATCTATATGATAACATGAAGCTGCCTTCACAAGAAGTGAGCTTCATATTTAAGGGGGGAGTGTATGAAAACTAGAGTAAAGGAATTAAGAACAGCGGCGAAAATGACACAGCAGCAGTTGGCTGATTTGGTTCATGTTTCGTCAAGAACAATTATCTCTATAGAAAAGGAACAATATAGCCCGTCTCTTATGCTTGCTTACAGAATGGCACAGGTATTTGGTGTGACAGTTGAGGATTTATGTTGCTTAAAAGAAAACAAAGAATTGGAGGATAAGCAATATGAAAATTTATAACAAAAAGGTATTTGCTTCGGGTGTTTTCATGATGGCATTGGGCTTGTTAAATCTGATAACAAGCATTATGCGACAGGACTTAGATATAAATTCCACCATCCTGATAGTGGCGTTATTTGTCCTGGGATTCGGGTCAATTATGCGAAGTATATCACAGCGGATGGCTAAAGAGGATAAGCTGGAAGAACTGGACGAAAGAAATCGTCTGATTGCGCTGAAATCAAAAAGTAAATCTTTTCAGCTTACGCAGATTATATCGTTTATGCTTATGCTTGCTTTACTGGTAATGGGGAAAGTGTCTGGTTACGAAGGGGTTATTGCGATTGGAGTAGGATTGGCATTCGCCTTTGCTATTTCAATGTTAGCAGAAATTTTTACTTATATGTATTACGAATCTAAAAATTAGGAGGAAATACTGGATAGAGAGGTGCGCAATATGGAAGATAGACTTGTTTATTTGGCATTGGAGCAGATTGCAGAAGCAATGGGACATTCTAATAGCAACCCGCTGTCTACCAGCCTATTGTGTCTTGAACATGGAATTAGCTTTGATGAAATGGGACAGATCATGGTTGCTTTCAATCAGATTTTGAGAAAAAAGAAATTTGAAGATTTAGAGGTTGCTGATTTTCGGCAGGCGCTGGAAGAAGTCACGCCGGTGGCAAAGGATTTTGCTGATTCTGTAGTAGTTGCATTTATTAAGGCATATGCAAGGAACTATATTGCCGAATTGGTGCCATTTGCCAGAACGCTAGATTAAAAAGTGGTTCTTTATGTTACGCTTTAGACGTGATGGAAATGCTTATTTTCAAGGCTTTTTATACACAAATCAGCAATAAGACCAAAAGAAAAAACTCAATATATAATAGAAAGATACTAAACATATATATTTAAGATTTGAAATAACTTGACGAGACGGAGTAATCCGCTTCTTTTTACATTTTGGCTTTTTTTTTTGACCTGAATCATCCCCCGCATATCTTTTGTGAAATCTTCAGGGATGGAAATGACAGTAATGACATTGGACTCTGCATCTTATTGGGCAGATCTGCCGGAAAAGCAGGTATATCATATGTATCATATGCCGATTAGAGTCATTGAACCGCATCGCCGCGCTGATAGACATTCAGGACTCCATAAAAAGCTGGTGTCTGCCCCGGGTCATCCGAGGTCAGAGCCAGCTCCGGCCCGTAGTGGAACAGATAATGATACATATCGTGGAGGATTGCTTCGGTCTTGTATACATATTTCCTGCTCGTAGGCATATCCGGTGATGATCTCCCCTGTTTTGTCAAAGATAGTCCAGACCGGATGCTGAGGATCTTTGATGGCATTTTCCAGGGCTCCGTCATGAAGAGATACTTCCAGAGGAACGTATATGTCGGAGACGAAAGTCTCCACGTATCCGATGTCGTCTTCGCTCATTCCGTCAAAAGCCCGTGCTCTTGCATCTTCATATAACGGATATGAGTTGAATCCAACCTCTTTTTGTGATACTGTAATAATGTTGTAAAAGAAGAGGAGGAGATCTGAAATGGATATACATTTTTCAGATATGGTAAACAATATTCAGCCCGGGATCTTCGGCGCGCTGAATGAGAAGAAAGAAGAACTGTTCCGGGCAGGCAGGAAAGTATATAACCTCTCCGTGGGAACCCCGGATTTTAAACCGGCGCCCCATGTGATGAAGGCGATGCAGGAAGCCTGCGGAAAAGCGGAGAACTATAAGTATTCTCTGGCGGACCTTCCGGAACTTCTGGAGGCAGTCCAGTATCGGTACGAGAAACGGTTCGGCGTACATGTGGAGACGGACGAGATCATGTCCGTATACGGATCTCAGGAAGCGATGGCACATATCGGACTGACTCTCTGCAATCCCGGCGATCTGATCCTTGTGCCAAACCCGGGATACCCTATGTTTGAGATGAGCGGGATCATGGCGCATGCAGAGATTGGCTATTATACGATCGAAGAGAAGAACGGATACCTTCCGGACCTGGAGAGTATTCCGGAAGATATGCTCAGACGGGCAAGATATATGATCGTGTCCTATCCGCTCAATCCGGTCTGTGTCTGCGCACCGGATGATTTTTATGAAAAACTGATCCGGTTTGCGAAGGAAAACGATATCGTGATCCTTCATGACAATGCTTATTCGGATATCACTTTTACAGAAAAGCCGGGAAGATCCTTCCTGTCTTTTGAAGGAGCAAAAGAAGTCGGCGTGGAGTTTTATTCTCTGTCAAAATCCTATAACCTTACCGGAGCGCGTATCTCGTTTGTGGTGGGTAACAAAGAGATCATAAAGAAGTTCCGCCTTCTGCGCTCACAGATCGATTACGGCATCTTTTATCCGGTGCAGCTTGCGGCGATCGCAGCGCTCACAGGTCCGGATGATTTTATCGAGGAGCAGAGACAGGAGTACGGGGCGCGCAACAGGGCTCTGTGCGGCGGGCTGCGCAGGATCGGATGGAATGTACCGGACAGCCAGGGGACCATGTTCGTCTGGGCGAAGATCCCGGAAGGATATGAGTCATCCGCTGATTTCTGTATGAAGCTGATGGAGCAGACCGGTGTGATCGTAACGCCGGGAAGTGCTTTTGGGAGCAATGGAGAAGGATATGTCAGGATGGCGCTGGTGGTGGACGAAGAGACGATCAGCGAGATCATTCAAGTGCTGGACGAGTCCGGCATCTTCCGAGGATAAGATGACAGAGCAAGGAACAGACAAAAATGAGATGGAAGGAGCAGACAAAATTGAACAGAGTCGCAAAATTTGAGAAAGTAAGCCTGGAGCAGTTCCGGGAGGCATGGACGGATACTTTCGGACCTGCAGATGAGGGTGCCATAGAGAGTGTGTATGAGCAGATAAAGCTTCCCCGCAGGGCGACAGCCGGGAGCGCAGGATATGACTTCTTTGCGCCTGTGGATCTGAAACTTGCGCCCGGGGAGACGATAAAAGTCCCGACCGGCATCCGGGTGTGGATGGAGCCGGAATGGGTGCTGAAGTGCTACCCCAGAAGCGGGCTGGGCTTTAAGTACAGGCTTCAGCTCAACAATACGGTGGGGATCATTGACAGTGATTACTATTACTCGGATAATGAGGGGCATATCTTTGCAAAGATCACAAACGATACCAATGAAGGAAAGACCGTGGAGATCGGCGCAGGGACCGGATTCATGCAGGGAATCTTTGTAGAGTACGGCATTACGGTCGACGATGACGCCACTGAGATCCGCAACGGCGGCTTTGGGAGCACGACAAAAAAAGCCTGACGGGGATCCCGGGAAAAGTATCTTTGCGAGTGCGGGGAAAAGCAAGGATTGAACTTACAATAATGTAAGTGTATTTAAGAAAAACGTAAGGAAATAATATGGAAGAATACAGATGCGTTTTTTATACTGTAAGTGGGAACCGGGAGATACCCGGATCCGGAACAGTCTGTCAGAAAAAGTGCGAAAGGCAGGATGATACAGTATGAAATGGATAAAACGGCTGTGTTCTTTCATTTTTTTATGCGTGTTGATCGCAGGCGGTATCCTTGTATATCAGGGATACAGCGGTTATCGGGATGCGCTTGGAGAAAAGAGTGTGGAGGAGATGCAGGAGCAGATCGAATCGATCGATAATTATACCCCGCTGGATGAAATGCCACAGACATATATCGACGCGGTGCTGGCAGTGGAGGACAAGCGCTTCTACAGCCATCCGGGAATCGATCCCATCGCGATCGGAAGAGCTGTTGTCAATGATATCCGTGCGGGAGCCTATGTGGAAGGCGGCAGTACGATCACACAGCAGCTTGCTAAAAATCAGTTTTTCACACAGGAAAAAAAGATGGTACGGAAGATCTCCGAGATGTTTATGGCGTTTAAGATCGAGTCAGTGCTCGATAAGGATAAGATCCTGGAACTTTATGTGAACTCCATCTTTTTCGGGAACGGATACTACTGTGTCGGGGATGCTTCTGCAGGGTATTTTGGAAAGCCTCCGTCCGAGATGGATTTTGACGAGTGTACGCTTCTTGCGGGGATACCGAACGCGCCCAGCAATTATAACCCTGTCGCCAGCCCGGAACTGGCAAGGCAGCGTCAGGCACAGGTGCTTGAGAAGATGAAGAGAGCCGGATATCTGGAATGATGAGTGGGCAAAAGATACACATGTTGGGATAAGATAGGCGCACGTACATTCTGTTATGCGCAGGGATACATATTTTCGGAAAAACAGGGGAATCTAACCATAGAACTGCATCAGCAGAGTATCATGCCCTTCAGGGCGGAAACGGGGAATAGATTCTATGGTAGAGAAAAATCAAAAAAAGATCCGTGCTTCTTTTGAGGAGAATATCACATATATGAACCAGCTCCTTCCGGTAAAGGAAAGTTTTGACATGATTCGAAGAGAGATCGAGATCGGCGGGAAGGCGTCCGTATTTTACTATATTGACGGGTTTGTCAAAGATGAGGCGATGCTCAAGATCATGGATTCCTTTCTCGCAGTCACTGAGGAGGATATGCCGGATGATGCGGACGGGTTCGCGCGAAAGAATGTCCCCTATGTGGAGGTAGATGTCCTGGAAGACTTTGACCAGGTGGTGAGAAACGTTCTGTCCGGAACGGCTGTCCTGTTCATTGACGGATACAGCGAGTGCATCAGTATTGACTGCCGTACTTACCCGGCAAGAGGCGTGGAAGAACCTGACAAAGACAGATCTCTCCGCGGTTCTCGGGACGGATTCGTGGAGACCATTGTTTTTAATACCGCCCTGATCCGAAGAAGGATCAGGGACCCTCATCTTATCATGGAGATGACGGAGGCGGGGCAGGTGTCCCGGACAGATATCGCGCTGTGTTATATGAGCGACCGGGTGGACCAGGAACTGCTGAACAATTTGAAAAAGCGGATCGAGAGCCTCAACATCGGAGATCTGCGGATGAACCAGCAGAGTCTGGCGGAAGCCCTTTTCAAGAGAAAATGGTTCAACCCGTTTCCTAAATTTAAGTACACTGAACGTCCTGACACGGCGGCTGCCTGTATCCTGGAGGGAAAAGTGGTCATTCTTGTGGATAACTCTCCATCCGCCATGATTCTTCCAACATCTATCCTGGATATGATCGAGGAGGCTAATGATTACTATTTTCCCACAGTCACAGGAGTCTATCTGAAGGTCACGCGGACTCTGATCACGGTAGCGACGGTATTCTTTACTCCGCTGTATCTGCTTTTCATGCAGAACCAGGAATGGCTCCCGGCGGCGTTTGAGTTTGTGGCAGTGCGGGATACCGTGAACATTCCGCTGATCTTCCAGTTCCTTCTTTTGGAACTTTCAATAGACGGACTCCGGCTTGCGGCCATGAACACGCCGACTATGCTGAGTACGCCGCTCAGTGTGATCGCCGGTATCGTCATGGGAGAGTTCTCCGTGCAGTCAGGCTGGTTCAATAGTGAAGTTATGCTGTACATGGCGTTTGTGGCGGTGGCGAATTATACCCAGCCCAATTTTGAACTGGGCTATGCACTGAAGTTCATGCGGCTGATGCTCCTCATACTCACTGCGGTCTTTGACCTGTACGGATTTATCGCGGGATGCATCCTTGTCCTGTGTTTCCTGATCTTCAACAAGACGCTCTCGGGAAGAAACTATATGAATATAAAGCTGAACTGATGGAAAAGGGGCGGCGGGAGGAAGTATTCCGCCGCCCTTTGCAACGTCTTTGAGGCGCATCCGGATTTTCCTTTCTTCATGCCCGGTGAAAATATTTTGATTAATACTCGAAAAAATGCTATGATATACAAGGAGACAGTTCGTTATTACTAAGCGGACAAATATAGATTCAGGAGGAATCAGGACAATGAGAGATTTTGTGATCACAGTGAACAGTACGGTGGACCTGCCCAGAGAGTGGCTGGAGGAGCGCCATGTTCCGGTATTTCCATTAAAATATACGATCGACGGCGAGACATATACAGATATGTACGGGCTGTCAGGAAAAGAATTTTTCGCTAAACTGAGGGAGGGACATATGTCCGTGACCTCTCAGATCAACCCGGAGGAAGCGGTGCAGATGATGGAGCCCTTTGTGAAAGAAGGAAAAGACATCCTCCATCTCGGTTTCTCTTCCGGTTTGAGCGGGACCCTGAACAGTATGAGGATTGCGGGAGAGGAACTCTCGGAGAGATATCCGGAGGCGAAGATCATCATCATCGACACACTCTGTGCCTGCCTGGGAGAAGGGCTTCTCCTTTACAAGGCGCTGCAGCTCAAGGAGCAGAGAAAGAACATCGATGAGATCGCGGCGTGGGTGGAGGAGAACAAGCTCCATATATGCCACGATGTGACAGTGGATGACCTGAACCACCTTCACAGAGGCGGGCGTGTGTCAAAGACGACCGCTGTGCTGGGCACTCTGGTGCAGATCAAACCGATCATACATATGGACGACAACGGCAAACTCCAGGTCATCGGAAAAGAGAGAGGACGGAAGAAATCCCTGAATAAGATCGTGGATATGGCGGTGGAGCAGTCAAAGGGCTGGGACAACGACATCATCATGATCACCCACGGCGACTGTATCGGGGATGCAGAATATGTGGCGAAGCTGGTGCGGGAGAAGATGGGGATCGACAATATCCTGATCAACAACATCGGCACCGTGATCGGAAGCCACACAGGACCTGGTGTTGTGGCTGTATTCTGTATGGGAAATAAAAGATAGAAAAATGTGTTGACACGGGAGAGTGGATATGGTAAATTAATACTTGCGTTAAGCAAAAAACAAAGTAGAGTATCCACTCTCACCGCAGCACAACAGGGTGACTGTCGGTCTGATATTGACTTGGAAGCTTCCTTTGTAAGCGGGAAGGCTTTATTGATTGTCGGGTGGATATGATATTCACTCGTTTTTTTGTGTTTTCGCATGGAAAAACCTGAATGGAAATTCATTTGACGGAGGTATACGACAATTAGCGATTTAATGATTAACGAGCAGATCAGAGACAGAGAAGTTCGTCTGATCAGCCAGGATGGGGAACAGTTAGGGATCATGTCGGCGAGAGAAGCCATGAAGATTGCCATGGAGGCAGAACTTGACCTGGTCAAGATCGCTCCCGGTGCGAAGCCGCCTGTCTGCAAGATCATCGATTACGGCAAGTATAAGTATGAGCAGACAAGGAAAGAGAAAGAGGCTAAGAAGAAACAGAGGACGGTTGAGATCAAAGAGGTCCGTCTGTCGCCGAACATTGACAAGAATGACCTGAACACAAAGGTGAACAATGCAAGGAAGTTCATCTCCAAGGGAAACAAGGTCAAGGTGACACTGCGCTTCCGTGGAAGAGAGATGGCCCATGTTCAGCAGAGCAGGCACATCCTTGACGACTTCGCAGAACTGCTTTCCGATATCGCGTCGGTCGAAAAAGCACCGAAGCTCGAAGGCAGAAATATGAGCATGGTTTTAACTGAAAAACGTTAAATCCGTAACCCGGGATGAATGTCCTGAAAGGCAGCACAATAAAGGAGGAAATCATCATGCCAAAAATCAAAACAAATAGAGCGGCAGCAAAGCGCTTCAAAAAAACAGGTACAGGAAAACTGAAAAGAAATAAAGCTTACAAGAGCCATATCTTAACGAAGAAGTCTACGAAGAGAAAGAGAAATCTCAGACAGGCTACGATCACTGATGCAACGAATGTAAAGAACATGAAAAAGGTATTACCGTATCTGTAATATCTGGAAGTTGATGAAGGAGGAGTAAGAAATGGCAAGAATCAAAGGCGGAATGAACGCTAAGAAGAAACATAACAGAACACTGAAACTGGCGAAAGGATACAGAGGCGCACGCTCCAAACAGTACAGAGTTGCAAAACAGTCTGTAATGAGAGCTCTTACATCTGCTTACGCAGGAAGAAAACAGCGCAAACGCCAGATGAGACAGCTCTGGATCGCCCGTATCAATGCAGCAGCAAGAATGAACGGACTTTCCTACAGCAAGTTCATGCACGGACTGAAGCTGGCGAACGTTGATATGAACAGAAAGATGCTCGCAGAGATGGCAGTAAGTGACAAAGAAGGATTTGCAACACTCGCAGCTCTTGCAAAAGAGAAGATCGCGTAGTAAAATAAATCCATGGAGCCCGGTCCCGGTTGGGATTCGGGCATTTCTTTTTTTAGGGGAGTGTGATGAAATGAGAAATCACGAAGTGACAGAGCGCCAGCATCTTCTCGGGGCGGACGGAAAGATAGCAGAGCCGGGGTGGGCGAGAAGACCGGTGTGGGAATATGATCGGAGCAGGATAACCGCTCCTGCTTTCCGGATCAAAGAATGGGATTATTATCTGGTCATGAACGAGGACTACGGAGCAGCGTTCACCCTCTCTGACAACGGATATATCGGACTCCAGTCCGTGTCCCTCCTCAATTTCAAGGAGGGATGGGAGCATACGGAGACGATCCTGACAGCACTTCCCATGGGAAGGATGAAGATGCCGGCTTCTTCTGAGAAAGGCACTGTGCAGTACCGGGATAAAAGGCTCAGGATGGAGTTCCGTGTCGAGGACGGAAAGAGGACTATCTCCTGTGATTTCAAGGAATTCTACATGGGAAAACCGTTCTACTGCGAGATCGCTCTGGATCAGCCGGAGATGGATTCGATCACAATGGCGACGCCGTGGGCGGGCAGGAAGGCGTTCTATTATAACCGCAAGATCAACTGCATGCCGGCGGAAGGATATCTGTCCTGGGATGAGAAGACATACTGGTTTACCCCGGAGAAGGACTACGGGACGCTTGACTGGGGACGCGGCGTATGGACCTATGACAATACCTGGTACTGGGGTTCGGGAAACGGTACGATTGGGGGAAAACCCTTTGGTTTTAATATCGGATACGGCTTCGGAGATACGTCCGCTGCTACGGAAAATGTGATCTTTTATGACGGAAAGGCGCACAAGCTGGATGATGTGACGTTCCATATCCCGGAGGACGACTATATGAAACCCTGGAAGTTCACATCCAGCGACGGACGTTTTGAGACCGAGTTCCAGCCGCTGCTCGACCGGGCGGCGAAGCTCTCGGCAGCGGTGGCCGCGTCAGACCAGCATCAGGTGTTCGGGAGGATGAGCGGAAGAGTGGTGCTGGATGACGGGAGATTTATCGAACTGAAAGATTTTATGTGCTTTGCAGAAAAGGTACATAACAGATATTGACTTTTGGGCTTTTACGTGATAAAGTCTTACTAAACCGTTGAAGAAGAGTAAGTAACTTCATTGTTCTGCTTCACAGAGAGCTGCGGGTGGTGGGAGCGCAGCATGACAGGCATGAGGCGAATGGGCTTCGGAGGGCGAGCTGAAGGGCAGAGAGCATCAGAGATCTTGCAGATATCAGAGATGTCAGAGGTTTCCTGCCGGTAGGTGAGACGGAGAGTACACTTCGTTAACAAAAGAAGCATATGTTTGTATGCAATGAGTGGATGTTAAGAATGCATCAAGCCGGGTGGCACCGCAGGAGTTTGTATCATGGCTCTTGTCCCTGCAATATTACAGTTGTGAGGGACAGGAGCTTTTTTTGTTCCTGAAGGACAGATGTCATCAGGCAGATGCAGGAAAGAAGTCTCAGGTCCCGGAAAAGAAAGGAGAAAAATATGAGCGAAAAGAAGATCCCTTACAAAATCTACCTGGAAGAGAGCGAGATGCCGAAAGAATGGTATAATGTACGGGCAGATATGAAGAATAAGCCTGCACCCCTTCTGAATCCGGCTACAATGCAGCCTATGACAGCGGAAGAGCTGGGCGCTGTATTCTGCGAGGAACTGGTAAAACAGGAACTGGATAACGATAACCGGTATATCGAGATCCCGAAGAAGATCAGAGATTTCTATAAAATGTACCGTCCGGCGCCGCTGGTAAGGGCATACTGCCTGGAAGAAAAACTCCAGACCCCGGCAAAGATCTATTATAAATTTGAGGGAAATAATACCAGCGGAAGCCATAAACTCAATTCTGCCATCGCACAGGCATATTACGCGAAGGAGCAGGGACTCAAAGGTGTTACGACAGAGACCGGAGCCGGGCAGTGGGGTACAGCCCTGTCCATGGCATGCGCTTACCTTGACCTGGACTGTAAAGTATATATGGTAAAATGCTCTTACGAGCAGAAGCCGTTCCGCCGTGAAGTGATGAGGACATATGGCGCCAGCGTGACACCGTCCCCTTCTGATACGACGGAAGTGGGAAGAAAGATCCTCGCAGAGCACCCGGGAACCTCAGGAAGTCTTGGCTGTGCGATCTCAGAGGCGGTGGAAGTCGCGACCCACACAGAGGGATACAGATATGTTCTCGGAAGCGTGCTGAACCAGGTGCTCCTCCATCAGTCTGTCATCGGTGTGGAGACGAAGACCGCGATGGATAAATATGGCGTAAAGCCGGATATCATCATCGGATGCGCTGGAGGCGGATCCAATCTGGGCGGACTCATCTCGCCGTTCATGGGAGAAAAACTGAGGGGAGAAGCAGACTATCAGTTCATTGCAGTGGAGCCGGCTTCCTGTCCCAGCCTGACACGCGGTGTATATGCTTATGACTTCTGTGATACCGGTATGGTCTGCCCGCTTGCGAAGATGTACACTCTTGGAAGCGGATTCATCCCGTCGGCAAACCATGCAGGAGGACTCCGCTATCACGGCATGAGTTCTGTCCTGTCACAGCTCTACGCTGACGGATACATGGAGGCACGCTCGGTAGAACAGACTTCCGTCTTTGAGGCAGCAGAGCAGTTCGCGAGAGTGGAAGGCATCCTTCCGGCTCCGGAGAGCAGCCACGCGATCAAAGTGGCAATCGACGAGGCGATGAAGTGCAAAGAGACGGGAGAGGAGAAGACGATCCTCTTCGGACTGACCGGAACAGGATACTTTGATATGTATGCATATGAAAAATTCAATAACGGAGAGATGTCAGACTATATCCCTACGGATGAAGATCTGAAAGCCGGATTTGCCGGAATTCCAAGGTTCCCCGGGAATATGGAATAATTGAATTGAAAGTATATGAGTAAAAAGCTGTGCGTGAAAACGCGGCGGCCCTCAACAGTTGGGACAGAGGATGTCTGCCAATGGAGTTTGTGCTCTGCTGGCAGATATCCGGCAGTCTTCGTTCAAAGAGAAGAAGAGAACGAACAGTAAGGAAAAACTGTTGACATTTATGGATATTTATAGTAAAATTAGTTTTACGGTCGGCTGTTGAGAAAACAGTCAGGATCGAAAAATAAACAAAATGCGGAAGTGTCGGAACTGGCAGACGAGCAAGACTAAGGATCTTGTGACATTCGTGTCGTGTGGGTTCAAGTCCCATCTTCCGCATCAGCTAAGAAGCCTTGAATTTTCAAGGCTTCTTTGATTTTCGGGGAGAGGGGGTTCATCGGAGTGATGAAGCTTTTTTGTTTTAACATGTTTTATGGGAATAGTGTGCAAAAAAGCAGGAATTTAATATTGTCGGAATTTTCGGTAATTTTACGAAAATTAAAACAACTTTCGAACTTTATATTTTTCGGGATTTTCAGTTGACATTTTAAGGAGGAAATAGTATTATATCACTTGTGGTCAGCAGATGAAAGCATTTACGACCACAGAATATAGGAATGCGGAAGTGTCGGAACTGGCAGACGAGCAAGACTAAGGATCTTGTGACATTCGTGTCGTGTGGGTTCAAGTCCCATCTTCCGCATCGGAAAAGCCCTTGATTTCAAGGGCTTTTTGATTTATCTCTCTAAACCGGACGTTTCACGGAGCGCGGATTCTGTTTTGGTGTTAAATCTATAAATCTTTTCTTCTTTTATCTAAAAGGATTCGTTTTCAGTTTTTTAAATACAATATGAGAGATGTTTTGATAAACCGAACGTAGATTTTTCTTTTTTACCTTAAATTGTGTGATATAATGACAATAATTTATAGAAACCCGTCAATAATATCTGAATAAGGAAGCGGAGGAAAAGATATGTTAGAAAAAGTCGACCTGACGAAAAAATTGTCAAAAGAAGATTACAAGGCCAGGATGGAGCATCTTGAAGTACGTCTTGGACAGCTCCAGAGGCAGTGCAAGGAGCTTCAGATTCCGGTGCTGATCGTGTTTGAGGGGTTCGGAGCCGCGGGGAAGGGAGTACAGATCGGTTATCTGATCCAGAGCATGGATCCGAGAGGATTTCAGGTATTTCCGATCAAAAATGAGACGGAGGAAGAAAGGATGCATCCGTTTCTGTGGCGTTTCTGGACAAAGACACCGGCCAGAGGGCGGATCGCAATCTTTGACGGGAGCTGGTACCGCCGGGTGCTGATCGACCGGTTTGAGAAGCGGACAAAGGAGAAAGAGATTCCGGACGCGTTTCATTCGATCAATTCTTTCGAAGAACAGCTTGCGGATGACGGAAATGTGATCATTAAACTGTTCCTGGATATTGATCAGAAGGAACAGAAGAGAAGATTTGACAAGCTGGCAAAAAATAAAGAGACGGCATGGAGAGTGACGCAGGGGGATCTTGAGCGCAACACCAGATACGGTGAATATGCAGATATGATGGAGGACATGCTTTTCAAAACAGATACGGATTATGCTCCATGGACGATCATTGAGGCTGTGGACAGGAGGTTTGCCACGGTCAAGATTTACACAACCGTGATCAAAGCGATGGCAGATCAGATTGAGAAGGTGCAGAAACAGAGAGCGAAAGAGAAGATGCCAGGGGGGTCCGAAGAGACGGCGGATTTTGCAGAAGTGTCCAGAGTTGCAAGGGAAGCGGATCGGGAGATGAAAGAACTCCAGGTGTCGATCCTTTCCAAAGCAGATCTGTCTCTGAAATATTCTTCTGAGGAATATAAAGAGAAACTGAAAAAACTTCAGAAGAAAATGGAGAAACTTCACGGGGAACTGTACCGTAG
This sequence comes from Mediterraneibacter glycyrrhizinilyticus, assembly GCF_016902345.1. Classification (GTDB taxonomy): domain Bacteria; phylum Bacillota; class Clostridia; order Lachnospirales; family Lachnospiraceae; genus Mediterraneibacter; species Mediterraneibacter glycyrrhizinilyticus_A. The sequence continues at coordinate 8,053 of NZ_JACJLR010000046.1, read as the reverse complement.
AAGGATTCCGGTGGTTCTCGGATTTGAGGGATGGGATGCCGGAGGAAAGGGCGGGGCGATCAAGCGTCTGACGCAGAAGATGGATCCCCGGGGATTTGTGGTGAATCCGACAGCATCCCCAAATGATATCGAGAAAGCACATCATTATCTGTGGCGTTTCTGGAGAGCCATGCCAAAGGACGGACATGTGGCGATTTTTGACCGTACCTGGTATGGACGTGTCATGGTAGAGCGCATCGAGGGATTCTGTACAAAGGAAGAGTGGCAGAGAGCATACAAAGAGATCAATGATATGGAGAAGGATCTGTACGATGCAGGCGCCATTGTGATCAAATTCTGGATGCATATCGATAAAGATGAACAGGAAAGAAGGTTTAAGGAAAGGCAGGAGAATCCGGAAAAACAGTGGAAGATCACAGATGAGGACTGGAGGAACCGCGAAAAATGGGATCTGTATGAGGATTCAGTTAATGAGATGCTGTTGCGCACCTCCACGGATTACGCTCCCTGGGTCGTAGTGGAAGGAAATGATAAATACTATGCGAGGATAAAAGTCCTCAGCACTGTAGTAAAAGCAATAGAAGAAAGGCTGAAAGAAAAATAGGTTCATATAATGTAATGTCTGATAAGTGAGGAGTGTGCCATCTATGACGATCAGGGAACAGCTTGAAGCGCGGGAAGAAGAGTATCTCAGCCCATATGCCACGTTGAGCCGGAATACAAGGGGGCGTGAGCGGGAGGAGCCGCAGTGCGACATCCGTCCGGTCTTTCAGAGGGACCGGGACCGGATCCTGCACTGTAAGGCATTCCGAAGGTTGAAGCAGAAGACGCAGGTATTTCTCCTGCCCAAAGGGGATCATTACCGGACCCGTCTGACCCATACACTGGAAGTATCGCAGAATGCAAGGACAATTGCCAAGGCGCTGCGGCTCAACGAAGATCTTGTGGAGGCGATCGCTCTGGGACATGATCTGGGGCACACTCCGTTCGGGCATGCGGGGGAAAAAGCGCTGAACAATGTATATCGTTTTTCTCATAACGTACAGAGCCTGCGCGTGGTAGAACGGATCGAGAAACAGGGGAGGGGACTGAACCTTACCTGGGAAGTGCGGGACGGGATCCTCAACCACAAGACTGCGGGGGCTCCCCATACACTGGAAGGAAAAGTGCTGCGCCTTTCGGACAAGATTGCCTATATCAATCATGATATGGATGATGCCATACGGGGAGGAATACTGACAGAGGAGGATATTCCGGAGAGGATCCGGTCTGTGCTGGGCAATTCCTGTAAGCAGAGACTAAACACGATGGTGCATGATGTGATCATAAACAGCATGGACAGGCCGGAGATTTCCATGTCTCCGCCTGTGGACAGAGCAATGCGGGAACTGCGCGGATTCATGTTCGAGAATGTCTATCTCAACCCGAAGGCAAAAGGGGAGGAAGACAAGGCGGTACATATGATCGAGCAGCTCTTTGATTTCTATGTGAAACATCTGGATCTGCTTCCCCGGCAGTACCTGGATGCCATGACGGAAGCCGGCAGCACCAGAGAACGTGTTGTCTGTGATTATATTGCAGGAATGACGGATTCCTATGCTGTGAAAAAGTTTGAAGAATTTTTTGTACCGGAATCTTGGAAAATTTAAAGGATAGAAAAAACTTTTGTCGAATATATAAAATAGGGTATTCTTTTTGGGGAGGCAGACATGTACTATTCAGAAGAACTGATAGAAGAGATAAGATCAAGAAATGATATAGTAGATGTGATTTCCGGGTATGTGAGACTTCAGAAAAAAGGCAGCTCTTACTTCGGGCTTTGTCCGTTCCACAATGAAAAATCTCCATCTTTTTCCGTGAGCAGACAGAAGCAGATGTACTATTGTTTCGGTTGCGGAGCGGGTGGAAATGTATATACGTTTCTGATGGAGTATGAGAACTTTTCATTTGTGGAAGCGGTCAAATATCTTGCGGACAGAGCGGGAATCGAACTTCCGGAAGCAGAATACTCGAAGGAGGCAAAAGAAAAAGCAGACCTGAAGGCATCAATTCTGGAGATCAACAAGCTGGCTGCGAAATATTATTATGTGCAGCTCAAATCTGAAAGGGGTAAACCTGCCTATACATATTTAAAGGACAGAAAGCTTTCCGATGAGACGATCACTGCATTCGGGCTAGGTTATTCAAACAAGCTTAATAACGATCTGTATAATTATCTGAGAAAGAAAGGCTACAGCGAGGAGCTGATCCGCCAGGCGGGGCTGATCAATACGGATGAGCGCCAGGGTGTTTATGACAAGTTCTGGAACCGTGTCATGTTTCCGATCATGGACGTGAACAGCCGTGTGATCGGATTCGGCGGAAGGGTTATGGGCGATGCAAAGCCGAAATATCTGAATTCACCAGAGACGGCCGTGTTTGACAAGAGCCGGAATCTGTATGGGCTGAACCGGGCAAGGACATCGCGAAAACCGTATTTCCTCCTCTGTGAGGGATATATGGATGTGATCGCTCTCCATCAGGCAGGATTCACCAATGCAGTGGCATCTCTGGGGACGGCGCTCACTCCCGGGCACGCTTCGCTGATCAAGCGGTATGTGCGGGAAGTATACCTTACATATGACAGCGATGATGCGGGGACAAGGGCGGCGCTGAGAGCTGTCCCGATACTGCGGGAAGCCGGGATCACGGCAAGGGTAGTCCGGATGGATCCATATAAAGACCCGGATGAATTTATCAAGAATCTGGGGGCAGAAGAATACGAAAAACGGATTGGAGAAGCGCGTAACGGCTTTTTGTTCAGCATTGACATGCTCTCGAGAGATTATGATATGGGATCGCCGGAAGGAAAGACTGCGTTTTTCCGGGAGACTGCCCGCAGACTGATGGCATTTGAAGATGAGCTTGAGAGGAACAACTATATTGACGCTGTTGCTTCCGAGTACGGCGTCAGGAAAGAAAGTCTGGAAAAGCTCGTGGCAAAGACCGCAGTCAGCGCAGGGCTTGCAAAACCGGTCGTAAGGCCGCGCCGTGCAGAGGAAAAGGAAAAACAGAAGGAGGATGGGACCCTTACATCTCAGAAGATACTCCTGACCTGGCTGATCGACGATGCGTCTTTGTTTGGCAAGATCAGTTCGCTTGTGACTCCGGATGATTTTACGGAAGACCTGTACCGTACTGTGGCGCATCTTCTCTATGAGCAGCGGGAGAACGGGGAATTGAATCCGGCAAAGATTCTGGATCATTTTACCGGGGAGGAGGAACACAGGGAAGTGGCGGCCCTTTTCAATACGCGGATCCGGGAACTGAAGACAAAGGAAGAGAGAGAACAGGCTCTAAAAGAGACCATACTCCGGGTAAAGAGTTACAGCATCGACTACCGGACGCTCCACCTGGCGCCCACAGATATGGCCGGGCTTCAGCGTCTGATGGAAGAGAAGCGGAAGCTGGAGGACCTGAGGAAACTGCATATTTCTATTGATTAAGGATAAAATAAAACAAGATAGCCTGCGCTCGCGCGCCGGCGAAGGAAGGATGGACACATGGAAGAGAACACACAGAAATTTCTGGAAAGAATGAAAGAACTGGTCGCGCTGGGAAAAAAGAAAAAAAGCGTACTGGAAATTCAGGAGATCAATGATTTTTTCACTGATATGGAACTTAACACCGATCAGATGGAAAAAGTGTTCGAGTATCTGGAAGCAAATAATATCGATGTACTGCGGATCAGCAGCGATGCGGACGATGACGCTGATATAGATCTTGACGTTATCATTTCAGAGGAAGACGATGTCGATATGGAAAATATTGACCTGTCTGTTCCGGAGGGAGTCAGCATCGAGGATCCGGTCCGTATGTATCTGAAAGAAATCGGTAAAGTGCCTCTTCTGAGTGCGGAGCGCGAGATTGAGCTTGCAAAGAGGATGGAAGAGGGAGACGAGGACGCGAAAAAAGAGCTTGCGGAGGCAAATCTCCGTCTTGTCGTCAGTATCGCAAAGCGCTATGTAGGAAGAGGAATGCTCTTTCTTGATCTGATCCAGGAGGGAAATCTCGGCCTGATCAAAGCGGTTGAGAAATTTGATTATCACAAAGGCTATAAATTCAGTACGTATGCTACATGGTGGATCCGTCAGGCCATCACAAGAGCTATCGCAGACCAGGCGAGGACGATCCGTATACCGGTTCATATGGTGGAGACGATCAACAAACTGATCCGCGTGTCGAGGCAGCTGCTCCAGGAACTCGGAAGAGAGCCGCTTCCGGAGGAGATCGCAAAGGAGCTGGACATGCCTGTGGACCGTGTGCGTGAGATCCTTAAGATCTCCCAGGAACCGGTCTCTCTGGAGACGCCGATCGGTGAAGAAGAAGACAGCCATCTCGGAGACTTCATCCAGGATGATAATGTGCCCGTTCCGGCTGAGGCAGCAGCTCAGACACTGCTGAAAGAACAGCTTGACGAAGTGCTGGACACACTGACCGAGAGAGAGCAGAAGGTGCTTCGTCTCCGTTTCGGTATGAACGACGGCCGCGCACGCACTCTTGAGGAAGTGGGAAGAGAGTTTGATGTGACCAGGGAGCGTATCCGCCAGATTGAGGCAAAAGCACTCCGCAAACTGCGTCATCCGAGCCGGAGCAGAAAGCTGAGGGATTACCTCGACTAGAAAGAGAACGGGGCATACAGATGGAATTATCAAAAAGATTACAGGCGGTCGCAGATCTTGTGACCGCCGGATATATTACTGCTGATATCGGGACAGATCATGCCTATATCCCGATCTACCTTGTCGGACAGGGCTGCATTCCCGGGGCGATCGCTTCAGATGTGAATCAGGGACCTCTGGAGAGGGCCCGTGTGCATGTGGCTGAAAACGGACTGGAAGACCGGATCGATCTTCGGCTTTCTGACGGCTTCTCGGCAATACATCCGGGAGAAGCCAGGTCAGCTGTGATCGCGGGGATGGGCGGCGGTCTGATGATACGCATCCTGACGGAAGGCCGGGAGACGGTAAAAAAACTCTCTGAGTGTATCCTCCAGCCCCAGTCTGAGATTGAAAAAGTGAGAACCTTTCTGATGCGGGAAGGTTTTTTATTTATAGATGAAGTTATGGTGGAGGAAGATGGAAAATTCTATCCGGTCATGAAAGTCGTTCCGCCCGATGAGGATAAAAACAGGGAAGAAAAACAGTCCTTCGGTGAGCAGGGACAATGGGGGGATGCAGAACTGAGGTATGGAAAGCTCCTTCTCGAGAAGAAAGATCCGGTGCTCCGATGCTTTCTGGAGCGGGAACTGAGGATCAAAAAAGAAATTCTTGCCGGACTGGAAAGAAAAGAATCTGAAAGGATCGGTCAGAGACGCGCAGAACTGAAAAAAGAGATAGAATACATTGAGAAAGGGATGGAATACTATGCTTTGTAAAGAGATCATGCAGGTGATTGAAGCCTCTTTCCCTACAGAGGCGGCGCTTGGATTTGACAATGTAGGGCTTCTTGCAGGACGATCTGGAAAAGAGGTAAACAGAGTGTATCTGGCTCTTGACGCAACAGATGCTGTGATCGACAGGGCCCTGGAATGGGAGGCCGACCTGCTTATCACCCATCATCCACTTATCTTTTCGCCGCTGAAAAAGGTGAATGATGAAGATTTTGTAAGCAGGCGGGTCCTCAGAATGATCCGGAATGATCTCTCGTACTATGCGATGCACACAAACTATGATGTGCTGGGAATGGCTGAACTCGCAGAGAAAATTCTCGGGATCAGGGATACGGAGGTCCTTGATGTGACGATGGAAGGCGCTGAGGGAAAAGAGGAAGGGATCGGAAGGGTCGGCACACTGGAATCGCCCATGACGCTGGAGGAATGCTGCGTTTATGTCAAGCATAAACTGAATTTAGGGAGTATCAAAGTGTTTGGAGACATGGAGCAAAAGGTCTGCCGTATGGCAGTGTCGCCGGGATCCGGAAAAACGTCCATATCTGCCGCTCTGAAAAAAGGAGCAGATGTGCTTGTGACAGGTGACATCGGACATCATGACGGAATTGATGCGGTGGAGCAGGGAATGGCTGTCATTGATGCGGGGCATTACGGGACAGAGTATATTTTTCTTGATGATATGAAACGGTTTTTCAATGAGAAGCTGCCTGTGCTGGATGTCATGACAGAACCTGTTGTCCATCCGTTCCAGGTGATCTGAGTGATCAGGATCCGCCGGAAGCGATGTAAGAGGAAAAGGAGCTGGAGACAAAGACATTCGCAAGGAGGAGTGGAATGGAAGACAGAGAATGCCATGTGACGATAGGAGAGGAGACGAGGATATACGAGGCCGGGACAACGTATCAGAGAATAGCGGAGGATTTCCAGAAGGACTATCCCCATCAGATCGTGCTTGCGTTCGTGGACGGTCATCGTCTGCAGGAGCTGAGAAAAAGAGTGAAGAACGACTGCAGTATCCGGTTTGTCACCACGGCGGATAAGATCGGACATGAGACTTACAGGAGGAGCCTGTGTTTCCTGCTGGTGAAGGCAGTCCATGATGTGGGCGGCCATGAGAATGTACAGAGGGTCCGCATCCATTTTTCAGTGGATAAAGGATACTACTGTACTGTGGATGGGAACGTTCGGATTGACCGGAAGTTTCTGATCGAAGTCGAAGCGCGGATGCGTGAGCTGTCTGACCAGAGGGTGCCCATCGGGAAGCGTTCTGTCCACACGGACGAGGCTGTGGAGCTTTTTCACCGGCATGGAATGTATGACAAAGAAAAGTTGTTCCTGTACCGCCGGGTTTCAAAAGTGAACATATACAATATCAATGAGTTTGAAGATTATTATTATGGCTATATGGTTCCTGATGCAGGATGTCTGAAGTATTTTTCCCTGCATCTGTATGACCAGGGATTTGTGATCCAGATGCCGACTCAGGAGGAACCTGAGACAGTAGCCGGTTTTGAGCCCAGTCCGAAGCTATTCCAGGTACTGAAAGAATCTGTTGCCTGGGGAGATCTTCAGGAAATTGATACGGTAGGAGCGCTTAATGACATGATCACCCGATCTGATATGCGTGAGGTGGTCCTGGTGCAGGAAGCGTTTCAGGAGAGAAAGATCGGCGAGATCGCATCGCAGATCGCGGAAAGGCCGGAGAGCAAGTTTGTGCTGATCGCAGGCCCGTCCTCCTCCGGTAAAACAACCTTTTCCCACCGCCTTTCCATCCAGCTGCGGGCAAACGGACTGAAACCCCATCCTATCGCGGTGGACAATTATTTTGTAGACAGAGAGCACACTCCGAGAGATGCGGAAGGCAATTATAATTTTGAGTGTCTGGAAGCGATCGATATCGATAAGTTTAATGAGGATATGGGAAATCTTCTTGCCGGAAAGGAAGTGCATCTTCCGGTGTTCAATTTCAAGACAGGGAAGAGGGATTATGAGAGGGTTCCTAAAAAATTGGGAGAAAATGATATACTGGTGATCGAAGGGATACACTGCCTGAACCCTAAATTGACGGAAATGCTGGATGATGCAAACAAATTCAGGATATATATCAGTGCTTTGACCCAGATCAATATCGATGAGCATAACCGTATTCCCTCAACGGACGGAAGGCTGATCCGCAGGCTGGTGAGAGACGCCAGGACAAGAGGATCTTCGGCAATGCGCACGATCGGCATGTGGGCTTCGGTGAGGAGGGGGGAGGAGGAGAATATCTTCCCGTTTCAGGAGGAAGCGGATGTTATGTTCAATTCTTCTCTTCTGTACGAGCTGGCAGTGCTCAAACAGTACGTGGAACCGCTTTTGTTTGCTGTGGACAGAGATTCGGAAGAATATCTGGAGGCAAAGAGGCTGCTGAAGTTTTTCGACTATTTCGTGGGGATTGGAAGTGAATATGTCCCTACAAACTCTCTGTTAAGAGAGTTTATCGGCGGAGGCTGCTTTAACGTGTAATGAAAAATACTGGGGCTGTCGGTTAATACCGATTTTTAATCCCTGACATGCAGGGAAGAGGCAATCCCAGAGAATTCGGGCTTTTTTAAGCCCCTAATTCTCCAGTGGATTGTCTCT
>NZ_JACJLR010000045.1 GCF_016902345.1 Mediterraneibacter glycyrrhizinilyticus | reverse complement strand
TATATCTCCAGGCTGGCTGTCATCTCCGCCAGGTGTTGTTCCGGGTATATCTCCAGGCTGGCTGTCATCTCCGCCAGGTATTTCACCCGGCTCCTCGCTAATCGGACTGTTCAGGAAGTAATATGCTGCTCTGACATTAGCATGATTTGCCGTCATTGAAATCTGAATTGGCGTTGATTCCCTTCTGTTCTGATCCGATTTTTCCTCAGATGTAGAAGAAAGAGTAACACCATTTCCCGTCCACTTCAAATTCGTCAGAGAAAGGATCCCGTCGTATGCGCTTTCTCCGCTTCCCATTTCGCCAGATTCCGTCTCTGCTGTATTTTCCGGAGGATAATTTGCGATCACAATCGGATATTTCGTTTTATATCTCTTCTGTCCGTCCGGAACCTCTCCATTCGGATATTGGTCTTCCCAGATACACTGATCAAAGAAATCATAATATAAATCATATGATGAGCCGACCGCATTCTCATCTATCTTATAGTAATTCCAGTCTGCCGCATTGTCCCCTGTTCCCTCGTTTACCGCCAGGGCGATAACAAGATTAGCCAGGTTGCCTTTTGCAAGTTTAGCTGATATATGAACTTTATCTGGTATTGCATCTGCCCACAGGTAGAATGAAATCGCCTGCTTGTTAGCCAGATACACTTCATTTTTCGGTCCAACAGATTCATATTCTTTAATATCTTTCAGCTCACTGTTTCCGTCTATGAATACCGTACCTATGCCATCAGAAACCGGTGTCTCTGTGATCTCACCTGCATTTAACAGGAAATCTCTGATTTCCATATACTGCGGATTCTGTTCTCCATCCTGAGCATATGCCTGATCGATTACATTGAACTTACTGCCATCCGAATGTTCTGTGCTTGTCCCTGCTGGGTTATAGATACGGATCGCATCAAGATATACCTTATAGTCATTTGATGCGCTCTCTTTTTCACTATAATGATGATCAAACTCATTAATATACATTGGCGTAATTACCACGTCATATGTACCATATGTAAGATCGCTAATCTTTAAGATCGGAATTTGATATAATGCGTTGCTGCCGTCAGCTAACGGATCCACAAACCATTGTCCATCCTTATATGTATATCCATAATACGTGTCTGCCGTATAGGATTTCGGAATCTCATCACTATCATGTTTCTTCACATCAATCTGTACTACTCCGGTGTCTCCGCTTGTGACACTGATCACATCAAATCCGGTCCCGGTAAATGTAAATTCCGCTGTTGGGCATGTACCTCCGTAATACGGCAGATTACTCTCATCTACTGTTACTACATGTGATGAACCATTGCTGAACTTCAGGTCATCTGTATAGTGTGAATCATTTCCATATGAGTCGGTCCATGCATTGGCAACAGCTTCCATACCCGGACGGTCCGTATCCTGTACCTTTGCCGGATTACTGTCAGACTGAACAGCTTCTGTTGTCCAAACTGCATTTTCAGTCCCCTCCTTGTTTTTCCCATTCGTATACTTAATACCTTCGGTTACATTCTCACCGTTCTGCTTAACAGTCTCAAAATTATCCTCGTAATAAATTGTTGTAGCCGGGATAACGTTCACTTCTCCATATACATACTTCTGATTATTTTTAACATGGTCTTTAAGCTCAACCGCATACAGTAGTTTTTCGTAAGAATTCATCTGCGAATTCATCTGCATTGTATTCGGAGTGTACCGAATCAGCTGTTTACCGATCATTTCTTGATCCGAGCCTGTATCTGCCGATCCTGTGATTACCTCTGCTGTTCCAAACGAGCCTTTTGAACTGTTACCTCTTCCTGCTAAATCACCTTCCATTCCTTCTGTAACACTGTTGAGCAGATATCCATTTCCTGTTTCCGTATCATTCAGTACTCCAACTCCGGCAAGTTCATAATCGTCTGCCTCAAGTTCAGACTGCTCCATCTTGTCATTTGTAAGAACGTCCACATCCACCGGAAGTCCATAATCGATCACAACCGTATCTTTCTGGGTAAACTCCTCTGTGCGGTAGTTATAGATATAAAGCGTATAACCATCAGCAGATTCTCCATAGATGGTAATATAACCTTCCGCTACAAGTGATGCTTCATTTACTTCATAATCATACTTCTCGTATGTTCCATCTCCGGTCTCTTTATTTACCGGAACTTTCACGGTTTCCGTCCAGACATTCGGATCCGTTGTAACGTTCTCACTACTCATTTGGATCTCTTTTTCCCACTCGTCACCCTTTCGAGTCACAGTAATAGAGATCTTTTCCGGTCTCTTAGTATCTCTGTCATTATCGTCATACCAAATCTTCTGGATCGTCAGTGTTGCCTCATCGTCACACGGATCCTGCATATCACCTTCCGATTTGTCCGGGTCAGATACATTATCTGTTGTCGGTGTACCCAGCATCAGGTCCGCCTGTGCATCTGATACATATACATTGACCGGGAAGCGGACAATATTCTTTTCTGTTGTCTGATAAGCGCCGTTCCAGAGGTCTTCATGCGTATAGTTTTCTGAATGCTGCATATGGAGAACCGGATACATGTAATACGCTGTCTGATCTATCATATACGGACTGTCTTCTGACCAGTCCTCCATCAGAAATGCATCGTCTGTGATTTTGGTCGTGCCATCCTTTGCATACAGATCCGTAAGTCCGTCTTCATCCCACAGACGATATACAAAGTAATGATTGTTGTCACCTTCGATATCTTTTAATGTAGTATAATTCGACTGCAGACTGGTTGTTCCAGAGAACTCTCCGATCTGCCCGGGCGCTCCTTTGATGGTATCCGCCTGATACATACTGTTGTCTTCCAGCAGTCCCTCATCATTATATCCCGCAAATCCTCCGGCATAGCCTTCGCCGCTGCCGTCCTTATCATTGCCAGCCCCGCCGCCGAATACGTCATAACCGATAGAAATACCGCTGACAGAGGAGTCTCCTACGCGGGTGCGGTTTGCTTTGATAAGACCAATGGAAATATTAGCATCATTACTTATATAATTGCCTTCCGGATCATTATGGCATTCAACTTCAATATAGGAATCTCCGATATGGATCTGTGCCACATCACTTGTTGTTTCATCGCCTCTTACAAGACCTACTGAGATTCTCAGTCCAAGCAGTGTTACAGACAGAACATTATTGTCGTTTAGCACCTCAAGATTCAGAACCTTATTAAACGGCTCAGGAAGCGTTACCTGGATCAGTCCGATATTCTGAAGGTCGTCCAGATACAAATGTTTTAGCAGCTGATTGACCACTGAAAGTATCGGATTAAGGAGCGCATTTGAACCTGCATTTACTTTTGCCAGGTATGCAAAACTTGTCTTTCCAATAAAGCCTCCGGCAATCTGGTCGCTGTACACCTGTTTCAGCGCTTTTGCACGGCAGTTATCTACCCGCGCCAGGTCACCATATCCGATAAAGCCTCCGGCGATACATTCCTCTCCGTCTTTACTTCTGATAATATAGCCCGTCTTATCTGAACCATTTACATTACTGTCTTTGACCTGTGATCCGAAGATATCCGCAACGCCTGCCGACACTTTTAAGAGATCCTGCAGCACGCCCACCTTATCCGCATCAACCACGCCGCTCTTACCGGTAAATCCGATAAAACCGCCGGCATAGGTAAGTGCATTGACGCGGTTCAGATTGTTTACCTCGCAGTTCACTACGGAAGAATCTTTCAGGCTTCCGCCGAATCCGCCGGCATTTCCGTCTTTATCCGTCTGATCAACAGCCTCATCTCCGGTGAAGAAGGACACGACTTTGTCAATCACTCTGCTGATTTCGCTACCGGTACGTTCTTTTGCGTAAATACTCAGTCCACTGTTCTCCGCACCATTTACAGTAGCAGAATAGATGTAAGTTCTGAATGCGTTGAGCACATCCACATTTCCAAGCCCGATCAAGCCAAGAATGCTTGTTTCGCTGTCTCCTGCCACTTCAACCAGACCGTCGACATCGGCCAGACCGAAGAATCCGCCGACATGTTTTCCTCCGGCCACAGATTTCAGTCCTGTGATCACAACGGAATTTTTTGTCTCTGAACTTTCATCACCGATCAATGCTCCGGTCAGTTTTCCGGCAAATCCGCCGGCGAAGTCTGCCTTTTCTCCTTTGTTTCCAACTACGGAGAATACAGGTTTTGCATTGTCGCCTTCATTGGCGGGCATATAGCCGGTCACCTCTGCACTGTCCACAACGGTTCTTGTCGCCTGCAGTACGTTCACAAGGTTGGAAACCTGCTCCTGGCTGATCAGATGACTGAGGATCTGATTGAGCAGTCCGCTTGAAGATGTTACGTCTGCGCCAAGCGCTGCCCCCGCCTGCATGATTCCTGCAAATCCACCCACATTCTTATGTCCAGTTACCGTCCTTAGATTTGTCACCGCAGCTGCTTTTGCTTTTGCGTTCGGGTCAGCGGCTTCATTTTTTCCGTCTTTGTTGTCAAAGATCTGTGCGCCGTCTGCGTAACCTACAAATCCACCGGCATTGCCGATCGACGTATTATCGACTGCCGCCGCGGTGGCCGCCGCGGTGGCCTCCACGGTAAATCCTGAACTGTAACCGTCAACCCTGGAAGTATAGATCACAGGAACAAATGTCTTGACAATTCCAACTCCGTCTGCAACATCAAGATCTCCGACACTCAGATTTCCCAGATCCGCGATCGTACCTGTCACCATCTCTCCGGCGAATCCTCCGGCGCTTCTGTAGGCTTCCACAGATCTCAGGTCCTGTGCATGGCCGTTTGTAATAACGCCGCCTTCCATTCTTCCGACATAGCCTCCGGCACTTCCTCCGGCATCTACGCCAGTCATGGTATTATCTTTTGCATTGGCTTTTACAGTGTATCCATATACATAGTCGGCAAGGAACTCATTTAATGCCTCTTCTGTTTCAAATGTCCTGTGCTCCGTAAATATATCGCCGTATGCGCCGCTGCTTCCGACTGCATTCACCCAGCTATCCCACACTTCAAGAGACATACTGTCAAGAGGTCCTGTTACCTTTGTATTCTCCTCTGTCGGATAAACTGCGGATACCGCCTGAAGCAGATTATTGGCATTCACCAGCCCCCATAATAATTTGAGGTTTCCTGTCTCTGCCACATTCGCTGCTTCCATCAGTCCGGTAAAGCCTCCGGCGAACTTCTTTCCTTCTACAGAACGGATTCGGATGGCAGCTGCTGTTTTCGGGGTAAAACTGTTGTCCTTAAAAATAGGATTACATGCGTATTCTCCCTTGATCTGTCCGCCCAGATTGTATCCTGCGTAGCCGCCGGCCAGACCTTGCAGATTTGCGCCGTCGCTTGTTCCTGTTGCTATAACATAACCGCCGCAGGGAACTGCCGTGGTCTCACTGTTCCAGATCCTTGCGATAAATGTCTGAGCTACCTGGAGCAGATTCTCTACCTCCAGGAGTCCTTTTAAAATTTCTGTACTTTCCGCCAGGCTTGCCACATCTCCCGGCTGGATCGTTCCTGCATAGCCTCCGGCGCTTGTCACACCTTCAATATACTCAAAGTTATAAGAGTCGCTGTCATTAAAGTTCGATCCCTCTACGACACCTGCATAACCGCCGGCACTTCCTTCCGTAGAGTTCACATTAAAGCCGCCGGCCTTTCCATAGACATCACAGCCTTCAAATTTCGACTCCACTGCTGCGATGGCTTCTGTCAGATTGCCGATCGTAATAGTTTCAAAAAGATCTAAACTCTGTCCGACTGCGGCTGCAGAGCCGATCTCTGCCTTACCGACATATCCGCCGGCAAAACGCGGGGCTTTGACCGCATAGTCACTTTCCTTCGGTGCTGCATCTGTCGCCTTTGACTTCGTTGCCAGATCCTTCACAATACTATTAGAAATTCTTGCACCGCTCGTCAGACCGGCATAGCCTCCGGCCGAACCGGAATCCACATCCTTGCTGTCACTCTCGCTGGCATATACTTTCAAGCCATCCGCTGATGACTGAACACCTGCAGAGTACACTTTCGGGATATAAGTCGGTATCAGATTGAGAAGTCCGCTTACATCGATATGTTTTCCAAGCAATGAGAGACCATCGGACTGCGCGAGTCCTCCGGAAAGGATCTTTCCGGCGAAACCGCCTGCGTAGTAAGTACCTGTTATATACTCTGCATTCCTCACAGCATACCCTTTATTCTCTGCATTGAGACCGCGGTTATCAATTGTTCCTCCCTGCATCTCTCCGATGAAGCCGCCGGCTACCGCTGCGGACACCTGGGCCGCGTCAAAGTTACGGTCAGTAAATTTGACAAAGCAGTTGGTATAGGATGGAATAAGATATCCTACTGCATTAATCAGATCATTGATCTCTAAAACTCCATTTTTTCCAAGCAGACCTTCGACCGTATCGCCATCAGCTCCGACGTTCGCCAAGCCGCCGACCTGAGATCTTGCCGCAAATCCTCCTGCATAGCTGGCTGCCAGTGTATCCTTATCCCCCCAGAAAAATCCTGTGGTTGCGGTAAATACCCGTTGCAGACCTGTTACGCTTGAATTTGAGATCTTGCCGGAGTTATTCTCACTGACAAAGCCGCCGGCAAAGTAATCATTTCCCTCTCTATTTCCTGTAGCCGACACAGTCAGATTTTTTCCTGTCACCGTACTGTTTTTAATATCGACTGACGTCAGATTTCCTATAGATACAAGATTTCCGACTTTCACTGTGCCGAGACCGAGGATATCAAGTCCTTTTGCATCGACAAGGCTTCCCACGCCAGAGCGTCCGACGAAACCGCCGGCATAATTATTTGCCGTGACCGTTTCTATAGCGCCGACAGATACTTGATCAACTTCACCGCCTGTCAGAAGTCCGAATGCACCGCCGGCGTAATCACCTGTTGCCGTAACGGATTGAACATCTACATTGATATTGGATGCTTTGTATTCCTGTACGTCAACCAGGCCTACAACTTCGTTCAGCAGTCCCGCGCCGTTTGCTGTAGTAAGTGCTCCTGCCACACCGCCGGCATACTTGCCTTCCACGCCCTCGCTTCCTGCACTGACGCTCTGTAAATTGAGCTTTGGACTTGAATCTGCGCTGCTGTTCTCTATGATCGTTCCGTCACCAGATCCGACAAGACCACCGGCATAATTCTGTTTTGCCTCTATGATAATGGCAGAACCGCCAATATTAAAGTTCTTGATTTCAGCTCCCTGCACTCCAACAAGCTGAAGGATATGCGAATTAAGGCCTCCTGTACCTACTTTATTCACTACTTCTCCGACAGACCCCAACAGTGTTCCGCTAATATTATCATTATCCAGCGCAATCGAATATCCAATCGTCGCACGTCCTGTATATCCACCGGAATAGTTCTGCCCTGCTGTCACTCTGTCCAAATCTGTGATTTGTCCATTCTCACTGATACTGTTAGCCATACATCCGTTAAATCCGCCTGCATAGCTTTCTGCTGCTTCCACAACCAGACTTGTGCTTTCCACTTTACAGTTTGTCTGCTTTGAACGGATATCCGGGAATAAGCTGATTCCTAAATTATCCGTTGCACCTTGAAGGGTATCGTCACGCTCCAGCCCTGCAAAGCCACCTGCATAGTTTTTTGCTTCTACCTTTGTAAGTCCTGTAACCGTACAAAGATTCATCTCCGTACCAACCTGTACGCCGACAAATCCGCCATTATAATCAGACGTATTTGTTCCTATTGCTCCTGAATTTTCTTTAAGAGTTACTTGACAATTCTCAAACTGGGGCTTTTTGTATCCCGTTGGAATAAGCTGCCCCAATGGAATATCTTTTTGCAGCAAAAGTTCTATGAGATCTCCGAGTCCTATACCTGGTATGATATTCAGGACTTTTGAAAGAAGTTTTACAGTTTTTCCAAGCAGCCCGTCAAGTCCGGACTTGTATTCTTCCCTACCTTCCGAATATCCCACGAAACCGCCTGTCATATTCGTAACATTGCTTACAGCCGCTTCTGTGACTTTACAGTTTTCAATTCGAACATTTCCTGTCACACGCCCCGCAAAACTTCCAGTTGCATATGTATCAGGCTCCTTGCCTTTTAACGTAAGAAGTTCTGTAACAATGCCTCCCAAACTCAAACCTTCTAGGCCAGGTATGCCAAGAGCTTCTCCCAAAATATCTGTAATCCCGTCAATCAGACCTCCCAGCAGACCTCCAACCTGGCCTAAAAGTCCTTCGATCAAAGATTGGTTCACGTTCAGCTTAGTTGCATTATTCGTTACTGTCACGTCTGACAGATTAATATCTTTTACTATGGTCTGTTCTGAACTTGTCCCGATATCGCTCGCATCATTGCGTCCGGATATTGTACCAAAGAACCCGACACCGATATGATTGGCCGCCTCCAATGTTTCTCCAGTCGCAACATTAATATTACTGATTGTGACCGGCGCATTGGTGGGGTCCATATTTTTCTGTCCAAGCATATCACCGGAAAGCATGATCGGGGTCCAGTCATCAGCCACTCCATTTCCGGTGCCCGCTCCGTTATCGGACCCAATATCGCCTTCGAGGCTTGCACTCAGATTTATATCACGGAAAACGATATAATTGGCGTCAGATGTATACTTCAAATCCTTATATTTTTGGTTATGGAGGCCGTCTGCTACTGATATAAATCCCTGATCATCCTCACTTGTCCGGAGTTCCTTATCAACAATAACAATGTCACTGTTATCTGTACCTACCAGACTAGCTATAATATCATCTAAACCTGGAATCCATTCCAATATTCCCAAAATTGGTCTTAATATAGCGCTTAACGCACTTCCGATTGGACCTAACAAGTTGCCTACCAGTCCATCCTCGTCATAATCAATTCTAAATAAATCCTGTTTTCTGTTGTCATCTTCTAAATAGGAAAAATTTTGTTCATTCCCATCACTGTCCAAGCCCTTTGTCAGATTCAGATCCGCATCTCCCGGATAATATGGAGTATAAAGTATTTGACTGAGATTAATCGAACCCCATTCTATACCTATCTTCGTCTTTACATACAACATCGGTGTAACCTGAGTGCCTTTTCCAATCTCTCTCAACTGGTACTCATTACCAATAAGAATATATGTCTTTCCGTCAATTTCCTGGTAGACCTGTCCAACAAAGTCACGTCCGCCCTGCTGATCGGTTACATCCGCCTGCACTTCCGCCGCCGTCAGCTCCGGCATCTCCCCGGTAAAATCCGCAGAGATCACATAGTTATGGTCCGCCGTATACTCCAGCTGGACAGCGCCTTCCGCGTCCGCGAACACAACCTGTCCCACGCCGAACTCCTCTGCGATCATATCATTGGACATCACCGTCTTCAGCGCTTCCGGATCTTTGATAGTCGCAAGCTGATAGTTATTGTAGACATAGATCGTATCCGTAGCTGCATCGTACAGCGGTGAATCCGCTGTACCGCCCTGTCCGGCAAAACTTCCTCTGAATCCTTCCGGAAGAGTCCACACGTCATCCCCGCTCATGGGGATGTCATTCATCAGCATATACTGCGTGTCGTTTCCATATGTAAGAGCATTTCCATTCTCATCTGCCAGGGCGTCTCCCGTGCCAAACGTGTCTTCTGAGACGTCTCCTGAGTGAATCTGCTCTCCTGTCCCTACCTTTTTGAGCTGGGACAGGTTATAGATCTTTACCTGACCATTCTCATACAGGGAAGAGAGATCCTCTGTATTATCCCTTTGGTCCCCATTCCCTTCTGTAGGTATAGATTCATTATTATTTTCTGCTCCGGTATTTCCCGAAGCACCTGCACTTTCCTGCGGGTCTGCGGACGATACATCACCCTGTCCTGAGATACCGGAACTTTCGTTTTCTCCGGCAGACTCTTCTTTTCCAGATCCGCCATCCTGGCCTTCTGTTTTCCCTCCAGCCATTCCTTCAGATTCACCGCTCTGATCCTCTGTCTGCAGATCAATTCCCGCATCTGCCCCGCCATTTTCGCCACTATAAAAAACAACAGAATCATCCTGCTGCGGATTCTCTGTTGCCATAACGATACTGGAGCTTAATGTTGAATTGATGACTGAAGCAGCAAGTATGACCGAAAGCAGCCTTTTCCAACCTTTTCCCTTTCTCATAAGCATAATTCCTCGCTATCTTCCTGTTTCTGACACAACGATCCTCCGAATTTAAGTGAAGCGCTGTGCCGGTCAAATTCTGTCCCAGAAATATCCGGAAGCCATTTTTTGACAGATCTTTCCTGTATCTCATAGAAAACCGTCTGTGATTTTATGAAACAGCATAAAAAAGATGTCAAAAAACATAATCCTTTCTCTGACAACATAATTTGTTTTAATTATAAAAAATTGTGCATATATTGACAAGGAGACACTTTTCCCACTTGTGTGACATTTTCTGGTTCAGTTGAAGCTTTTTCAACAGATAACGCTAAAAATGTCTTCTAAAGACCGGGGAAAAACCCCCTTGACTTCAAAAGCGATCTGCTCCGGAGATTCCGCAAACCCTGAGCGCGCCCACTCTACCAGTACACCGTACAGGCCTGTAACAGTAAAACGTACATGGAGCCGGCTTCCTTTTCCTTCCGCCATACATGTCTCAATGGTATGTTCGATCAGCTCACCGCTCAGCCTTTTTCCACTGAACGCTTTCAGGATCCTTTTGTTCTCTTCCCAGAACTGAAAAAAAACAGTAAGCCGCTCTTCTATTTCCATCGATGCGGTATTTCTCTGCCTGAGATAATCGTTATATGTATTTCTCAGTGTATCCAAAACCGCGCTGATCATATCTTCCTTGCTGGAAAAATATCTGTAAAACGCTCTTCTCGGCACACCGGCAAACTCGCACAGGCTGCTTACAGATATATTATCAAAATCAGCTTCCTGCATCATCTCTATCAGTGCATCGGTAATACGTTGCCGCCGGGTGGCAGTCCGAACTGTTTTGTACTGTCTATACATTTACAAATCCCTCCTGCTTTTTGGCTCTTCTGTAAAGCCATTTTATTCTATCTCATGCATTTTTTGATGTCAAGACGAGGCCTTTTTGACTGTTTTGAATATCTGTATACCTTTATCCGAACCCATGTTTCTAATAAAACGGACGGCCCCCTGTATCTTACAGAAACCGTCCGTTTTATTATCTGTCTCTTTTTCTGTTTATCTGATGTTCCTCTTTTCTTCTCATGCAGAGTGGTTTGCCCGGCAGTATCCTTCTTCTCTCAGCCTCTTCCCCACCTGCACATATTCCCGGCTGGCCGCATACAGCTTCTCCCGTTCTTCCTCGGTCAGAAGCCGTTTTACCTTCGCCGGATTTCCCACTGCCAGGCTCCCGTCCGGGATCACCTGATGTTCCAGCACCAGACTGCCCGCTCCGATGATGCATTCTCTGCCGATCTTTGCGCCCTTGAGCACGACCGCGCCCATCCCGATCAGGCTCCCATCACCGATGGTACATCCGTGGACTACCGCGTTATGCCCGACGGTGACATAGTCGCCGATCACAGCAGGAAACCCTTCATCCGCATGGACCGTACAGTTATCCTGGATATTACTGCACTTTCCAACTATGATCTCCTCCACATCACCTCGGAGTACAGAATAAAAGAGGACCGTAGAATTTTCTCCCACCGTCACATCCCCGATCACAGTGGAATCCCTCACAATATTTGCCGAGTCTGCTGCTTTCACTCTTCCTCTATACATAGGACATCATGCCTTTCTGTTGTATCACGGTCACCCTCGATCAGTTTTCCTTCTTTCTCCTCAGAATGATACATGCCTCATATGGCCGCAGCGTCTCTGACACATCTCCGTCATAATTGTGGATCAGCATCTGCGCGTCTTTCCAAGTTCCGATCAGACCACACTCTGCCGGCTCTCCGGTAAAGTTTGCGCACACCAGCATCTCCTCGTTCTCTGAGGTCCGGGTGTAGGCAAATATCTGCTCGTCCTCCTCCATCAGGAGGTCAAATCTTCCTTCGACAAAGACCGGATACTCTTTCCGCAGATGGGTCAGCCTGCGGTAGAAGGCAAACACCGAATCCGGATCCCTGCGCTCTTCCTCCGCATTGATCTCCACATAGTTCGGATTCACTTCGATCCAGGGCTTCCCTGTTGTGAACCCGGCATTTGCCTCTTTGCTCCACTGCATGGGGGTGCGGGCGTTGTCCCGGCTCTTTGCATAGATGGACTCCATCACCTCTTCCCGGCTGTATCCTTTTTCCAGACGTTCCTGATACAGGTTGAGGGTCTCGATGTCTTTATAATGCGTGATGTCTGCAAACTTCACGTTTGTCATTCCCAGCTCCTCGCCCTGATAGATATAGGGCGTCCCCTGCATGCCGTGGAGTACAGCGGCCAGCATCTTTGCCGACTCCTTCCGGTAGTTTTTATCATCGCCCCAGCGTGAGACGATCCTGGGCAGGTCATGGTTGTCCAGGAACAGGCTGTTCCACCCTGTGCCGTGCAGCTCGGTCTGCCACTTGGCCATGCACTGTTTCATCTTCACGAACGGCAGCGGCGCCAGATCCCACTTCTCTTTTCCGGGCTGCTGATCCATGACCATGTGCTCAAACTGGAATACCATGGAGAATTCGCTTCCGTCGGGATCGCTGTAGAGCTTCGCGTTCTCCGTGTTTGCGCCCCACGCTTCACCCACGGTGATCAGGTCGCCCTTCTGGAATGTCTCACGGCTCATCTCCTGCAGGAACTCGTGAAGTCTGGGGCCGTTGTTGGTGATCTTCTTATCCGGCTCCTTAGCGATCTGGTCGATCACATCCAGACGAAAACCTCCCACGCCTTTGTCCATCCACCAGAGGATCATGTCATAGATCTCCCTGCGTACCCTCGGATTCTCCCAATTCAGGTCAGGCTGTTTCACGGAAAACTGATGGAAATAGTACTGTTTCAGTTCCGGCACCCACTCCCATGCCGGTCCGCCGAAGGTCGCTTTCATATCGTTTGGGAATTCTCCCGCCACACCGTCTCTCCACACATAGTAGTCGTGGTATGGATTGTCTTTTCCTTTCTTCGCCTCCAGAAACCATCTGTGCTCGTCAGATGTATGGTTCAGCACCAGATCCATGATGATCCGGATATTTCTTTTCTTCGCCTCCGCGATCAGTTCCTCCATATCCGCAAGGGTTCCGAACATGGGATCGATGTCCTGATAATCAGAGATGTCGTATCCGTTGTCATCCTGGGGTGAGCAGTACATAGGAGAGATCCAGACCGCGTCGATCCCCAGGTCCGCAAGATAGTCCAGTCTGCTTATGATCCCCTGGATATCCCCGATCCCGTCACCGCCTGAATCCTGGAAGCTCTTCGGATAGATCTGATAGACCACCGCGTTTTTCCACCAGGGCTGTTTCTTCATTTCTTTCATGTATCATATCCTCCTTATCAGTGTGCCGTTTTTCTCAAGTATTCCATTCTGATAATTCCGCGCGAACAGAACTTCTCCCGTCCCCTTTACTTCCACTTTGTCCTCCGAACAGTTCAGGAGCACTTCGATCCTGCGCCCCGACTCGTCCAGCTTGATATATTCCACGCACCGGCGGTTTTTGCAGCTCCCCGGGAAATGAAAATGGAGACTCCGGAAGGTCTCCTCCGTCTTTCGCAGACGGATCAGGGTCTGCATCTGTCCGATGCGCTCCTGATTTTCTTCTGTCCCGATCTCGCCCCAGGGCATGCACCGCCTGCAGTCCGGATCGAACCCGCCCTCCATGGCGATCTCCGTCCCATAATAGATACAGGGACTGCCGGGCAGGGTGAAGAGCACGGCGAGCTGTTGATAGAACTTGTCCAGATCATGAAAGCGGTTCATGAGCCGCTCCGTATCGTGGGAGTCCAGAAGATTAAAGAGCACGTTGTTGCTCTGCTGCATATACATAGTATAACAGCGGTTCACCATGTATTCAAACTCTTCTTTTCCCATAGTCTGATCCAGAAAGAAATCATGGATGCCGCACATCAGCGGGTAGTTCATGACCGAATCGTACTCATCTCCCGCGAGCCACTGGCTGGCGTCATGCCAGATCTCGCCCAGGAGATAGATGTCCGGCTTGATCCGTTTCAACCGTTCTCTCATCTGTTTCAGGAACCGGTGGGACACTTCATTTCCCACGTCAAACCGGATCCCGTCGATATCATACTTGCGGATCCAGCCTTCGCAGACCCGGCCGAAATAATCGATCACTTCCTCATTGTTGGTGTTAAGTTTTGGCATCCAGTCTGCAAAAGCAAAAGAATAGAACCTTCCGTCTCTGGTATCCCCGACCTTCCCGATCTGCGACCAGTCCTGCACCATGAACCAGTCCGCATATCCGGACTCCCGGCCCTTCTCCTTCACATCCAGCCAGGGAGCGAACTTTCTCCCACAGTGGTTGAACACTGCATCCACCATGATGCGGATTCCTCTCTCATGCGCCTCGGATACAAGCCGTCTCATGATCTCATCATCCCCAAAGGAGGGATCGATCTTCGTGTAGTCCGTGGTATCGTATTTATGGTTCGTCTCCGCCTCCATGATGGGGTTCAGATAGATCCCCGTGATCCCCAGGTCCTGCAGATAGGGGAGTTTCTGACGGATCCCCTCCAGATTGCCGCCGTACTTTTCTTTGTTAGTGACCTTCCCGGTCTGCCAGGGAGTCACATCCGGGCCGTTCTTCTCCGGCGTCCCGTTGCAGAACCGGTCCGGAAAGATCTGATACCAGACCGTATCATTGACCCATTCCGGTGTCCGGTTCACATCCGCCGGGTTCATCCAGGGTACGGTAAAGCACTGGAGCATCCGTCCCTCCATATTGATCTGCTCTTCCGTCAGAAAACCGTCCTCGAAATAATACCAGACTTCCTCCTCTGTACGGAGTTCAAAATAATATTTGCACCGTTTATAAGGCGGTGTGAGCGTTGTCGTCCACCAGAGCTGGTGGGGGAGCCGTTTCTTGTAGACAATCTCCTCCCGTCTGCCGGTCCATTTCTCATTCCCGCCCAGGATCCCAGCGTCAAACGGATCCCCGTGGTGGATGAACACCTGTTTTACATCGTATCCTGTCTTCAGGTTGATGACCAGCCTGTCCTCATCCAGCGGATAGCTCATCTGTTCTGATGTCTTGTGATATACTCCTGTAAATTCCATAGATAGATCCTCCTGTTTTACCACTGTCCTGTCTTTCTCTCCCGGCTGCAGTCCACACCGTATTCAGCGCCTTGTGTTCCCTCCGGGTCCGGTTTTTCCAGCCGCTCATATACCCGGAGCAGTTCTCCCACGCTCCACGCCTGGGCAAAGCAGCCCTTTGAAGAGACCGGATCCTCCCCGTCGTAGATCTCCGGAAGCTGTCCGATGCATCCTTCTCTCAGAGCACTCTCAAGGACTTCCATCTGGTCCCTCACATACGCTTCCGCCATCTCCCTTTCCTCCGCATTCCCGCCATGCACTTTCAGAAAGGCCAGATAGTAAGCTCCCAGCGGGTATGCCCAGACCGTTCCCTGGTGGTATGCCAGATCCCTTTTCAGGACCTCTCCGCCATAGAATGGACAAAACTGGGGATCTTCCGGGGATAGCGTCCGCAGGCCGTAAGGCGTATAAAGTTTCTCAAAGACTGTGTCCACGACCTGTCTTTCTTTCTCTTCATCCAGCATGGTGAAGGGCAGGGATATTGCCCAGATCTGGTTGCATCGGATCTGGGTGTCCGCGTCCGTCCCCGAGATCACGTCTTTTAAGCAGTGCTCTTCCTCCATCCAGAACGCTCCTGTGAAGGAGGCTTTTACCTTCTCTGCCAGCTTTTCATACTCTGCGCCGTCCCCGCCTTTCCTTTTCGAGAACGCTGCCATGATGCGCAGGGCATTGTACCAGTAAGCGTTGATCTCCACCGGTTTCCCGTGCCGGGGCGTCGGAAGGATCTCGCCCACCCGGACGTCCATCCAGGTGATCTGGTCCAGTCCTTCTCCCGCCATGATCAGTCCGTCATCGTCCATATGGATGCCGAAACGGGTCCCCTTCCTGTAATGTTCCACGATCCGCTCCATGACCGGATACATCTCTTCTGCAAATCCCATATCCTCCGTGGCTCTGTCGTACAGCCACACGCAGTTGATGAACAGAAGCGCCGCATCCACCGTATTGTACATGGGTTCCTTCCCGCCCTCCGGGAACAGGTTCGGCATCAGCCCGTCCTTCTCATAGCGGGCAAATGTCCGGAGGATCGACCGGGCCTCATCGTACCGCCGGGTGGACAGGCACACCCCGGGGAGGGCGATCATCGTGTCCCTTCCCCAATCCTCAAAGAAGGGGAAGCCCGCCAGTATCGTATCTCCCCCTGTGGATTCCCGCCGGGCGATATACTGTGCTGCGCTCTTCGCCAGACATTTTGCCATATCTGAGGAAAATCCGGCCTGCTCCTCCAGCGCTCTTCTGTATGCCTTCTGCTCTTCGATGATCTGCAGGGCAGTCATCTGCCCTCCTGTCCCATCAACAGAGAACACGATCGAAAGCTCCCTGTATTCTCCTGCTCTCACCCCGGCAGAGATCCGGCATCCCGCCTTCGCCTTTCCCGTACTGCGCCGCCCGTCGCAGGCATCATAACTGTAAAAGTATGTCTCTTCCTTCTCCGGGATCTTCTCTGTCTCTGCATCCGTCCTGATCGAAAGGGTCAGGCCGCCGCTCTGGATCTGTTCTGCCCCGAACAGGAACTCCTGCCCCTCCTCGACATCGCTCCCCTTGGACACAAACTGGACAAAGGGCGTGACCGTGAGTCTGATATCCTTCCTCGATCTGTTCCGCACCCGGTATATGACTGCCGCCGTGTTCTCCCCCTGCCGCATGGCGGCTTCTTTCTCAATCTCAACGCCGTTTGCCAGAAAGCGCCACACCGGTGTATCCTCATAGGAAAAACTGCTCAGATAACGGTATCCTTCCTCCCGGCTTCCATCTGCAAACTCCTGGCTGGACAGCATAAAGGTATCCCCCTCCGCCTCGATCTGCTCGGCAAGGCGATGGATCACATTGTACCGGTTGTTGGGCGCTTTCGTACATGCCATCAGAAAGGCATGGTCATTGCGTGCCGCAGAGCCGGTCATGGTGAGGGAAGAAAATCCTCCCAGCCCGTTAGTCATCAGATAACAGTTCTCCTGCCCTCTCTCTAATGTCTTCCAATCCTGTTTTCCGTAGACCCATCTCATACCGCCAGTCTCCCTTCTTTCCCGCTTTCACAGATTTTTTCCGCAGATTCTCTGCCTCTGTTTTCACAGCGTTTCTCCGCGCTGTCCCCGGACACGCTTTCGGGCAGGATCACCTTCCTGCTGCCCAGCACGGTAACACTCTTCTCCTCCGCCAGGATCTGTTTTCCCGCACATACGGCGTCCTTCCAGAGGAAACTGTTCTTCTCATCAGAGAGCACCTCCCATTCCCCGTCAGGAAGTCCGATCTCCACCGCTGATCCCCTGCTGTTGTAGATGACCATCAGGGTCTTCCACCTGCTGTTGTCCACGTCTCCTTTTTCCCTGTTGTCGCACAGGAAGCTCACCAGTCCCGGCGCTTTTCTCACCCCGAAGATCCGCCCTGCAGCCTGGCTGGACTTGTCGCACAGCCCGGGAAGCTGTTTGCGAAGCTCGATCAGGCCTTTATAATATTCTACCAGAGAGCTCTCTTTCCACGCCTGTTCCCAGTTCAGGCGGTTCAGGCTGATCGGAGCATTGAATGAATTTTCATGGCCGTCCTTGGTCCGGGCGAACTCTTCCCCTGAGAGCAGGAACAGATTCCCCTGACATGTCATGTAGAGCGCAGCCGCCATCCGGTTCAGCCGCATCGTATCCTCCCCCGGCGCAGTCTCTGTCAGCTTATCCCACAGGGTCTGGTTGTCATGTGCAGACACATAAGTGATGATCTGGGACGGCGCTTTCGCCTGGAACGCATCCCGGATCTGATCCTTCCTGGTATCACGGCACCATGCCCCTGCACTCTCACAGATCAGGTCTTCCAGCCCCTCTGCCCCGTTCACAAAACCGGGGAGAGCAGTCTTGAGTGCGTCTCCTTTGATGGCATCCCGGGTATTGTCACAGAAGATTCCGATGTTCTCATCCAGAAAAGAAATGTTTTTCTTCAGCGCGGGCACCGCCTCTCCCTCCATGGCAGTAGGCGCAGCTGACCAAGGTTCCCCGAACACGAGTTTCTCTCCCTTTCCGTATCTGGCATCAAGCTCTCTCCGGATCCGGTTCATCAGATTCACATCCAGAAGCCCCATCAGATCAAAGCGGAACCCGTCGATGTGATATTCTTCTGTCCAGTACAGGACTGAATCCAGGATATATTTCGCGCACATGGGCCGCTCGCTCGCCACATCATTTCCACAGGCAGAGCCGTTGGAGATCCTTCCGTCATCAAAGACCCTGTAAAAATACCATGGCGCAGTCCTCTGGAACCAGGAGTCCAGAGAATAGGTATGGTTGTATACCACATCCATGATCACCCGGAAGCCTTTCGCGTGGAGGGCCTGGATCATCTCCTTCATCTCGCGGATCCGCACCTCGCCGCGGGCAGGATCCGTCGAGTAGGATCCTTCCGGCACATTGTAGTTCACCGGATCATATCCCCAGTTAAACTCGGTCTCCTCACCCGCTTCATTGACGGAACCGTAGTCATACGCCGGCATGATCTGAACATGGGTCACGCCGAGATCCTGCAGATAGTCCAGACCTGTCGGATGGATCCCATCATTATAGAGGGTTGTCCCCGGACAGGTGAACGCTTTGTATTTTCCTCTGTACTCTTCCGGGAACCCGCCGGATGCATCCCAGGAAAATTCCTTGACATGAAGTTCATATATGATCCGTTCCGGTCCGGCCTGAGGTGCACAGTCCCTCTCCCAGCCCTCCGGATCTGTCCTGGACAGGTTCACTGCCATACTCCTCTCCCCGTTCACCCCGCATGCCTTTGCGTAGGGATCCGCAGAGCGTACTGTCTCCCCCTCCAGTTCCAGAGAGAAATCGTAGTACACACCGTGCAGTTCGTCATCTGTCTTCCAGCACCAGACTCCTTTCTCCTCTCGCTCCATCGGGATCGAGCTGTAGGGCTCTCCCCCGTTTCCCTCCCGGTACAGGTTCAGGGTAACACTGTCCGCAGAGGGACTCCACAGTTTAAACGAAGTTCCTCCAGGTGCACAGACTGCCCCCAGATCCTCTCCGCTGTAGGTATGATCATCCGAAAATTCAGGACTTGAATAATACTTTTTCCACTCTAATGCTGTCTTCATACTCTAAAAGCCTTTCCTTAATGTATTATTTTATGATGCCAGAAAATGCTGCAAATATCAACATCATATTTGCAGCATTTCTTATCAGTTATGGGTGCAGACCGGAAACTGATGCCGGTGGTTCCGGCGATAGGCAATCCGTTTGCCCGGAGGACTTCTTCCGGTCTGCGCCAGGATATCATTTACCCCTTGACCGCTCCTGAGAGCCCGTCCACATAATATCTCTGCATGTACAGGAACAGGGCCGCGATCGGGATCGAGATCAGGACCGCACCTGCGGCAAAGCAGGTGTACCAGCTGTCGATGTATTCCTTCTCCAGCATCCTCCACAGTCCGATAGCGATCGTATACTGGTCTGAGTTTGCGCGGCAGATGACCTTTGCAAAGATGAAATCCAGCCACGGTGCCATAAAGGACGTCAGTGTCGTGTAAATGACGATCGGTTTGCTCAGCGGCAGCGTCATCTTTGTAAAGATCTGCCATTTTGTACATCCGTCAAGAAGAGCGGCCTCATCGATCGAATAGGGGATCGTATCAAAGAATCCTTTCGCGATCTGGAAGCTCAGTCCCGCACCTCCCGAGTATACAAGGATCAGAGCAAGCTTGATCAGATTCCCCTCTGAAAGTCCCAGCGCCTTCAGGATAAAGTATACAGCCACCATGGACATGAATCCGGGGAACAGTCCCAGTATCATCGCCATGTTCATGTACGGTTTCCTGAGCTTAAAGCGCAGTCTTGACAGACAGTAGGAAACAGCCAGCACATAAAATGTAGCAAGGATACAGGAGCAGACCGCAATGAACAGTGTGTTCATGAACATCTGCGGGAAATTCAGGATCGATGTGTCCGTAAACAGCCTTACATAGTTATCTATCGTATACGACTGCGGCAGGAAGGTAGATACATAGGATCCTCTCTCCGCACGGAAGCTTGTCAGGATCACCCATATGATTTGTATGATCTACTGTTGCGGTATGTGAACAGCGCGCCGACAGCAAGGATGATGAACGTCAGGATACCGATGACCGCGCCGATGTTGTAGTATTGCTTATCGATGGTCAGCTTATACAGCCATGTAACGAGCAGATCGGTCTTTCCCGCCGTAGCACCCACATCTGTGACGGGATCTCCTCCCGAGAGCAGATAGATGACGTTGAAGTTGTTTACGTTTCCAGTAAATGTCGTGATCAGGTAAGGTGTGGTCACGTACAGCATGTACGGGAGCGTGATCTTAAAGAAGATCTGGACCGCGTTCGCCCCGTCCACTCTTGCCGCCTCATAGAGCTCCTCCGGGATGTTCTGAAGGACACCTGTGAGCTGCAGCAGCGTGTAAGGAACACCAACCCACACGTTAATGATGATGACCGTCACCCTGGCCCAGGTAGGATCCGTGAAGAACGGAAGGCTGGCGTCCTGAGCGATGATCCCCAGGTTCCTCAGCAGCACGTTGATCGCGCCTTCGGGCTGGAGCATGGTCCTCATGATCATCAGGGAGATGATCATACCAAAGATATAGTTGGAAAACGTTGCGAAGAACGCCCACACAAGAGTCCATCCGAGCACGGACCAGAAGGTGCTTCCGAGGATGCTGCTGGAATCAAACAGTGCCTTAAAGTTTTCAAGCCCTACCCAGTCGAAGAGCATCAGGTGCTCGCCGATCTTGCTGTAGTTGGTAAACGCCATACAGATCATGAAGATCAGGGGCAGTATGGTGAACAGCGCGATGAACACCATCGGCGGCGTCATGAGCAGTCTGTGCAGATTCTCATGAAGAAGCGATCTCAGATCTTCACGGAAGTTGTTCACATGCCGCCCCTCTTTCGCCAGACACTCCGCCTTGTATGCGCTTCTCAGTGTTCCGCGCCATGCAAGGACCATCAGGAATGTCAGAAGGATCGTCGCCACACCGTAAAGGAGGATCAAGACGGACTGGTCGCCCTTTGTATATGTATAGACCTGGGTTGCCTCATTCCACACCTCCTGCTGCTCTACTCAGCCGAGGGACGGAAGCATTGCGATGCAGTTCGCACCCGCCATTACCATAAAAACAATATAAGCTGCTTCCACTGCAAGATAGATAAGACCTTTTATCATCTGTCCATGGACAATGTTGCCGAAGCCCATGAGCACCATGGAAAGCTTCGTCTCCATCCCGCCTTTCCTGATCGCATTCATGCAGGTATAAGGCGTAGGAAATTCATTTACTCTCTTTTTTAAAATACCCATCCTCATTTGCCTCCTTATGATAATCCGTCGCTGTTCATTGCGTCGTTCATCGCCTCTGTCTGCTCCTCAGCATTATCGTGGGTCACACTGCCGTTTCGGATCCCTTTTCCAAGGTTCTCCACCGGAGTCCAGCAGTTGTTCATCTGAGACACGAACGGCTGCATGATCGATGTATAGTTGAATGTATCATTCTGCGCGATGACCAGCTCGTCGGAAGCGATATCCTCTGCCTCGAGAAGTTCTGTGTTACAGGGGATCACATTTCTCAGCTCATAGTGCAGGCGCTGTGCTTCTGCTGATCCGAGATAGACCGCAAGCTGGACTGCCGCCTCCGGATATTTGCTCTGCGAATTCACTCCGATCGCCTTAGATCCCGCATAGGCATACATCTGAACCTCCTCGCCGTTGAGCGTATAGGTCGGAAGTGATGCAACACCCATGTTGTCACCTAAGGACTCTTTGATCCCGTTGGCATCCCAGGAGCCGGTGAACATCGCTTTGATGCTTCCATCCCGCAGTCCTGCGATACCGGAACCATCCGCGTCGATCTTAAAGTTCGGATTGTCCACAAGATCGATCAGGTAATTTGTCACATCCACTGCCTTCTGACCGCTGAAATCAACCCCCGCCGATTCATCTGTTCCATCTCCGAACAGGGTACAGCCGTTTCCGATATAGAACGCCGGCAGATACCAGGAGTTCGTGAACGGGAAGGAGACAACACCTTTTTCCAGCATCGTATCCAGATTCTTGATGTCGTCCTCCGAAAATACAGATTTGTCATAAAACATGAACCAGGTGTTTATTGTATACGGAACGCCGTACAGATGATCGTTTATATAATGCTTTTATATGGTTCTTTCTACCATATTTTTGGAAAGGAATGTGAGAAAATGACGACAATTCAGGATATTGCAGATAAGCTGGGCATCTCAAAGGGAACCGTCTCCAAGGCGCTCAACGGTGCCCCAGACATCAGCGAAACATTACAAAAACAAATCCTGGAGACCGCAGTGGAACTCGGATACACAAAACTGCGGCGTTACAAGAATTCAGCGAAACGGATCTGCATCCTCATCCAGAAGGATTTTATCCAGTACACAGAGCCCCATCATTTTGCATATGATATCGTAATAGGGTTCCGGCAGCTCGCTGAGCCGGCGGGATTTGAGGTGGAAATCGTCCCGGTGAACGCCGAACCACAGAGAGAGACTTCCTATGAGGTCTTTATGCTGCGCAACAATTTCGTCTGCGCCTTCGCCCTCGGTTTTTCCCTCAATGACCCGTGGATGAAGGATTTCCAGACCAGCCGGACTCCTGTCGTGCTCTACGACAACCAGATCCGCGGGAATCCGTCAACCGCTTACGTCGGCGTCGATAATGACGAGGGCATGGATCTTGCCATCGCACATCTGAAAGAACTCGGACACAAAGGGATCGGGTATCTCAGCAGCGCTCTGGAGTCTCATATCATGCAGATACGTTATAACGCATTTTTCCAGGCTCTGAAGCGCCACGGGCTGGAAGATGATCCCGTTCTCGCCGGATGCTCTTTTTTCCTGTCCGAATGTATGGACCGGCATCTTCCCCGCCTTCTGGATATGGGGGTGACCGCTGTCGTCTGCGGTCAGGACACGATCGCCAGCGCGGCGCTGGTCCAGTGTCAGCAGCTTGGTTATAAGATCCCGCAGGACTTAAGTATCGTAGGATTTGATGATCTCCCCATCTGCCCCTACACTTCCCCGCCGCTCACTACTATACGGCAGGACCGGATCAACATCGGGAAGTGCGGTTACTATGCTGCCATGAGTCTTATGAACGGAGTTTTTCTCGGAACAGTCCTGCTCCACGCCCAGCTCATCGTCAGGAACTCTTCCGGGTCCCCGGTCCGGAAGTAAAACCCGTTTTAAAGGCTTATCACGATCGGAGAGAGGAAGATTCCTTTCCTCTCTCCCCCGCGATACTGCGGGCATCGCACAGAAAACAGGCGGATACCAGATGGTACCCGCCATTCTTTTATGCACCAGGCCAGGAAATCACCTGCTGCACCTGCATATCTGCAGCGATCGCGGTTCAGCAGTTCCCTGTATATACATTTTTCAAATATCTTGCAGCAACATCCCGGAGCCGGTATACTGTTTCCACATCCGTTGCCTTCCTGTCAGCCATCTTATATTGCGGAAAAAACCTTGTCACATGGAGCACAGCCTCCGGATCCACCGATGCGATCCACTCTGCCTCCCGCTCCATCTCCTCCTCCGAATCATTCTCTCCGGGCACGATCAGCGTGGTCAGTTCTACATGGCATCCCTCCGCCGCCCGGCGGACAAACGCTTTCACCGCCTCAAGACTGCCGCCCAGTTTCCGGTAATATTCCTCCGTAAACCCTTTCAGGTCTACGTTCATGGCATCGGTAAAAGGCAGGATCTCCCGGTACTCCGTCACCGTTTTGTCTCCCATGGAAATATCATGGTTCTGACAGAAGGGACAGGACAGATTGCATCCGTAACTCCCCACAGAAAGGATCAGGCTTCCCGGCATAAAGTGTCTCAGCGGCTTCTTCTCGATGGGGTCCAGCGCCAGCGCAGTCACCTTTCCGTAATTATCACAGACGACCGTGCCGTTTATATTCTTTCTCGCCCTGCATCTGCCGTACTGTCCCTCATCCAGTCTGCAGTGATGAAAACAGACCGGACAGACCGCTCTCCTTTGGTCCTTCAAAAATGTCTCACCACCTCAAAACGCTCCAGCCGGACATCCTCTGCATCCTCTGGAATTCCCGCCTTCCTTCTCGCGATCTCGATCTGCTCCTCCACCGTATCAACACCTTCCAGATCAGGGAGAAGAAGACCCCGCCTGTATCCCCGGCTCACTACGACGCCATATCTTTTCACATCCAGTTCTTCCGGCGAATCAATTTCTTCCGTTTCTCCCAGAACATCCACACTGTACTCCAGACTGTCCAGTTCCTCCGGTCCCACCGCATGGAAACGGGGATCTTTCGTCGCAGCGCTGATCCCGTTTTCAATGATCTCCTCCGCGATGCTTCCCCGCACAGGTGCGATCGTCCCTATACATCCCCGAAGCCGTCCTTCCTCCTTCAGAGAAACAAACACGCCCGCTCTGCAGGAATACATCTCCTCCGGCAGTCCTTCGGGGACCCGTATCTTCTTCCCGGTCCTGACATAGGCCTCCACCGTTTTTCTGGCAAGCCGTACATACGGATCCTCCAAAGCTTTCTTACGTTCCGCCGCCTTTCTCTGCGCCCTGCGGTACTGCTCCAGAAAATGTCTCTGAGGATCACACCCTGCCACTTCATAAATACAGATTCCGTATCCCACGCCGAAGGTCTCCTGATGGGACAGTCTCTCCGTCTTCACCTTCAGCCCGTCCAGTGCACCCGCCATGACGGTAAAAGAACGGTGTCCGCACTCTGCCGCCTTATCACACAAGTCCTCGAAGAAATCAAAAAGTTCTCCAAACGCCCCGCGTCCCATCACGTCCATGATCCGCTCATCATACTCCGGACCTTCTTTCTGAAAGCCATAAGGCCCGTCCTCCTTCAGCTTATGGGACAGGTCCCCGCTTCCGATGACCACCACATCCCGGTCAAGCAGTTCCGCTGTTTTCCGGATGCATTCCCCCAGCTCATAATGCATGGTAAGCGGCAGTCCCGAAAGGCCGATGCGCACCAGCCGGTAATCCTGCACATACTGTTCCAGAAAATACAGCGGCACCATCGTTCCGTGATCCAGCCTCTTCTCTCTTTCTCCCAGAGTTCCCGCCAGAATATCCCTTGCCTCTGCTTCCCGGGCGAGCACGCTTACAAACTCCGTGTCATAGTCCACCCGGAACTTCACCTGAGGCGCCCGGAACTGTCCGAAGTCCCCCTTCGCGCCTGTTCCCGGTGAAATGTGAAAATAGTCCGCATACATCACCGAGTGAGGCGAAATGACGATCACTGTATCCGGCTTCCACTCTGCGATCTTCGCCGCCGCTTTCCGATAGGAATCAGACGTTTCCCGGATCTTCCGTTCCTCACCGTGCCCGATCTCCGGTATGATAATGGGCGGATGGGGCACCATGACCGCACCTTTTACTGACATGATCTTTCCTCCTGAAATTATTTCTTATATACTAAGACTTCCCATACCTGAAATGGGCTTCGCTCCTTGAAAATTCAATATTTCAGCTGACAAAATAGTGATTTATGCCCCTATAGCCTCTGGATGGAGTGCGTTACG
>NZ_JACJLR010000044.1 GCF_016902345.1 Mediterraneibacter glycyrrhizinilyticus | reverse complement strand
TCGTTAGCCATCTTTTTCTCTTTTTATAGGATAGATTTCAGGGGCAGATGTGACTCGTATGAGTCACATCTGCCCCTGATTTGGACTATCTATTTCCCGACAGCCCCTTCTTTTTTCGTCTCCATGCGGGAGAGGAAGAAGATCGCGGAGAATCCTGCCGCAAAAGTGAGGATGCAGACCGGGAGAAGGATCCCCTGCGGGATTCCCGGAAAGATCTCGAAGACAGAGCCCAGGAGAAAGCCCAGGATGATAAAATATGATGGGTGAGGGTGCGATTCCAGTGCGCGTTCCAGCGCCCTCGTGATGAGTACGATCCCCAGGACCAGCCCAATCCCCAGCGGAAGCAGGAAAGGAAGGTGTAAGGTGCTGATCGCATTCATGGTCCTGTCATACAGTCCCAGGATGAGCAGAAGATAGGATACGCTGACTCCGGGGAGGACAAGAGCTGCGGCAGTGACAAAGCCTGCCACAAGGAGCAGGAGAAAGCCGGTGACGCCGGTGGAATTTTCTGCACTGAAAAGATCCGGCGGGAGAAGACCCAGCGCTAAGACGGCGATCAGACCAAGGACTACATATCCGGCGATCCTCCAGGTGAGTTTCTTGGCGCCGGACTGCCGGACGATCAGCGGCACGCCGCCTGCCACTGCGCCGATGAAAAAGTACATCATGGGCATGGGATACCGCTCGATGAGCTGCAGGAGCGGGTTGGCGAACAGAAGTATGCCAAGGATGCCGCCCATGGAAAAGATCACGAGAAAGATCAGATTCTCTTTTTTGTTTTTCATAAAAGAACTTACGGATGAGATCAGCCGGTCGTAAATTCCCAGGATCATTGCCATGGAGCCGCCGCTCACTCCGGGGACCAGCATGGTGCCTCCGATGATCAGCCCCTTGAGGGCGGTGAGAAGATTGTTGTCTTTTTTATTTTTCTTATCCATATATCGTAAACTCCTTTTTCAACCGTTCTTCTTGTTTTATTATAAGTGTTATGGGACGCATTTATGCGGGAACACAGCATATATGCGTTATGACCTCAGAGTAAACAGAAAAGATTATAACGGCAGAATAAGCGGACAGCAAGAGATAGAGGCAAGTCTTAGCGAAAATTTAACTGAAAAAGAGAATGACCGGATTTCTATATTCATACAGAGCGTGAAATACCCGTTTTTAAATTTTTTATCTGACGAAGTTCTATCGTCCGGCAGATGATTTCCTGGACTGCCTCCGGTCCGATCTCTGTATCGATGGTAAGATCATAATTTCCAGAGTGTCCCCAGAGCCGTCTTGTATAATAATGATAATTATCCGAACGTCTTCGGTCCATCTTCCGGATCTTCTGACGGGTGTCAGCCTCGGACAGATGTTCTGTCTCCATGATCCGTTTTATGCGGTAAGATTCAGGAGCGTGGAGGTAGACCTTCAGACAGTCCGGACGGTCGTGTAGTATGTAGTCTGCACATCGTCCCAGGATGACACAGCTTCCTTTTTCGGCAAGTTCGCGGATAACATTCCCCTCTGATTCAAAGATAGCGTCTTGAGGCGCTTCCCTTGTGGCGGAATAGATGTACATCTGGTTTACCAGATCATAAAGAAAGCTGTTGGTCATATTTTCTTCTCTATCCCTGATGAACTGGGGCGTATATCCCGTGGAACCTGCCGCCATCTGGATGATCTCATTGTCATAGAAAGCAAAGCTAAGCCTTTGTGCAAGGGGTTTTCCTATATCATGTCCTCCGCTCCCGTATTGACGTCCGATGACGATAACAGTGTGTGGAGCCGAACAGGCATTTTCCCTGGA
Source organism: Mediterraneibacter glycyrrhizinilyticus (assembly GCF_016902345.1). GTDB lineage: Bacteria > Bacillota > Clostridia > Lachnospirales > Lachnospiraceae > Mediterraneibacter > Mediterraneibacter glycyrrhizinilyticus_A. The sequence continues at coordinate 26,892 of NZ_JACJLR010000044.1, read as the reverse complement.
GGCTTCTGCGGACCTGTCAGCGTCCTCTTTGGAAGCCGGAAAAAGAAGCGGTTCCAGAAAGGAAAGCCGGCGTCCGAACAGACGGGCAATGAATCCGACAAGCAGTGCTGCAATGATCGTTCCTTCCCTGACGCCGTCAAGACGGCGGGCAAAAAGAAGGGAAAGCACAGCGGCGATGACCGTCAGTGATACATCAAAAGCAACCTTTGTCGAACCGAATTCTGTTTTCCATGTGGAGGACACAGCTCGCACAAAGGACTCGCCCGGAAGCATGGCCACATTTGCAAGGACTTCTGTGTATACGCCAAAGCCCAGGATCACACAGCCGATCAGCAGATAGATCACAGAAGAAATGTAACTCTGCGGTTCGACAAAGAAGAGCATTACCATGGTCAGGTCGATGAAATATCCGAACAGGATCGAGATGGGAATCTGGAGAAAATGTTCCGGCTCGAAGCTGCGGCGCAGGATGACGAGCTGGATCAGGATCAGCAGAAGGCTGAACGCGATCGTGAACTGCCCCAGTGTAAATGGAAAATTCAGGCTGAGTACGTAGGGGATCGAGGAGATTGGGGATGTCCCCAGATTTGCCTTTGTGATCAGGCTGACACCCAGCGAATTGATAAAAAGTCCGATCAGAAATATGATGTAACGTTTCAATTTTTCCATAGTTTATCAGTCCTCCTTCGAAGTGTTTGCATAGATCCGGAGAAACAGGTTCATGAATGTTTCCCTTTCTGTTTCGGAAAGACCGCGGAATGCTTCCGCTTCCATTTCCGAGAATGCTTCAGTCACCAGCTCAAGCTGCGCTCTCCCCTTATCTGTCAAAAAAACATAGAGACTGCGGCGGTTCCCGTTCATCATTCTGCGTTCCACAAGGCCCTTTTCCTCCATTCGGTTCAGAAGAGTGGTGAGTGTGCCTGGCTCGATGTGACAGCCGTGGGCAATATCCTTTTGTCCGGCTCCGTCATGATCCTTCAGATAATCAAGGACCTTTGGCTGACCGATGGTCAGACCGGTATCTCTGAGTTTTGCGAGAAGTTCTTTCTGGAACATGGAATGTTCCGCCATGATCAGATAATGAAATGTTTGGGACATAGCGTGATCTCCTTTCGGGTGGGAAGCGCTGTCTGTGCATTTATGCATGAGTCATTCAGTTTGCATGATTTCCGGATTAAATTAAAAAAGTTTGAATAGAAATAATTTGAATTCAAACAAAAATATTATAGTAATCAAAGAAGGGATTGTCAAGGGGCAGTGTGTGTGCATTTTATTCTTAAATTATTCTGGATTCTCATGACAAGGTAAATTATATCTGGCATAATTGGGACAGGAGGGATGGAACATATGGACAGAATAATAATTTACGGAAGCTGTTATGGGACAGCGAAGATTTATGCAGAAGCCCTTGCCGAAAAAATAAATGTGGAGGCGGTGCCATATGACAGAGTTTCCGGTCTGGAAGGGTATGAAACGATCATCTATCTGGGCGGACTCTATGCAGGGGGAGTCCGGGGGATGGCGAAAACCGTGAAGAAGATCCCGACGGATACATGCCGGAGACTTATCGTGATCACAGTAGGGCTTGCGGATCCGGAGGATGAAAAGAACATCCGGAATATCAGGAACACTGCCGGAAAGCAGATACCGGAAACACTCAGGGCGAGAACAGAATTTTATCATCTGCGGGGCGGTATTGATTATCAGAAACTAAACCTGATGCACAGGACCATGATGAAGCTGCTTTATGAACAGGTGAAAAAGCAGCCCCCTGAACAGCAGGACGAGGAAACGAGGGCATTGATCGAAACATACGGGAAAAAGGTGGACTTTGTGGATTTGAAAAGACTGGAGGATATCGCAGAAAAATTGGGGAAAGAAGCAGAAGCTCCGGTCCCTTGCGCTGAGATCCGGGCAATGAAGAAAACAGAATACCCGCTTCTGAAAGAGTTTCTCTATGAGGCGATCTATGTTCCGGAGGGAGCGGTACCGCCGGACAGGTCGAGCCTCGAGACTCCGGAACTGCAGGTCTATCTTTCGGGCTTTGGAGAATCTGAAAGTGACTGTGCTGTGGCGGCAGAAGTGAGAGGAAAGATCATCGGCGCCGCGTGGGCGCGGATCATGAACGACTACGGGCATATCGACGATGAAACACCGTCCATTGCCATCTCGGTATATAAAGAATACCGGGGACAGGGGATCGGGAAGAAACTGCTCCTGTCTCTGCTGTCCGCCCTGCAGGACAAAGGGGTTAGAAGGGTTTCGCTGTCCGTACAGAAAGCAAATCCGGCCGGAAGATTATATCAGAGGATAGGGTTTACGACAGTGAAGGAAACAGAAGAAGAGTACATCATGGCACGCAGCCTGTTCATGTCCGTAAACGGAAAAGAGTATAAAATACGGAACCTGCTCGGCAGAGGAAAAGGCGGATACTCTTAAATAAAAGAGGCTGCCGGAAGTGGTTTATCTCCCATCCCGGCAGCCTGCTGCATGTGCCTTATGGATATCAGCAAAAACTCTGGATCAGATTCCGTATTCTTTATAAAGTGCTTCACGGTATTCCGGATCAGCTGCGATCTTGATGATCAGATCATCTTTCTTTTCTTTATTCAGTATCATGATTAGCCGGCTGTAACGCTCCTGACCGATCCGCTCTCCCTCTTCTCTACCTTTTTCCAATGCATCATCCCATATCATCTGTCCAAGTTTTGTCATTGCAATCGCCTCCTTTATTGATTCCAGGTCATTATCATCCAGAAATTTTACCGCAAAGACATAGAGGATTGCCTCCATCTTCTGGATATCTGTTTTGGGAAAATCTGTCTCTGCCTTTTTCAGTACCTATATGCATTTCAGAATACGCTCTTTCTGCCCGGTGTATCCGCTCATGAGCGGAGAGAAGAGCAGAGGGATGATATCTTCTCTGGTCAGCGTTCTGTTTGGATCTGCGGTCAGTTGCTTCAGGAGCTCATCCGCATCTTCATCTTTCAGACGCAGGAGATTTACCCGGTAAGTATTGATCCCTTCCGTGATACTGTTTCGGAGCTCTTTTACTCTGGAAGAGCATATGACATAAGTTATAACCGAGGCGTTATAGATCCTTGCGGTGGAAGCCTCGTATTCCCGGAACCGTTTGAGATCCTCTTCGGAAATGGAATCGCTTTCAAATTCAAAGTGATAGTACATCCCGTTTTCCATCTCGTAGAGAAAATCCTCATACATATGTCTTGCCTCCAGTTTGACGATTTCTGTAGAAACCGTGCGGAGCGCTTTCTCCGGGATCCCCAGCCAGTGGATCAGTTCATCTCCGAAGTAAGCGGCGGCAGATTTGAGCGCCAGATCCTCACAATGTGCGGGACCGTTTCTTCTTTTGTTGTCCTCCTGCAAGATTACCTCCGTTTCCAGCGGCACAGGAACTGTCTCCATATCTTTATAATAGCATATCAGCCAGCAGTCTGCTTTTGATTTTTGTGATTTCTCGAAATGTTGAAATGTCTAAGTTGTTAAAAGCTAAAATTTACTGTTAAAATTTGAAAATTCATATTAATATGCTCATTGGATATCTGTCCGAACCGGACGTAGATAGTCAGATGAAACCTTTTGATGCATTGTGCAGAACAGACAGTTTGCAGAAAGGAATGCCAGCATGGATCACAGGGGAGAGTGTCAGAGCTGCGAGTGTCAGCGCGGAGAAAGTGGGAAAAAAGAGATGTCTCTCATTGAAGGAAATGAGAGACATTGCTATAATGGGGAATAAGGATCAAGACTGTTATAGATTGGGAGATTGAGCATGAGGAAAACGGTTTTATATATTGCTATGAGTCTGGACGGATATATTGCAGATGATGGCGGAAAGGTAGACTGGCTGGAAGGGCAGGAGTCCGCGGATGAAAGTGAGGGGACTTATACGGAATTTGTGCAAGAGATCGACACAGTCGTTATGGGCTGGAAGACCTATCATCAGGTGATGACAGAGCTTTCGCCGGATGAATGGGTCTACAGTGATCTTACAACATATGTGATCACACACCGAGAGAAGGAGCCGGAGGAGAAGATCAGATTTGTACAGGACTCTCCGTCAAACCTGATCCGGAATCTTAAAAACAGTGAAGGGAAAGATATCTGGATCTGCGGCGGCGCAGAGATCGTACGGCAGCTCATGCAGGATGAACTGATCGACAGATTCTATATCTCGGTCATTCCGGTCATACTGGGAAAAGGAATCCGACTTTTCGGAAAAATGGAGAAGAGATTGGAATTGAAACTGCTGGAGACCAGAAGCTGGAATGGGATAACAGAGCTGCTATACGAAAAGAGGGAAGAACAATGACGGACAGAAACACTCCGCGCCTTGAGACGGAAAGACTCATACTGAGAAAATTTACAGAAGACGATATAGAGGCGTTGTACTTTCTGCTGAGAGACAGAGAAGTAAACTCATTCCTGCCGTGGTTCCCGACAGAAACGATGGACGAGGCTGCCCGCTTCTTTCAGGAAAGATTTGCAGGTAATTACAGAAATCCTCGAGGATATAATTATGCGGTCTGTCTGAAAACAGATGACCGTCCGATCGGATATGTCAATGTCCATATGGATGACAGCTTTGACCTGGGGTACGGCCTTGCGAAAGCGTTCTGGCATCAGGGGATCACGACAGAGGCGGCATCAGCGGTCCTTGAGCGGATGAAGGCGGATGGGATCCCATATGTCACAGCCACCCATGACGTTAAAAATCCGCGCAGCGGCAGCGTGATGAAACGTCTGGGTATGAAGTATCAGTATTCCTATGAGGAACAGGTGCAGCCGAAAGACATTCTGGTCACGTTCAGAATGTATCAGCTGAACCTGGACGGAGAGACAGAAAGGGTATATAAGAAATACTGGGAGAATTCGAAAGTGCATTTTATAGAAAACGGATTATAAAATGAAAATAACGGAGGTATAAAATGGATCTGAGCAAATTCAAATGGACAAGGGAACCGGAAAGCTGGACAGTCAACAAAGACGGTACAGTGGAGATTGTTACAAAACCACACACGGATCTGTGGCAGAGGACATATTATCATTTCCGCAACGACAATGCTCCTGTGTTCCAGATGGAGACAGAGGAAAAATATTTCAGTTTTATCGTCAGGACAGATTTTCAGGAAAGCCATCACAGATTCGACCAGTGCGGGATCGTCATGTACCTGGACAGCGAGAACTGGCTGAAAGGTTCTGTGGAATATGAAAATGACGAGTATCAGCATCTGGGCAGTGTAGTGACAAATGGGGGATATTCGGACTGGGCGACAACGGTCATAGATGCGTCGGTGAAATCAATGTGGTACCGCTTCAGCAGGAGAGAGGATGACTACTGCATCGAATGCTCTTCGGATAGAACTCATTTTCAACAGATGAGGATCTGCCATATACATAAGGGCGGAGGAACGATCCGGTTCGGCATCTATGCCTGCTCGCCGGAGGATTCCTCCTTTAAAGCGGTGTTTTCTGATATGAAGCTGACAGAGTGCCAGTGGATGGCGCATGACGGGCAGCAGCCGGATGAAGAATGAAGAAGATAAAAACGAGAAATAAAGTTATCCTGCTTCTGAGCCTTCTGATAGTGGGATATATCGGAAAAAATGTGTTTGATATCTGTTCTTTCAGCACAAAAGACCAGAGACAAAAGGCAGATGTGGCGATTATTCTCGGTGCGGCGGCTTACAATGGAGAGGTGTCTCCGGTTTTCAGAGAACGGATCAATCATGGTATTACACTCTATCAGGAAGGCTGCGTGGACAGGCTGATCGTGACGGGAGGGACAGCGGAGGGCGCAGAAGAATCCGAGGCGTCTGCTGCGAGAGACTATCTTCTGTCTCAGGGGATTCCCGAAGAGGCAGTGCTGCTGGAAGAAGAATCTTCGATCACGCAGGAAAATCTGGAAAATTCAAAAGTGATCATGGAGGAAAATGGATTTGAGACGGCGATCATCGTCAGTGATCCCCTGCATATGAAACGGGCAATGCTGCTGGCAGAAGACGCCGGGATCAAAGCGTACAGTTCGCCAACGCCCACATCGAGATATGTCAGCTTAAGGACAAAGATCCCGTTTCTGGCAAGGGAGACGTTTTACTATATCGGATACAAATGGTATCGGGTGTTTTTTTCAGAGTGAGAACACCGGAACCATTTTAGGGCAGCGCTCTGCGCAGGAAGTCCGAGGGAGCATTTCAAGATCATACATAATGAGATTCAAAGCGAAAAAGGAGAAAGATATGATTATCGAAGGAAACCAAAAAGAACTTGACGCAATGAAAGAGTTTCATAAAGGGAATCGTAAGGAGGGGCTGCGGCTGCAGGAGGAATTTGCTGCGGAGTTCCGGAAAGAATATAAAGACAAGGATCATTGCCCATGCAGGAAAGCCTGCCGCTATCACGGCAACTGTAAGGAGTGCGTGGCAATCCACAGGGCACATCAGGAACATGTTCCGAATTGTATGAGACCTCTGCTCAACAGGAAAATACGGATGCTGTCCGAGCTGACAGAACATTCTATCGCCAGTGAGATTGAACCCCCGAAAGAAGTCTTGAGAAAAGAGTTTCAGTAGAAAAAGAGAGGCGAAGGCGAACCAGGAGGCTTTAGTCTATGAAAAGAGTATTATTGGTATCTATGATGCATAATGCAACAGAACTTTTAAGAGAATCGAGCCGGATTTAATTGGAGAAAAGACAGGACATGGAGATCAGAAAAATAGAAGCAGATAAAAAGAAATATCTTTCTCTGCTCCTGCTTGCTGATGAGCAGGAAGATATGATCGACCGGTATCTGGAACGGGCCGACATGTACGTTCTGGATGATGGCGGTGTGAGAGCAGAGTGCGTTGTGACAGATGAGGGAGACGGGATACTGGAACTCAAAAATCTGGCGGTATGTCCTGACAGCCAGGGGAAAGGGTATGGAAGACAGTTGATCCGGTTTGTGGAGGATACTTACAGGGACCGTTTTCGCGTTTTGCAGGTAGGGACAGGAGACAGCCCGGCGACGCTGCCGTTTTATGAGAAATGTGGTTTCCATCGATCCCATGTTGTCAGGAACTTTTTTACAGAAAATTATGACCACCCTATCTATGAGTGTGGAAAGCAGCTTGTGGATATGGTGTATCTGAAAATGGAACTGGAGAGGAGGAAGGGGGAAGCTTAGAAACACAGGTTTAGATAATGCCCCTTGTTTCATAGTAAAGGTAATAGTATAAGGAGAATTGCAATGTTGAACATCAGAAACGAAAAAGAATCAGATCATAAGATCGTAGAAGAGATCACAAGAAAGGCGTTTTACAATATGTACGTTCCGGGGTGTTATGAACATTATCTTGTTCATATCATGCGCAGACATGAGGACTTTATACCGGAACTGGATTTCGTGCTCGAGCTTGACGGCAGGGTGATCGGAAATATTATGTATACGAAGGCAAAGCTGACCGACGAAAACGGGACAGAGAAAGAGATTCTCACATTCGGACCTGTCAGCATCCTGCCGGAGTATCAGAGAAATGGCTATGGGAAAATGCTCATTGAGCATTCTCTTAAGCATGCGGCGGAAATGGGATATGACGCTGTGGTTATTTTCGGAAGCCCGGCAAACTATGTGAGCTGCGGCTTTCAGTGCTGCAAAAAGTATAATGTCTGCGTGGAAAAAGACAGGTACCCGGCAGCGATGCTGGTAAAAGAACTTAAGCCGGGCGCCCTGGACGGACGGGTGTGGTACTACTCTGACAGCCCGGTGATGAATGTTGACGAGCGGGAAGCACAGGCATTTGACGACGGCCTGGAGAAAATGGAGAAAAAATGGACGCCCAGCCAGGAGGCATTTTATATCATGAGCCATTCGTTTGTTGAGTAAAAGAGGAGAAGGGCGCAGATCATGATCGGTCTGCGCCTTAAGTATAAGACAGGACCTCTGTATTCAGATGCCATATTTTTTATAAAGAGTCTCACGATATTCCGGATCGGATGCGATTTTTACGATAAGATCATCTTTATTTTCTTGGCTGAGAATCAAAATGAGTCTGCTGTAACGTTCAGATGCTCTTTTCTCTCCCACTTCTATCGCATCATCCCATATCATCTGTCCGAGTTTTGTCATTGTGATCGCCTCCTTGATTAATGCTAATTCTTCGTTATCCAGAAATTTTGATGCCAGAACATACAGGATTGCTTCCATTTTCTGAATTTCATTTTTCTGAAAAGCAGATTCTGCGTTTTTAAGTATCTGTATGCAATGGAGAATCCGATCCTTCTGCTCAGAGTGCCCGCCCATGAGGGGAGCAAAGAGCAGGGGGATGATATCCTCCCGAGTGACTGCGCCTTCCGTTTTAGCAATGAGCTTCGTTAATACCTTATCTGCATTGTATTCCTTTAATTGAATGAGCCTTACGCGGTAAGTATTAATTCCTTCTGTGATGCTGCCCCGAAGTTTTTTTGCTTTGGAAGAACATATGACGTGGGTTATCACCGGAGCGCCGTATAGCCTTGCAGTGGATGCTTCGTATTCGCGGAACCGTTTCAGGTCTTCTTCGGAGATGGAGTCGCTCTCAAATTCAAAATGATAATAGGTGCCGTTCTCCATCTCGTAGAGAAAGTCTTCATACATGTGTCTTGCTTCAATTTCCACGAGTTCTGTGGGGGCAGGGCGGAGTGCCTTTTCTTTGATTCCGAGCCAATGGATCAGTTCATCTCCGAAGTAAGCGGCAGCAGATTTCAGCACCAGATCTTCGGAATGGACAAACGAGTTTTTTCTTTTGTTATCCTGCAATATTACCTCCGTTTCCAGCGGCACAGGAACTGTCTCCATATCATTATAATAGCATACACGACAGCAGTTTGCTTTTGATATTTTGCGAATCATGAAATATTTAAAGGTTACAGCTCTCTTGAGTTTATTCATTGGATATCTGTCCGAAGCGGACGGCGATATTCAGATGAGGAAGTTCCGGATATCTGGCATCCGGGATATGAAATAAAAATGGATCACATCAGATATGGCGGCAGTACTGTGCAAAACTGCTGTCTGTGGATAATATGATAGCATGGGCAGCAGACAAAGACAATGGAAATTTGCCTGCCACAGCATTGATGGTCATTGAAGGGGAGCAGAATCGCTGATATAATGAGGATACTAAATTAAATTTCTGAGGGAGTGAAAAATGATAGAAAGAGAACAAAATGGAGGGCAATATTTTACAAATGAGATTACTATGAACGAGTATACGCTCCGGGAAATCTTATTTGCTATCTGGAAGTACGAAGCAGGCAGAAATAAGCTGCCGATCGTGATCTATTTACTGGCAGTATTTGCTTCTGCAGTTTATGCGCTGGTGACAGGCAACGAGGACTATATGCTGCTGATGGGAGTGATCGGTCTGGGAGGTTTAGTCTGTCTGTTCATATATGTCGTGATCATCGCATGGATCGGAGCGAAAAAACGGGAAAAAATATTGAGGCAGACGATAGAAAAGTACGGGAAGGAAGCAGTTCTCAAGACTGATTTTGGGGAGAACATTTCTTATTACTTCAACAATACGGAAAAGACTGTGGACTATCGTGAGATCAAAAAGGTCATAGAGCTGGAGATGTATTTGATCCTGCGGATGGAGAATGGTCTGGACTTACCGGTATGGAAGGCTGGATTTACATATGGAAAGTGGGATGATTTTATTCCCTATTTTAAACAGAAAACGGGAATGAAATAAGAGCGGGATTTTTGCGGAACTCAGGCATGAGACTGGAAAAATAATACTGGTTTGCTGACATTTTGGAGGAAAATATGAGACTAAGTACGGAACCTATTACAAAAGACAGCCGTTTTTGGGATGAAGTGAATGTACTTGCAAAAGAGGCGTTTCCCCCGGAAGAATACCTGCCACCCGCAAGGCTGGCAGAAATGGCAGAGGCAGACGGATTTGATTTTCTGGCTCTGAAGGACGGAGAAGCTTTTGTCGGGTTTATGACTGTCATAACTTTTGAAAATCTTGCCTATCCGTTCTTTTTGTCAATCGACCCATCCTGCCGTTCAAAAGGTTATGGGGGCCGCGCTATCGAAACATTGAAAGCGCAATATCCTGGGAAGAAGCAGGTGGTAGATTTTGAAATGCTGGATGAGACGGCAGATAACAGCAGGCAGAGAGAGAAGAGGAGAAACTTTTATCTGCGCAACGGATACAAAGAGACAGGCTTCTTCCTGTCGTATCTGGGTGTGGAATATGAAGTCTTTTGCATGGATGATGATTTTGAGCCGGAAGTCTTCAAGGCAATGATGAAGACGATCCGAGTGGAAGGATTTAAACCAAAATATTTTTGGCGGTCAGACAGAGAGTGATGAGAAAAATACATATTTGGAAGTACGGTTATGAAACGAGAATTAGGAATTGCCAGATGCGGGCTTGCCTGCTGTTTATGCTCTGAAAATGTGATCTGTAATGGATGTGACTCAGGTGAATGCCCAGATAAAGAAGGATGCGAAAATAAAAATGTTCAATTAATAAAAAGATTGAACATTGTTATGAGTGCGACGGAAAATGCACAAAAGGATTATTAGGTAAGATCAAACCATATGCTTTTACTGAGTTTGCAAGAAGATATGGTGAAGACTATCTTTTAGATTGTCTTGAAAGGAATGAGAAAAAAGGGATAGTTTATCATCGTGAAGGCATAAATGGTGACTATGATGAGTTTGATGATGTAGAAACATTGATAGAATATATTCAAACGGGACATAGATAAGCATCTGATAATGTATATACAAATATTCAAAATAGATTTATAAAACAAAGGAGAGATCCAGATGAGGTCAATTTGCGGGACAGACTGCTGCAGCAAGTGTAACAGAAAAAATGACTGTGGGGGATGTACAAAGACGGAGGGACATCCTTTCGGCGGTGAGTGTATTGCAGCGGAATGCATTAAAAGAGGAGGATTTGATGAATTTTTCAAAGTCAAAAGCGCGCTGATCGATGAGGTTAACGCGCTCGGCATCGAGCATCTTAAGATAGATGATCTGGACCTGTTGAACGGATTTTATGTGAACCTGGAATATGAGCTTCCAAACGGACAGATTGTGAAATTACTGGAAGATAATAATATCTACTGGGGAAATCAGGTGGAGATACCGGGCAGCGACAGATGCTACGGACTTGCTGCGGATGAAAAGTATCTTCTTGTGTGCGAATACGGGTGCAATGGAGCGGATCCCGAGATCGTTACATATAAGAGGCGGTAAAACATCATCGCAACTGCCAGTTGACGTATTTCCATACTTGAATGGTGGCTATGCAACTGAGGATATTGCTATGATCGCACCATAAAGAAAGGAGTGTTGACAAATGAACATGGCAGACAGGATACAATATTTAAGAAAAGGCAAAGGAATATCACAGGAGGAATTTGCCGATAAAGTGGGAGTTTCAAGACAAGCTGTTTCTAAATGGGAAAGTGAACAAAGCACGCCGGATATACAAAAAATAATCATAATGAGCGATTTTTTTGGAGTGACAACTGATTACATCCTGAAGGGGATCGAGCCGGCAGCGGACAACGAGCAAAAAGGTAAAGAGATCACAAGTAAGATACTTTATATTTTATCGACAGCCTTTGTTGCTGTTGGACTGTTTTGTGCATTTGGCGGATGGTATGCAGAACAGACAATGGAAACCGTTTGGGGGTCAATGATCATTCAGGCAGTAGGAATTGCCGGATATTTTATTGCCAAAATCCTGTCGGCGGAAAAAGCTCCCTTTTATGTTGCGTGGCTTAATGTGATTGGAATTGCCTTTATGCCCGTCTCCATGATAACCGGTTGTGTTTCAATATTGATTTTCAAACAAGGATGGGTTGCGCCATATCCTGTTGATATAATTCATATTTTGGCTTTTGGTGTGGTGTTTTTTATGGTTTCCGTGACTAGTTTTATCTTTCTGAAGAAACGAAAAAAATAAAGTTGCTTGTATTAGCGTCAGATTCAAAGTTATTGACTTGAAAAAAGAATATTGCTCAGAAATAAATACGTGTTAGCATTTGTTGAGACTGAGGGGGATTGTGAATGACAGCGGAAGAAATTTTTTGTGACTTGTTTGATAAATATGGTGAAGACTTTACATGGCATATGATCCCGTTATCGCAGTCAAACGGAGCCTTGGTTGAGGAATTAAAAAAAGAAATTGGAACGGATCATTTTCTACATGATAAAAGGATTTGGGCAGTGGCGAAGTGCGGATCAAACGGAGATGTATTATATGTTACCAGCAATGAACCCGGGAAAGATGTTTATTATATTTTTTCGTTGACTTATTCAGCACATAATTCGGATGTGGTTCCAAAGTATCAGGAGTTTGAAGATATATATGCGGTGAAAGAATTTATTGAGGAGTCCCTTATTAAGAATTCACCGGAGATAAACAGATGCCCCTGGTGTACATGTAACGAGAAGATGATATGCTACCATGATGAGGAATGGGGCGTGCCGCTCCATGACGATCAGAAGCAGTTTGAGTTTCTGATGATGGAAGTCATGCAGTGCGGGCTGAACTGGAATATGATGATACAGAAACGTGAGATATTCCGGGAATGTTTTGATGAGTTTGATTTTAATAAGGTGGCGGAGTACGGCGAGAAGGACATAGAGAGGATCCTGAATACGGAAGGGATGATCCGCTCCAGGAGAAAGATCGAAGCGGTGATACATAACGCAGAGTGTTTCCGGAAGATCAGGGAGGAGTTCGGCTCTTTCAGCGAATATATCTGGGGATTTACAAATGGAAAGACTTACCTCTATACCGGACATCAGAAAGGGGAGATCCCTGCACGGAACGGTTTGTCTGACAAAGTGAGCAGGGACCTGAAGAAACGCGGCATGAAGTACATGGGTTCGATCACGGTGTATTCTCATCTTCAGGCGTGCGGGATCATCAACGATCATCAGGAATCCTGCTTCCGTTATTCTCAGCTTTTGGAGATCTCGGATGCAGTCCGGAAAAGACGGGACAAGGAGTAGCGCGCAGTGCAGGCAGGAGGATAACAGTATGAAAATAGAGATTGGAAAAGAATTCCCCCAGTATTTTAAATCATTATATCCGGAAGAGTTTGAACTTTTCTCTCATTTTGAGACAACAACAGGTATCCCGACAGTGCTTTTTGCAATTACCACATGGAAGGAGAATGGGCAGCCCAATGTCTGTTTCCATGCCTGGAGCTGTTTTCATGGGGACAAGACGGCGTTTTTTGCAGTCATGGGAAACCTGTATCAGCACACGCATACCTATGCGAACATTCTGCGGGAACAATGTTTCTGTATCAATTTTCTTCCTGTCCGGTATTATGACAGACTGGTGGAGACGATCCACAATAATGAGTATGAGAGCGATGAATTTCAGGCGGGAAGTTTTACGCTGGCATCAGCAAAGACGATCCATGCTCCGGTGATCGAAGAGGCGTTTATGAATATGGAATGTACTTTGCGATCAGCAGAGGATCTGAGCGGTGCCGGAGTCACCGCGATGATCACCGGGCAGGTACAGCATGTTTCGGTAGATGAGGAATACGCGGGCGGTTATGAAAAGCGCTATGGGAAAGAGGGATTTATGATGCTCGTTCCCGCGCCCCAGGATCTTGTGACAGGAGAACCGGCGCAGTCAGCGATCGCGACAGTGGACATTGAGATGCTGGATTGAAAGAGGGGCTGGCTGTTTGAGAGCGGCATGAGGGGTTGTATTAAATAACATTAAGAAAGGAAAAGAGAACGAATGAAATCAGTTTTGATGATCGGACAGTCTAACATGGCTGGCCGGGGATTTATAAATGAAGTACCAATGATCTGTAATGAGAGGATTCAAATGCTCCGTAACGGCAGATGGCAGATGATGACAGAGCCTGTCAATTATGACAGACCGGTTGCCGGGGTAGGGCTTGCAGGTTCGTTTGCAGCAATGTGGTGTATGGAAAATAAAGAAGAGAAAATCGGATTGATCCCCTGCGCAGAAGGCGGGAGTACAGTAGATGACTGGGCAGCAGACAACACGCTCTTTCGGAATGCGGTCTGTCAGGCGAAATTCGCCATGCAGGATACGGAGCTTATCGGTATTTTGTGGCATCAGGGAGAAAGCGACAGCTGCGATGGAAAGTATCAGACCTATTACGAAAAACTGCAGACAATGACAGCGGAGCTGAGACAAGAACTGAACGCGCCGGAGATTCCCTTTATCCTTGGCGGCCTGGGAGGATTTTTAGGAAAATCGGGGCTTGGGGCAAACTGTACAGAATATGAACTGATAAACAGGGAATTATTAAGATTTGCACAGGAACAGAAAAACAGTTATTTTGTAACAGCAGAAGGCCTGACGCCAAATCCGGATGGGATCCATATGGATGCAGCTTCACAGAGAAGGTTCGGTGTTCGCTACTATGAAGCTTTTTCTAAAAGGAAAAATGTACTAAGTCCTTTGGAAAATGAGATGGAATTGCTGGACAGGTGCATTAATGTGCCCTATACAAAAGGCGAAAAAATGCATTTGGCTATGATGGGCTTTATATCCGGCAAGATGACATATGAGGAACTTTGCAGAAAATTTGAAAATATATAGATCCCATGCATGAGATGTCAGGAGGATTTTATGATCAGAGAATTAAGGCAAACAGATACGGACCGAATCGCAGAAATCTGGCTGGATACCAATCTTCGGGCGCATGATTTTATCCCGGCAGAATACTGGGAAGAAAATTTTGCGGCAGTAAGAGAGATGCTCCCGCAGGCGGAGGTGTACGTCTACGAAGAGAAAAGAGGTGGCTTGGGCTTAGCGGAGCAGTCTGATCCCGGCAGAGATGAGATCCTTGGATTCATCGGACTGAACGGGGACTATATAGAAGGTATTTTTGTCTGTGGTGAGGCTCAGTCGCGCGGGATCGGCAAGGCGCTTCTGGACCATGTGAAGGAGAGAAAAAAGAAGCTCTCGCTGAATGTGTACAAAAAGAACCGGCGTGCCGTGAACTTTTACCAGCGCGAGTGTTTTCGCATCGGCGAGGAAGGGACAGACGAGAACACCGGTGAGAGCGAGTATCTTATGATCTGGGAAAGCTGATCAGAAGTGATTCGTGACAGAAAAAAAGAGCATGAAAAAATCCACTGTATCGATTTCCCTTTCCGTACAGTGGATTTTCAGCTTATTCCATCCATTGGTCTTAACCTCCTTTATTTAATTGATATCTATCTGAAACTATTCTCTCTGAATAGTGTTTTTTGTTTTTAATTTACCTTCCCATTGGACTATACCTCTTTTCTTTAGAATTTTGGAGTTTAGATTAAGTTTTCGGTGGTCCGTCCTCCTTTTCTTTTGATGTAATTATAATAACTCATAAAAGGGGAAATGTCAATATAAAATCTGATAAAAAATATAAATAAAATAAATATTCAAAATTTTCTGGAAATTAAATGCGATTTATCAGAACGAATGGAAATGTTTTGACCGAGGCAGAGAAAGGATATAGAATAAGCACAACAGTATGAGCGTTATGAAGGAGGAGCAGTATGAAGATCGCAGTATTATCAGATACTCATGGACTTTTGAGACCGGAAGCGGCAAAGGTGATCTCAGAGTGTGATGCCGTCATCCATGGGGGCGATATCAATTCACAGAAAATTGTCGATGAGATCAGAGCGGCGGCAAAAGAGAGTGCACCGATCTATATCGTGCGGGGAAATAATGACAAGGAGTGGGCAGAATACCTGCCGCATCATCTGGAGTTTACTCTGGAAGGGCAGAACTTTTATCTGATACATAATAAAAAGGAACTTCCGGATGAGCTTGGGGACCGGCAGATCATTATCTTCGGACATTCCCACAGATATTTTGAGGAGAGAAAAGAAGGAAGGCTCTGGCTGAACCCAGGCAGCTGCGGAAAGAGGCGGTTTGGTCAGGACATTACGCTGGCGGTACTGCGGATAGAAGATGGTGCGTGCAGTGTGGAGCGGATCGACATTGAGCAGGAAGCGGACGGGAGAAAAGCGACGATCCCGGAGTGACAGCACGCGGAATCATGGACAAGGTAGAAGTGAACCGGACCGGACGCTGAATGCGGAGACATTAGCATGAGGACTTTGATAATGGAACGCTTTACTACGGTAAAATCAAACAAATCTGTTCCCGAACAAAAGGGGAATTTATAAAATATTAACAAAAAACAGAGTGCGTTCTATTTTCTTGTTGACTTTGGAGACAGCTGAGTTATAATAAAACAGGATTGAAAAAAGCCAATGCGAAGAACAGGACAGGACTTCCGAAGTTCAGCTGCTATCAGAGAGTTCCCGGCTGGTGTGAGGGAACAGCACGGCGAGGAAGCCATCCCCTGCGAGCAGTCGGGGCGAACGCGGTACGCCAAGTAGCCCGGACCGGAATTCCACCGTTATCAGGAAACCTGTTAATCCGCCAGGATCTGAGAGTACCTTCCGGGGATGAACCCAAGAGACGGGGAGGAAACCGGAAAGTGCTGAGGTCGCAGACAAAGCGGACGACGGGAATGAGTGACCGAGATGATCGGTAATGAGAAGTGGTAACGCGGAGAAAATATACTTCGTCTTCTGACAGAGTGATCTGTCGGGAGGCGTTTTTCTTTTTCTGGGGACAGATGAAAACGTTCCCTGCAGGAGAACTTTCCGGAGGAAATATCTACAGAGGAGATTCCGGATGGAGAAAGCTGGCTTTGATCCGAAGATGCCTTGAAAAAGGTGTTTGACACCTCAGTTTTACATTAAAAAGGAGAGTAGAGAATTATGAACACACTGGTAATCGTATTGATCGCCGCCGTCTGCCTTATCGCGGCATACGCGCTGTACGGACGCTGGCTGGCGAAAAAGTGGGGAATCGATCCGAAAGCGAAGACTCCTGCGGTCGTTCACAATGATGGACAGGACTATGTACCGACGGACGGCTGGACCGTATTTGCACATCAGTTTTCATCCATAGCAGGTGCGGGCCCTGTCACCGGAGCGATCCAGGCAGCGGCGTTTGGATGGCTGCCGGTCCTTCTGTGGATCATCCTGGGCGGCATCTTTTTCGGAGCCGTTACGGATTTTGGCGCGCTGTATGCGAGCGTTAAGAACGACGGAAAATCTATGGGACTGATGATCGAGAAATATATCGGAAAAGCGGGAAGAAAGCTGTTCCTGGGATTCTGCTGGCTGTTCTGCCTGATCGTGATCGCGGCGTTTGCCGATATGGTGGCGGATACATTCAACGCATATGTGGTGACAGACGGAGTACAGACTCTTTCTGAGAATGCACAGGTAAACGGAGCTGCGGGAAGCATTTCCCTGTTCTTCATCCTGTTTGCTGTGGTATTCGGCGTGGTACAGCACAAAGTGAAGCTGATCGGATGGAAAGAAGTTGTGTTCGGGCTGGTATGTACCGTGCTGGCGTTTGTATGCGGTATGAATTTCCCGGTGATCCTGGGCAAAGAGATGTGGGTATACATCGCATTTATCTATATCTTCCTCGCGGCAGTGCTGCCCATGTGGTTTGTGATGCAGCCAAGGGATTACATGTCCACATTTATGTTTATCGGTATGATCGCCGGCGCGGTCCTGGGGCTTCTGTTCGCGCATCCGACTATGAACCTTCCGGCATTTACCGGATTCCAGAATGAGAGCCTGGGAACCCTGTTCCCGATCCTGTTCGTAACGGTTGCCTGCGGTGCGGTGTCCGGATTCCACAGCCTGGTATCTTCCGGTACTTCATCCAAGACCATCTCCAACGAAAAGGATATGCTCAAAGTCGGATACGGAGCGATGGTGCTGGAAAGCCTTCTGGCAGTGATCGCGCTCTGTGTTGCAGGTGCGGCTGCCGGTGCAGATGGAACTGCAGCAGTGGGAACGCCGTTCCAGATCTTCTCGTTAGGAGTGGCAGGATTCCTTGAGATGTTCGGTATCCCGGTCTATGTGGCGCAGAGCTTTATGACTATGTGCGTGTCTGCCCTGGCGTTTACAACACTGGATTCGGTTGCTCGTATCGGGCGTATGTCATTCCAGGAGCTGTTCAGCAAGGATGATATGGAGCACGCCGAAGGCTGGAGAAAAGTCCTGTGCAATAAATATTTTGCAACGGTCATCACACTGGTATTCGGATATATCCTGACCCAGGTCGGCTACTCCAATATCTGGCCGCTGTTCGGAAGTGCGAACCAGCTTCTGAGCGCCCTGGTACTGATCACGCTGTGCGTATTCCTGAAAGTTACGGGAAGAACATTGAAAACACTGGTGCCTCCGTTTGTGATTATGCTGATCGTGACATTCACAGCGCTGGTCCAGAGATCCATTGCCCTTGTGAAGGCGTTTTCCGCGGGAACAGCTGTATTTATGGTTGAAGGGCTGCAGCTGATCGTGGCGATCCTGCTTCTGATCCTGGGAGTTACTATCGTGGTCACTTCAGGAAAAGAGCTTGTGAGAAAGAAAGCAGAAAAATGATGAATCATACTGATCTCTGACATTCTATAAAACAGAACAGAGAAAGAAGAACACCGGAGAAAGCGGGGGTGCCTGCTCTCTCCGGTGTTTCTTTAGGGTGGATATTTTTCACAAAGCAGACCATCAGTCAGAGATCTCGCTGACCATAAAGCTTTGCACGGTGCTCTGCCATCAGCCGGTTGATCTTATCCATATATCTGCTGTGGATGGCTTCATAATACCGACGGCTCAGTGGCGCCTCCATACCGAAACCGAAACATACGCGGTCGTTTAATACTTCTTTGACATGATTATAATTTGCAATAAAACCCTGATGGATCTGCATAAAGACATCATGATCCAGACGCTTGTAGATGTTCTTGAGCGTATCGTAACAGATCTGCTCCCCATCTGTACAGTGAAAAACACACTGATTCCGTCTTTTCTCGATATAGACAACTTTCTCAAGGTCGATAATGACACTCCTGCGTCCGAACATGATTTCCAGATAGCGTTTTTCTGCCTCTTCCGCTTTCTTGTGGTACCAGTACTGCATTTCTGCTTTTCCCATTACTTTTTTTAAATCGAGATACTGAATGGGCTTCATAACATAGCCGATGGCATCAACTCCGTAAGCATTGAGTGCATAGGCGTTGAAGCTTGTCACAAAACACAGCGCCATGTTTTTTCCTATGCGGCGAAGCTCCTCAGCTGCGGCCATACCCGAGAGCTCGGGCATCTCAATATCAAGAAAGATAACATCATAGTCCCTATCGCCGTGTTTTACCGCGTCAAGCAGAGCAGTAGCACTCTCCCACATATCCGGGGTGAGCGTGTGGCCGGTTTCATTCCCATAGACAGTTATCATCTTTTCTAATTCACCTCGGTAAAATTCTTCATCATCGCAGACTGCGATCTGCATTTCAGGCATCTTCTAACCTCCCAGCAATATAAAATTTTGCAAGGATATGCTATCATTTTTTTTAGAAAACGGCAATCAGGATATGGCGTTTGGTATGAAAACGGTGGTAATTAGAATATAAATGTCTGACCAAATAGCATCGATAGAGTGCCAAATAGCATGAATATATTGAAAGAGACAATATAAAATGTTACTGTACAGGTGAGCTCAATAAAAGAAATAGAATAAAATGAGACCGTGGTTTTCGCTTTATTAGATAGGAGAAAAATAATGGACACAAGTTTAAATAATAGTTTTTCGGAAATGACTCAAAATGAAATAATGGAAATTGATGGCGGCATAGGACTTTTGGGCGCTGCCGCAGCCGTGGCTGGTGTTTGCGCCGCGGGTTATGGATGCTATCAGATAGGCGTTGCAGTAGGAAAATTTGTAAAAAATGTTATGGGTTAGGAGAAAATTATCATGGATGGAAATTTCATAGAAATGAATACAAATGAAATTGAAGAAGTCGATGGTGGTGTTGCATGGGCTTTGGTTGGACTGGGCGCTTTTTGTGTAGTATGCTTTGGAATGGGCGTGTATAATGGATATAAAGGTAATTCTTAAATTTGTAGAAAAAGCAGTAACATTATATAATACATCCCCGCTAATACGATATACAGTGCGGATAGTTATTGTTTGCGGTGCTTTATTATTCTCATATAAATTGGGTGTTGCAGTAGGAAAATTTATATGGAATATAAATCATTGATCAAGGGATAAAATATAAATAACTATTTATAATTCGGCAGCATGATACAGACATGAAATGTATTTTCCGTATAGGTAATTTCAATTTGTCCGCGCAGGTCGTTTACGGCCTTGCGGACATTTTTAATGCCAATTCCGTGAATGTCTGCATTATCTGTCTTCGTACTGGTAAAGACGCCGTCTTTTTCCCGTATCCTTTCTGCATGGCTGTTATCGACCGTGATGACAAGGATGGAATCCTCCTGCTGCAGATCCGCCTTGATCCATCCGTCAGAACATTTGGATGCCGCGGTGATCGCATTGTCAAGCAGATTCCCCAGAATTGTGATCATGGTAAAATCATTGATTTTCAGACTTGGAAAATTGCATGTGATTTCACATGAAATATTCTTCTGCTGTGCCAGGGCAGACTTTTCATTCAGGATGGCGGAAACTGCTGTGGATGACGTCTGGATCGGCGCCGTGTCTTTAAAACGCTCCCCGATCCTGCTGATATATTCGTGTATCTTTTCAAAATTTTTCTGTGATGCGTATCCGTCGATGATAATGAGATGATTCTTGATATCATGGCGGACAGAGCGGAGGGTTTTCAGGTTCTCGTCTATCTGCAGGGCATAATCCTTCTGCAGACGGTTGATCTCAGCCTGCATTTTGTAATTGGCGTTTTCCTCTATCAGGACCAGAAACTTGTCATAGAGAGAAATACACAGAAGAACAAGTATGATCAAGGTTGAGAACAGCAACGGCATTATTTGCGATTCCGGCTCCCTGCGGCAGATATAGAGCGTGGCATAGCTGAGCAAAAGACAGACAGCTAAAATAATCACACTGAAATAGAGGTAGTAGTGCGAACGGATCTTGCGGTTCTTTTTGTAGTTTGAATACAGTACATAAAAAATATAAGTAAGAAATGAAACAATAATAAATTTATATTCTTCATAAATGGTTGATGTAAAAAGTGTAATACGATCATTGAAAAGCAATGAATGAAGAAAGAGGATTATAGTCATACTTGTATAAGCGTAGATTTGAAACTTAATAAAAATGCAGAAGCTTTTTTTTAATTCAGGATATGTTATTACTATTAAAAAAAAGAAATCTATAATAGTGCTGAACGCAGGAATGTAGAAGTTGGGAACAGAGTATAAAAAGTAAAGACATAATATAAATATCTTGTATTTAACAGACGCCTTTTCCTGCCGATTATTGTCCACAAAACGGAAAAAAAGAAAGACATCGATAAAATTTGCAAGACAATCAGTATAAATGCGAAATAAGCTGCTCATGATGTATCTCCCTTCTTCGTCTTGAATAATTATAATCAGAAAATATAAAAAAGGAAAGAAAATTTTTGAAAGTTTGCTTTGTTTATGCCAAATACCATGGTTAATCTGCCAAATAGCACATGTTAGTTGATTCTATTATTAAAATCAGATAAAGTGTATTACAAAATATGATGGCGGAACAGAATGGGAAGGAGAAGAAAATGTGGATTGAATTAATAGAAAAAGAACTTATCAGTTGTTTCGGAGGTGGAGACAGAGATAAACGTACTTTTTTTGACTGGTTAGTAAACTTGTTTAAATAATGTAGTTATTATCTCGTAGGTATTGCAGACGGAATGAGTGTAGGGCATTGATTGGAATGACTTATATTTAGACAAGAGAAAAAGGAGTAAGCAGGAAAATTATGAGATACTATTGTGTAAAACAACATGACATAACCGACTGCGGCGCAGCGTGTCTTGCTACGATCGCCAAGCAGAACGGCTATAAGATACCCATATCCAAGATACGTGAGATCGCGGGAACGGATAAACAGGGAACGAATGCTTTTGGGATGATCAAGGCTGCGGAACAGCTTGGTTTTTCCGCCAAGGCCGTAAAGGGCGATCAGAAAGCGTTTTTTTCAGAATTCCCGCTACCCTGTATCGCTCATGTTATTGTTAACGGGAATCTCATGCATTATGTAGTAGTCCACAAGATCACGAAAAAGCAGATCATCATTGCGGATCCGGGGCGCGGCATCGTCAAACTTACTCCCAAAGAGTTCTTTGGGAAGTCGACCAGCCCCGGAAAGCCGCCGGAGTATCAGTGGACAGGAGTGCTGATATTTCTCGTGAAGTCGGAAAGCTTTGTAAAAGGAAATGAGACGAAAGGTCTCTTTCAGAGATTTTTTCATCTTCTCCTTCCCCAGAAAAATCTTCTTTTACATATTTTTATGGCGTCTCTTGTATATACCATACTTGGAATTGCAGGGGCATTTTACTATAAGGCGCTGATGGACGATATCCTGCCGGACGGACTGATCCGGACGCTTACCACGCTGTCTGTAGGCGTTATTTTTTTGAACATTTTTAAAGTGATCCTGGACGCCATAAGGTCGCATCTGCTGCTCTATCTGAGTCAGAAGCTGGATATCGCTCTGCTGCTGGGATATTACAGACATATACTGGAGCTTCCTATGAATTTTTTCGGCAGCAGGAAAGTCGGCGAGATCGTATCAAGGTTCAATGACGCGTCCAACGTAAGAGACGCCATATCAGGAGCGACGCTTACGATTATGATCGATACTCTGATGGCAGTGGGCGGCGCCATCGTTCTCTATATGCAGAATGCGAAGATGTTTGGAATCGCGGTGATCATGGTCGTGCTGTATGCGGTGATCGTACTTGGATTTCGTAAAAGCTATGACAGATGGAACCGAAATCAGATGGAGGATAACGCACAGCTTACATCGTATCTGGTGGAATCATTGAACGGGATGCAGACAGTGAAGGCGTTTAATGCTGAGAGAAAGGCGAACTATGAGACGGAGAGCAGATTTGTAAAACTTTTAAAGAGTGTATTCCGGCTCAGTTTTATAGGAAATATGCAGAATGCCCTGAAAGTATTTGTCGAGCTGGTAGGCGGCGTTGTGATCCTGTGGGTAGGCGGCGTAGATGTGATACATGGTTCGCTTACTATGGGGCAGTTGATCACGTTTCAGTCTCTTCTTGTGTATTTTCTGGATCCGGTTAAAAATCTGATCAATCTTCAGCCTCAGATGCAGACGGCAGTCGTTGCGGCTGACCGCCTCGGTGAGATCCTGGATCTGGAGGCAGAAAAAGGAGAGAGCGAGAGAAGAAAACTGCATCCGGAAAGCATCGCCGGTGATATTGAACTGAAGAACATTGATTTCCGTTACGGCACGAGAAAACTGGTGCTTGAAGATGTAAGTCTGACGATCAGAAAAGGGGAAAAAGTTGCTTTCGTCGGTGAGAGCGGATCGGGAAAGACCACCCTGGCAAAGCTGCTCCTTCATCTCTATCAGGCGGAGAGCGGCGAGATACTGATAAATGGGAATAACATAGAAGATATCCGGATCGAAACGTTAAGAGAACGGATTGCCTATATACCGCAGGAGACATTCTTGTTCAGCGGCAGTATCTACGAGAATCTGACGCTGGGAATTGATTATCCTGTGATGGAAGATGTTGTGGACGCTGCGAAGAAAGCGCAGGCTCATGGATTTATCAACGAGATGCCGCTTCGCTATGAGACGCGTCTGGAAGAGAATGGCGCGAATCTCTCGGGAGGTCAGCGGCAGAGGCTTGCCATTGCCAGGGCCATGTTGAAGAAACCGGACGTATTGATCCTGGATGAGGCCACCAGCAATCTTGACGCGGTGACAGAACGTGCTCTGGACGATACTATCCGGGAATTCTCAAAAGATATGACTACTATATTTATTGCCCACAGGCTGAGTACGATCAAAAACTGTGATCGGATCTATGTGATGGATAAGGGCAGGATCATTGAATCAGGAACACACGAAGAACTGAAAAAATTGGGCGGGAAGTACGCAGGTCTTGTAAGACACCAGTCGCTGGGAGGTGAAGAGTCATGAATCCGATCGTGATAAATATGGAAGATATGTCAGACAGTACGGAGGTGTATTCCTCCAGACCAAGCCCGATCTTTGCCATACTGATCTGGACGCTGGCGGGCATACTGGTGATCGCACTTGTATGGATGGGGCTGTTCCGCATTGATCTTGTGACCCATGCAGACGGAATGATAAGGAGCGGGGCGACGACAGCTACGATCACGAATGTAACAGACGGAACGATCCTTTCCTGGGAGGCAGAGGATGGAGAATATGTAAAGGAAGGACAGACTATATATTCCGTGGATCCGTCAGAACTTGAGAAACAGGAGAAAAGCTGTGTGGCTGAGCTGGAAAAGACAGAGCAAAGGCTGGAGATCCTGGAGGCTTATTATAAGGAATTGGATGGTGAGAACGGCACTTTGGATAAATGTAAAGAAAACAGCTATTACGAAGAATTTAAAACAAAGCTTGACGCCGTAAATATCAGCCGCGATATGGTGCAGGCGGACGCCGGTACTCAGCAGAGCCAGTATCAGAACAGTCTGAACAGCATTGACAGCTCGATCAGCAGCCTGATGGATCAGCAGGCAAAGTTAAACCAGATGATCTCTGACATAAGAAACAGGACGAACAGCTTCAGCTCGGATGAGGTATATTATCATACTGCTGTAGCAGGGTACATAGACCAGTATAACTATACAGCCAATCAGTATGACATCCAGATCGCAGAACTGAAAAGAGCGCAGGAGACGGCAGAGCAGCAGGCGGAGAGCTCCGGCACACAGACAGGCACAGAAACAGACGACGGAACAGACGCTGGGGCAGGAGTATTGGCAGATCCGTCAGCAGAGACAGGCAGTAATAAGCAGAGTGTAACAGATAACAGTAATGCTATCGCAGAACTGGAAAATCAAAAGGCACTGGCACTGAGTCAGCTTGAGACAGAGTCGATCGCGTCTGTAGAACAGTCACTGTCGTCGGTTCAGAGTAATATCGAGTCTCTGAAGACGAATCGGAGCGAGGCGGCGGGAAATCTAAGCGGACTGGATAACGGCTCGCTGGAACTTGGCACAGATCAGATTGTGACGAATGAAAAGAATACGGTTAACACTGAGATCAATACTTATGAGGAGCAGAAAAAAGAATACGAGGAGACACTGGAGACGATCCGCACGAGAATAGAGGAGTGCGATGTGAAGGCGCAGTCCGACGGATATCTGAATCTGAGTGCAGAAAAAGCATTGGGCGACCGTGTATCCGCCGGTGAACAGATCGGTAATATCGTGCCGGAAGGAAACGGTGTATTCCGCACGGTGATCTATGTGGAGAATCAGGACATTGGATCCGTGTGCGAGGGACAGAAGGTCAAATATGAAGTGGCGTCCTATCCGCAGACAGAAGATTACGGAATCTTTGAGGGTGAAGTGACGTCTGTGTCAAAAGATATCAAGGTCAACAGTGAAACCGGAATGAGCTACTATGAGGTAGAAGCTACGATCACTGCACGGGGTGGAACAGACGGAAAGGAAGAGCCTGAGTTCATACAGGGAATGGCTGTGCAGGCGAAACTGGTGACTGGTGAGGAAAGCGTGCTCAGGTATCTGCTGGAAAAGATAGATTTGGTGGATGAGTGAGAGGGATAAAATGATTTTTTAACCGAATGTCACCGTTAAAGTGTCAAATAGCACGGGTGTATTGCAGAACTGTATGATGTTCTGTATAGTGATCTTACAAAGAAAGAATAAAATAAATTATCTGATTTGAGGAATAAGCAGAAATGTTTGTTACCTTAAAAATTGTTTTTATAAATATGGTATTATGATGAATTTAAAGAGCGTACGGCTTTAAATGATATCAAGATACAACAATATATCGAGGAGGTTAAAAATGTATTTGAATACTGGATTTGATGAGTTGAATGGAAATGAGATGCAGGAGGTAGATGGCGGATTTATAGTTGCGCTTGTAGCTATTGGAGGATCTACATATGCTATTACTTCAGGCATGGTTGCAGGAGCGGTTGGAACTGCATGGGGATTAGGAACAGTAGGTTATCAAATTTATAATGCATTTAGATAGTGGAGGACAGAAATGGGAAAATTTAATGAATTAACGTATGATGAATTGGTATCGACGGATGGTGGAGTGCTTGAGATTATGATTGGTGGGAAAGTACTTACTGGTATAGCTGCAGCAGGAACAATAGGATTAGGTGGACTCGCATTGTTAGGCGTGGCTGGACTGGCATGGTATGTAGCGTCAAAAAATTAATAATTATAAAATGATGTGGGCGAAGATTATAAAATCTTCGCCTATATAGTAAGAGGGAAAATAATGTTTATACAATATAGTGTCGCAATAGGAATGATGATTCCATTTTTTATAATTGAGTATTTTGTTATTAAGTGGGCTGTGAAAAATGGTATAAAACAATATTATGCTGAAAAAGAGCAATTTGAAAAGCTAACACGTCAGCTAGATGAACATCATAAAAAGAAAATATGACGGAAACCGGAGTGCGGGTGGTTTCTGGTGGAAAAAGTTTTTTTACAAAATTGGAGAAGAGAAACTGTTTTATGTACTTTTGTAAAAAAGTGTCGGCTATAAAAGGGTAAGGAAATGGCACAAAGAGGCCTGTGTTCTCTTTGTTCCCCAATATTAGAGGTCTGTGTCGAAATTAAAAAACAAAATATAGGAGCTTCAAATGAAAATAATCTTAAAGCAGATGTTTATATTATTTATAACTATGATTCCTGCAATGATTCCTGCCGTGATGGTGTGTTTTTGACCTCATAGTTTAGCATTATGCTGCTCTGCTTGCACGTCTCTGGATTGCCCTGTATACTGTCATCAGTATATAGAAAGAAAAAGGGTTCCAGAGCACCCT
>NZ_JACJLR010000043.1 GCF_016902345.1 Mediterraneibacter glycyrrhizinilyticus | reverse complement strand
TGTCGTTAGCCATCTTTTTTCTTTTTATAGGATAAATTTCGGGGGCAGATGTGACTCGTATGAGTCACATCTACCCCTGATTTGGACTATCTATTTCCCGACAGCCCCTTTATGGTTCTAGGTTATCTTCTTGAAAAAGCGGCGATGCAAAAAAGGTATCTATCCCAATCCCCATTCCTTGGCACATCTCATGAATGATCCGTAGCTTAACCGAATCATACGAGCAGTTGATGACATTTCCAATCGTAGACTTGGGAACACCGCTTTTCATATACAGTTGATATTGTGTCATTTTTCTTTCATCTAGTAATTCTAACAGACGTTTGCTTACCGCCTCGTTTAGCTTCATTCTATACACCGCCCCTGTGACTGTACTATATTTAGTATATGGGCAGTTTTGCTAAAATTAGTCCCTGTACCTGTACTAATAGAGCTATTTGCAGTATGATGGTAATAGGGGTGCCATCGTATGAACGTAACTTTTTGTGGCCATTCGCAAATCACAAAGGCAGACAATATTGCGAATTGGCTTCGCAATGTAACACAAGACCTAATTGAGCAAGGAGCAACAACTTTTTATCTTGGAGGATATGGAGAGTTCGACAGTTTAGCAGCGTCTATTTTACGGGAACAAAAGAAAAAGTATCCGCAAATCGAGCTGGTTCTTGTATTGGCATATTTGAACACTGGCCGGGATGTTTCTGGCTATGACAGTACCGTGTATCCACCGCTGGAAAACGTACCGCGCCGTTTTTCGATTTCTCATAGAAATCGCTGGATGGTAGAGTCCGCCGATGTAGTGGTGGCCTATGTTCTCCATGATTGGGGCGGAGCAGCCACAACGTTACGGTGTGCCAAACAGAAAAAGAAGCAGATTATTTCATATCGTGATGAAATGGGCAGCTGAGGTTGTCTATTTTGCTGCCACTTCATATTTCCAAAACTGTTGAACGTTAAGCTGTCGGTAAAATTATGCCGAATTTTCATCACTTTACTTTTGAACTAATATTGCTTATAATATTAGTGTGAAAGGAAGTGGTACGGTGGGACAATTTGAACAGCTGGATCAGCTGCTGGAAACACAGGATGGGATGCTGCGAACAGCTCAAGTAGTATCTGCTGGTATTTCTAAGCCTGTTTTTTATGATTATGTGCACTCACGGGAATTGGAGCGGGTCGCGCATGGAATTTATCTTTCCAAGGATGCCTGGGTCGATGCCATGTACTTACTTCATCTGCGGGTCGAACAGGCAGTGTTTTCCCATGAGACAGCTTTATTTTTTCACGATCTGACAGACCGCGAGCCGCTGGAATATACGGTCACAGTCAAGACCGGATATAATCCCTCCAAGCTGAAAGCAGAGGGCGTACAGGTATTCACCATTAAGGCGGAACTGCATGGGGTGGGCCTGACAACGGCTCAGACACCATTTGGGCATACAGTTCCTGTCTATGACCTGGAGCGCACCATCTGCGACCTGCTCCGCAGCAGGAACAACATGGAGATGCAGACTTTTCAAGGGGCATTAAAGATGTATGCCAGAAGAAAAGACAAAGACCTGCGGACATTGATGCGGTATGCCGGTATGTTCCGGGTAGAAAAAATTCTGCGGCAGTATTTGGAGGTGCTTTTATGATAAAAACAGCAAGGCAGTTGAAGGATCTGATCCGCAATCTTTCCAGAAAAAAATCTGCGGACGCCCAGCTCTTGATGCGGAACTACATGATGGAGCGTTTTCTGGAGCGTATCTCCCTTTCTGAATATCGTGACAAATTTATTCTGAAAGGCGGTATGCTGGTAGCGGCTATGGTTGGTCTGGATGCCCGTTCCACGATGGATTTGGACGCTACTGTAAAAGGAGCCAATGTCAATGTGGAGGACATAGAGAATTTGATTTCCGCTATTGTGAGTGTCCCGCTTGATGATGGCGTCAAATTCCAGCTGAAAAGTATTTCGGAGATTATGGATGAGGCGGAATATCCGGGGATTCGCGTAAATATGACTACAACCTTTGACGGTGTGGTGACGCCTTTGAAGATTGACATTTCCACAGGGGATGCCATTACCCCCAGGGAGATCCGCTACTCTTTCAAGCTGATGCTGGAAGATCGCTCCATTGATATTTGGGCGTACAATCTGGAAACGGTTCTGGCCGAAAAGCTGGAAACGATCATTACCAGAACTACCACCAACACCCGCATGAGAGATTTCTATGACATTTATATTCTGGAACAGCTGCATGGGAATACATTGGACCCTCAGATTCTCCATGATGCGCTGCGGGCCACTGCTCACAAACGCGGGACAGAACGACATCTTGCAGAAGCTGCCGAAGTTTTTGAGGAAGTGGAGAACAGCTCGGTTATGCAGAAACTTTGGGAATCGTACCGCAAAAAATTTTCCTATGCGGCAGATCTGGAGTGGAACATCATCATGGGGGCGGTGCGCAGTTTATACGCTCTCAGTGAAAAGGAATCGAGCCTATGAAGAAGCACGGCCATTATTGTAAAGTCTGCGGAGAATATAAGGCTAATGAAAAATTTTCCGGCAAAGGTCATGCGGCGCACGTCTGTAAATCCTGTGCTTCTTTGCCGCCGGAGAAGCAAGCGGAGCAAATGACAATAAACCGCTTGCTGAATCTCCCATGGAGATTATCAAAGGAGCAGATTTCCTGGCTGAAGAACCGAATGAAAGATAAGCGCCGGGAAGTTCGTGCGCTGGCAAAAGAACAATACGAGATGAGGTTTCCTCCGAAGCGGTTAGAGGACATCGAGGACAATTTTGATTTTCTCGATGAGGACGATTTAATAGAATAACAAAAGCGGTCTGCACCATGCAGGCCGTTTCTTTTTTGGAAAGGAGGTCTCCCTTATGGCAACCACACGCATCATGCCGCTGCATATCGGCAAGGGTCGGACTGAGAGCCGTGCCATCAGCGATATTATTGACTATGTGGCAAATCCCCAAAAGACCGACAACGGAAAATTGATTACCAGCTATGGATGTGACAGCCGCACTGCTGATGCAGAGTTTCTGTTGGCAAAGCGGCAGTATATTGCCGCCACCGGACGAGTGCGCGGTACAGATGATGTGATCGCCTACCATGTGCGCCAGTCGTTCAGGCCCGGAGAGATCACACCGGAGGAAGCCAACCGGCTGGGCATAGAATTTGCCAGGCGGTTCACCAAAGGCAATCATTCCTTTGTGGTCTGCACCCACATCGACAAATCGCATATTCATAATCACATCATCTGGTCGGCGGTCAATATGGATTGTGACCGGAAGTTCCGTAACTTTTGGGGAAGCACCAGAGCTGTTCGACGTTTAAGTGACACCATTTGTATCGAGAACGGACTATCCATTGTGGAGAACCCCAAGCCCCACGGAAAAAGCTACAACAAGTGGCTGGGCGAACAAGCCAAGCCCTCCCATCGGGAACAGCTACGGGTGATGATTGACCGGGCGCTGGAGCAAAAGCCAGCAGACTTTGACACACTTCTGCAACTGCTTTCCGAGATGGGCTGCGAGGTATCTCGGCGCGGGAAAGCAATCCGCCTTAAAGCTCCCGGCTGGAAGAATGTAGCCCGTATGGATGACAAGCTGGGAGCCGGGTACAGCGAAACAGAAATCCGTGCGGTGCTGGCTGGAGAAAAGCAGCACACGCCCCGCAAGAAATCCACCGTGCAGCCGGAGCCACCCAAGGTCAATTTGCTGGTGGATATTCAGGCAAAATTGCAGGCCGGGAAAGGTGCTGGATATGCACGCTGGGCCAAGGTTTTTAACTTAAAACAGATGGCGCAGACCGTGAATTTTCTTACCGAACATCACCTACTGGACTATACAGAGCTGGAAGAAAAAGCGGTGGCGGCTACCGCCCATCACAATGAGCTGTCAGCGCAGATTAAGGCGACGGAGAAACGCATGGCAGAGATCGCCGTCCTGCGTACCCATATCGTTAATTATGCCAAGACCCGCGAGACCTATGTTGCCTATCGCAAGGCCGGTTATTCCCGAAAATTTCGGGAGGAACATGAGCAAGAAATTCTGCTCCATCAGGCGGCAAAAAATGCCTTTGATGATATGGGAGTGAAGAAGCTGCCCAAGGTCAAAGACCTGCAATCTGAGTATGCCAAACTGCTGGAGGAAAAGAAGAAAACCTACGCCGAGTACCGGCGTTCCCGTGAGGAAATGCGGGAACTTTTGACGGCAAAGGCCAATGTGGATCGGCTGCTGAAAATGGATGAGGAACAGAAAAAAGAACAAGAAAAAGACCACGGCCAGCGGTAAGCCGGTCATGGTCATAAGCGTCCATCGGACGCGTAGCCGCAGAATGAAATTCTGCGTTCAAAGGGGCTTGGGGGCGCTGCCCTCAACAAGCAAAGCAGAGGGGGAAATCACGTCAGGATTTTTCCCTCTGTGGGCCGAGTGTATTAACACCGGCATTGCTTGCCACTTTTGTTCGCAAACAATATCCGTATCCTTTACACGATGATTTACTTTTATTATCATAGTCGTAATAAGTATATAAACTACTTACATATAAGCACCTAAAATATGAAAGGGCTGATAAAATGATGACCTTTGAAAAGGTTTTAGAAGTATTCAACGATTACCTAAATAAAGATAGTGTTTTGGAGGTGGTGAACACTAAGCGAGGATACACCGTTATGATTTGGGATGAAAAAGATGAGCAATGGTTTGGTGTGGAACATTGCAAAGCCCCCGAGCTTTTACGGGATGCCTTACTTGATGGCTATCGTGATTTTTTAGAGCAACAACTTACTCATAACCGCAGGAGTTTAACCGAAACAGAAATCTTAGATATTCAAAACCGATGTGAACAGCTTTATGATTTGTGTGGAGAATAAAAAAATAACCTAAAAAGTGCGATAGCCTGTGTAGGTGTCGCACTTTTTTCAGTTGGCTTGGCTTACGAAAACAGCGTTAATTATTCCGCAGTTTCTCTTGCCTTTTTCAAGCCTTGAGCCGTAGCTTCCATCACGATAAGCTCCTTTTCTTCCATATCATTCAACAGTACATCAACTTGTTTGCGGCGATTGTTGTCGCCATCTTCATTGCATGGAAAAAAGAACTGGTCTACAGAGATGTCAAGCAAGGTAGTAATGAGATAAAATTTGTTAAGCCTTGGGTGCTGCCCCCTGTTCTCTATATACATAATAGAGCGTGGCGTAAGGTCTACCAGTTGGGCAAGATATTCCTGTGTCCACCCTTTTGCTTCCCGAGCTTTTTTTATCGCTATACCTAACGGCTTAAAATCAAGTTTTCTTTCATCTTGGTACATTTTAATATCATCCTATATCATTGTACATTTCGGGTGATGATATTTGAACGAAGTATGATTTTATGTTTAGTAGTGTATAATTTCGTATTAGTGGAGAGAAACTTGCTATTATTCGTCATTCCGTATATAATAATTATATACTCTTTGCGAAAGGAAGTTGATATTATGAATTACATTTCTGTGAAAGCCGCTTCTGAAAAATGGGGCATATCGGAAAGACGGATACAAAAATTATGTGAGGAAAATCGCATTGACGGAACTGAAAAATTTGGTCGTGCATGGATGATACCAAAAGATGCAGAAAAACCCGTTGATGGACGTATGAAAACAAGGAACAAACAGGAGGAGAATCATGGAATTTAATGAAAAGCTACAACAGCTTAGGACTGGAAAGAACTTAACGCAGGAACAACTTGCGGAGCAATTATATGTATCAAGAACAGCCATTTCAAAATGGGAAAGCGGCAAGGGTTACCCTAACATTGAGTCGCTCAAGTGTATTTCTAAATTCTTTTCTGTGACCATAGATGAACTGCTATCGGGCGAAGAACTGATTACACTTGCCGAAACTGAAAATCGTTCCAACTTGAAAAAAATTTACAGTTTCATTTATGGAATATTAGATATGATGGCGGTTACTTTTATACTTTTGCCGTTGTATGGTAACCTTGTTGACGGATATATTTATTCTGTCAATCTACTTTCATTTACAGACACTACCCCAATATATCTTGCAATCTATTGGATTGTTTTTATTGTTTTGATTGCACTTGGGATAGCGAAACTGATGTGTGTTTGTTTTGAAAAGGAATCATGGAGCAACATAATCACAAAATGCTCTCTCGTGCTGAGTACGCTTTTTATCTGCTTCTTCGCTACGGCAAGACAACCCTATGTAACCGCCCTTATGTTTCTGCTATTTGTTGCTAAAATATTTGTCTGGATAAAGCAAACCCAAACAAAGTAAAATGCCATAAACCCTTTAAAATAGGCTCTGACACGATAAGTGTCGGAGCTTTTTTCGTGCTGACATCTATTGTGTCGGCATTGTGACGGTAGATTTCTTGGCTTCTATGCAATACTCGTGGATAATAAGATTGTGGTCAGCGAAAACAAGAACAGCAACCCACGGAAAGGAGAATCAAATATGGATTATATCATTGAAACAGAAAATCTTACGAAGCGATACGGAACAGCCACCGTTGTCGATAAGGTAAATCTTCATGTGCCAAAGGGCAAAATTTATGGTTTGCTCGGCAGAAACGGAGCAGGCAAAACCACAGCAATGAAAATGATGTTGCAGCTTGCTTTCCCAACGGAGGGAACGGTACGCTTGTTTGGCACAAACTATAAGGAAAATATCCATACCCTTTATAGCAAAGTAGGCTCTATTATCGAAACACCGGGATTTTACAGTAATTTAACAGGGTATGAGAATTTGCAAATTCTCGCTAAACTGCGAGGGGGAGTATCTAAAAGTGGAGTAGAAAAAGCTCTTGAAGTTGTGGGGCTGCATAAGGAGAAAAGAAAAGTCTTTTCCGATTATTCCCTCGGAATGAAGCAACGGCTTGGTATTGCCGCCGCCATTATGCACGAGCCGGAGCTTTTAATACTTGACGAACCGATTAACGGACTTGACCCCATTGGAATAGTTGAAATACGCTCATTTTTATCTGAACTTAGTCACAATCATGGCATTACCATTTTTATCTCAAGCCATGTTTTAAGCGAGATTGAACAGATAGCAGATATTATCGGCGTTATGCACGAGGGGCATTTAGTAGAGGAAGTGAATATATCCGAGCTTCACAAAAGGAATCGAAAATACATTCAATTTGATTTATCTGACAGTGAGATAGCCGGAAAGATTTTAGAAAACCACTACCACATGACGGATTTTACAGTGCAGGACGGTACGGTGAGAATTTATGACTTTAGCCAAAGTGTTGGAGAAATCAATCGAGAATTTGCACGAAATGGACTGCTCGTGACAAGGATAAATGATAGTGAGGAAAACTTAGAGGACTACTTTTCTAAACTGATTGGAGGTGGCGGTATTGCTTAATCTTATTTCTTGTGAATTATTAAAACTAAAGCGTTCAAAAATGGTGCTAATTAGTGTGGCAGGGGTATTATCTACCCCACTTTTGATGTTAATAGAAGCCTTGCAAACACATTTTGATAAGCCGGAGATTATCTTTACCTTGTCTGACATATACAGCGACAGTGTACTGTATATCATGCTGCTGGTAAACATTATGATATATGTGGCAATTGCAGCTTACTTGTTTAGCAGAGAGTACACAGAAAGCACCCTCAAAACCATATTGCCCATACCCATTTCAAGGACAAAACTATTAATTGGAAAATTTTGCACCCTGCTTCTTTGGATTGTTATGCTAACCCTTGTAACATGGGCAGGTATATTTATCGTTTGTGGGCTATATGACGCTGTCTTTACATTGGAGGGATATAGCTTACTAGTGGCAATAGTATGGCTCCCCAAGTTTTTGTTTGGCAGTATCCTGATGTTTTTAACAGTTTCTCCTTTTGTGTTTGTTGCTATGAAAACAAAAGGATTTGTCGCCCCGATGATTGGCTCTGCCGTGATTGTCATGGGAAGTGCCGCACTTTCAAATCAAGAATGGGGAGCGTTGTATCCGTGGACAGCCACCTATTTCTTGGTGCAGGGTAAACTTCAGAGTACCGGCTATCCTACACTGCTGTCTGTATCTATTATTATTCTTGTATCAGCAGTTGGTTTTCTTATGACCTTTCATCATTTTAAAAAGGAGGATTTGAAATAATGGTACTTGATTTTATAGAAATTTTAAAAGTTATTTTTCTTGGAATTGTTGAGGGTATTACTGAGTGGCTACCTATCAGCAGCACAGGACATATGATTCTTGTGGACGAATTTATCACACTTAATATGAGCGAAGCATTTAAAGAAATGTTTTTTGTTGTTATTCAACTTGGAGCTATACTCGCAGTGGTTGTAATGTTTTGGAACAAGATGTTTCCCTTTCAATTTAAGAACAAAGCACAGTCAATTGTTAAAAAGGATACTTTCTCGTTGTGGTTCAAGGTTGCGGTAGCTTGTGTACCGTCAGCTATTATGGGGATTCTATTTGATGATTATTTGGATGCTTACCTCCAAACCCCCATTGTGATTTCAATCATGTTAATCTTTTATGGTTTGTTATTCATTCTCATAGAAAATTGGAATAAAAAGCGTACTCCTACTACTATGGCACTTTCTGACATCAGCTATAAAACAGCAATCTTGATAGGGGCATTTCAAGTGTTATCACTTATACCCGGCACATCACGGTCGGGAGCAACGATTATAGGTGCTTTACTCATAGGAGTTTCACGAGTGGCAGCAGCAGAGTTTACTTTTTTCCTCGCAGTACCTACTATGCTTGGAGCAAGTGCTTTTAAGCTGTTAAAATTCGGGTTTGAATTTACAAGTGCAGAACTGCTCGCTCTTGTTCTCGGTATGGCTGTGGCATTTGCGGTATCTGTCTTAGTAATTAAATTCCTAATGAACTTTATCAAAAAACATGATTTTAAGGTGTTTGGTTGGTATCGAATTGTGCTTGGTATACTTGTTGTACTTATAAAATCTTAATAATGCGTTTTCTTTGTGCGCGAATAAAAATGCCAGTTGGTCCTTAAGATCAGCTGGCATTTTTGGTACACGGTAAATCACTAGTACCGTGCTAGTTTTATCGATCCATGAGATAATAACTCCAGAAAACTACAAGTTTTTTAAAGGAGTTGTCCCTATGGATAAGATCACACATCAGGTCCGTGCAGAGCACTGGGCCAAAATCATGAATGAATGCATAAATAGCGGAATGCCTAAAACTGCCTGGTGCAGGGCAAATGGAATCTCAGAAAAGCAGTTCTTCTACTGGCAGAGGATCCTGCGCCGGGAAGCTTTCGAGAACTCCCGGAATTCATCATTACCGGCAACAGCCGGTCCGGATCAGGAGTTGGCTCCAGCAACTCATAGGACGGTCTCTTTTACCGAGATCAAACTTCCATCTTCTTCTCAGAGTACAGGTCCGGTTTTCCATCCG
Organism: Mediterraneibacter glycyrrhizinilyticus; assembly: GCF_016902345.1. Lineage (GTDB taxonomy): Bacteria > Bacillota > Clostridia > Lachnospirales > Lachnospiraceae > Mediterraneibacter > Mediterraneibacter glycyrrhizinilyticus_A. Next base: position 19,549 of record NZ_JACJLR010000043.1, on the reverse strand, counting down.
GATCTTGTGATCCGAAAAGGAAGCCTCATCCTTGAGATTTCGAATTCTGCTTCAGATGAGCTTCTCTCCCGGATCGGAGGGATCCTGGGTGCTGAATAATGCAACCGGATTCCGGAAGATTTATATTGCTGCAGGATACACAGATTTACGCCGTGGGATTGATGGTCTGGCATCTATTATTAAATTCAACTTCCAGCTGGATCCATATGAAAAAGACATTCTTTTTCTTTTCTGCGGCAGGCGCAGTGACCGCATCAAAGGGCTTGTATGGGAAGGCGACGGGTTCCTTCTCCTTTACAAAAGGCTGGAGCTTGGCGGTTTCAGCTGGCCTCGTACAAAGGAAGAAGCACTGGAGATCACACCGGAACAATACCAGGCGTTGATGCAGGGGCTGGAGATCGTCTCCAGACATCCGATCCGGGAAGTGCATCCCAGGGATCTCCTGTAAGGCATTGGGCAAAACGGAGAAAATAAAAAATCTTTTTGCGTTCACTTCCCTAAGTGGAGGGCAGTTATCCACATCCGGGCCTCCCCACATTCAATCAACTACCCCGGTGCAAGCACTCAAGCACTGTGCTCGGCTCCTACGTCGCCGCTCACAGCACTTGCCTTTCGCTCTTGCTCCCGCAGGCGCGAAAGCGGGGTATGAAAGTTTGTTTGTCTCTATTTTACATATAATCGAATAAGCTCATTTGTCCATCCAGTCCTGTATTTCGGAATAGTTTCTTATACTCATTCCCTTGATTCTTTACATAATTTGCTATCACATCTTCATTGCCATGCTCACTTACCGTTGCTACATAGTATCCTGATGACCAAAAATTTCCTCCCCATAACTTTTTCTTCACTTCGGGGCATCTTGCAAATACTTCCCGTGCTGTAATACTTTTTACGATCTTAACTATTTGCATCGGACTATAGCTTGGTACTGACTGGATTAGAAAATGCACATGATCTTTATCTGTTCCTATTTCCAGAAAATATAGCTCATATCTTTTGCTTATTTCTATACATGTTTCTTTGATTACTTCTTCTACTTCATCGTCTACTACAACTCTCCGATACTTTGTCGGAAATACAAAATGATACATAAGCCTTGATACGTTGTGTGATTTGTGGATATTCTCACTCATCTACAACTTCTCCTTCCCGCTTACATTCTATCACTTTTCTAATGTATCGTTAAGCAAGTTACGATGCAAGCATCGGGGAATGTACCCTCCTATGATTCAATCAGGAAAGTACTTACCAGCAGCGGTCTGCTGTGTGGATAAGTACTCTGAAAAACTGAAAAAACTACTCGTTTTTTCGGCTTTTCAGAGTGTTTATCCTATGGTGAAAATGACGAACGGCTTTTTTGTGCGGTTCGCTTTTTCTTTTGTTTTGCGGTACAATAGTTCCAGAAAAACAAAGGAGCACCGGACATGTCAAAGATCTACTCGCCAGAAGAACTGAACAGCTTCAGCAAGGAAACGCTCGTAGCAGTGATCCTGTCCATGCAGGATCAGCTGGGCCAGCTGAACGCAAACATGGAGCGGCTGATCGAGCAGATCGCTGACGCAAACAATAAACGCTATGGGCGTTCTTCTGAAAAGCTGGATGTTATAGCAGGCCAGTTAGAACTGGAACTCATCTTTAACGAAGCGGAAGCCCTGACAGAAACTCTCTATGTCGTTGAGCCGGTCGAAGAGGATGTGATCCAGGTCAGCCGGCGAAAAAGGAAAGGGAAACGTGAGGAAGATTTAAAGGATCTTCCGGTTGAAGTAATTCCCCATACTCTTTCGGACGAAAAACTACAGGAGCTCTTTGGCGCAGACGGCTGGAAGCAGCTTCCGGATGAAGTCTACAAAAGAGTCCGTGTTCAGCCAGCCGTGTATACAGTCGAAGAGCATCATGTAGCGGTCTATGCCGGCAGGGACAATCAGACAATCGTTAAGGCAGACCGTCCGAAAGATCTGTTGCGGAACAGCATCCTGACTCCATCTCTGGCGGCAAGTATCATGAATGCCAAGTATGTAAACGGGCTTCCTCTGTACCGGATCAGCCAGGAATTCCTGCGGAATGACATCCATATCTCTAAGCAGGTGATGGCGAACTGGATGATCCAGTGTGCGGACCGGTATCTGGGAATTCTTTATGATTATTTCCATAAAGAGTTGTATCATTTCCATGTGCTGCAGGCCGATGAAACTCCGGTCATGGTATCTAAGGACGGACGTCCCGCAAACAGCAAGAGTTATATGTGGATTTACCGCACCGGGAAGATCTACAAAGATACGCCTATCGTCCTGTATGAATATCAGCGGACCCGAAAAGCAGACCATCCAAGAGAATTCCTAAAGGGCTTCGCAGGCGTGGTTGTCTGTGACGGCTATTCCGCTTACAGGAAGCTGGACCGGGAAAATCCGGACATCATTTTTGCTGGGTGCTGGACGCATGCAAGGAGGTATTTCTCAGATGTATTAAAAGCACTTCCGAAAACGGCGCAAAAAAACGCAAAGGATACTGTGGCATACGAGGCACTGAAGCGGATCGGCGCCATCTATCATCAGGACAATCAGTTGTCCGATCTGGAACCTGATGATCGGAAAAAGCAGCGGCAGATGACAGTTAAACCTCTGGTAGAGGCTTTCTTTGCGTGGGCAAAAGAAGTTCAATCTGCTGGGTATCTTCCCAAAGGTAAAACACTGGAAGGGATCAATTACTGTATCAATCAGGAAGAGGCGCTGAAAGTGTTCCTGAATGATGGAGATGTCCCACTCGATAACAACGCAACGGAAGGAGCGCTCCGCAGCTTCTGCCTGCATAAACATGCATGGAAGCTGATCGACAGTATCGATGGTGCGAAATCCAGCGCAATCATTTATAGCATAACGGAAACAGCAAAGGCGAACAACCTGAACCCGTTCCGTTATCTGGATCATGTACTGACAATTCTGAAAGACCATCAAGATGATACGGATTACAGCTTTATTGAGAAGCTGCTTCCATGGTCAGATCAGTTGCCGGAGATCTGCCGGAACAAGTCAAAAACAACCAATCTGTAAACATGGCCGCCGGAAACGGCGGTCAAGAAATAAGCCAGTACTCATGGTTTACCGTGTACCATTTTTGTTTCTGGGGATGGAAAACAACCCAGAGATTCTCGTTGTCGATCTCCTCCTGATTTTAGTTTGCATGGTGAATTTTGCAAATTGAATCTACAGGAGGTTAATAATGGGATTTAATTATGGATATGAGAAAAAGAAGTTTGATAGTAGATGGAAGCGTTTAGAAGTTGAGTATTGTGATGCAGGGATGAGCGAAGAACAGATTGCTGCCATGAAAGAATATGACTGGGCATGGTTTTGCAGTCAAAGGGTTTTTCAAAACCATACGCAACCAATACCTTGTGAACAATATGATGAAGTATGTGGTCAATCACAGCTGTTCCGAAAGTTTGCATCGTTATCTTATCAATGGGATGTTGATAAGATTGATCAAACGCGATATGGATGGTTGGCTTCGGTGGAAAACGAACAACTACTGTTGAGATTGAAGAAGCTGTCGAAGAAAGATTTGGAGCTATTGACATTACTTTTTGTGGATGGTTATCGTCAAATTGATGTAGCACGTCTTTGGCATTGTTCCAGAAGTGCTGTTGCACAAAGATTTAAAAAAATAAAAAAATTTTTGAATAACACTTAACAAATGAAGCGTATCAGTGCCTACCCATTGAGGGAAGAACATTCTCCCAATGTGGAGCTTGACAATTTCATAGACGGCATTTCCGGTACATAACCTATGTACGAGCGAATCAGGCACGCCGCGAAGATGGACAGCCCCAGGAGGTGATGAATAGGACTGTTCCGAGCGATCCACGTCAGCCTGATACCCGAAAGTGGCATTTCAGGGCGCGATGACTGCATAGGGGTTAAAGATACTTCCTCACGGCCTCCTAAAGACTTGGGGGGAACTCTGCGGCGCACGAGTAAAACGACGCTGTGGAGTTATGACAGCCGCGCCAGCGGAGACCGGAATGTCCCCATCGCCAGGGGTGCGTGGCAAATGTGGCGAGTAAATTTTTCAAAGTCAGATACCATGCGCTGGCAGCTTCGGTTGCCAGCGCATTCATGTGATTTTGAAAGCAACAACCACATCTTTGACAGAAAGGGGGACCACCTATGGAAAAATTGATTTCGCGGAAAGAGGCTGCCAAATTACTGGGGATTAGCATTGCCACTTTGGATGCAGCTCGAAACAGTGGGCTAATTTCCTATGTTCAGTATGTGCAAAATGGTTGCGTGTACTTTACAGATGCTGGCCTTCAGGAGTATATCGCAAAATGCACCCATCGTGCAAAGCCAGTGGAAAAAAGCGCTACATACCGCAAGCTGCGAAGTGTCCGAGCTTGAGCTGTTCCGTATCCTTGCTGGAACCTAATATGTCTGATAAAACAAAGGTACAGCGCTGGACATTATTCTTAGGAGGTGACGGAATTGGCAAAAAGAAAAAGGGCAATTCCTCAATATGGTACGGTCGTGCTTAACGGCATTGAATATTATAGAACCAGAGTCGAAGATTCGGATGGAAACAGAGTGGCGCTTTATGCAAAGACGCCCGAAAAGCTTTATGACAAGGAACTGGAGGCGTTAGAGCAGATTGACAGTACTACGTTTCGTCGAAGATCGCCTACGGTTGCTGAGTACTGTGAGAAGTGGCTGCTGATGCAGTCCGTCCATGTTCGGGCCACCACCTTGACAGATTATACCTCTAAGGTGCGGCGGCACATTATTGGAGGGCTGGGAGACAAGAGAATGGCTGATGTATCCCTGGATGACATCCAACTTGCCCTCGTACCTGTTTCCAAGAAGTCGGCTTCGGTTTATAAGTCTGTGGTGATTCTCTGCAAGTCCATTTTCCGGGCGGCCAAGGAGAGCCATGTGATTGACGAGGACCCGACCATATACCTGGATGCAAAGGGAGGAGTTCCCCAGGAAGAAAGACAGGCATTGACGGATGAACAGGTTGAGCGGCTTTTGGACACGATCCGGGATTTGCCGCCCTATGTATTTGTGATGATCGGTTTATATGCCGGTCTGCGCCGGGAAGAAATCCTGGCGCTGCAATGGGATTCTGTGTATCTGGATGCAGAGGCTCCGTACTTAACGGTACGGCGGGCATGGCACACAGAACATAACAGGCCGGTCATTCTTACCGAGCTAAAGACCAAAGCGGCACAAAGAAACATTCCTCTCCCGGTCTGTCTGGTTGAATGTCTGAAAGATGCAAAGAAAAAATCCACTTCGGATTATGTGATTGCCAATCGGGACGGTGATCCGCTATCCTATACACAGTTTAAGCGGCTGTGGCAGTATATTGTGACGCGGACTGCAAAGCCGAGAATGGCCAGAAAACTTGTGGACGGAAAGTATGTAAAATATATGCTTTACCCGAAACTTGGAGAAAAAGCCAGGAATAACGGCCATGTGGTATATAGCCTGGATTTTGAAGTGACACCGCATCAGCTGCGGCACACCTACATCACCAATCTGATTCATTCTTCGGTGGACCCCAAAACGGTACAATATTTGGCGGGCCATGAAAGCAGCAAAATCACGATGGACATTTACGCAAAGGTCAAATACAACAGGCCGGATGATCTTGTCAAAGCAATGGGCTGTGCCTTTGACTTATGGGACGCTGTGTAAGTTCCGAACAATTCAGAAAATGAAGTAAGAGCGAGACAAGGATGTCTCGCTCTTAGTTTTTCCTTGGCCGTATCTTTGATTCAATTTGAAATCTCTGATAAAAAGGAGGTGTAGATACATCACCACGCGAGAAAGGAAATTAATTATGGCAAAGAAGAAAAAAAACATACCTCAATATGGAACCGTCACACGAAAGGGTGTCCTGTATTACAGAACCCGGATTCTGGACGCAGACGGCAAGCAGGTGAGCTTGTATGGGACTACCTGCGAGGAACTGTACGATAAAGAGCAGGAGGCGAGACGCCAGGTAGCGGAGATCATCTTCCACCGGGAGCATCCTACTGTGGCCGAGTATTGTGAGAAGTGGCTGTTGATGCAATCCGCAAAAGTGTCGCCGGCTACACTGAAGGGCTACGCCTCCAATATGAAGAACTACATTATCAAGCCTTTGGGAGATATGTATATGGAGGAAGTAACAGCGGATGATATTCGTCTGGCGCTGATCCCATTGTCCAATAAGTCCGAGAGCCTGCACAATACGGTGAATATGCTCCTCAAGTGCATTTTTTACTCGGCAGAGCGGAGCCAGTTGCTGGAATACAATCCGTGTGAGGGGATTTCGGCAAAAGGAGGGAAACCGACCCAAAAGAAAGATTCGCTGACAGACCAGCAGGTGGAAGTGCTGCTGGAAACCGTCAAAGGACTTCCGCCGTATCTGTTTACCATGATCGGCTTATATGCCGGTCTGCGCCGAGAAGAAGCTCTCGCCTTGCAATGGGATTGTGTGTTCCTCGATGCACCCACTCCATATATCTCTGTGCGGCGCGCATGGCGATCAGAGCATAACAGACCGGTTATCTCTACAACGCTTAAGACGAAAGCAGCAAGAAGGGATATTCCCATTCCCAAATGCCTTGTGAATTGTCTGCGGGAAGCCAAGGCTGCCTCCAAATCGGAATATGTGATTGCCGATAGTGAGGGACAGCCCTTGTCATATTCGCAGTTCAAACGTGTCTGGCAGTACATCGTTGTTCGGTCTACCAAGGAGCGTACCTATTATAAGTATGTGAACGGACAGAGCATCAAGTACACTGTTCAGCCGAGTCTGGGAGGACATCAGAAAAACAATCCCAACATTGTGTATAGCCTGGACTTCGATGTGACACCGCACCTGCTGCGGCATACCTACATCACCAATCTTCTGTATGCAGGTGTTGACCCCAAGACGGTCCAGTACCTTGCCGGACATGAGAACAGCAAGACAACTATGGACATCTATGCAAGAGTAAAGTATAATAAACCAGAACAGCTATTCGATGTAGTAAATTCTGCATTTCATCAAGCTGTCCCCTCGTAAAAGTGGCCTGTTTTTTGGTTAAGGAATAGGACAACCGAGGGGCCGAGGCTCAAAAAAGCCCGGAATATCAAGGAAAATCATCGCTCAGACGATTGAAATACGGCCTCAAGGCAGCACGTAGAGCTCCCCAGTTCTCCAAGCGTTAATCTCGGTTACCCAAGAGATAATCAAAAGAGAATATCGAAATGCTTACAAACCCTGGAAACTCCTTATGTTTCCGGGGTTTTTCGCTTTTCCGGAAACATTGTGGAATGTCGTGAAACGGGGTGAAATTTGCTCCGTTTGTAACGCATTTGCAACACGTTTGCAACAAAGTTATTCCTCTAATGTTCTGTTTATGGCATCAACAAGTATCTGTACATCCAGATGCGTATAAACCTTTTCAGTCAGGCTCATAGCTCCGGAGTGACCTACAATTTTTTTGATAGTAGTGTCCTGGACTCCTGCCTCCGATAACATGGATATGCACGTATGTCTGGTACAGTGAGGCGTCCGGTTGATCCCGATCTGCTCTGTAAGCGGTGTCCAGTAGCTGTCATAATAATTGCGGTACTTAAAAGGCTTACCATCCTCTGTATGCAGAAGATATTCGCAGTCCGGACAGGATTCGTACCAGCCTTTATAGAACGGAAGAAGTTTGTCCGCGATCGGAACCTTTCTGATGCCATTTTCTGTTTTGCTTTCAATCACATCAAAGTATTGTTTATCCAGATGCACGTTTTCCTTTTTTAAGGAAAGAAACTCGGAAATACGTGTACCGTTGTAGAGAAGCATAAGGATGATCTGATAATATTTATCATCTTTCATCGTCCAGATTTTGGCGATTTCATCTTTTGTAAATTTATTCCTGCTGTGCTTATTCGGATTTCTGTCCTTGTACTGAACGATATCAACGAAAGAAGAATAATCTTTGTTGCAGATGTCATTTTTTAAAGCAAAATCATATAACTGATTAAACAGTATCTTTATTTTCTTCAGTGTCGGATAGTTTTTTCCGCAGGTGTCGATGACCTGTTGAAGGTCTGCCAGTTTCAGGTCTTTAAAGACTCTGGAATAAAGAATGGTGCAGGCTTTGTATGATGCTGAATACCCTTTTACGTTGCTTTCTGATACAGTCGGATATTTCTTTTTAGACCATTCTTCATACACTTCCGAAAAAGTCATTTTTGCGGCTCTGGTATCATATGGATTATGATTGTAATCTGCCAGCATCTGCAGACCTTCTGCTTTTGTTGCGGTATATCCGATAATAATATAGTCAGCGACTTTCTTTTCCTTTACAGGATCAATATGATATCCGGTAGTCTTTCGAACCATATATGGTTTTCTTCTTTTTCCGGATAATTTTACTACGCTGCCATAGCCATTTGGTAATTTCATAAAGTTAAGTCTCCTTTCTTTCGGCGAGACTTATTCTCCAAACTGTTTGTTTAAAATAGCATTTCTTCGTTTTATACGTTCCTCCTCTGAAAGTTCTTCCTGCGCTTTCTCTGATAATGGGATAGTGGAATAGTAGGCTAATGTCTTATCTTTCCAGTCCTGATAGGATTTTGCAGTGTGCCGGTAAGAGGCATATTCTTCTCTGTTTTCGTTAAATTCCTCTAAAAACAGGCACATATCTGCGTTTTCTGATGCCGACATGTCTTTACCATTAAATGTAATAGAACACTCCCAGTTATTGTGCTCAGGCGGGCGTTTTACATCTATACGAAAGCCCAGCTCCTGAATTTGATCGAGCTCAAAGAAAAACTTCATAACATCTGACATATATGTCAGTGGTCTGCTATCGGTTTCGTATCCGATCAGATAGGTAGAAGTAGTATCGAGCAATCCGGCAAGTTCATTGATCATGGCAATAGATACTTCTATTTCACCACTTTCGTATTTTTGGATCGTGCGAAGTGATTTGCCAAGTGCATTTGCCAGCTGCGTCTGATTCATGCCTTTTTGTTTCCTGGCAGTTCGGATCCTAAGTCCAATCTGTTTTGTGTCATATTTCATGATTGATTTCACCTCTCTTTCATCCATATTAACACACAGAAATACGAATTGCAAGTGCGTATTTATAAAAATATATCTTGATATATGTATTTCTAATGCATATAATGAAATACGAACTAATAATTCATATTTTTGAAAAATGGAGGTGATAGTATGAGGATTAATGCATTAAAAATGCAGATTTTAATGGGAAAGAAAAACCTGACCATTAAAGAACTTGCGTATAAAAGCGCTGTGTCAAGACAGACCATATCCTGCATCAAAGCAGGAAAAAGCTGTTCCCCGCAGGTGGCGTATAAGCTGTCACAGGCGCTTGATATTGATATGCAGGAATTATTGGAGTAGGAAATTATGAGAAATACAGCCAGGACAAGGAGGTGATGTGAATGGAAAAGAAATTGTATGTTGAACTCCCGCCCTTTACGGGAAGAAATGTTCCGATTAAGGAAATTGCACAGGCAATCGGCAAGGATCCGCATTATATCCGGCTAGGGATCCGTCAGGGAATTTTTAAATTCGGCGTTGCAATGAAGATGGAAAACTCAAATGAGTTCAGCTATTACTGCCCGGATCGGAAAGTCTGGGAAGAAACAGGGTATTTCCGTGATGTAAGAAAAGAAAAAGCCCTTGCATAGTTTGGCAAGGACTAAATTCCGCAGAGTCAATGATATGCTCTGTCTCGCAAATAAAGTATAGCAAAGACTTCTGCGGAATACAATCGAAAATTTCAAAGAAGGAGGTGGAGAAGATTGAGCGGCGAATGGAAGAATATCAGCGAGGAGTCGTTGAAGAAATTAGAGCATATTGTAGAGCAGGAAATGCTGACCCCGGAAGAAATCCGGGACAATCTGGAAGTGACGGAGAAAGGCAGGATTCGCCAGTCTATCCAGAACTGCAAGTACGTTCTGGAACATGATCCCTGCCTGCGGGGAGCTGTATGCAGGAATGAGATGACCTCCCAGATCGACATTAAGAAAAAGGTGCCATGGAAACGAAGGGGCGTCCAGATGACGGATACGGATATGAACAATCTGTCTCTGTATCTGGAAAAGAATTACGGGCTTACCAGCGACCGGGTGATCGCCAAGGCGATAGATATTGTAGCCAACGACAACAGTTTCCATCCGATCATTGATCTGCTGGAAAGCCTGAAGTGGGACGGCAGGTCGAGGATCGCCGGAATGCTGACTCATTTCTTTGGGGCGGAGGATCCGGAATATTCCGGGGAGGTTATGAAGATGCACATGCTGGCGGCCATCAGCCGCCTGTATGAGCCCGGGAAAAAGTACGATATCATGCTCTGCCTTGTGGGCGGTCAGGGAACCGGAAAATCGACTTTCTTCAAATATCTGGCGATAAAAGATGAATGGTTCACTGATGACGTGAAGCGGCTGGATGATAAGAAAGTTTATGAATATCTTCAGGGACACTGGATCGTGGAAATGTCGGAAATGAATGCGGTGGCGAATGCCAAAAGCATTGAGGAGACCAAATCTTTCCTGAGCAGACAGAAAGACACTTACCGAATTCCCTATGAGAGAAGAGCGGAAGACCGTTACCGTCAGTGTGTATTCTGCGGTACCTCCAATGATCTTGCCTTCCTGCCTTTTGACCGGACGGGAAATCGTCGGTTCGGGCCGGTAAAAGTCTGCCCAGAGAAAGCGGAGACTGCCATATACCGGGATGAGAAAGCCTCCAGAGAGTACATCATCCAGGCATGGGCGGAGGCTATGGAGATCTACCGCAGCGGTGGATTCCTCCTGACATTTTCTCTGGATATGGAAGAATATGTGAAATCTCTGCAAAAGGACTTCATGCCGGAGGACACCCAAACCGGGATGATCCAGGCATTTCTGGATCGTTACGAAGAAGATTATGTATGTTCTACCATCATTTATCAGGAAGTCTTTCATCAGGAGGGAATGGTACCGAAATGGCAGTCAAAGGAGATCGGGGATCTGATGGACAATGAGATCATAGGCTGGGAGAAACACGGAACTCACCGGTTCTCTGGCGGGCTTGGGATTCAGCGCTCTTGGAAGCGGATCCATCCGAAAAAAGACAGGGACGGTTTTGTAAAAGTGGATGAAGATGCAAAGCTGCCCTTTGAGTAAAAGATAACTTTTTAAATGTTTTGCGCTTCGTTTACAAAGGTTTGTTTACAGAAGAGAGTGAAATCTGTAAACAGGAAGGCGTAAACAGGAGGAGAAAAACTTTGAAAGTTAAAATCTTCAGAAGAAGAAAAAGCCCGGATACGGGCACAAAATATCAGGCGGGTACGCCGGAAACTCAGCCCTCGGCGACTGAGAGCGAAATACACCCATCGCACAGACCTGATGGTCTATGCTCTGTGTATTTCGCGACTGCATCGAGCTCTCCCCTTATGAAATTGCCTTTGGTCTTTCTAAGGGGAATCCTCCGGAAGGCCCTGCGGGGCGGATCAGCGCTGTGACCAGCGGGCTGATCTGACGTACCACCGCCGGAAAGGAGATCTATGACAAATGGAAAGAATTGTTTTGTTCAGACGGTCAAATTGCCACACGTCAGGGGCAGGGTACGTTATATTTCGGATCCGAAGAGACAGGAAAACCTGTATGCCACATACAGCAATGTGGATCCGAAATTCTGGCGATACCTGTCGAAAGAAAATCAGGCAGACTTTATCAGGAGCGGGACAAAAGGAAAATGTATCGAAGCCAGAGAGCTGATCATCATGCTTCCGCCCAGCCTGATCGGATACGATCATGATATATTGCTGAAATATTTTACGGCGAAGTTTGTGGAAAAATATGACGTGGCGGTGGCAAGCGCTCTTCATCACAATAAGAGGAAAACGAACCTCCATATCCATCTGATCTTTTCGGAAAGACAGGCATTCGAAATGCCGGAAGAGAAGATCGCTTCGAGAAATATGTTCTACGATGAAAACGGGAAACATGTCCGGACGAAGAAAGAGATACTGGATGAGAGTGGAGAAATCCGCTCCGGATGTGGGATTATTAAAAAAGGAGAAGTCTATGAAAAACATTATTTCAAGCCGAAGAACCCTGAGTTCAAGTCGAAGAAATTCACAGAGGACATGAAATATTTTTATACAGAGATTATCAATAATCTGGTAAAGGATCCGGCAGAGAAACTGAAGGTGTTTGATAAGAACAGCCCTTATCTGCCGACCAGAAAGATCGGGAAGAATAATCTAAAAGAAAAGGAAATCCAGATCGACAATTATCTCCGGCAGGAATGGAACAATATGGTGGACAGAGCTGTGGTAGAAGGCGTTACGGAAGAAGAACTTTGTATTACCAAGAGAACAGATATAGTCGAGCCTGTTGCCGAATCTATCCGCAGTGAGGGCTGGAAACCAGATTTGTTTAGGAAGATCCTGCAGACAGCGATCGGGAAGCTGAGAGGTTTTATCCAGTATATTAAAGAAACCAGAAATGCGGAATTTGACAAAAACGGAAATCCGCTGCTCAGTCATGATCTGAGGATCGATGTGACGCCGGAACCTCTTCCGCCTATGGCCGGAGGCGAAAGACCAGATTCAGAAATACAGGAAGCAGAAGTCATGAAACTTGATAATATCCTGAAGAAGATGAAGAAAACGGAGCAGAGGATATATGCCATTGAACAGGCAATAATTAAACTGGAAAAGGAACTGAAGGAAGTACAGAAGAAGTGGTTTCACGGAAAGGAAAAGAAAGAGTTGGAACAGAAAATTTCCGGGAAACAGCAGGAGCTGAGCAAGTCGAAGGATACCTTAAGTCAGATACCACGGATGAACGGATATGAAAATGCACTGGATGTGAAGAAAGCTTACAAGGCTGCGAAGAATGAGCTGGACAAGGTACGTAAACAGCAGAATGCATGGGATCAGGCAATGGAGCCGTCGGAGAAAATGTATCTGGTAATCCGGGCGAACAGACCGGAGCAGACAAAAAAGAGAAGTATTCATGGGCGCTTAGAAGAAAAGAAACAAGAAGCAGCACAGCAACAGTGGAAAGAGCGAAAACGGAATTATAATAGAGATTGCCTTTAGAAAAACAGCCGGAACAGTCAATGATCAGAAGCTTGAAAACGGCATTGACCGTTCTGGCTGTAATTGCGTGATCTGGCGTAAATAATTAAAGCAATCCGGAAAAGAATTCAGCGATATCAGCATCAAAGATCTTGCTGAGTGCTACAAGTTCACTGACCTTTATATTCATCCGGTTGGTCTCCAGTTTGGCGTAAGTGCTTTTGGAGATCTCAATTCCCATAAGCTGTAAGTGAGCAACAACTTGCTCCTGTGTCATATTTGCATTCCGTCTTAGACGTTGGATATTATGACCGATATCCATGTCAGGTCTGATCTTCTGCATATCTGAACTACTCCTGAAAATTCGTAATAAAGAAATATATCTTGATTGTATGTAGTATTCAGATTATAATGTTTCGTAATAACGAAAAGTTTCGCTATAAGGAAAGGATGGATCACAGAATGTACGTTGATAAGATATTTGAAAGAGCAACAATACGGGGAATAGCAGATTATCTTTTGTTTGGGCTGGGACCGGATGAGGATGATCGAAGCTATGAGGAACGACTGGATGAACCGTACATGAGGTTTGAGAAGGCTGTAGAAAAATATGATAAGAGTCAGACTTCGGAGCTGCTGGATTTGTGTAATGAAGTCAGCAGTGAGATGGCAAGTGTGTATATGGAGATTGGATTGCAGGCGGGGATATTGTTGATGGTGGATATAGTAAAGAATATAAGTGAGAAAAGGTAGGGGTGCTGATGACTTGTTTGGGAAGCATGATAAATATTAGAAAATGAATGAAAAAGGTACAATAGGTTAATAAATATGATTTAATAAGGGAGAAACGTGATTAAAGTGTTCACAGATGAGATAAAATTTGAAGTGGAAAAAAGAATCTATAAAATTTTTCAAATATTATGTAGTTAAAAATTGAAAACGGATATAGAGTCTTGAATCGATGTTTTGTATATGGTAAACTAAAATATTGTTAGAGACATCTAGTGCGTTATCTATAGGAGCGTATTATGAATTATAAAGATTCCTTATTATACATATCGTTAATCCAAGTATCCCATGTTTCAGTAAAGCAGGAAGAGAGCTATTGGAAAAATGGGATTGTTTCTATTGAGGATTTAATTAGTAGCTCGGAGAGGCAACTTTCATTTCTTCCCTCCGCTTTGGAGCGTGAGGTTGCTTACTTAATGAATGATGCAGGGCATAATGTTGATAAAATTGCTTCTATATTTGAAAAAAAATCTGGCAAAAAAGATTTTTATCGAATTGCTTATTCAGTACCTGAGTATATATTGTTTTTAGATATTGAGACAACTGGGTTAAGTCCCATTTATCATTATATTACTATGGTAGGCTGGATGATGAATGGAAAATATGGTTGTTGGATTGCAGGAACTGACCAGACTGAATTGAAAGAAGTATGTCATAAAGCAAAGATGATTGTTACTTTTAATGGGGCAAGATTCGATGTAAAGTTTCTAAACAATGCATTTCCTGATCTGAATATTGAGGATAAACCCAATTTAGACTTGATGCATTTTTGTAAAAGATTTGGTTTTGTACATGGTCAAAAAAATATTGAAAAGGAATTACAATTTAATAGGCCTAAAGATATTCAGGATTGTAATGGAAAAGAAGCAATTGCTTTATGGTATAAGTTTATTTTTGGAGAGGATAATGCTCTTGACTTACTTATAGAATATAATTTCTATGATATTTCCGGGATGACTTACATACTCGATAAAATATTTTTTAATTATATATGGGGGAAGAAGATTCCTAAATATGGGAAACCAAAGAGATTCTATAATTCAAGAAGACGGTTTCATATTTTCTACAGTAAGAAAAAGAGAAATGCTATTCGTGAAAGTATTAATGCTAAGAATTTCAATCTTGATATATTGGAATACTCAAAATCTAAAAGAATTGTAGGTATTGACTTGGCCGGCGTAATCAATAAATCAAGTAATACGGGTATTTGTTTGTTGACCGACAAGTATGTTACTACAAACGTAGTAAAATATGACGATGAGATTGTAAAATATATTGTTGATTCGAAGGCTGATATTGTTTCAATAGATGCCCCACTTTCACTTCCTGTTGGAAGAACTTCTGTTTATAATGATGATCCAATGCGTAAAGAAGCAGGAATAATGAGATGGTGTGAACGGGAACTGCATTCAAGAGGCGTTAATTCTTATCCTGCATTAATTGATTCCATGCAAGAACTTACAAAACGAGGAATTAATCTAAGCATGCGCTTGCGAAAAATGGGATATCCTGTTATCGAGTGCTTCCCTGGAGCGGCACAAGATATTTTACAGTTACCAAGAAAAAGAACGGATGTTGAACTACTAAAGACTGGACTTTTACGTTTGGGAATACATGGTGATTTTGAAGAGCGTAAAGTTGTACATGATGAATTAGATGCTATAACTGCTGCGTTGGTCGGAAAGTTTTTTATCGATGGATATTTTGAACCGATTGGGATTCCTGAAGAAAATGATATGATCGTTCCATCAACTGAAAAAAATTCTAATGATTATAATTTGATAATTGGTATTACAGGAACAATTGCCGCCGGTAAAACAACAGTTAGTACATATATTGCTGAAAAGGGTTTTGCATATACAAGGTATAGTTTAATAATTGCAAAAATGCTTAAAGAAAAAGGTATACAAGTTAACAGATCTTCATTGCAAAAAGCAGGTGGAAACTTGTTTGATTCACAAAAACAATACGATCTTAATAAAAAGGTAGAGAACTATATTGTAGGTAATAGTAATGTGGTAATAGATGGAATAAGACATTATGAAGATTATACCTATTGGAAAGAAAAAAACTTCAAAAACTTTTACTTGGTTTATATCCAGACTGATCCAGAAATATGTGCAACCCGCTATAAAGAAAAAGAATTCCAAAAGGCTATGAATCACAACGTAGAACAAGAAATCATTGGTCTTCGCCAATTTGCTGATGTAGTTATTGACAATAATGGAACATTTGAAGATTTGTATTTGCAAATTGATGACTTAATAAGAGCAGTGTTTTCTAAAAAATAGGATGGATGAGTAATAGATTATTTTAGATTTATTGAAGGGCTCTATTATGAAATATATGAATGTTAATATCAATATGCATATTTGTTAGGAGGATTAGTATGGGAGTTAGTGTGGTATTTGGCGGACAATGGGGATCCGAGGGTAAAGGAAAAACAACATATTTCTTTGCAAAAAAATTGAATGCATCAGTAGTAGTAAGAGTTGGGGGAACAAATTCAGGTCATACCATTGTTACAGATGAAGGAAAGAGAATGGTCTTTCGTATATTGCCAGTTGCTTCTGTACTGGAAGGTGTAACTTGTGTTTTGCCATCGGGGTCATATATTGATGTTAATGTGTTGATAAAGGAAGTTCAACTAAGTGGAATTCGAAAAGATTTATTGAAAATTCATCCTAATGCGGTAATTATTAAAAAAAACGATGGGGTAAAAGAAGCAAATGTAAACCTGAATAAAAAAATAGGATCTACAGAAAGTGGAACAGGTAGTGCTGTAATATCTAGAATTAAAAGAAATTCGGAAGTTTTACTCGCAAGAGATTGTAAAGAATTGAAGCCATATCTTTGTGATACTAGCGATTATTTACGCAGTGAATTGAATAAATCACATGAGATTATCATTGAAGGAACACAGGGATTTGGTCTTTCTTTACTCCATGCTAAAGAATATCCTTTTGCAACATCTCGAGATACTTCTGTTGCTGCATTTGTTTCAGAAGCGGGGCTTAGCCCTTTTGATGTAACAAACATTATCATGACTCTAAGAGCTTTTCCAATTAGGGTGGCAGGAAATTCCGGACCTTTGCCTCAAGAAACAACGTGGGAAAGTGTAAGTGAAATTGCACAGTCCAGTTTTTTACTATCAGAGTACACAACTGTGACGAAAAGAATTAGAAGAGTCGCAAAATTTGATATGGAAGTAGTTCAGAGATCAATTAATACGAATCGCCCCAATATAATTGTTCTTAATCATTGTGATTATTTTGATTATTCGATTAATAATCAGATGTTCCTCTCTAGCCGTGCTGAAAATTGTGTTAAGCATATAGAAGAACAGATAGGTAAAGTTGATTATGTTGGTACAGGAGATAGAACAACTTTTATGCGTTGATTATTGATGTAATGGAGAAAGGAAAATGACTCACAAAAAGAAGTATACAGATTACCCGAAATCTGATTTAGAGGCAAAAAATAGATACAAGATGTGGAAGGCTACAGATCCATATCCTAAAATAGAAACTGCCCTGCTAAATTCTGCTGATATAAAAGCTTATGTAAAAACAACTGGGATGATCTATCCGTTTGACGAGAACGAACTTCAAGGGGCTTCTTACAAAGTTAAAATAGGTGGGGAGGTTATCTTTTGGCGGTATAGTGACAGCAGTAAGAAAAAAGGTCTTGAAAAAGTTAAATTAAATTTGGAAAAAAATTTGGATGGTTTCGATTTAGCACCCAATTCAATTGCTTTTGTAGCACTTGAGCCATGTTTTCGAATTCCAGAATATATGGCATTAAGGTTTAATTTGAAAATTAAACATATTTATAAAGGGTTGCTGTTAGGAACTGGTCCGTTAGTAGACCCGGGGTTTAGTGGAAAATTATTTATCCCTTTACATAATTTAACAAGTAACACCTATCACTTTAAATATGGAGATACGTTGATTACTATGGAGTTCACAAAGTTAAGTAGAAATCAACGATGGAATAATTTGATTGAGGGTACTGAACACTCTGAAGTATATAAAGAAGAAAAAATACCAGAACAGCGTGATGTGGAACAATATCTTTCAAAAGCATTGAGTAATGATAGGCTTGATTCCGTTGTTAGTTCTATACCGGATGCACTACATGAAGGAAAAGTTCAAGTAAAAGAAGCTCAGAAGGAAGCTGCAAGAATAAGGCGTTGGAGTGTTGGTACTTCCCTTGTTAGTGTTATTACTGTGGCCACTCTCGTAATTTCTACTATAGGGGTTACATTATCTGGATATAGTAGATTAACTGATCAATATAATGCAATAGTAAAAGAGTATGGAGAGAGAATAACGGTCTATGAAAATAGTATTTCAGAATTAGAAGAAGAAATAGAGAAATTGCAATTGGAACTTAATGAATTAAATGACACGGGTTTTAATACCTCAGAGGGTGAAAGGTAATATTATATGAGAATTGAGATATGTGGTGGGATTGCCACAGGGAAAACTACTCTTACTAGGCAATTATCCTATATGGGACTAGTAGGGGTGTTTGAGGATTTTTCATCAATTGCATTTTTATCAGATTTTTATGAAACTCCTGAATTATATACCTACGAAACAGAAATAGCGTTTTTACTTCAACATACATTTCAAATCAAGAAAAGTTCAACTGTTGCAGGATTAATAGTGTGTGATTATTCTATTGAACAAGATTTTGCGTATGCGGTAAATAATTTGGACAAACAGGAGATGGAGTCTTTCAAACAGGTATACAATATTTCAAGATCAAAAATGGAAGATACTACATTAATTATTTGCCTACAAGCTAAACCATGGACATTAAAAGAACGTATTAAAGAACGTGGGAGAGCAAATGAACAAGGTATCTCTATAGATTATCTTGCTTCAACATGTGCACAAGTAGAAGAGCGGATGAAGAGCATTACCACACCGGTTGTATTTTTGGATACAGACAAATTGAATTTCTTAGATAGAGAAGTAGTAGAAAAGACTGTTTTGCCAATTATCAATTCTTTCATTCAGGCTGAATGTTAAGGAATCTTAATTTTATGTTCCATGTGTAAATTTTCCAGAAAACAAATTAAACAGGTTTTGGAATTTACTCAATCAACAGCTTTTAAATATTCAATTCGAACCGAATAAAAAAAGGACAGTGGTATAGCAATATAAGAGACAGTGGAACATATTGAGAGAGGTGTCCTCAATCGTGTTCAGATATCCTGGGTTTGTAACGTATTTGCAACATCTTTCCGTGTAACCCCTTGATTTTCCAGTATTTTCGGTTACCCAAGCGCTGATTGGCGTTTCAAACTGGTTCAAAGATGCTCAAAAACCCCGAAAAACTGCGGTTTTTCGGGGTTTTTCTATTTCGCATCTTCTGTTTCCCTTTGTCTGTTTCTGGCAGGATTTGAACTGTTCTGAGTAAGCGCTAAATAATCGACCGGATAGCAATGAATCGGATTTTATGAGATGCTTCAGATACTTGGAGTAATTCACTTCATATCCGGATCTTGGATTTACAAAAGTTGCGATTTCACTTCATATCTACCGTTGCTTTTGTTGTACCTGATTACTCCAAAGTTGTTTTTGACCTCATAGTTTAGCATTATACTGCTCTGCTTGCATGTCTCTGTATTGCCCTGTATACTGTCATCAGTATACAGAAAGAAAAAGGGTTCCAGAGCACCCT
>NZ_JACJLR010000042.1 GCF_016902345.1 Mediterraneibacter glycyrrhizinilyticus | reverse complement strand
CGTAACGCACTCCATCCAGAGGCTATAGGGGCATAAATCACTATTTTGTCAGCTGAAATATTGAATTTTCAAGGAGCGAAGCCCATTTCAGGTATGGGAAGTCTTAGTAATTAAAAATATCTTTATACTTATTGTAAATCGATCTATGTGCCTCGTCACAGATGACAAGATCAAAATGGCCACATGTGAACAGTTTTCCTTCCTCATCTCTCACAGAATCAATACAGTTCATCATGGTCTGATATGTGGAAAAAACACAGTGTGCAGTAAAATTGTCTTTCTCTTCACACAAATTTGTGACTGACAGATCCGGAAGCAGATTTACAAAATTTCTCTTTGCTTGTGTCACAAGGGAATTTCTATCTGCCAAAAACAAAATGTCTTTTACCCAGCCATGCTGCAGAAAAACATCGCATAAAGCAATCACGGTTCTGGTTTTTCCTGATCCCGTTGCCATTACCAGAAGCGCTTTCCTTCTGTTTTTCTTTCCAAAACTATCACAGACCGCCTTAATTGCCGCCTCCTGATAATATCTTCCTGCAATATCCTTCTTTACAGAAATGTGATCCAGGCTGGTCCGCATAGAAAGAAGATTGAACCATTTTTCCAAATCTCTTTTTGAGTATATAACCGATACTTTTCGTTCTGGATATTGTCCGTCAATGATTCTTGTCTCAAATCCATTTGTAAGGAAAATGACCGGTCGTCTCCCATACTGTTTCTCCAGTATATCCGCATATAACTTTGCCTGCTGCCTGCCTTTCACCACATCCGCACAGGTTCGTTTTGCCTCGATCACAGCCAGAGGTCTCTGCGCATCATCATAGAGCACATAGTCTGCACGTCCTACTTCTGATTTATTTGGCATTCCCGGAAGCTCCACCTCGTTGAGCCAATCCTTGCCTTCTGTCCAGCCGGCATCCATAAGCATTGTATCAATGTATATTTTCCGCGTCTCATATTCTGACAGGTCTAACGGCTTTGGCACATATGTCTGTTGCTGCTCTTCGCGTCTTGCTGTGAGCTGTTCCTTCAGAGATCTGTTTTCTTCGATCAAAGCCTTAAGATCGATTTCTGAAATATGCGCCATATCTGCCTTGACTTCTTTAGTCGTATCATCCAGCAGAGACGGATCGAACTGCCCTTCTGTATACTCATCCCCATAACAATAGGCGATAAAGTCAAGAAAAATATACAAATCTTCCAGACACAATCTTGCCTTGTCCATGGTAATTTTTCTTCCATTATGAGCCGCATTATTCCCCAGTCGGCGAATGAAGTCCATTCTCTTCCAAATGTCCGGACCTACGATATCCCGAAATTCATCTGCATTCATCAGGCTCACCAGCTTGTCCTGATACGGCATCACAAGAGAACTGTCAACCGAATACATCCATTTTACGGCAAACTCCATGGCACGGCGGCAGTTTAATACACTCGCCTCGATATCAATATTCAGAATTCGTTCTGCTGAAATCGCAACATCTGCAAATGCATCGAATTTAGAATCTTGTTTTAAGAAGTCAAAATTGGTCATATGAATCACCTCATTTTCCATATGCAAAGCTTGTTTTCAGACTTAGCATTGTCCTGAAAGGATACATTTTCTGCTCTCTGCAGCATTTTGAGATTAGACACATAATTCTCAAATTTCTTCATACAGAATCCATCCCCCGCGCTCTTGAGCCAAATAGAATCACTTTTTTCACACCATATTTTTTATCAATTTCCACGATTTCATCAAGCACAATCAGTTTAATGCCCGCATTTTCAAAATCGACCATCTTTTTTGCCTTTCATTTTTAGTACTATTGATTCTATTATAGCCTGATATAATCTATTAAGTAAAAAATTTTGCACTGCAACTTTTGATTTGTCGATCTGAGTGACGAATCGTAAAAATTCCCGCTGATACTCAATGGGGGGCAGAATAATCGTTGTTTTCAGTATTCCGTCCTGTCCGATTGTAGTCATTGTTGCAGTTTTGGATTGTGCAATAATTTGCCGTCTGAAAAACTCAGTGGTAGATAACACTTGCACAAATTCGGGGACACACTTCTGGAGATCTAGGGGCAGTCGAATTACATGACATTCAAAAAGCACATTATTGGGTGTATCTTTTGGAACTATCGACGCCTTTCCAATTCCCTCTGCTACAAGCGATGACCTACAGAAAAGCATGTCACCATATTTTACCCCATATTTTTCTTCGTCAGTTTGCGTTGCGTCGGTTCTGGGCAGGTTTTTAAGGTTGGAGTACATTCTATTAACAATGTTAGCTACACCAAGCACTTGCACATTGCCATCAGCCCGATATTCATCTCTTTTTGCGAAGAAGCCGTTGCTAACCTTTCCGTCAATAATCTCTGTAATGCTAACGACCGGCCACCTCATCGGATTCTGCTCGGGATCCCCAAACATCTCGACAAATCGGGCTTTGATGAGTTCATCCAATTTCTGAAGTTCCTGCTGTCGAAGATTTCTTACTGCAACTACTTTATTGAGTTGATTTACAATTTCCACTTGCTTTTCAAGCGGCATATCAGGAATCAGCATCTTTCTCATTGTTGCCTGTGTTAACTTCTGTCTTGTTGCACCGTTAACAATTCCATCTGTGTTGTAAAACATCAGGGAATAACATAGAAAATCAACATCCAATCCTTCCTTGGGCTTTAAGACATGGGCATGATTATTTACCCAGCATTTCCCTGAGACCCTATAAGCAATCGGTCTTGTTTTAGAACCAAAATTGCCACCATCTTCTGCTAATAATACAAGTTCATCGTCAAAAATATAATCCGCAACATGATCTTGTATTCCATTTGCTCCGTAATAAGGATATGGTCCTTCTTCTCTATCTGCTGCTGTAATCGGCACTCGCATAGAATCGAGTATTTCACAGCAGTCTTCCAATAACATTGTTTTCATTTATATCATCCCCACAAACCCGAATTGTGAGAATTTACGCTATATACTTTTGATGAGATGTTTTCACATTATTTTGATTAACAATCGCATACTGCATTGTCGTGTCTATCTGGGAATGCCCCAATAACTTTTGCACCTGCTCTATCGGCATTCCTTTATCAATTGCACGGGTTGCCATAGTTCTTCTAAATTTATGCGGATGAATTTTATTCAAATTTAAAGATCGTCCCAACTCTCTTAATCTGATCTCCACACCGCTAATTTTTAATCGATCATGTGGGGAATCCAATGTAACAAACAATGCTGGATTAGTGTCTGTTCTGCTGTCTAAATACTCCTGCAGATGAATTTTTGCTTTCGCATCAAAATAAACTCTCCGTTCTTTTTCTCCCTTTCCAAATACAATACATTCTCTTTGTTCAAAATTCACATTAGATATATTCAAATTGACCAGTTCACCTACACGGATTCCCGTAGAATATAGTAAATCAATTATAGCTAAATCTCTTAAAGAATGACATCCATCTCGCATTTTTTCAATACTTTCGTCTGAAATGATTTCTTTTACGATAGTTTTTGTCTTGATCTTGTGTATTCTTCTCATTGGACTTTTAAGAATAAAGTCTTCTTCCTCAAGCCACGAGAAAAAGCTGGAAATATTACGTCGTATATTATTAACCGTTACATTACTGCAGTTATTTTTATTTTGGTATTCTACCAGATATTTTCGCAGATCTTCCGTGGTAATCTTTCGAATAGGCGTGGAAACCTGCAATAATAATTGTTCAACGGTCTCCTGATAGTATTTTAATGTACGTTCGGAGCATCCCTCAATCTTTTTCGCCTCTATAAACATTCTTAAATACTCTTCATTTTCAATTTCTTTTCTTTGCAACTCATTTTCACTCAAATTTTTCAACAAAATCTCCTGCAGTTTCTTCATCTGTGATACATTTAGATAATCAGCCATTTCGTTTAAAATGCTTACGAGCTTCTCTTCCATTTTTTGATCTCCTTTTTCAAGGAGTATATCATAATAAATATGCTTACAGTCACCAACAACTCTGCAATACGTTTTGGCAGACTCCAGTTACAGAATATATACTGTATCATTTTTATTTATCCAAAGTATTTTTGCATTAAACTATCGAATAACACCTGTGTCTTATCTAATGCTTTTTGCACTGCAACTTTTGATTTGTCGACATGAGCAACAAAACGAATAAACGCATCTTGCAACTCAACCGGTGGCACCATTATTCGCAGCGAGTTAATAGAATTGAAGTTAAGTCCAGCCTTAACCGCACTTTGATTTTTGGCTTGAAACTGTCTCTTACCCGCATCGCTTTCCATGTAATAAGCAACATATAGAGGTCGAACGGCTGATTGATCCAATCGTATACAAGTTAGGTGCTGATTAATGTAACCGCCATAATCAGCAATTTCTTTACTTACCACTCCAGTACGCCCTAAATCAGCAGTAATACTAATTAATAAATCACCTTCTTGCACACGGGTACGTTTTGCCTCCGCATTATTCGGCGGGACAACGTGCTGTACATCTTCAAGAGTAATCCGGCAGTTCTTTACATTTTTGATAGTGATAAAGTATTCTCCTGTATTAGCAAAATACTTAGCCCATCCCCTCGACCCCGATGTGAGAAACTGTATATACGTCGACAATTCTGAAACTGACCAGCCCATTGGATTAATTATCGGGTCACCAAACATCTCGATAAATCGGGCTTTAATTAATTCATCTAACATTTTAATCTGTTTTTTGCGAGCTGAAATAATAACGTTTACTTTTGATAAAATATTTGCTATTTTTCTCTGTGTTTCAAGAGCTGGAAATGGGATCAAGGTATTATCAAAATCCTTTTTTACAATATGCTTCATAGTTGCACCATGAGTTTTATCCATCATTTCTTGCAATTTATATTGTACAGCAAAAACAAAATATTGTTTATTCACGTCGCCTTTATCGAAAACAACTTTAAAAATATGTTGATTCAATAACGCTTTCCCGCGATTCCAAATGTATATTCCTAAACTGCCTGACCATGAAATCAAAATGTCCCCATCATTAATTTCTATTTTTTCCGGATAATTTCCACTATAATAGCCTAAGTCATATGAATTTCCGGTAAGGTCTTGTATTCTAATTATAGGAAGCCCTTTAGTTCCACGGTCAGATGGTTTAAAGGCATATCCATTCACATATGTTGCAATATCACCTAAACGTTTTTTCATCCATTTATCCCCACAAACCCGAATTTTCTTATATACAGTTTCATTTTATTCCCCACCGCCCCCAAAGAAAAGATCGCACCCACTGTTTCCGCAGCCGTCTTACTTCTTTTTTATTTATTACTCAGTACCCTCATAAACATTTTTCAAATGTTTTTATTGATTTTTTCAACCATCTATGATAATTTAGTAACCAGAGAAGCGGTTTTTTACCGTACAGTCTTTTAAGACTCACGCGGCGTACTCGCTTCTTTTTTTATATTTACCATATCATACAGATACATTCCACGCTCCGTTCGTCTTACCACCAGCACTGCACTGTAAATATTCAGTCTCTCAACTTCTTCATTTTCCCCTCTGACCTTCACAGCAAAACATACGTCATACCGATACCAGCCTTCTGATGCATCCTTCTGGTGTTTTGCCTTTTTGTTTTCAATCCATCTCCTGTTTTGGGCACAGGAAATCAATTCCTCTATAATCTGCGACGCATTCGCTTTTGCCTTTGCAAATGCGCCTCTCAGAGACTTTGTATATTTCGACTCTGTATATTCATCAGGGAAATCTCCTGCGATGCTGATCTTATCATTGTATTCCCTGACGAGATATTCTTTCCCAACATATTTTTTCAGGTACTTTTCCACATCATTCCACGAAATATTTTGTTTTCCCTTAAAAATAATATCATCGATCGTCGGAATATTTTTATTTTCTTTCGTAAGATCTCCTCCTACTCTTCTTTCAACATCTCCTCCAGCTTCCTCATCTCTTCCGCGATCTCCGCCTCAATCTTCTTTAGATCTGCCATGATTTCTTCTGTCGGCGGGTACTCTACCGGCACATATTCAATCTCTTTATATTTATTGATGGAAAGATCGTATTCATTATCTACGATTTCGCTTTTCTCTACAAAAAATGACTGTTCTGTACGTTTCCTGTCTTTCTCCTGATCCAGATGATGATATCTCTCTATTATATCCGGAATATCATTTTCGTTAACCGGGGTCCTCTTATCATCAAGACTGAAGCCGTCCGCATTCATATCATAAAACCATACTTTATCAGTTCCTCCATGTCCTGTTTTTGTAAAGATCAATATCGCAGTCGAGACTCCTGCATATGGTTTAAATACCCCTGACGGCATGGAAATAACCGCTTTAAGAATATTTTCTTCTACAATCGCTTTTCTGATCGCTTTATGTGCTTTTGAAGACCCAAACAAAACTCCGTCCGGAACAATGCATGCACACCTTCCCCCTGTTTTCAGCATCCGCATAAACAAGGCTAAAAAAAGAAGTTCTGTTTTTTTTGTTTTACATACTTTCAAAAGGTCCGGTGACACTGTATCATAATCCAGGCTTCCCTTAAACGGCGGGTTGGCCAGAATCAGTGAGTAAACTTCTTTATCCGGATTCTGATCCGAAAGGCTGTCTCTGTATTCGATATAGGGATTCTCCACTCCATGAGTCATCATGTTCATGGCACCGATCCTCAGCATCGTACGGTCCATGTCATACCCGTGGAACATGTGATTCATATAGTGATCCTTATTTTTTCGGTCAAAAAGAACCTGCTCTTTCTTTTTCTCTTTTAGATATTCACTTGCCGTGACAAGGAATCCTGATGTTCCGCATGCCGGATCACAAATCGTATCATTCGGTTCCGGATCCATTAATTCTACCATCATTTTGATAATATGTCTTGGAGTCCGAAATTGCCCGTTCACCCCTGCTGTTGACAGTTTAGACAACAGATATTCATAGACATCCCCTCGTGTATCGCCTTTTTTTATCTGTGCCATCTGATCATAGATGTCATCCATAGCCGTTACGATCTTATCCAAAAGAAGAGGTGTCGGAATTTTAAAAATCGCATCCCCCATATATTTGGCATAGGCACTTTCCTTATCCCCATGCAGTTCTTTTATAAAAGGAAATACCCATTCCTGCACCGTACTGTACATCTTCTGTGCCGGGAAATCGTGAAACACGCTCCATTTCAACTGGCTTCCGGCAATTGTTCGGTCGCCAATCTCTACCTCATCGGCAAAAACGCTCTGATAGGGCAGCCCGAGCATCGCACTTTCTTTCATCCTGAGATTATCCGCATCATCAAGATCCCGGATAAACATAAGATATGTCATCTGCTCAATCACATCCAGCGGATTCGTCAATCCTCCTGTCCAGAATATCTCCCATAAACTGTCTATCTTATTTTTCAATTCACCTGTAATCATTCTTATTTTCTCTCCCTGTTCCATGTATAGGCAGTATAACGACCACCGCCAAGCTTTAGTATTTCTCTCTTTTTCACCAGATCTGTCAATGTCCGTTCCACTGTTACCTGACTGACATTCGGACATTTTTTCATGATTTCTGCTCTCGTTATTTTTCCAGAATTCTCTTTAATAACCTCTCGGATTCGTTCCGGCTTTGACATTCCGCTGGCAGCCAGCAACTGCACGCTTAAAGAAAATTGCTGATACGCCCCAGCGATGATTTTCAACATGTATCTGACAAAAGGCAGATAATCATTTTTTTCTTCACGCCAGCCTTCAGAACTATCCTGTATCGCTCTGTAGTACGCTGTTTTTGTTTGTTCGATCAATTTCTCTATACTAATATACATTCCCACGGTATAGTCTGATCTATATAGCAGCAGCAATGTCAAAAGCCGACTCATACGCCCATTGCCTTTATCAAACGGATGGATACATAAAAAATCCAGGGTAAACATAGGAATCACAAGCAATAGATCGTAATCCGGATCATTCTGTATTTCTCCAAATGCATCGCAAAGTGCCTCAATATTTTCCGCTATTTCCCGGATCGAAACAGAACTGAATCTCATGGACTCATTTTCTGCTTCGGCTCTGTGTGCACTCACCTTGTCAGATGCTTTATATCCCTCTCCTACATGTCCGGAAAATTTAAATAACTCGCGATACAGTTGAAGGAAAATAGAAGATTTCACGGGTATATAGTTATAATTATCATGAATTGTATTCAATACATCCCTGTATCCCGCAATCTCTTTTTCGTTCTTCGTCTTTGGCATCGTCTTATCTTTTACGATTTTTTTCAGACGTTCGTCCGAAACATATATGCCTTCCATCCTATTGGAAGCCTCTGCACTCTGGATTCTGGCAATTTCGCTCAACTGACTAAGTACCTCTCCTTTATAGCCTGCAAAGCCTCTCTGTTCCCCTCTATATTCATGTATCTTAGCCACCGCAGCAACAATATCCGGTAAAAGCAATTCGGCATATCGTTTCTTAAAATCGTAGTTTCTCATATCATTCTCCTTATGCCAAACTGTCATAACATTTTTCTCATCATATCATGCTGATCTCCTATAATCAACATTAATCTCATCATTAATCAAAAAATGACGAGATTAAACTGAAATAATAAAAAACAGATGGCATCACACATAACATATGCAATCACCATCTGCACCTAAATCCTATCTTTTGCTAATAGACACCATTTAACTATATCAGCCCTTCCATAAGCCGCACCGTCATCCGGTTTTCCTCCACATCCACATCCAGCACGCACTGACGGATCGCCGGGATCAGCACTTCTCCATGGCTGTCCGAATCCACGATATACACCTCATTGGCTCCGGTCTCCATAACGTCCCGGAGCACTCCGAAATGCCCTTCCTCCGTGAACACGTCCATACCGATCAGGTCCCCGATATAATACTCGTCTTCCTCCAGCTGTGCTGCGTCCTCTCTTGCTACAAAGAGGCTCTTTCCTTTATATTTCTCAATATCATTGATATTCTCAATGCCTTTAAATTTCACGATGACAAACTGCTTGAAAAAGCGGACGGACTGGATCTCCAGTTCAATTCGCTCCTTCCCCGTATCAAGCAGTACTTTTTTCAGTTCCTTAAAGCGGGCGGCATCATCCGTGGTTGGAAAGACTTTTACTTCTCCCCGGATCCCGTGTGTGGATGAGATCACCCCGACCTGAAGAAATTGTTCCATACTGTTTCTCCTTCAATATGCCTGTAAGAAAAGAAAAGGGCAGGCTCTCCACAGATATGGAGGCTGTCCCTCTTCCCGTTCGTCTTTTCAATAGATCCTAAACGATATCAACAACGACTCTCTTGTCTTCCTTCGCCGCTGCCGCCTTTACCACAGAGCGGATCGCTCTTGCGATGCGTCCCTGCTTCCCGATCACTTTGCCCATATCGCCGTCGGCAACGTGGAGCTCAAGCACGGTAGTACGCCCTTCCTTTTTCTCGGTGACCGAAACTTCGTCCGGGTTATCCACGAGGGCTTTTGCAATAACTTCAACTAACTCTTTCATTTGCGCGCACCTCCGCGGTTACTGTTCACATTCGTAACCCTCAGTGAAAACAACTTATTTCTCGATTCCTGCTGCCTTGAAGATCTTTCCGACAACCTCTGTCGGCTGTGCACCGTTGTTGAGCCATTTCTTAGCTGCTTCCTCGTCAACTTTGATCGCGCTCGGATCACAGTTCGGATCGTATGTTCCGATCTCCTCGATAAATCTTCCGTCTCTCGGGGACCTTGAATCAGCTACTACGATTCTATAAAAAGGAGCCTTCTTCTGTCCCATTCTTCTTAATCTGATCTTTACTGCCATTTTCTTTCACCTCTTGTTTTTTTCTCTTTGTTTTGTTTCTTAATTTCTGCCGTAAGCCCGCCGCACTGCGGTCCGCTGCCTCCGGCATGATCTATGTGTTAAAAGGGAAGTTTGAATCTGCCCCTTTTTCCACCTCTGCCACCCATCAGCCCCGGAAGTTTCTTCATCATCTTCCTGGACTCATTGAACTGCTTCACCATACGGTTCACTTCCGCGATATCAACCCCGGCGCCTTTTGCGATCCGGTGTTTCCTCGACGGATTCAGAAGGTCCGGATTCCTTCTCTCCTCCGGAGTCATGGAGTAGATGATCGCTTCCATCCTCGCCATTCTCTTCTCATTCTCCTCCGAGTCAAGGTCCGGCATCTTTCCTGCTTTTCCTCCCATTCCGGAGAGTCCCGGCATCATGCTCATGATGCTGGACAGACCGCCCATCTTGCGCATCTGTTCCATGCTCTCGAGATAGTCCTCGAAATCAAACTGGGCTTTCTTCATCTTGTCAGCCATCTTCTTGGCTTTGTCCTCGTCCATCTCGGCCCCTGCCTTTTCGATCAGGGTGAGGACGTCGCCCATCCCCAGGATGCGGGACGCCATACGGTCCGGATAGAACTGTTCCAGATCCGAAAGCTTCTCTCCCATACCGGCGTATAAAATCGGTCTTCCTGTCACTGCCCGGATCGACAGTGCGGCACCGCCTCTTGTATCGCCGTCCAGCTTTGTGATGATGACTCCGTCGATACCGATCTTTTCATTGAAGCTGGACGCCACATTGACCGCATCCTGTCCGGTCATGGCATCCACGACCAGGATGGTCTGATGCACGGTCACAGCTTCTTTGATCTCCTGGAGCTCCGCCATCATGTCTTCATCGATATGGAGTCGTCCGGCTGTATCCAGGATCACGATATTGTTGCTGTTCTTTGCCGCGTGTTCCACAGCGGCTCTCGCGATATCAGCAGGTTTGTTCTTGTCTCCCATGGAGAAGACCTCAACCCCCTGCTTCTCGCCGTTGATCTGTAACTGTTTGATCGCGGCGGGACGATAGACGTCACACGCCACGAGAAGTGGTTTCTTTCCTTTTAATTTGAATTTGCCTGCCAGCTTTGCGGTAGTCGTCGTCTTACCGGCGCCCTGGAGACCTGCCATCATGATGACTGTCATGGCGCTGCCCGGCTGAAGTTTGATCTCCGTCGTCTCGGAACCCATGAGTTTGACCAGTTCCTCATTGACGATCTTGATCACCATCTGCCCCGGGTTCAGGCCGTTCATCACGTCCTGACCGACCGCGCGCTCCTGCACGTCTTTGATGAAGCTCTTTACCACCTTGAAGTTGACGTCCGCTTCGAGAAGCGCCATCTTGACTTCCCGGAGGGCCACCTTCACGTCGTCTTCGGTAAGACGTCCCTTGCTGCGCAGGTTTTTGAACACATTCTGAAGTTTTTCTGTTAAGCTGTCAAATGCCATTCTATAACTCCTCTATGATCGCATCCGCGATCCTGCGGATGTCCGCTGCCATTTCACCGGGATCTGTCTTCTCCCGCTCATACTCTGTGAGGATCTCTCCGATCCGGTCCACCTTCTCCCTGACGGAAAGGAATTTTCCGACCAGATGCAGCTTTGCCTCATAACCTTCCAGCGTCTTCTGACACCGCTTCACCAGGTCGTGCACCCCCTGACGGCTGATGCCCGCCTGCTCTGCGATCTCGCTCAGAGAAAGGTCTTCCAGAACAAACTGTTCATAGATCTCCTTCTGATGATCGGTGAGAAGCTCGCCGTAGAAATCATACAATAATGTCTGTTCTAAAATCTCATTCATCGCTGTCACCTCTGGTATCATACACGAAAGCCAGAAGCCTGTCAAGTATTTTTTCTTTACACTCGTTCAGGATGAGATAAAATCCATTTTCACCGCCAGGACCATTCCTTGTGCACAAAAGCAGTCTGCTCCTGCCTTTTTGAAGATGTTTCAGCCTTTCAGCATCCGTTCCACATCGATCAGCCCCCATCCTGCCTCTGTCCCCGGATATTTTATACACGACTCCCTCAGCTTCAATTTTACTTCCACATTTGTCATATCCGGATATTTGGACAGCAGACATGCGATCGCGCCTGATACGACAGGGGTAGCCATCGAGGTTCCGCTCTTCATTATATATGGATGTTCTCCCGGCATGGAATAACGTCCGTTGCAGCTTATGATACCGGTTCCGGGTGCAAATACATCGGGTTTTACAACGCATTCCGCAGTTGGTCCCCGCCCCGAATAATTCAGCTTCCTTTTGCCTCTCCCGCCTCCCGGCAAAGTGTCCGGCACCCCTGCTGTGATCACTTTCCTGCTGTTGCCCGGAACTGCCACGGACCCCGGTGAAGGCCCGTAATTTCCCGCCGATACCACAACGATCAGGCCCATATCCCAAAGTCTTTCAACAGCATTAAGAAGCCTGCGTTTCTGATCAGCGGCGAGCTGCGGCTGAGTTCCTACCGAGATGTTCACGATCCGGATTCCCATCCGTTCCTTTTCGGAGCTGATCCACTCTATCCCCTCCAGCAGTTTTTCCACATCCCCGTCCCCTTTTCCATCCAGCACTTTTCCGATCAGAAGATCTGCCTCGGGCGCCATCCCTGCATATGCGCCTTCTGATGCGCACCCGTTTCCGGCCAGGATCCCCGCCACATGTGTCCCATGTCCCGAATCATCATACGGTTCCTCTAATCCATGGATAAAATCACGGAATCCCGCGATCCTCCCCCGAAGATCCGGATGCCATGATATCCCCGTATCCAGAACAGCTGCACAGATATTTTTTCCGGCACATTTTCCGCTCACAGTGTCTTCACACCAGTAGTGGACTCTCTGTTTCACCCATCTCATATAAAAGTCCTTTTTTATCAGAATATTCCCGCCCATGCAGGATTGCCACCTGTCATTATCCCAGGGCACTCCGCGATCGTGGACGCACCGGATTT
The DNA here is from genome assembly GCF_016902345.1 of Mediterraneibacter glycyrrhizinilyticus. GTDB lineage: Bacteria > Bacillota > Clostridia > Lachnospirales > Lachnospiraceae > Mediterraneibacter > Mediterraneibacter glycyrrhizinilyticus_A. The sequence goes on along the minus strand of NZ_JACJLR010000042.1, from coordinate 16,177 downwards.
CAATCCAGGCTTAGTGAATTTCCCTTTGAGGCACAGCGAAATTGAATTTTACCGCATCCCCAAATCACACTTTTGCCGGGGCGGCATACTATAAAACTGTAAATAAACCTATTTGGAGGATTTAACATGAGTGATTTAACTGCTACAAACTGTGGATGCGGATGCGAAAACGGAAACGGCATGTCTTCCTGTCTGTGGATCATCCTTCTGCTCGCTTGCTGCGGCGGCTGTGGAAACGGATTCAGCGGGAACGGCTGCGGAAACGACAGCTGCCTGTGGATCATCCTTCTGCTTTTCTGCTGCGGCGGTTTCGGAAGCGGATTCAACGGAAACGGCTGCGGATGCTGATCTGTCAGAACACTGTACCGTATGATATAAGATACCAGATGGTATAACAAAAAGGCGTGCGGAGCAGCGATCCGCACGCCTTTTTCATACCATCCCCGCCTCTGCGGTCTGCAGCGGCGCAGCTGTCATGGTCTTTCGTTTTTCTTTTCTTCTTTCCGGCCCTTCTTCCGCTTCCGGGTGTCCGTCGCAGGCCGTCCTTTCTCACTTTCCACCCGCTGTCTCAGCATACATGTCTCATCGATCTCATATACTGCGTTGCCGTCAATGATAAGTTTTCTTGACATTTTTTCGTTCCTTTCTTCTTTTTTCTCATCACTTTACATACTTATAATATGATGAGCATTTCAAAAGGCTACGCTCTATTCTTTCCCGGAAATCATATTTTTATTCCCGGGCTCATATATATTTACAACATTATTATCAGGAGTGCCTATGGATAAAAGACCGCCCAGACCGATGACTCCTTTTGACGAGCTTGTCACATTGCCTCAGCTTCAGGCGATAAAACTTCTTCTTCCGTACACTCCTGACCCGGGACAGCGTCTGCTCGCAGCCTTTATCAAATTCCTTGAACTCCGCCGTACGCTCCGTCTCTTCAGCCGTTCCAATATCGAAAAAGGGCCGGGCTGGCCCCACCGGCACGGCGCTTCATCAAGAGAAGTTATCGACAGCATAAAGCCTTATCTTGATCCCGTTGAAGCCGAAAATCTGGATATGTTCCTGAACATGAAAGACATCATGGATATGGCGGAAATGATGCAGGGAAGTTCCGGAGGAAGTCTTTCTCCTGATCCAATGGATCTGATCATGGGGATGCTCTCACCGGAACAGCAGGAAATGTTCAACACATACAGCGATATGTTTTCACAGACATCGGACAATGACAGGAAAGGAGATGATAGCAATGAACGAATGGATGAACAATCCCGCACTGAAGGACATCGATCCGGCAAAGCTGGAGCTGATCCAGATGGCGGCCGCCAGGACAAAGGGGAAAGCAGGCCGTGACCTTGCGCCGGTCATGCTGGCTCTAATCACAAGTGCCAACAGGCAGGGGATCCGCTTCTCCTCTGATGAAGTTTCCCTGATCCTTGATATTCTGAAAGAAGGCAGATCAAAAGAAGAGCAGGAGCAGATCGACCGGACGATCCGTATGACCAGCTCCATCTTCCAGAAACATATGTCATAGCATACAGAAATACGTCTGAGCAGAAAGACCTTTCAAAAGAAGAAGGGTTCTGAACGATCAATTTCAGAACCCTTCTTCTTTCCGTTTCATCCTCATCTCTCTCCGCTTTTTCGCTGCGTCCCACTCTGCCTTTTCTTCCACAGATCTGAGCACCAGGCGCGGGACTCGTTTCGGCCTGTCATTTTCATCCAACGCCACCATGGTAAAATATGCCCTGTTGATAGGATGCCGCATCCCGTCCTCCAGATGTTCTACATAGGTATCCACCCGGACTTCCAATGAAGTGTTTCCCACATAGGTCACCTTTCCAATAATGACCACCATCTCCCCGTTATAAGCCCCGTGGATAAATCTCAGGTTATCCACCGATGCAGTGATGACATTTGATCTGGTATGCCGTTTTGCCACCATCCCCGCCACTTCATCCAGCCACTGCATCAGCATGCCGCCGAAAAGTCTGCCCGCCGCATTCATATGATTCGGTCTTACCATGTGGACCGTCTCTACGATCGAATCCTGTACTGTACGCTCTTCTGTCATATTGATCTCCGATCCGGATATCGTGTGGAGCAGATATCCTCTTTCATCATAATCATATGAAGAGTATATCATGTTTTGCGGATCTGTGTCATCTTTTTCTCTCTTCTCCCCCTCCGTCTCCCAGGTCCGGCCATATTCTTAAATCCGACTGTACTTTCCGGCTCATATCCGCTAAAATAGACGTTACAAAGACCGCGGCCTGCTGTGCTCTGTCTGCGCCTTCCCTTTTTGACGCGGGAGACATCGGCATCACACGGCAGCCGGTGGAAAGGAGCTGCGCTATGCAGAACATCAGACTGACACTACAATATGACGGCACCCGCTATCTCGGCTGGCAGCGCCCGGAGAAAGACGGTTTTCACCGCTCTGTCTCCTATAAAGTAAACGAGATCCTGAACCGCATGACAGGGGAAGACATCCTCCTCCATGCCGGCGCGCGCACCGATCCCGGCGTCCATGCGCTGGAACAGACTGCCAGTTTCCACATCAGATCTCCCCTGAATCCGGAAGGTTTCCTCCGGGAGCTCAACCTCTATCTTCCCCGGGATATCGCTGTTCTGGCAGCCGAAAAAGTTCCCGAACGGTTCCGGGCTGACCTGAACGCTCTTTCCCGGACTTATGAATACCGCATCTGTACTGCAGAGATCTATGACGTATTCCGCCTCAGATATGAAGCCCACCGTTTCCCTGCCCCGGATCTGCCGCCCATGGAACGCGCTGCCGCCTTTCTGAAGGGCAGGCATGATTTCCGCTGTTTCTCCTCCGGACGGAAGAAAAAAGGGACAGAAAAAGAGATCCTGGATATCCGCTTTATTCAAACTGCTGACCATATTACGATCCGGATCACAGCAAATGACTTTCTTCATCAGATGCCCTCCCTCATCGCCGGAACTCTCCTGGAGATCGGTTGCGGACTCCGCAGGGCAGAATGTGTTCAGAACATCTTTGAAGGGACAGAAAAAGCAGGGCCTCCCGCCGAGACGAAAGGACTCCTGCTCAAAAGCATACAGTATTGACCATATGGCGGGCATGGACATTTGTCTGTGCCCGCTTTTTCTCATGTTCACATTCACAGGAACAGGCCCGCAGTGTCTCATGTTCACAGGAACAGACCTGCGATATGATAGACGATAAAACTCACCACCCAGGCAGTCGCAAGCTGGAACAGGATGATGCCAAAAGTCAGCTTTTTGCTGCCCACTTCCCGATTGATGGTGGCGATGGTCGCCGTACATGGCACATAAAGCAGACAGAACACCATCAGAGAATACGCGTTGGCCGCGCCGAATCCCATAGACGCCAGGAGCGCCACAAAACTGTCCATCCCGTGAGCCGTAGTGATATTCTGGATACCGAAGAGTACGCTGCAGCTGGAGACCACGACTTCCTTTGCCGCGATCCCGGAGATCAGTGCCACCACGATCTGCCAGTATCCCAGCCCCAGGGGAGCAAAGAACGGCACGATCGCTTTCCCGATCAGAGAGCCGAAACTCTCGGAGATGTCTGTCACATAACCGCTCGTCCCGAAGTTCAGAAGCACCCACATGATGATGGACGCAAGGAAGATGACCGTTCCCGCTTTGGTCAGATAATCTTTTACCTTCTCCCATACATACAGCGCGATGGTGCGCGCATTGGGCGCCTTGTATTCAGGGAGCTCGATGAGCAGTTCATTCTCTGCTTTACTGCCGTCGATCTTCGAAAGAATATATGCTGTCAGAATCGCCACCACGATTCCCAGAAGATACATGGAATAGCAGGCAACCATCGCATATTTCCCGAAAAACATGGAAGAGAACAGCACATAGATCGGCAGTCTGGCGCTGCACGACATGAACGGCGTCACAAGGATCGTTTTCAGACGGTCCTTTCTGTGTTCCAGCGCTCTGGAGGCCATGATCGCGGGCACGGAACATCCAAATCCCAGGAGCATCGGCAGAAATGCCCTGCCGGAAAGCCCCAGATGCCCCATGATGTCATCCATGACAAAGGCCACTCTCGCCATATATCCGCTGTCCTCCAGAAAAGCGAGCGCAAGGAACAGAATAAAGATATTCGGCAGGAATGTCAGGATCCCGCCCACTCCGGAGATGATCCCGTCCACGATCAGCGACTCGATCACAGGAGAGACTCCCGCCGATTCAAGGGCAGTCCCCACAAATCCGGTGAGCAGGTCAAGGGCTGTCTCAAAGTACCCTTTCATCCAATCCCCCACGGCAAATGTCAGGAAAAACACCAGCGCCATGATCGCAAGAAAGATCGGCAGCCCCAGCCATTTTCCGGTCATATACCGGTCAATCCTGTCTGTCCGCGCTTCCTGCTCGCTTTTATTCACAAGGACTTCCTCGATCACTTCCTCGATAAAGTCATATTTTTCATTGATGATGTCCTTCTCATAGCTCCGGTCCACGATTCCTTCCACATCGACCGGATAGCTCTCCATCACGGAAGCATCCTGCTCCAGCACCTTGATCGCATGCCAGCGCATGTTCTTCATCTCCGGATATTTCCGGCGGAACTGCTCTATGATCTGGTCGATCTTATCCTCGATCCCATCACTGTACACCATGGCATACTCGCTGTGATGATCATGCCGGTGCTCTGACTTGTCCGAATGATGATGGATAAACGGTCCCTGCTTCTCATATTCATTGTGATGTGCCACCGCATGCATCAGGATCTCCAGCCCGCTCCGCTTTCTGGCAGAGACCGGGATACAGGGGATTCCCAGCATCTCAGGCAGACGGTGGAGGTCGATCTCCATCCCACGCTCTTCCACCACATCCATCATATTGAGCGCCAGGACGACCGGCTTGCCAAGTTCGATGAGCTGGAGGGTGAGATACAGATTCCTCTCCAGGCAGGATGCGTCCGCCACATCCACGATGACGTCCACTTCCTCACTCATGATACACTCCCTGGAGACTTTCTCTTCCATCGTATAGGAAGTCAGACTGTAGATCCCGGGAAGGTCGATCAGTTTGAACTCCTGTCCTTTGTAAAATGTCTTTCCTTCTTTCTTCTCCACCGTTACCCCGGGCCAGTTTGCAACTTTCAGGTTCGCCCCCGTGTACGCGTTAAACAGAGTCGTCTTTCCACAGTTGGGGTTTCCGATAAATCCTACATTGATCACCTTTCCGCTCATGCTGCCGCCTCCCTTACGATGATGTTGTCGGCGATGCGGCGTCCAAGTGCGAATCTGGTTCCCCGGAAGCGGACTGTAAGCGCTCCTTTTTTGTCATTGTTCAGGATCGTGACCTGTGAACCCTGAGTCAGCCCCAGAGCTTCCAGTCTGCGCTCCAGGTTCAGTTCAATGTGGATTTCCTCCACAATGTATGTATGATCATTCTTTCCTTCTTTCAGTCTCATATGCCTCATCCTTCGTATTCAAGATTTACTTTTTATGACATGCACACTGTTAGCGCCGGAAACAGGAAAGAAAGGATTTCCGTCCCCGGCGCTATTGATAATAATTATCTATATCTATTATAGACTTTTGAGGCATATAAGTCAATTGTGGAGGTAGTTTTCCACATCGGTCCGCCAGCTGTGGGCTACAGTTCACACCAGCTACAGGCTTTTTTTACATTGATGGAAGCAGACAGTGAATCGCAGCCGATCCGCACCAATAAGTTCCGCCTCCATCCTGCCGCCCATCTTCTCTGCAAGGGTCTTGGCAATGGACAGTCCCAGACCTGTCCCCGGTGTATTTCGTGATTCATCTTTCACATAGAAACGCTCAAAAATTCTCTGCACGTCCTCTTCTTCAAAATCACTTACGTCATTTTCAAACGTCAGAACAACTTCGTTCCCTTCTCCACTCAGACCAACCTCAAGGATATTGCGGGCATATCTGCATCCGTTCTGAATCAGGTTACGGATGATGCGCTCTGACGCATTCCGTTCTCCCCACACCATAACCGAAGTCTCCGGAATCCGCACCGAAAGCTCCAGCCCGCTCTCCTCGATCTCCCGCCAGGAATCGGCCAGTGTCTCCCGGAGCAGCCTTCCCATATCCATCTCCTTTATCTCAGGTTCGTATTCTTCTGAAGAGATCCTGGAATATTCATAAAACTGCTCCACCAGCCGCGAGAGGGCTTCTGCCTTTCTGCTGACCGCATCAAGCCCTGCCCTGTCCTCATCGGAAAGTGCTCGGAGATCCGTGATCTTGAGGTAGCCTAGGATAGCTGTAAGAGGGGTACGAAGATCATGGCTGATATTTTCAATCTGCTTTTTAAACTCTTTTTCTCTACGGTCAAATGTATTCTTTTCCCGTCGTATCTCTCTTAACGTCTGATTGATCCCGGCCAAAAGCACTTCCGGGTCTTTCTCTTGAGTTTCCATCTTGATCACACGGTTTTCCTCCAGATTTGTGGATATCTCCTCGAGTTCCGCCGAGGCAGCCCTCAGCGCTCTCTTCAGCAGCAGAAGCCGTACGCCTAAGACAACTGCCACTGCAGCCGAAACTGCCGCTGCTATATACATCATCTTCCGCCGCCTCCTTTCCGGTCATTCTCTCATCAGATTTCCTTCCTGCGATTCATAAAGACTCCCGCAGCCGCAAATACTATGATTCCGGCGACTCCCGCCAGAATACACTTTACTGCTCCGGCGGGTTCGCTCCACAGGCACAGATATCCGCTCATCCCCGCCATCACATCTGTCATTAAATAATTTCTCGGCATCCACGACGCTATCTTCGCCAGAAGCGGGATTTCAAATCCTGCCATGTAGAAGACCGCAGGTAACAGAAAGACCACACCCATCCATGCAAGTCCGGACACAAGTTCTTTTTCAAAAAACTGTGTGAACCCCGCTGCCAGTATCACGCCGGCTGCCGCAAACAGAAGATTGACTGCTATCCCCTGAAGCATCAATCCAAGATAAGGCTGTACCGGGCCATCCAGAAGAAGGACCGCACTGATAACATAGACTGCAGTCAACAGGATCATACTTGCAAATGCCGCCGCAAAGGACACGATACACTTTCCTAAGAAAAGGCTTTTTCGCGAAATGCCGTATGCCACTGCATTTTTCATCACGCCGATCCTGCGCTCCCCCGAAAACAGAAGCACAGAAAGTATTGCTCCCGCAACAGCGAGGAAGAGCATATTATCCGTGAGAAATGACAGAGAAAACTTCACATTTGCATACTGAAATCCTGAGATTGCTCCGGCTGAGACATACAGCCCCACGTTCAGAAACAAAATCCCCAGAGCCATCAGACCGGTAAACAGGTAAATATCCTTTGTATGCAGTATCCGATAAGATTCACTTCTTATATAGTTGATCATGATTCTGTTCCTCCCCTTTTCAGCTCCATGTAATACTCTTCCAAGGTCATCTTTTTCACCGAGAGTGATAAGACGCCGATCCCGTTCTCCACCGCCAGTCTGCTGTAAAATTCAGGTTCCTCAGCAGTTCCCGGTATTCGCACTTTGTGATCCGGGAGCACCTGATAGGGCCGACCCGGCGCCCTTCTCTCAAGCAATACTGTATAGAGTTCCGGTTCATCCACTCTGATCTCGATATAGCCGCTGCACTCTTCTTCAAGCCGTTCTGCCGTAATCTGTTTTAACAGCCGCCCTTTATCCAGAAAGCAGTATTCATCTGCCAGCTGCTCCATCTCTGCCAGGATATGGCTGGAAAGTATGATAGTAATGTTCTTTTCCCGGCACAACCTGATCAGAAGCTCCCGCATTTCAATGATTCCGCTGGGGTCCAGCCCGTTGATGGGCTCATCCAGCATCAGAAGTTCGGGTTCACCGATCAGAGCGCTCCCAAGTCCCAGCCTCTGCTTCATCCCAAGGGAAAGCTGTCTTCCGTATGTCTTCCTCCTGTCGTAAAGCCCGATTTGTTTTAAAACCTCTCTGACCTGTTCCTTTCCCGGTATCCCCTTCTGGATCCGATAATATTCCAGATTTCCTTCTACCGTAAGCTGAGGGAAAAAACCGGGAGCTTCGATCATTGTCCCAATGCGTTTTCTCTGCTTCTCAAGCTCCTTTTCTCCGTGAGCACCGAACAAGATCACCTCACCTTTCGTGGGGAATATCTGTCCTGCCAACAGCTTCAAAAATGTGGATTTTCCTGAGCCATTGTCCCCTACCAGCCCGAGGATCTCCCCTCGCCGCAGGCTCAGGTTCACATCTATAAGCGCCCTGGTCTTTCCATACTCTTTTGTCAGATCATGGACCTCTGCTACTGTCTCTTTCATAATCTTTTTATCCTTTCCTGAGTCTTTCATATTTTTTCATCTCTGTTTCCTTTGATGTACCTGTATCATACCCTTCTGGTTTTTAATAAGTCCTCAAGAAACTTTAAAGAAACTATAAAGATTACTCCCTTAAGGCAGTACGGCTCATGCCATCTTGAATCCGATTCCCCATACTGTTTTTATATACTCTTCCCGGGGATCCGCAGCGGCGATCTTCTTGCGGATATTGCTCACATGAACGTTCACCGTATTGTCCTCCCCGTAATATCCATTCTCCCATACCTGTTCATACAGCTTTTCTCTTGAGAACACCTTGTCTGGATGCTCTGCCAGGATCCGCAGGATCTCAAACTCATGGGGAGTCATAGCGATCATCTGGCCATTTACCGTAACTTCCCTGGCACTCTCGCTCAGTACCAGACGTTTATAGGTCAGGAACCTCTCTTCCTCCCCTGCTCTCCCGAATCCGCTGTCTGCCCCGCTGCGTCTGAGCGCCGCCATCACACGAACAACCACTTCCTCAGGTTCAAAGGGTTTCGTAATATAATCGTCTGCTCCGCTTCTTATTGTCCCGACCCTGTCATCCAGCGCGCTCTTTGCTGAGAGCACTATAATAGGGATGGACTTTCTCAGTTCATCCCTGACATAGGTTATGATCTCTTCGCCCGTCACTCCCGGGAGCATCAGGTCCAGCAGGATCAGATCAAACCCGGACATCTCCAGACGGAGTTTTGCCTCCGTCCCCGAGTATGCCGGAGTCGTTTCGTATCCTGCTTTTGACAATATCCTGCAAAGCGCTTTGATCTTTTCAACATCCAGGACAGATTCTCCCGTCTCCCACCGCGAAACAGCCTGTCTCGACACTCCGATCCGTTCTGCCATTGCATTTCCGCAAGTATCAGTTGCACTTATATTTCACGATTCTTCTTCCACGATCCGCAGTCCCCATGCCGGGATCGTGATCTTTTCGTCTGCCTTTACCTGTTCTCCCGACAGCAGATCCTTACCGCCCCCGCATACAGGAACTTCCGCCTGCTCCTGCCCGGAATAGTTCAGATAGAACCGGACCGTTTTTCCCAGATCGTTCACTCCTTTTCTCACGATCAGCGGGAACTCACGCTCCGTCTCCCTCCTGATTCCGGCGTCTTCCAGAGCGCGAAGGAAAACTTTCTTCAAAAAACCTTCCTCTGTCATGCATCCGATATGGTATGCGTACCCTTTTTCGCAGTGGTTTCTCGTTACCGCCGCATACCGGTTCCAGTTATAATGATCATAGGATGCCAGAATTTCCGCCCCTTCCGGGATCAGCAGTTCCATGAATACCCTCGCCCGGTCGCTTCCGTCCGCTGAGGCGAGTTCTCCCTGAAGTCCGGTGTCCACCGGGAAGGTAAACTGGTCGTACCGGTATCCCATGCACTCTCTCAGGAGATGCGGCTGCACCTCATGGCTGACCTTGACATTCTCGTTGGCGAACCCGGTCTTGAAAGTGGTCACCAATGTTCCGCCATCTCTCACATACCGGTCCAGCCTTCTTAAAAGCTCATCCGGCGCCGCATAGAGTGCAGGCACCACGATCATCTTATAATCCGACAGATTTTCTGATTCCGGAAAGAGGAAGTCGCACTCCACATTCATCTTATACAGTGTATCAAAGATCCATCTGACCACATCATTGTACATGATCTTTCCGTTATCCCCTGAGACCGCCTTGATCCCGAACCACTTTAGTGCGGTCAGCGCTTCATTGCTGACAAGGATCGCCGCGTCATTTTTCTTCTTCAGGTTCACAAGATGGCTCCCGATCTCCTGAAACTCATTTCCAACGATACAAGCTTCCCTGTAGGTCTCGTTCTCCTGAAAGTCATGGCTTAACAGCCCCTTCCAGTATGTCTCGAAAGAATTATGGATGGAATGCCAGTGCCAGTACATCACACTGTTTGCCCCGGATGCAATGTGGCTGTATGCCTGCAGGCGGAGCTGTCCTTTGTAGGGAGTCCATCCCGGGAATCCCTGGGCCTCTGTCTCAAGGACGAGGTAATTGTCTCCTTTGAGACTCCTCGTCATGTCGCCTCCAAAGGCGATCTCCGCCCCGGTCAGCTTATCCTGAGTCGGATGATAGATATCCGTCCCGGCAATGGTCAGACATCTGGCCGTGCGGAAATGGTCCACATCCGGCTGGACGCCGTAGGAGTGCCCTCTCCATTCAAAATCCAGATTATGGGTGATGAACTGGTCGTCCCTGCGGTATTCATTTACGATGGACGCCTGCCAGCTTAAGAACTCCTCCACCTGAAGCCGCTGGAACTTCTCAAACTCCGCGCCCAGGCTTCCATTGATCGTTCCCCTGACATCCGGGAAATCTTCCCACGCATTGATCCGGTTGCTCCAGTAATCCAGGCCGAACTCCGCGTTCAGAGCATCCAGATCGTCATGAAATTTCTTTCTGAGATACTTTATGAATTTTTCCTGTACGTTTTTTCCTGCAGTCCCGTAATATTTCGTCTCGTTGTCGATCTGAAATCCGATCACGCATTTCCTATGAGCACTGCACTTCATCAGTTCCCGGATCACCCGCTCCGCATAGAAACGGTAGACAGGATGTGTGATGTCCATGATCTGACGCGCGCCGTAGATCCCGCGCCCGTTCACTGTGGTCGCCAGCACATCCGGATAGGACTTGACCATCCAGGTGGGAATGGCGTAGGTGGGGGTTCCGATGATCACCGAGATCCCGGCCCCCTCCATTGCATCCATGACCCGCTCCACATGGGAGAAATCAAAGACTCCCTCCTGAGGTTCGCAGGTACTCCATGTGGATTCTGCGATGCGCACCACATTGATCCCGGCCTTCTTCATCATCTCCACGTCTTTGTCCAGACGGTCGTAAGGCATATATTCATCGTAATAAGCCGCTCCGTATAACAGTTTTTCCATAAAACCGATCCTCCTGTTTCTATCCACCAAAGATTTTATGATCATACGATAACAGAACATATCGTCCGAATATATCACAAATTTTCTGCGTTTGTCACTTATTTTCGTTTTTGCGTGATATTTTGTATTTTTCTCTGTATCTTCCGGGTGTCATACCTGTCATTTCTTTGAAAACCCGTCCCAGGTGGCTCTGAGAACTAAATGCGAGATAGTTCGCAATATCTTTCACCGTGTAGTCTGAATAACGGAGCAGATTTTCCGCCAGACGCACCCTCTCCCTCCGGATGTACTGCTGGATCGTCACCCCTTCCACCCGGTGAAACAGATCAGAGAGATAGGCCGTAGAAACGCCGATCTGCCGTCCGATCCCGCCGATCCGTATCTCGCCGTGCAGATTCTGAAAGATATAGTTTTTTGCTCTTTCCACCAGGTCATTCCTCTCTCTTTCCCCATGGATCCGGCTCACTTCATCCGCAAACTCATATTCCGCCTGACGCATTGCAGCATCGATCTTTACGATGTTCTCCATCTCTTCGATCTTCTGTATAAAGCCGTCCGCCATGGAAAATGCTTCTTCCGGGATCAGACCTCCCTCTATGGCCGCTCTAGATGCCAGCGTGATCACACAGACCGCGATATTCTTGGCCTGGCGGATCTCACTGCGGGAGAGTCTTCCCACTTCCCCTCTGTATGTTTCCTCCAGACTGCGCCGCAGCATCTCCCTGTCGCCCCGCCGGATACTGTCCAGTTCCCTCCTTTCCTGATCATAAGGATTGTGAGGCATTCTGTTTTCCTGCCGGGAAAAAATCACTTTCTGGACATTGGAACGGGCCTCTTCCCTCGTCATACCCTGCAGACCGTTTTTCTCCCATAATTCATCGGACGACAGTTCCCTTCCGGTAAACACATGATAAAGAGCCAGAATTGCTGCGCAAAACATTTTCGGTTCACAGTAGGGGAGTATATGCCCTGCCGCGCGGCTGACGCAATGCGTTCTGACCATAAATTCATCCTGTTCCCCCGACGGTCCCGTGATGCTGACAGGACCGATGATCAGTTTCTCCTGCCCGGTCGGGATCACAGCATACAGGATCGAATGATTTTCACAGTAAATATCCGGATACTCTTTTTCTTCTCTTTCCAGGAGCATTTTCAGAAAGGACCGGTCCGTATGTATCGGATTCAGCTCCGCAGGCATACCGCCGTAAGACTCCCGGATCTTACAGTCCCGGCCGACTACACTGATATCGCAATGAAGTATCCTGACCCACTGGTCAAGCAGAAATCCCCGTTTCACTTTGCTTCTCTCCTCTTTTCCCTGTATCCGAATCTTTTTTCTCTTTATTCACTGAGTTTTTTCTGTCCCGTCCCCAGATTCGGCTCCACGGAGATTTTCTTCACTTCCCGGTCATAAGTATAGATCCCGTTCACCTCTTCTTCTATATCTGACCACTGTGTGTACACACTGGCGCACAGCCCCTTCGGGATCAGTGCCTCCACCTTTTTCATCAGTTCCCTGAATGATTCATTCAGTTCTTTCCGGCTCCTGTGATCCTTATATCCGTAAAGCTCCCCGCAGGCAGTATGTCCTTCCTCCCGGAACGTATATCCTCCGATCTCCGAGAGCACCGCTGCCCTCTCCTTCTCCGGTCTGACTTTCAGCTTGAAGAAATAATTGTGGACGCTCTGAAGGTCTCCGCCGCCCTGGTCAAACCAGCCGCTCGCCGCATCAATGATCCTGGACGGATCCAGTTTCCTCCCGATCTTTGTCAGATCTTCTGTCTGGAACTGTCCCCATCCCTCATTGAAGATCACCCAGACTGCAATACTGGGATGTCCCTTTAAAAGCCGCACGGTCTCCTTCATCTCTTTTACAAATTCCAGTTTTCCCGCTTTCTCCCGCCTTGAGAGGAGACCGGTGTGACGGTCTTTAATGTGGATATTTCTCCAGGAAAGCACTGTCGCCGCATAAGTCACCAGCCAGGATTTGTACTCCCCGCCCCCGTTTACCATATCCTGCCAGACGACCATCCCCAGCCGGTCGCAGTGATAGTACCATCTCTGAGGCTCGATCTTGACATGTTTGCGCACCATATTGAATCCGGTTTTCTTCATCTCCCGGATATCAAAGATCATAGCCTCATCCGAGGGCGCTGTATACAGCCCGTCAGACCAGTATCCCTGATCCAGCACTCCGTTCTGGAACTGTACCTTTCCGTTCAGACAGATGCGCGGAATTCCTTTTTCATCTTTCTCCACGGAAAAACTGCGCATTGCAAAATAGCTTTCGACGGAATCCTCCCCCATCCTCACTGTAAAAAAATAGAGCCAAGGTTCCTCACAGGTCCAGAGAGCAGGATCCGCAATCTCGGCCTCGATCACACTGTTCGAGTTTCCCTCCACTGCGTTGATCGCTTCCGGTTCCGTCTCGTCCCCGGCCCCCTCCGTTATCTCCGAACTGAGCGCCGGACGTCTGATCCGGATCTCCACCGGACAGTCACTCTCAGACTCCACCGAGATCCTCACCGTCCCTTTTTTCAGATCTGGGACCGCCTCGATCCGTCGGATATGATCCTTCGGGACTTCCTCCATCCAGACCGTCTGCCAGATCCCGCTCTGGGCGGTATAGAACATCCCGCCTGACTTCAGTTTCTGTTTTCCTCTTGCATGGTAGGAAGTATCGCTCAAGTCCTTTACCGCCACCAGAAGCTCGTTCTCCCCCTCTCGCACGAACTCTGTGATTTCCGTCTCAAAGGGCAGATATCCGCCGGTGTGGGCCGCAGTCCGCTTTCCATTGACAAAGACCACACAGGACTGATCCACCGCCCCAAAATGCAGGATCAGTCTCCTACCTTCCTTCCGCTCTCCCCATCCTTCCAGGGCAAAACTTCTCCGATACCACAGATATTCTTCCGGCATCAGCTGTCTCCCCACGCCGGAAAGTGCGCTCTCCGGAGAGAACGGGACGAGGATCTCCCCATCGAACCGCTCCGGCCTGCGGTAGTCCTTGGTAAATGCATATTCCCATACACCGTTGAGATTTGTATAATCCTTCCGGACCAGGAGCGGACGCGGATACTCGCAGAGTATATTCTCTTTATCCAGCGCCCTTCCCCACTTCGTGTAAAGCTGCTTCATCCTCCCACCTCCTGCCTGTAAAACGTTCATCTTTGACCCGGTTCGCTGCTCTCTGTTTATAATGTTTATAGTATTCAGAGAGTCCGGTTTACCGGAACTCTATATAAATTCGTTGAACTAATCATACCAGATTTCATTGCAACTTCCAATCACGCAGACTATAATAGTCTAAAAAAGAGGGGGCGTTTATAATGCATGGAATGAAACCATCCAAAATATATTCCTGCTCTGACAGAGTTCAGGCGGACATGCTGATCGAAGCACTCAAGCGGGAAGGGATCCCGGCTTACGCCGAATCAAAGGGAAGCGGAGATTATCTGAATATCTATATGGGAACTTCTGTTTTCGGCGAGACGATCTACGTGGATGAAGGTGACGCGGAACGGGCAAAAGAGATCATAGAAAGTATGACGCAGACTGACAGCAGCACGGACACTGTTGAGGACAAGGGACCAGTCCCCGCCCGTCCGGATAAGAAAATCCTTGTTGTGAGGATCATCTCCCTGATCGCTGCCCTGTTTCTCTTCCTCGGCGCCGTGGTCCCGACGCTGCTCAATCTTTTTCTGGGATAAAAGAAAACAAAACGGATCCTTTTCACCAACAGTTCTCCGCTATGCCGAAAAAGATCCGTTTTCTTATCTTGTTAATGGTCCGTCTGTCTGCTGTTTTATATCATATAAGTCCCAGGCGCCCCAACAGAAAGCAAAGCCCAATGACAACAGCAAAGGCGATCGCAGCGAACAACAGTGCCAGTGCCCAGGTCTGATAGGGACGCTTCCCTTCTTCCCGTATCTTCTCGATCTCGTCCAGCCGCTTTCCCTCCATAAACATCTTGATCTCCTTATAAGTCCCGATGTCATGCTCTTTCTTCTGTTTCTCGATCCTGCGTGCGAAATACATAGTCACCGCATAAATACAGACCCATATTCCGATCCCCGCAGGCCACAGAAAGAAAAATAACGGCACGATCGACACTACGGTCACGACCAGAAGTATCGTGTAGACCCATGCATCACGGTTCAGTTTTTTAACATCCTCTTCTCTGATCATTTCTTCCATCTTTTTTATATCTCCTTTCACCAGAACGTCCAGAGAGATTCCGAAAAGAGAACTGAGCAGAACAAGACTGTTTATATCCGGATAATTTTTATCATTCTCCCAGTTTGATACTGTCTGCCTTGTCACATATACTTTATCGGCAAGCTCCTCCTGAGACATCTTCAACTCGAGTCTGTATTTTTTGATCTGTCTGCCAATTTCCATTTTCGTCTTCCTCCTGTGGATATTCTAGATCAGAAGCTCCCTGATGCGCTATCAAATCGATCATACATCCCAGCTTTTTGCCGTGTCAAAATGATTTTGCATTCATTTTTTTGTTTCTTTTAATTTATTTTTATATCAAAATTCTTTGCGCAGGAAAACAGGGCGGCATATCCGCTGCTATGCTGCCCTGCGAACCACCCACTATTTATTGCCTGCTTTCCCGGCAAGCTGCGCCTTTAATTCAGCAATCTCTTTTTCCTTATCTTCCAGTGCCGACTCCTTCTGTCTGAGCTGTTCTTTCTGAGAATCGATCACATCCTTCTGTTTTCTCAGATCCACCTTCTGCGCATCGATCACATCCTGCATCTCATCAATCATATACTGCACTGTGTTCCGGTCCAGTTCCTGTAATTCCTTTGAAAACATCTCCATCACCTTTTCCGTGTGTTAATGCTCTCCTTGGCTGTCATGATCTCGCTCTGTCATGCTGACATGAGATTGCCAGGATATCTGTCATGGAATGTTTCCTGTGATGGGGCGGCCATCCGCCC
>NZ_JACJLR010000041.1 GCF_016902345.1 Mediterraneibacter glycyrrhizinilyticus | reverse complement strand
AGAGACAATCCACTGGAGAATTAGGGGCTTAAAAAAGCCCGAATTCTCTGGGATTGCCTCTTCCCTGCATGTCAGGGATTAAAAATCGGTATTAACCGACAGCCCCTGTGTTATACATGATCCGGATTCTGCTTTGAGCGTCCCTTTGCCTATTTTACCAGCGTCCACAGCCAGTACAGAAACCCAAGCGCCCAGCTCGTGAAGATTCCGTACAGGATGACCGGACCGGCGATGGTGAAGATCTTGCAGCCGATCCCAAAGACCTGCCCTTCCTTTTTATACTCAATCGCCGGAGCAGCGACGGAGTTGGCAAAACCGGTGATGGGAACGAGTGCCCCGGCACCGCCCCATTTTGCGATACGTGGATAGAGACCGGTCCCGGTGAGGATGACACTCAGTAGGACAAGGATAAGTGAGGTCCAGTTGCTGCAATCATCGGAGGAGAGTCCCTGAGTCTCGCAGTAGTGGAAGATGACCTGCCCCAGCAGGCAGATCGTGCCGCCGACCAGGAAGGCTTTGAACATATCGGCCCAGACGTTGTGCCTGGGGGTTTTCTTCTTAACATAGTCCTCGTACTGTTTCTGCTGTTTCATTTTCTGGATTTGATCCATATTGTCCACTCCTTTCGCCGTCCGCTCTCCGGGGAGCGCATTAGGGTGTGCATCCTCCGCCAGCGAACGGAACAGATAAAGATAGTATCTGGAATCTTTCTCAAATCATGCATAATCCTCCGAATTTGCGGAAAGATAATAACGGCAAAGGAGGACGAAAAGATGGATCAGGTTAGAGGAAGCCAGAGCATTGTGTTCGCAGAGACGCCCTATATCGTCAGCGCGGCATCAGTGGCGGGGAGCAAGGAAGCGGAAGGGCCGCTGGGAAAGTTTTTTGATATGACAAGCCAGGATGATCAGTTTGGAGAGAAGACCTGGGAGGAGGCGGAAAGCACCATGCAGAAAGAGGCGTGTGTGCTCGCCCTGGGAAAGGCACGGATCAAGGCGAAAGAGGTGCGGTTTCTCTTTGGAGGAGACCTGCTGCGGCAGGGGATTGCCACGTCCCTGGGGGTGGAGGCGCTGCAGATCCCCATGTTTGGCCTTTTTGGAGCCTGCTCCACATCCGGTGAAGCACTGGCGCTGTGTGCCATGAGTGCGGCGGCGGGATACGGGAAATATATGCTGGGCGTCACGTCCAGTCATTTCGGAAGTGCGGAAAAAGAGTTCCGCTTTCCGCTGGGATATGCAAACCAGCGCCCCCTGTCCGCTCAGTGGACCGTGACCGGCAGCGGAGCCTTTGTGGTCGGAATGAGGGAAAGCGGGGTGAAGATCCGGGGAGTGACTGTGGGAAAGATCGTGGACTACGGATTGAAAGACTCTCAGAACATGGGAGCGTGTATGGCTCCGGCGGCGATGGATACGATAATCAGAAATTTTGAGGATCTGGGGGTGGGACCGGATGATTACGACCGGATCGTGACAGGGGACCTGGGATATATCGGCCAGTCCATCTTATTTGATCTGGTGAAGGGAAAAGGATACGATATCCGCAAGAAACACCTGGACTGCGGCATGACGATCTTCGATCAGGAGACCCAGGATACGCATTCGGGCGGAAGCGGCTGCGGGTGTGCGGCGGTGACTCTTGCTTCCTTTGTACTGCCGAAGATCGAGTCGGGAGAGTGGAAGCGTGTGCTGTTTGTCCCGACGGGAGCGCTCATGTCGACAGTGAGTTACAACGAAGGTGCGAGTGTACCGGGGATCGCCCACGGGATCGTGCTGGAGCACAACGATGTGCCGGAAAGTGAGACATTATAAAATAGGAGGAAACAGCGATGGATTACTTGATTTCTTTTCTGATCGGAGGGCTGATCTGCTCGGCGGTGCAGATCCTTATGGACCGGACAAAACTGATGCCGGGGCGGATCATGGTGCTTCTGGTATGCACAGGTGCTGTGCTCGGGTTCTGCGGGATCTATGAACCCTTTAAAGAATTCGCACACTCCGGGGCCAGCGTGCCGCTTCTTGGATTTGGAAACACATTGTGGCAGGGAGTGAAAGGGGCGGTAGACAAAAACGGGTTTATCGGGATCTTTATGGGAGGATTTAAGGCGAGCGCGGTGGGGATCTCCGCGGCGCTTGTGTTCGGATACATCTCTTCGTTTATTTTTGATCCCAAAATGAAAAAGTAGATAAATAAAATGTGGATATGGGGGAAAAGTTATACACAATATATGGATAAAAATTCTCAGAGATAAGTGGATATGCGGAAAAGATGGAAAAACATCTGATATATGCGTTCGAAATGAGGGGATTGTTATTGGAAAATACTGAAAATTTTTGTCGCTTGACGCGGGTGATGGAATGGTGGTAATATGAGGATGATATGTGGATAAGTGTCAAATTATGAAAAATAAGGATTTGAGCAGACGCAATGGCCAAACTGAAGATTCTGGGAGGACGTTGCATCATTTGCGTATAACGCAAGTGAGATGTATCCACATAGAATATATATAATGCAATGTGAAAAAGCAGAAGGAGAGTCGCAGCGTGACAGAGATTCTGGATGTACACAGTCATATTTTGCCGGGGATTGACGACGGCGCTCCTTCCGGGAAGATGTCTGTGGAGATGCTCAGGACAGCTTCGGAGCAGGGGATAAGGCGCATTATAGCAACGCCACATTATTCCGCTTTTTTTCAGAACACAGATCCCGGCAGGATAAGGGGGCTGTGCAGAGGGCTGAACAGAAAGGCAGTAAAAGAAGGCATTCCATGCCGCGTTTATCCGGGACAGGAGATCATGTATTCCGAGAATGCCCTGGAGCGGCTGAACAGAGGAGAACTTCTTACGATGGCAGGGAGCAGATATATTCTTATCGAGTTCGAGCCATCGGTTCCATATTCATTTATCTATATGGCGATAAGGAATTGTGCTACACAGGGATATTCACCGATCCTCGCGCATGTGGAGCGCTACCGTTCGGTATATGCACCGGGAAAAGCACAGGAACTGATCGGGCAGGGAGCGCACCTGCAGATGAATTTCCGGAGTATTGTCGGAAGATGGAATGACGATACTGCACGCTGGTGCCGGAAAATGCTGAAGCAGAAAAACATACATTTTCTTGGAACGGACATGCATAATATGACGACCAGAACACCGGACGTCACTCGGCCGCTGAAATGGATCGAAAGACATCTGGAAGCAGATTATTCAGAGCAGATACTGTGGAAGAATGCTGCCATGATCCTGGCGGATAAAAAAATACAATAGAAAAGGAAAAGGGAAACGTGGGAAAGACACACGACGATGACGAAATAGAGATCGATCTGAGGGAACTGTTCTTTGCCCTGAAAAAAAGAATACTGATACTTCTGGCAGCGCTGGCTGCAGGAGCGGTTCTGGCAGGCGCATACACAGCATTACTGGTGACTCCGATATACAGTGCGACATCTACCATGCTCGTACTGACGAAGGAGACCACATTATCATCGCTTGTCGATCTTCAGATCGGAAGTCAGCTGACACAGGATTACAGCATGCTCATCACGAGCCGCACCGTGCTCCAGGAAGTGATCGACAACCTGGGGCTTGACATGAATTATAAGACGCTGGAAGGCAATATATCCATAAACAATCCGGAGGATACGCGTGTCCTTGAGATCACAGTGACGAATCCGGATCCGGAGATGGCGAAGAAGATCGTCGATGAACTTTCAGAGGTGTCTTCCGAATTCATCGGAGAGCAGATGGAGGTTGTTCCGCCGAAGATCGTTGAAGAGGGAGAAGTGCCCGGGAGCCAGACAAGCCCGAACATGAGAAGGAATGTCATGATGGGTGCTCTTGTCGGATTTGCGCTGGCCGCAGGTGTGATCATCCTGATGACACTCATGGATGACACTCTTAAGACAGAAGATGACATCGAGAGGTATCTGGGGATCCCGAACCTGGCGACTGTACCGGACAGAAAGGACTACATATCAGAAAGTCATTCGGACAGCAGGAAGAAGAAAAAGAGGAGAAAGAGCAGATGACAGGCCAGAGGATAATTATGACCGATCCGAAAACGTCAGATTATTTCTACGAAGAAGCGATCAAAACTCTCCGTACAAATATACAGTTTACCGGAATGGATATCAAGACGATCGTGATCACCAGCTGCTATCCGAATGAAGGAAAGAGCGATATCGCGTTCCAGCTGGCAAAAGAGATCGGAAATACAAACAAGAAAGTACTGCTCATCGACGCAGATATCCGAAAGTCGAACTTTGTGGGCAGGTATCAGGTGAAACAGAAGGTGAGCGGGCTGTCCCAGTATCTGAGCGGTCAGGCGGAGAAAAAAGATGTTATATATTCCACCAACTACCTGGGGCTTGACGTTATCTTTGCTGGTCCGGTGGCGCCGAACCCCTCGGAGCTGCTGGAACAGAACTCTTTTGAGGAGCTGATCGAGTCCGCAAGAAAGATCTATGATTACGTCATTATAGATACGCCGCCCATCGGGAACCTGATCGACGCCGCCGTTGTGGCAAAACAGTGTGATGGCGCGATCCTGGTGGTGGAGAGCGAGCTTGTCAGCCGCAAGGTGGCGGCGAAAGCAAAAGAGCAGCTGGAGAAGAGCGGCTGCCGCATGCTCGGAGCCGTGCTCAACAAAGTGGATGTGAGAAAAGACAGATATTACTCAAAGTACAACTCGAAATACAGTTATTATTATAGCAGTGGCAATACAAAATGAGTCGACGAAGAGAAAAAGATCTGAAAGCAAAAAAGAAAATGAAGATCCTGGCTGTCCCCATCGTGGCGGCCGTGGCAGCTGCAGCTGCCGCAGGCGTGATCCTCTGGCAGAACGCCGCGGAAGAACCGGCGCAAAAGACATCGGGAGAAGCGGAGGCCCAGAGCCCGGAAGGGGATGTGATATGGAACGGGACGGCATATGACTATAACGATCATCTGAGCAATTACCTGTTCCTTGGAATCGATACCAGAGAAAAGGCGGAGACCAGCATGGGGCAGGCAGACGCCGGGCAGGCGGATGCGCTCTATCTCCTGTCCTGGGATCGGATCACGGATGATGTCTCGGTTATCACCATCCCAAGAGATACAATAACACAGATCGAGGTGTTTGGTCCTTCCGGTGAGAGCCTGGGAACGACAGAAGATCATGTGAGCCTTTCCTATGCGTATGGGGATGGAAGCCATGAAAGCTGCCGGCTGACCCAGGAGGCTGTATCCAATCTCCTCTACGGGCTTCCCATACAGGGATACTGTTCCATCAACATGGACGGGCTTCCAACTCTCACAGAGAGCGTGGGGGGAGTGACCGTGACTGTGCCGAATGACAGTCTGGAGTCGGTGGATCCAAAGTTCTGCGAAGGGGCGCAGGTGACGCTTGACGGAGATAACACAGAGACGTTTGTCAGATATCGGGATACAGAAGTGAGTCAGAGTGCCCTTGCAAGGATGGAACGCCAGCAGGAGTACATCCGGGCATACGGGGAGGCGGCAAAAACAAGATTTGCCGAGGATCCGGGATTCATCACAGAACTGTATAATACCCTTCAGCCATACATGGTGACAAATATGGATACAGATGAGTTTGCATCGATCATGCAGAGTCTCTCCGAAGGGGCCGGGACAGAAGGATGGACAGTCCCGGGAGAAGGGACGGAAGGAAAGTCCTATGACGAATATCATGTGGATGACGATGCGCTCTATGAGAACATCATCCAGACATTTTACGAGGAGACCAGATGAGATGGAAAGAGGAAGAGGCCCTGATCCGGCAGACCGGGGGATGGTCACATGAAAAAAATACATAAGATCATCGCATGTACTGCCGGGGCAGCGGCGATCGTCTGTGCGGCGGTCGGGATCCGCGCCTGGCTGCAGGAGCAAAATGCAGGGAAAGGATACAATGAGATCCGCAATGAAGTCAAAGCGGATACTTCCGCGGAGGATGCGGAAACGGATGACGTGGAAGAGACGGATCCTCCGGTGGAGATCCCCATAGATTTTGACTCCCTTCAGGAGCAAAATCCCGATGTATATGCATGGATCACCGTGCCGGGGACTCAGATCGACTATCCGATCCTGCAAAGCCTGGATGACAACAGCTATTATCTCACACATACAATAGACGGAGAAGAGAAGACAGAAGGCGCGATCTTCACTGAGAATTACAACCATACGGACATGGAAGACCCGAACACAGTGATCTATGGACATGATATGAGGAACGGCTCCATGTTTCAGAACCTTCTGAACTATCAGGACAGAGAGTTCTTTGATGAAAACAGAGAAGTGATCATCTATACGCCCGATGCGATCCGGCATTATAAGATCTTCGCGGCGTATCTTTATGATGACCGCCATCTTCTTCAGAGTTTTAATTTTCATAATACAGATGTTTACAGACAATATCTGGACAGTATCTTTTCCATCCGGGATATGAATGCCTGTATTGATACGTCCGTTGAAGTGGATACAGATGATAAGATCATCACATTATCAACATGCTATGGCAGCCAGTCAGACCGCAGATATCTTGTGCAGGCTGTTCTGGTCTCTATAGAAAAATAAAAAGAAAGGAAGACGAGGAGATATGAAGAAAAAGATTTTCGGGACAATTCTTGCAGCAGCGCTGATCGTGACACAGGCAGTGACCGTGTTCGCAGCAGGCAGCAAGGTCGCAGAGGCGGCTCCGGCAGGGGATTCTGTTGGAAAGTACGAGTTTTCGGCGATCACAGAAGACTCTATGCAGGATCTTGCAGAGGCCGCACCAGACGTATTTGATCTGATTCAGGCGATCAATGCCGGAACAGAAGAAATACAGGCAGTGGCTGAACAGGCACCTGAACTGGCAGACATCCTGGCGGACAAAGAGATGCTGACTCCGATCTTTGATCTGAAGCCGATCAATGGCGGCGTGAAGACAGAAGATGGAAAATACATCGTCACTATGTCTGTACCGACACTGACAGAGGATATGACAGATATCTATCTGCTTCATTACAGTACCGAAAAGGAAAGCTGGGAAGTGATCACACCGACAGATGTTGATTATGCAAATAAAGAGATAACCGCAGTGTTTGATGACCTTTCACCGGTAGCCGTTATCGCAAAAGTAAATGATTCTGCGGCGGCTGACAATCAGGAAGGGACATCACCGAAGACCGGCGCTGTATCAGACTGGACAGGCTGGATGGGAGCGGCAGTTGTACTTGCAGTTGTATCCGCAGCAGCTTTCAGAAAGTCAAGAGGATGATCAAAATGTAAAGGCGCGCTGAGGATGGACACAACGAACTGATGCGCGCTTCCCTTTTAAAGGGCAGTTGTTTGTTGAAGTATACAGAAGGGTGCCCGAAAAGGGGCAAAAAGGAATGCGCGTATATGTACAGTAAGATTTCGAACAGTTGGCTAAAACATTGGGACTTCATCCTGCTTGACATGGTGATGATCCAGCTTGCTTACATATTCAGCTGTGTGATGAGGAGCGGGATACATAATCCGTATGAGGAACCGCTGTATCTGAATATCGGGATCATAATCTGCCTGGCGGATATCTGTTCGGCTTTTTTCATGGAGCCCTATCACGGAATCATGCGCAGAGGATATTTCATGGAGTTTAAGAATACGCTGAAACATGTGTTTCTTGTTGCAGTATTCGAAGTCCTCTACCTTTTCCTGAGCCAGAGCGCAGAAAGCTTCTCAAGGCTTTCGTTCCTCTGGTTTATCCCGGCAGCAGTGATATTCGTATATACAGAGCGGATCCTGTGGAAAGGCTATCTTCTCAAACATAAGCGGCTGTTTTATGAAAAAGTAAAACTGCTTCTTGTGACAACGAGAAAAGAAGTAGAGAACACACTCGAGAGAGTTAGGATAAACAGTTTTAATGAATTTGAAATCATCGGGATCGTATTTGCCGACAGCGATGCAGAAGAGGGAGAAAAGGTGAGAAACATCCCCGTTGTGTGCAATGTGGCAGATATCCCCGATTACATACAGACAAGGTGGGTGGATTCCATCCTTTTCGCTGCCGGGCAGCAGAAACTTATCCCGGAAGGCCTTGTCAATACCTGTATCAATATGGGAGTGACTGTCCACTACCGGCTCGAGCAGCTGGAAGGGTGGACAGGGAGCCAATATATCAACAGGATGGGAGGATATATGGTCCTCACCTCCAGTTTAAGGTTTGCTTCACAGCGCCAGATATCCCTGAAGCGTATGCTTGACATACTAGGAGGAATGGTGGGACTTTTGATCACCGGGATCCTCACGATCTTTCTGGCGCCGGCGATCTACATCGCTTCGCCGGGTCCCATATTCTTCTCCCAGATCCGCGTGGGGAAGAACGGAAAGCGCTTTAAGATATACAAATTCCGCAGCATGTATATGGATGCGGAAGAGCGGAAGAAAGAACTGATGGAGAAAAACGAGATGCAGGGATTCATGTTCAAGATGGACGCTGATCCCCGTATCATCGGAAGCGGACCGGACGGTACGCGCCACGGTTTGGGGTGGGTTATCAGGAAGACCTCCCTGGACGAATTCCCACAGTTCTTAAATGTCCTGAAAGGCGATATGAGCCTGGTTGGGACAAGACCTCCTACAGAGGACGAGTGGAACCAGTATAAGTATTACCACAGAGCAAGGTTAGCTACAAAGCCCGGTCTGACAGGAATGTGGCAGGTCAGCGGCCGAAGCGACATCACGGACTTTGAGGAAGTGGTGAAGCTGGATATGGAGTATATCAAGAACTGGAATATCGGGATGGACATCAAGATCATATTCAAGACTGTGTGGGTCGTGCTCAGAGGAAGCGGATCAAAGTAGGAGTGAAGAGAGTGGGGATAATCGTATTACCAGCATTATGAAAAGGAATAATCAAAAAACATATTCAGACAAAAAATTAAATATTGCAATGCTCGGCCACAAGCGTATCCCTTCACGGGAAGGCGGAATCGAAGTTGTAGTTGAAGAACTGTCTGTCAGGATGGCTGCCTTAGGTCACCATGTGACCTGCTACAACCGCGGCGGACATCATGTCAGCGGCAAATCCTATGATACGAAGAAAGTGAATTCTTATAAAGGCGTCCGCTTGAAAACAGTGCTGACTCTTGACAAAAAAGGACTTGCTGCCATGACAGCCTCCTTTTTTGCGGCTCTGAGGTGCGCCTTTGGAAAATATGATGTGGTTCATTTTCATGCAGAAGGTCCCTGCGCGATGATCTGGCTGCCAAAACTTTTCGGGAAGCGATGTATCGCGACTATCCATGGGCTGGATCATCAGCGCGCCAAGTGGGGAAGATTCGCCAGCACTTACATTATGCTGGGTGAGAAATGCGCAGTAAAGTTTGCGGATGAGATCATCGTTCTAAGCAGAGGCGTGCAGGAATATTTCCTAAAGACATATCACCGAGACACTGTGTTGATTCCGAACGGAGTAACCCGTCCAGCCTGTGAACCAGCAGAACTTATAACAGAAAAGTTTGGCCTTACGAAAGACTCCTATTTTCTCTATCTGGGCAGACTGGTTCCGGAAAAGGGGATTACATATCTGATCAAAGCATTTAAAAATGTGAAAACAGATAAAAAACTGGTCATTGCAGGAGGTTCTTCTGATACAGAAACCTACGCGGCAGAGTTAAAAGAACTCGCAAAGGATGATAACCGAATCCTGTTTACTGGTTTTGTCCAGGGGAAAATGCTGAATGAACTGTACAGTAATGCCTATGTATATGTACTGCCTTCTGATCTGGAAGGAATGCCTTTGAGCCTATTGGAGGCAATGAGTTACGGAAACTGCTGTCTGGTTTCAGACATACCGGAGTGTACAGAGGTAGTTGAAGATAAAGCAGCAGTATTTAAAAAGGGAAACTGCACAGATCTGGCAGATAGTCTGCAGGCACTGCAAGATTTTCCGAAAACTGTGATGGATTACAAAACGAAAGCAGCAGATTATATCTGCAGTAGATATAACTGGGATAAGGTGGCGGAAAAAACTCTTCAATTATATGAAAACAAAGCAACTGCTGCTAACAGTTATTCAGGAGAGATCGTATCATGAAAATTTTGATAATCAACAATCTCCTCTAACCGAACGCAGGTAGTGAGATGTACATAGTGAAAACGTCGGAAAAATAGCGTATTTACGGCACTTTTCAAGAGATGGACAAAGCTGCGAGTGCGGTTTTTATCTCGCTACCCAGGTTCAGTAACAGCAGATGATTTTATCATAAGAACTTTCAGTATCACTACCTGCGTTTGTATGGAGCACTCTGGTTTATGAACAACACATTGGAAGTGCTTCATCTGAATAGGGGCAGTGAAATAGAACATAGAATAAGGAGAAATACAACGTGAGGACGCTGATTTTGAATAAATTTCTGCACCGAAACGGCGGCAGCGAGACGTATATATTCAAATTGGGTGAGGCACTGGAGCAGCACGGACACGAAGTTCAGTACTTCGGCATGGAGCATGAAGGTCGCTGCGTGGGCAACCGGGTCAATGCTTACACAAGTGACATGGACTTCCACGGCGGCAGCAAACTGAGCAAGCTGACTTACCCCATCAAGACCATCTACAGCAAGGAAGCAAGAGTGCAGCTGCGGAAAGTGCTGGACGACTTCAAGCCGGATGTCTGTCACCTGAACAATTTTAACTACCAGCTGACACCTTCTATCATTCTGGAAATCGTGAAGTGGCGCAAGGAAACCGGAAGAGATTGCAAGATCATCTTCACGGCACATGACTACCAGCTGGTCTGCCCGAACCACATGCTGAACAATCCGAATACGCACCAGAACTGTGAGAAGTGCCTCGGTGGTCATTTCGTGAACTGCATGAAAGGCAAGTGCATCCACGGTTCCACTGCGAAGTCGGCCATCGGCATGATGGAGGCTGAGTTCTGGAAGTGGAAGGGCACCTACAAGTACATTGACACCATGATCTGCTGCTCGGAGTTCATGAAGACCAAGATGGACAGCAACCCGCTGTTTGCGACGAAGACTGTGGCAATGCACAACTTCATCGATAAGGTGGAGTGGAAAGAGACTCCGAAGAAGGATTACGTCCTCTACTTTGGCCGCTTCTCGGAGGAGAAGGGTATCGGCACGCTCATCAAGGTATGTAAAGAACTGCCGGATGTGCAGTTCATCTTCGCCGGCACCGGTCCTCTGGAAGAGACGGTAAATGGTATTAAGAACATCAAGAACGTTGGCTTCCAGAAAGGTGAGGCACTGGAGAAGCTGATCCGTGAGGCACGGTTCTCCATTTATCCTTCTGAGTGGTACGAGAACTGCCCGTTCTCCGTGATGGAATCCCAGATGTACGGCACGCCGGTGCTGGGAGCTGAGATAGGTGGTATCCCGGAGCTGATTCAGGTTGGCAAGACCGGCGAGCTGTTTGAGAGCGGCAATGCCGAAGATCTGAAGAAGAAGATCGAGAAGCTCTGGGGTGATAAGAAGCTGTGTGTGGAGTACAGTGCGAACTGTAAGGACATCTGCTTCGATACCATTGATGAGTATTACGAGAAAATTATGAAGGTGTATCAGTAAGATTGTTATGTGAGGAGAGAATTTGTGGCTACAAAAGCGGATAGATATGAGGGAATAGATGGTTTGAAGGCATATGCCATCATTGGCATTGCACTGATGCACGTCCTCGCAAATGGAGAATATGGGATAGGAGGATTTGTGTTTGAACGGCTGATACCATCTTTCACAAACCTCGTTTTCCTTTTTATGATGGTCAGCGGTTTTGGTATGTGCTGTGGCTATTACCAGAAAATTGTTGACCAGAAGATCAGCATAGAGGATTTCTACAAGAAAAGGTACATAAAGATCTGGCCGTACTTTGCACTGCTTTGTGCGTTAGACTTTGTGATTTCACCAAGCAAGGAATCCTTGTTTGAGGTTTTCGCAAACTTGACATTATGTCAGGGACTTCTGCCAAATGCCAAGATTTCGGTCATTGGTGTGAGCTGGACACTGGCAGTCATCTTTGTGTTCTACATGCTGTTCCCGTTCTTCTGCTTCCTGATTGGAAATAAGAAAAGAGCGTGGAGTGTGGCGGTTGTGGCGCTGGTATTTAACTGGTTGTGCACTAATTACTTCAAAGCAGGGAGGACTAATATCGTCTACGATGCAGTCTATTTCATCGCAGGTGGCCTGATCTTCCTCTATCGGAAGGAACTGGCTGAGTTTGCAGCAAAATATAAAGTTAGCGTCGGCGCGATTCTGCTGGTTGCCACAGTTGCTTATTTTGCTTTAGGTGACAATACGCTCACGATGCTGTTCTTCTGTGTGGCAGCGCTGGTCTATACCCTCGGCTGTAAAGTGGGGGGGGGTACTGGTCAATCCAGTTGCCAAGTTCCTCGGTGGTATCAGCTTCGAGATTTACCTGTGCCACATGGTGATTTATCGTGTGCTTGAGAAGCTGCACCTCGTTCATCTATTTGGAAACGGTCTGCTGGCATATATCTTCACGGCAGTCGCAGTTATATGCGGCTCGGTTGTGTTTTCAGTATGTGCCAAGTGGTTCTTAAATAAAATCGAAACATTCTTAAAAGAGAGAGTTAGGAGAGTTAATCATGTCTGAAGAAAAGAAGTTAAATGGTACGGTCATCGTTACTTATCGCTGCAACGCTCGTTGCTCTATGTGCAACCGTTATAAAGCACCTTCCAAACCGGAAGAAGAGATTAGCATCGAAACCATTAAGAAGCTGCCGAAAATGTACTTCACAAACATCACTGGCGGCGAGCCGTTTATTCGCACTGACCTGAAGGATATCGTGCGTGAACTGTACAAGAAGTCCGACCGTATCGTTATTTCCACGAACGGTTTCTTTACCGATCGTATCGTAGACCTGTGCAAGGAGTTCCCGCAGATCGGTATTCGTATCTCTATCGAGGGTCTGGAGCAGACCAACAACGAGATCCGCGGCCTGCAGAACGGCTACCAGCGTGGTTATGGCACGCTGAAAAAACTGCGTGAAATGGGCATGAAGGATGTTGGTTTCGGCATGACCGTTCAGGATAAAAATGCTCCTGACTTGGTTCCTCTTTACAAGATTTCTGATGAGATGGGCATGGAGTTCGCAACGGCTTCTCTGCACAACAGCTTCTACTTTGTTGAGGCAAAGAACATCATCCATGACCGTCCGATGGTCGCAAAGAACTTCGAGAATCTGGTCAACGAACTGCTCCGCAGCAACAGCCCGAAGAAGTGGTTCCGCGCTTACTTTAACCATGGTCTGATCAACTACATCTATGGACAGAAGCGTCTGCTGCCTTGCGACATGAGTTTTGACACCTTCTTCATCGATCCGTATGGCGATGTTATGCCTTGCAATGGTACCAAGGATAAAGAAGTCATGGGCAACCTGAACAATCAGACTTGGGATGAGCTGTGGAACAGCCCGGAGGCAGAGAAGGTTCGTGCAAAGGTTCGCTGCTGCGACCGTGACTGCTGGATGATTGGTTCTGTTTCTCCGGCTATGCACAAGTACATCTGGAAGCCTGCTACTTGGGTTCTGGTTCATAAGTTCAAGGCTCTGTTCACCAAGCATCCGTACAGCATGTATGAGCTGAAGATCTGCCGTGACTACCGTGATGGCAAGGTTACCAAAGAAGAATTGGATAAGTGCAGCACTTGCGATATGAACTGTGTGATCAATAACGGTCTGAGTGAAGCAAGTAAAGAGCAGCTGAAGCATAAGACCGGCGAGGAAATCGTGGATGCCGATATCGCACAGCAGATGGAAAAGTAAAAGGAGAGAGAGATGAAACGAGCACTAATAGTAGCGGCAACAGGTGGATTTCTAAACGGATTTTTGATTCCGGATATGAAGCTGTTGCAAGAAATGGGATATGAAGTACATTGTGCAGCAAACGGAAATTCAGTTTCTACTTTTGTACCTGAAGAGCGATTTGCATCTATTGGAGTTACGTTTCATCAGATTGATTTTTCATCAACATCTCCAGTAAGCAAAGAAAGTCTTACAGCATATAAGCAGTATAAAGAATTACTGAATAGATATCATTTTGATTTTGTTCATGTCCACACGCCTATTCCGGGAGCAATTGTTAGAATTGCTACAAGACGCAAGAGAAAAGAAGGATGTGTAGTAGTTTATACTACGCATGGATTAACTTTTCCGAAGGGGTCTTCATTAAAGACAAAAATCGTCTATGGTGGTGTAGAGTGGTTTTGTTCATGGATGACGGATGGAATTATAACAATTAATAAAGAAGATTATACTCAAATGAAAAAGATGGCATGTAAAAATGTCTATCATATCAATGGCGTTGGAGTAGATACGTCAAGATACCATGAATGTCAAATAGACAGAGATAGGTATCGAGAGTCACTGGGGCTTTCAGAAAGTGATATTGCAATTCTGGAAGTTGGGGAATTGTCTACCCGAAAAAACCATAAAGTTATCATTGAAGCCTTGTCAAAAATTAATGACAAACACTATGTATTTTTGATTTGTGGGAAGGCTATGAGTAATTCGGGAACATATGATTTTCTGAAAAAATATGCAGAAGAAAAAAATGTGAGAGTAATCTTCTTGGGATTCAGAAAAGATATTCCAGAAATAAATAGATGTGCAGACATCGCAGTTCTTCCGTCATTACGTGAAGGTCTTGGGTTAGCTGGAATTGAGGCTTTGGCATCTGGAGTGCCTGTGGTTGGGAGCAACGTACAGGGAATTAAAGACTACGTTATAGATGGCAAAACTGGATACCTGTGCTCTCCTAGGGATGCGGATGCCTTTGCAGATAAAATCCAGTTACTTAGTGATAAAGAAGCAAGGTTTTCGATGCGGAAGGCATGTGTAGAAAAAGCAGAAGAATTTAGACTGGATATTTCTCATCAGCAGATGAAAAACATCTATAAGAATTTGCTGCATGAACAGGAGAGAGTTAAATGATAGGTGTGTGTATTAAGTATTTTCATGAGAATTATGGTGGAATGCTACAAGCATTCGCAACAGTTAAAATGCTTGAATCTCGTGGAATTGATTATGAATTAATAAGATATAAGAAGAAACTCACAATAACGGAAAAGATAAGATTTGTTCCACGGTTATTGAATGGAGTACTTCTGAATGACAAATATGAAGCTTTTTTGAAAAGGCAGGGAATGAAAAAACATCCGGAATTTGCAAAGAATGATGCAGTTCGGATGAAGGCCTTTGAACAATTTAAGAATAAAGCTTTTACAAAATTATCTCCGGAGTTTTGTGGATATAAAGGTCTGTGTGAAGGGGCAAAACGATATGATGCAGTTGTAACTGGAAGTGATCAGCTTTGGTCACCAGCGGGATTGCCTACAAATTTTTATAATTTGATGTTTGTTCCTAATTATATTAGGAAAATCTCGTATGCTTCAAGTTTTGGTGTTGGTCAAATTCCATGGTATCAGAAAAAAAGAACAGCAGATTTTCTAAAACGGTTAGACTATATCAGCATGAGAGAAAACCGTGGAAGTGAAATAGTAAAAGAACTAACAGGATTGGACGCCCCGGTGATTTTGGACCCTGTTTTTAACTTTGATAAAGAGCAGTGGGAAAAGCTGATTCCAATAAAAAAGGAAATGGATGAGCCATATATTTTTGCGTATTTTTTGGGAAGTACGGCAGAATATCGCACAGCTGTAAATAGGGCGGCAAAAGAACTTGGATGCAAAGTTGTAGCTTTGCGCCATCTGGATCAATATGTGCCAGAAGATGAAGGCTTTGGCGATGTAGCACTTTATGATGTTGGTCCGGATCGTTTTTTGAATCTGCTGAGAGGTGCTGCATATATTTGTACAGACTCGTTTCACGGTTCATGCTTTTCAATTATACATAGAAAGAACTTTGTGACTTTTAACAGATATTCTGAGCAATCCAGGCACTCCAAAAACTCACGAATTGACAGCTTGTGTAGCAATTTGGGGTTGGAGGATAGGAGATATGATAGTTCACTTCCGCTTGCGACGCAGTTAAACAAGGAAATCAATTATGAGTCTATTGTAGGGAAGTTTGAAGCGTTAGAGGAAGAAACAAATAGTTATCTAAACAAAGCATTTGAAAATTTGGAGTGACAAAAGGTTATGATAAACATAACAGATAAATCAGCATGTTGTGGCTGCACGGCATGCGCTAATATTTGCCCGAAAGGGGCAATTGAAATGGTGCCGGATGAAGAAGGATTCTTGTATCCATCTGTAGATAAGAACTCCTGTGTTGAGTGTGGATTATGTGACAGAGTATGTCCAATCCAGCAAAAAAGAGAAAGTAAACCGAAAAAAGTAGAGTCTTATGTGCTTCGTACAAAAGCAAATGATGTTTTAATGAATAGCACGTCGGGAGGATTTGTGACCCCTTTAGCAGAATATGTTTTAGAACAAAATGGTATGGTTTGCGCAGCAGCATATGATATGGATTTTACAGTAAAGCATATTTTTGTGAATTCTAATGGGGGGGGTACAGACTCGACAATATTCGTGGGTCTAAATATGTTCAAAGCGGCTTAACTGATTGTTACAAGAAAATAAAGGGCTACTTGGAACAGAAGAAAATGGTGTGCTTTATTGGAACAACATGCCAAGTGAGTGGACTGAAGTCGTTTCTTCGTAAGGACTATGAAGAATTGATAACGGTTGATTTGGTGTGCCATGGTGTGCCATCTCCGAAACTCTGGAGCAAGTATCTCGATTATCAAAAAAATCAATATCATTCGGAGATAAGAGAAATTTCTTTCAGAAATAAAACATATGGGTATCACAGCGGCACAATGAAAATACGCTTTTCAAATGGTAAAACGTATTTTGGAAGTGCCAGAGTCGACTATATGCTGAAAAGCTTTTTTAGAGAGATTGCATCAAGACCCAGTTGTTATCAATGCAGATTTAAAATGATAAATCGATGTAGTGATTACACGATTTATGATTGCTGGCACGCTACTCAGTTGGTTGAAAATCTTCAAGATGACGACAAGGGATATACAAATGTAATTGTACAGTCGGAAAAAGGCAAAAAGATATTGAATCAAATTCAAGATCGATATGAGCTATATCCGGCAGATACGGAAAAGGCTGTGGAACTTGATGGCATTATGGTTAAAAAATCAGCAATCCCACACAGTAAAAGACAGGAGTTTTATAAGGGGATTGATGGAAGGACTTTGCCGGAACAGATTCAACAGTTTATTCCTATTACTTGGAAAGATCAGTTGATCGAAAAAAGCAAAGTGGTGCTGTATAAGACGGGTGTATATCAGTCAATTAGAAGTATCTTTAGAAAGTAAATCTCGTGCTTCTCCGTAGTGGTAAAAATTGAAACGGAGAAGCTTCATGATTGAAATTAAGGATAAAAAAGATTGTTGTGGTTGTACTGCGTGTGCGAGCAGTTGTCCGAAAAAGTGTATTGCAATGGAATCTGACAAAGAGGGATTTATATATCCTGTCATTGATTTGAATCGTTGTGTTCATTGTAATATATGCGAACAGGTCTGCCCACAGGATAAGAAAAATATCTGTACTAATACGATTCCAGAAACAGTGGTTGCAAGAGATAAGAGGGAAAAAATTCTTTCTATTGGGACATCAGGAAGCATTTTTACATCTGTTATTGAATGTGTTTTAGCCGAACATGGCACAGTATATGGTGTAATCGTCGATGGGGACAACACAGTAAAGCATATACGAGTAGATTCTTTGGAAGATCGTAGACTGTCAAAGATTCCGTGTTCAAAATATGTAAAAAGTGAAATTCGAGGAATATATCCGCAAGTAAAAGCTGATTTGCAGAGCGGAAGGAAAGTGTGTTTTTCAGGGACACCTTGCCAAGTAGCTGGATTGAAGTGCTTTTTGAGAAAAGATTATTCAAATTTGATTTGTGTTGATGTGATATGTCGTGGAAATCCATCACCGTTGTTTTGGAAGCGATTTACGGAATACTTGGAGAAAAAATATAAAAGCAAAATTGTGGATGTGAGATTTAGAAATAAAACATATGGTTATCATAGTGGAACTATGAAAGTTTCATTTGAAAATGGAAAAGTATATTATGGTTCGGCAAGAACCAACTACTATCTTAGGGCATTTTTTGAAGATTTGTGTTCTCGCCCATCGTGTTATAGATGTCAGTTTAAACATATTCAGCATATGTCAGATTTGACATTGTATGATAGTTGGCATGCCTCAGAGTTGGCTGATTTACAGGATGATGACAAAGGATATACCAATATTATTATACAGAGCCCGAAAGGAAGAAAGTTGCTCGACGAACTAAAGACCATAGAAAAACATCCGGTAGACACTTTAAAGGCTGTCGAACTTGATGGCGTAATGGTGGAGAATTCGGTTAAATGGAATGAAAAACGAGATGTCTTCTTTGATAGTATTGAGGATGAAAATATAAAGTGTCACTGTTCAAAATTTATGACGGTGTCGTTTAAAGATCGCATTATAGAAAGTGCGAAAAGGATTTACTACTATAAAAAGTTTAACGGATAAATATTAGTGAGTGCATTTCTCATAGGTGGTCAAGACATCATTAGAGATGAGAATGAATAAAGACCGCTTCGATTGTAGATTCACTAATGATGTTTTAGAAACTTAGGTAAGACAGAATTGATGCTTAAATATTTGATATATCAAGCTGTGATATTTATAGAAAGGAAATGCATGATGCCTGATTTTTCACTTATCATGCAATAACAACATGAAATTTAGTGTAATAGTGCCTGTATATAATGCAGAAAAATATCTAGAACGTTGCATAAAAAGCATAGTAAATCAGACATATAAAGATTTTGAAGTTATAGTAATAAACGATGGTTCAACAGACAATAGTTTGACTTTGCTTCAAGAACTTAGCTTAAAAGATGAAAGAATTAATTTAATAAATCGAAAAAATAAAGGTGTCTCATCTGCAAGAAATGAAGGAATTCAAAAAGCAAGGGGTGAATATATTCTTTTTGTGGATGCAGATGATTATATAGATAAGAAATTACTTGAAAATTTGGATCAGTATGCTGTAAATACTGGATTGATAGTTTATAACTTTCGAGATAACGGTAGAGTAAACAAAATTGAATTTCAAATACCGGATGTATGTGATAAAGAATCGACAGCAATGCTGATCTCTGGCATAAACTCCTTTAGAGGTTTCGTATGGAATAAGGCGTTTAAAAGAAGTATTATTATAGAAAATAACATAGGGTTTAGAGAAGATATTTACATGTGTGAAGATTTGTGTTTTTGCATAGACTTTATTGAAAAGAATAATTTGAATACACGCTTTCTGCTTGAGCCTTTATATAATTATGAACATAGAGGTATAAGTGCAAGTGCTAATATTTTTAATAGAAAGAGAGCTTCAGTAATTAAGGCGTATGACTATTTATTAAGCAAAGCATTTATTAGAAATAATGAAAAAGTGTATATATGTTATAAGCATCAGTATATAAGACATTGCTTATCATTGTGGAAGATGACAGTAAAGGAAAAAGAGTTTATTGATTACAAAAGAAATTTCATTAAAAGAATAAAAGATGAGAACTGGAGTTTTACCACGGATAATTTGTTCGATTTAAAATATCGGATGATATTTGTTATAATCAAACTGTTTGGATAAGGAGAATTGGCGTGATAAGTGTAATAGTCCCGGTCTATAACGGCGAAAGGTATGTAAAAGATTGTATCGAGAGTATTCAAAAGCATTTGAATAACGAAGATGAAATTATAGTTGTGGATGATGGATCTTCCGATCGGTCACTGGATATATGTCAACTATTCTCTAAGGATGATACTAGAATCCATCTTATCCATCAACAAAATTCCGGAGTAAGTGCTGCAAGAAATTTGGGCATGCAGAAGGCAAAGGGAGAATGGATTCTGTTTGTTGATGTGGATGATTTAATGTTAGAAAATGTGAGCGATGAGTTACAGGAAATAGGTTCGACCGTGGACTTTGTAGCATTTGGGACTAACTCTGAGCAAACCTGGGAGAAAAGAAGAATAATAGGAGATGAGGCTTTATTAGAAATACTTGGAGGGGAGGATTCAGTTGGCTTTAAAATGAATGCAGTATGGGCAAAGGCTTATAGAAGAAAGATGCTCATTGAAAATAATATTAAGTTTAAAACAACATTATTTCACGGCGAAGATTTGCTTTTTAATTTGGATGTTGTTACGACGGTAAAGGAATTTTATATTATTAATAAAATGATATATAATTACAGACCTGTAATGACATCTGCAACGCATAAATACCAAAAGAATAGTTTACTTAACGAAGAGAATTTTTTTCATGAAATAGTTGGAATATTAGGAAATAATACAAATATTTTTGTGAAACGAAGAATTAACTATATGGCGATAAATGGTATTTGGATTGCTTGCGGTCAAAATATATGTCATAAAGAGAATAAAATGAAATTCTTAGAGAAAAAAAAGGCACTGTACAATATGGTTAATAAAGAACCATATAAAACGATTATAAATGAAACATCTATAAAAGATATCAGCAGAAACCGAAGAATACTGATTTCAATGCTAAAGAACGAAAAATATGGATTAATTATCGCTATGTTTCTACTTAGAAATAAAGTCCTTGATTTGCGAAAGGGGGAAACAAAATGAATAAAATAGGAATAATCACTTTTCACGCAGCAAATAATAGTGGATCGATGCTACAAGCATATGCGTTACAATCTTTCTTAAAAACAAGATATGGTGTGGAAAGCGAAATTATAGACTATTCAAATGAAACTCAAAGAAGAATGTATTCAATTTTTTGCATGCCGAAAAACCCTAAAGATTTGATAAGAAATCTGCTTTATTTACCTAGTTATAGAAAAATTGCTCAAAGCGAAAAAGGATATCACGAATTTAAAAAAAACTTTGTGTTGAGTGAAAAAGTATTAAAGGCAGAAGATATAAAAAAAATTATACACAAATATGATTGTCTTATAGCAGGAAGCGATCAAGTATGGAATATTAATGCGATGGATTTTGATCTGACGTATATGCTTCCATTTAAAAACATAAAAAAAGTCGCTTATGCTGTTAGTCTTGGAGCTTCGAATCCCAATAAAGAACCCAATAAAGTTGAATACAAAAATTGCATAAAGGACTTCTCAGCAATATCTGTTCGCGAAAATAATGCAAAAAAATGGATTGAGGAGTTGGTAGAACGGGATGTTGAACTTTGTGTGGATCCAACCTTGTTAATAGAAAAAAATGAATGGCTAAAAGTAACAGATGATTGGAAGGTTGAAGAACCGTATATATTTTGGTATGCAATGACGTACAAGAAAGAACAAGCAGATCTCCTGCAGGCATTAAGCGAGAAATATAATATGCCGGTGTATGTAATGAATGCAAAAGAGTGGGTAAGGCGAAACTTGCGAAGAAAAGGTATCAAATTGGCACCAGTCGGTGGACCAGGAACTTTTTTGTCGCTTGTGTCAAATGCTTCAATGGTCATAACCTCATCGTTTCATGGAAGTGTTTTTTCATATATATATCAGAAAAACTTTTGGTATATTAATATACATAAGGCTAAAGGAAATGATGATCGAGCAGCTTGTTTGCTGAACCAGTTGGGACTCACAGAAAGATATATTGACAAAGAGGAGGCAATGACCAAAGACTTGTTAGTGAAACCTCAATATGATGAAAAATATTTAAAGCCATATGTAGTGAAATCAATCAATTTTATTGAAAAAGAAATTGTTGGTAAAAAGGAGACAAATGAAAATTAGTGTAAAATATATAAAATATGTGGTTTGCTTATTGCCATTTTTGCTATCACAAACAGTATATGCGATTACCAATAATTCTTTTTCCACATTACTTCTTGGAGCAAAATTATTAGTGTTCTTATATTATGCGGGCTATAAACTAAAAAAACATGTTATAACAAAATTTGATTTTGCGCTGTTTTTATATTTCTTTACGTGGTTATTTTCGTTAATTATAAATGATGGTGATTTGGTCGGTTATCTGAAAGAGGTTGTTGTAATAACTGCTTTAATCTTTATTCTGGAGTATTCAGCAACTCAAATGGACATTAGGATTTACTTGAATGCGCTTACATTTATATTGTTTATTATGTTTTTAATTAACTTTATAGCTGCAATTTTTTTCCCAAGTGGTTTATGGGAAACAACCTCAATATATGGCTCAAAAGCAACATATATGTTTTTAGGATTAGGCAATCAGATTACTCCGATGTTTCTACTAGCACTATTAACACTATTCTTTCAGGTTGAAATGCAGAATATAAAGTTTGCGATGCTTTATAGTGTAGTCTTGCTAGGCAATATCTACTACATGTCATCTGCTACGGCAATAGTCGGAAGTACTATTATGATTATGGTATATATTGTATCGAAAGCAAAAAAATACGATAAACTGCCCAAGTGGTTTTTGTTTGGGGTATTAGTTGTTGGAATAGGTATTGTCCTGTTTAGAATTCAGTATTTATTTAGTTTTCTTATTGAAGATATTCTTGGGAAATCACTGAATTTGTCAAACAGAACCGTGATATGGGATAGAGCTTTAGTACGCATAGCAGGTAGTCCGATATTTGGGTACGGGATCGGCACATTAGAGACGATTATTGTTGACAGGAATGCTCATTGTTTCTTTTTACAATTGTTACTACAATCTGGAATCATTGGATTGGCATTTTATATAAATATTTTTCGCATATCTTTAAAAGATTGCTTAGTGAATGTTGAGAAAAGTATCCCCAAAATAGTTCTTTCATGTATTTGTGGCTATTTGGTTTGCTGTATAACAGAGGTATATGCACAGAATTATTTGCTTTTGATTTTGTGTATAGCATATCATAGACGAAATATAGAAGAGGCTATAGACCCAATAAGGTGAGGTAGTGAAGTGGAATCTGTCAAAAAGAATTTTATTTACAATATTATATATCAAATTCTTGTTATTATTTTGCCGTTAATTACGGCTCCATATATTGCAAGAACATTAGGTGCGGAAGCGGTTGGTATTTATTCATATACTAATTCTATCGCATATTATTTTCTTATGATCGCGATGCTTGGTATTTCTAATTATGGAAATAGAAGTGTGGCGGCTTCACGAGATGATAAAAAGTCATTAAACACGGTTTTTAGCAGTATATACCTGCTACAGGTATGCACCTTCAGTATAGCGATATTGTCCTATATAATATATATTGTTTTTTTCGCTAAAAGTAATAAACTTATAGCATTCATTCAACTGCTGTATGTAATATCTGGATTATTTGATATTAGTTGGCTTTTTTTTGGATTGGAAAAATTTAAAATAACAGTCAGTCGTAATATAATAATTAAGATTCTTACAATACTTTGTATGTTTGTTTTTGTTCATAAACCGGAGGATTTGTGGTTATATACGCTGATAATGTCTATGGGTACTTTGCTAAGCCAAATCTATTTGTGGTTTTATGTAAAAAAAGAAGTTGAACTTGTAAAAGTGCCTTTACAAATTGTTGTAGGAATTATTAAGCCAATTCTGATTTTGTTCATTCCAGTACTGGCATATAGTATATATAAGGTTATGGATAAGATTATGCTGGGTAATATGTCTACATATACCCAAGTTGGTTTTTATCAAAATGCCGAGAAAATTATAAATATTCCTATGGGAGTTATTACGGCCTTGGGAACTGTGATGCTACCTAGAATGTCAAATATTATAGCGAAAGGGGAGAAAGAAAAAACCGAGCAATATATTCGAATTTCCATTAAAATAGTGACAATCTTATGTTCGGCTATAGCTTTTGGATTAATGGGAATTGCATCTGTTCTGGCACCCGTTTATTTGGGAGAGGCTTTTTCAGAGTGTTCTTCAATTATAATGCTACTATCAATTAGCGTGTTTTTTATTGCCTGGGCAAATGTGGTTCGAACTCAATTCCTCATACCGAATAAATATGATAAAATCTATATTACATCCACCTTAGTTGGAGCTGTGCTGAACTTTGTTATAAACTATGCGTTGATTCCTAGATTTCAATCTAACGGAGCAGCAATAGGAACTGTTGTGGCAGAATTTAGTGTAATGATATTCCAGGTTATAGCAATTAGAAAAGAATTGAACATCCTAAAATATATCGCAAAATATATTCCTGTTATCTGTTCTGGAGCAGTAATGATGTTTTTAGTTCATAAAATTGGTGAGATCATGGGAAATCACATACTGACACTTATTGTTCAAATATGTTGCGGAGGAATATTTTTCTGCTTATTTACGCTTTTATATTTGTTTTTTAGTAAAGATGAAGTTTTTAAAATAGTAGCTGAGCTATTCAAGGGGAAAATAGGTAAAATTCATTTTATAGTAAAATCAGATATTACTAAGAGAAAGTAATATGAATAATACGATGCGGCAGAGCCGCCTGTCCGGTCATCTTAGAGCCAATGCTCCAGTGGCATAGAGCCATTATGATTTTGCTTAATTACTACTTATTTGGCAGGACAGTACTTGTCAAGGCCGAAGCCGCTTTAGCGGTGCATTAACAGCCTTTACAAGTACTGTTCTGACGAATATTATTAATTACCCAAAATCAGAAAATTTAACTGGCTCTCATTTCCCGGAATGGTGGCTATCAAAGTCCGGACAGGTGGCTCAGAGAGCACCGGAATAATCATAATACATGTGATATTATAATTTTAATAGTGCGCATCAAAAATTGTGTTCGTTAAAGGTGGAGCTTGCACAGTAAAGGAGAGAGTTATGAAAACAACATTACTTATTATGGCTGCTGGTATCGGTAGCCGCTTCGGAACGGGAATTAAACAGTTGGAGCCAGTGGATGCTTCTAATCACATCATCATGGATTATTCCATCCATGATGCGATTGAAGCTGGCTTCAACCATGTAGTATTTATCATCCGCAAGGATATCGAGAAGGAGTTCAAAGAAGTCATCGGAGACCGTATTGCCTCTATTTGTGCTTCTCATGATGTAACTGTGGACTATGCTTTCCAGGATATCAACGACATTCCGGGAACTCTGCCGGAAGGCCGTACAAAACCGTGGGGAACCGGACAGGCTGTGCTTGCAGCGAAGAAGGTCATCGAGACTCCGTTCATTGTGATTAATGCAGATGATTACTATGGCAAGGAGGGATTCAAGGCGGTTCATGAGTATTTAGTGAATGGCGGTCAGTCCTGCATGGCAGGCTTTGTGCTGAAGAACACGCTGTCTGATAATGGCGGTGTGACCCGTGGAATCTGCAAGATGGATGATCAGAACAATCTGACGGAGGTTGTTGAAACTAAGAACATTGTAAAGAACGCAACTGGAGCAGGGGCAGACGGCGTGGCTGTGGATGTGAATTCTCTGGTATCCATGAATATGTGGGGCCTGACTCCAGAGTTCCTGGATGTGCTGGAGGAAGGCTTCAAAGAATTTTTCGAGAAAGAGGTTCCGGGCAATCCTCTGAAAGCGGAGTATTTGATTCCAATCTTCATCGGTGAATTACTGGAGCAGGGCAAGATGTCTGTGAAGGTCCTGAAAACCAACGACACCTGGTACGGCATGACCTACCATGAGGATGTCGCAGCTGTAAAGAACAGTTTCAAGAAGATGCTGGAGAACGGTGTGTACAAGGCTGACCTGTTCAGTGATCTGTAAACAACGATGAAAGAAACGATTGATTTACTCGGAAAGATCATCACAAACATCCTGACTGCGCTATATGCAATCAGCGGGCTCCAACAGACGGTTTTGCGGAGCAAAACGGACGTGATGCGGAGCGAGCGGACTTAACCTGTAGCTATTGAAATCTGCAGATACCTTATAATGATTGAGGCCATTGAAAAATGGTACGAATCATTTAAGGAGGATGTCTTATGTTAGATTACAAGAGCATCATTATCAAACGGTATGCACTGGGCCTGAGCTACAAGGAACTGGCTGAAGAGTTCAGTGCAAGTAAATCTGGAATCAACGACTTCATCCGCGCTTTTGAAAGGTGCGAAAAGCTGTCGTATCCGCTTCCGGAAGGGATCACGAACTATGCGATCTACGAACTGGTATACGGCCATGAGCCAGGTACCAACAGACGAAATGCCGGCTATGAACAGCCTGATTTCGCCGCAATCTTTAGACAGATGAATGAGCGTAAGAACATGACACTCGTCTATCTGTGGAGCCGTTACCAAAAGGATTGTACAGCCAGAGAGGTCAAACCTTATCAATACCGACAGTTTTGCGAACTGTATGCCCGCTGGTGCAACGAGAACTACGAGACACTGCATATCCAGGCGGTGATCGCTCAGAAGATGGAAGTTGACTTTGCAGGCAAAACTTTTGAGCTGATCGACAAACTTACTGGCGAGATCACGACCATTGTTGTGTTTGTAGCAGTTCTGCCCTATTCGCAGTATATCTATGCAGAAGGGATGATCTCCACCTGTGAACCCCAGTGGATTGAGGTCAACAACCATGCACTGGACTATTTTGGCGGTGTTCCGACCATTGTCGTATGCGATAACTGCAAACAGGCCGTTACTGCCAACAATGATTGGATCGATCCTGATCTGAATAAGGATTATGCAGCATGGGCTGATCATAACCATACCGTTATATTACCCGCCAAGGTACGCAAACCTAAATGGAAAAGCAGCGTTGAAAATGCTGTAGGCATCCTTGAGAAGGGGTTCTTTCACGATTTAGAAGAAAACCGTTACTTCTCACTGGAACAGTTCAACAGGGATTTCTGGTCAAAACTGGATGCTTTGAACCATGAAAACTTCAAAAAGAAAAACTATAGCAGATACGACCAGTGGATGGAGGAGCGGCAGGAACTGCTTCCTCTTCCGGCTGTTCCTTACGAATACATGGAGAGGCGGACTGCAAAGGTATCTGCTGATTTCCATGTACGCTTCGATAATGCTTATTACAGTGTAGATAAAGCATATCTGCATAAGAGCGTTATGATCGCTGCTTCTGCGACAACAGTCAACATCTATTCCATGAAAGGGGAGCTTATCGTCAGTTGGCGAAGGGCTTCCCGCAGGGGAGAATGGCTGACAGACCCAGCGCATTTGCCTGAAAGTTATAAACAGATGTCAGAGTGGAATGCTACTTACTTTACCAGGAAAGCAATGACAGTAGGCCCGAATACGGTCAAAGTCATAGAACACATACTGCGAAGCCGTGAGCATGAGGTTCAGACATATCGCCTGTGTATCGGTATCCTCAACTATACAAAGAAGTATAGCAAGCTTGCCCTGGAGGACTGCTGCAAACTGGCAATTGATACGAATCATATCTCGTACTCTTTTATTAAGAATTCAATTGCCGCTGTCGCTGAGGAGATCGGAAGTGCCGGTTTCAATACGAAGCTCAACGAAGAACGTAATAAAGGGGCGTTTGTCATGAGCCCGCATGCCGGAGACATTGAACGGCTTCTCTCCAAGAGCAGTAAACTTGCCGGGGAGGTGCGTGATGAAAAAGCTTGATCGGATCAATGAACTTGTAGATGAACTCAATGAACTGAAACTTGGATACATGGCAGCATCACTTGACGCACTGTATCATTCAGAAACATTTGATGAACTGGATGCCGTATCGCTGCTTGAACAGGTGATCGGACCGGAATACCAGAATAAAACATCACAAAGATTCC
Source organism: Mediterraneibacter glycyrrhizinilyticus (assembly GCF_016902345.1). Taxonomy (GTDB): domain Bacteria; phylum Bacillota; class Clostridia; order Lachnospirales; family Lachnospiraceae; genus Mediterraneibacter; species Mediterraneibacter glycyrrhizinilyticus_A. The sequence continues at coordinate 1,512 of NZ_JACJLR010000041.1, read as the reverse complement.
AGAACAGGCTGAAACGTGCCCATCTTTCCGGAGGTCCTCAATCGCTGGATAAGTGTAAAGATTCTGTGGAGCGGGTTTATCTGCCTTCCGATATCAACGCTACACTGTCATCGCTGGATTTTATCCGAGAAGGTTTGAACGTTTGCATTCTTGGACCGTCTGACAGCGGAAAATCATATCTGGCCAAAGCATTGGGAATACAGGCCTGTCTGAATTACAGAGCTATGTATCATCATTGTGAAGAATTCCTTGAAACCATGGTCGCTCTGAAACAGGCTGATTACTCAAAATATCAGAAGAAGATACGCTTTTACCTGAAGCTGGATCTGCTGATCCTGGATGATTTCCTGCTTCACACGATAACGGATGAGCGCGAGATCAAAGTCCTCTTTGAAGTCATGGAAAAACGCAGTGAACTGTCAAGGTGCACGATTGTGTGCTCTCAAAGAGAACCAAACAGCTGGGCTTCGATGATCCTCAATGATGAAGTATCAGCCAATGCGATACTGAAACGGGCAACGAAACACTATACCGTAGTGATCCAGCCCAGAAACTAACTGACTATAATTGGCGTTTCAGGGTGTCCGTTATGCTCCGCACAGCGTCCGCTCTGAAACGCATCGGAGTCCGCTGGGATCCGCAGAATGCACTATATGAGCCGTTTGGCTTTTCGCTTCTTCTTTCCTTTTTGACCATGTTTTTCTATCTTTATGCTTATGAGCCAATACATGCAGGCAAAGGCTGGAAGAATGCCATAGTGACCTGGTATCAGAAGTTCAAAGAGAGCGTGTTCTTCCGGAGGTTGTTTTTCTTAGCTTTTGTGACCTCACTTATTTTGTTCCGAACCCTGTTAAACCGGAACCTGTGGATGAACCCGTTATCCGACGTTATGGGTGGCTGGGGAATCTGGGATACCGTGAACGGCGAGCAGAAACTTACAACCGAGTGCATCGAGAACGTAATCATGATGGTGCCGTTTTCAGCAGTAGTGATGTGGACATTCGAAGAAAAGGTAGGAAACGGCTGGAAGAAGATACTGTGGTATAGCGGAAAGATAGCGTTTATTTTTTCGATAAGCATTGAGATGCTGCAGTTATTGCTACGGCTAGGAACGTTCCAGCTGTCAGACATTTTCTATAACACAGTCGGCGGAGTGCTAGGCGGGTTGATGTACTATGCGGTGATGACGGTAAGAAAGCGTCTGTAAAACTGGATGAAATTGTGATATACTGGGAGCGGAAGCTCCCTACGCTGCTCTAATAATCACACACCTCTACGCGGTGAGCAGCAGGCAACGATCTAAGAATCAGGAATTCGATGATCGGCTGAGATGTGATGTTGTACATGTAAATAACGGTGAATTAGGGTTCTTCCGCAAATATCCGTGTATATTTCAGATAAACTGGGTTCTTCCGCAAATATCCGTAAATCTAACATCCCCTGTACATTAACTTTGCGGCTAATAAATCTTTATTACAGCGGCCATACATGGTACGCTTTACCATCTTCAAC